>NZ_JBIDBN010000011.1:0-304519 GCF_043203115.1 Streptomyces sp. NPDC048001
GCCTTTTTCGGGGTTTCCCCCCCCGGGGGGGGCCCCCCCCGGGGGGGGGGGGGGGGGGCGGGGGGGGGGGGGGGGCCCGCGGCCCCCGGGGGGGGGGGGGGGGCGGGGGGCCCGGCCCCCCCCGCCGCCGGCGGGCGCCCGGCCCGCGGCCCCGCCTCGGGCCCGCTCCGGGGCTGGTACCGTCCGGGCTGATCAAGGTCGAATACGCCATCCCCGCGGGACTGTTGGAGCAGCGCATGCGTGACCCCGTCGCCCAGGACGCCGCCGAGGAAGCCTCGGCGTTCTCCCATCCCGCCGTCCACCCCGGCGCCTCGCTGCCGTACGGCGACCATCCGGACCAGGTCGTCGACTTCTACGCGCCGTACGGCGGCCGGGCCGACGCGCCTCTCGTGGTGCTCCTCCACGGCGGTGCGTGGCGGGCGCCCTACGACCGGGGCCATGTCACCCCGTTCGCGGACTTCCTGGCCCGCCGCGGACTCGCCGTGGCGAACGTCGAGTACCGCCGCGGGCGCGAGATCCCCGGGCAGCGCGGCGAGGCCCCGGTGGCGGGCCGGTGGCCCGACACCTTCGACGACGTGGCCGCCGCACTGGACGCCCTCCCCGAGCTGGCCGCGAAGGCGCTTCCCCAGGCCGACGCCCGGCGCACGGTGCTCACCGGGCACTCGGCGGGCGGGCACCTCGCCCTCTGGGCGGCCGCCCGCCACGTCCTGCCGGAGGGCTCGCCCTGGCGGCTGCCCGCCGCCCCGCCGCTGCGCGGTGTCGTCGCGCTCGCCCCGATCGCCGACCTCTCCGCGGCGGCCGGACTCGACGTGTGCGGCGGCGCGGTCGGCCAGCTGCTCGGCCCGGAGGAGGCGTACGAGGAGCGGGCTGCCCACGCGGACCCGGCCCTGCTGCTCCCCACCGGCATCGCCACGGTCGTGGTGCAGGGCCGCCGCGACATCGTCGTCCCCCAGGCCGTCGGCGAGTCCTTCGTCGAGGCCGCGGCGCGCTCGGGGGAGACGGTGGGGCTGACCCTGCTGGAGGAGGTCGGGCACTTCCCGCTGATCGACCCCGCCTCCGACGCCTGCGCCGTGGTCGCGGAGGAGATCGCCCAGCTGGCGTGGTGAGCCCGGCCGCCGCGGTCCCGCGCGGGGGCCCGGCGGGGCGGCGGCGGGGCGGCCGTCCGGTCCCCTCACCGGAGTCCGGTCCAACGGGACGCCCTGTAGTACTCGGGTCGACGGGACGCCCTGTAGTACTCGGGTCGACGGGACGCCCTGTAGTACTCAGGGCGGAGGCGCCGGGATCCGCACCCAAGGGGACGACCTTCCCCGCCCGTGCGCATACCGTCGACGCGTGACCCAGAAGACCCGCAGCCCCGAGTACGCCATGGCCCAGGGCCTGGTCGGGGGCCTCCGCCAGGACCTGCTCCTCGACCCCTTCGCCTACCGGCCCCTGCCACCCCTGTCACCCGACGGCCCGGTGGTGCGCCGCCTGCCCGGCGCGCGGATACGGCGGGGGGCCGTGTGGCTGCCGCACGCCCTCGTGCTGTTCCTCGCCTTCGTCTCCCTGATGCTCGCCCTCGACGAGGGCGGCGGCCTCGGCATGCTGCTGGTCGGCCTGGTCCCGGCCGGAGCGGTGGCGATGACGCTGATCCGGCCGGTCGGCGCCTGGTGGGTGTCGATCCTGAGCACCCCGTTCGTCACGGCCCTGGCCGGTGGTGGCGACTGGCCCTGGGGACCGTCCGGGTTCCTGTCCCACCTCGTGGTGATGACGGTGGTCGCCGCGCGGACCCGGCCCCGGACGGCGGCCTGGATGTGGGTCCTCACCTCGGTGTACGCGGCCCTCGCCGGCACCCTGCTGGCCGGCGGTTACGCCTCCCTGGGTCCGGCCATGGCCTTCTGCTCGGCCGTCTCCCTGCTCCTGGTGAGCATGGTCCTCGTCCGCCGCACCGCCAAGCAGGAGGTCGCCGCCCAGCAGACCGTCACCGCCGTCGAGCGGGACCGGCGCACCCTGCTGGAGGAGCGCACCACCATCGCCAGGGAACTCCACGATGTGGTGGCCCACCACATGTCGGTCGTCGCCATCCAGGCCGAGGCCGCCCCCTACCGGGTCGAGGACCCGCCGCCGGAGCTGGCGCAGGCCTTCGCGACCATCCGTGAGAACGCCGTCGCCGCACTGACGGAGCTGCGCCGCATCCTCGGCGTGGTCCGTGCGGAGGACTACGAGGCCCCCGACGCACCGCAGCCCGTGCTGCGCGACCTCGACGCCCTCCTCGCCAACGTCCGGGAGGCGGGACTGGAGACGGAGAAGACGGTCACCGGAGCGGTGCGCGAGCTGCCCCCGGGCGTGGAGCTGTCGGCGTACCGGATCATCCAGGAGGCCCTCAGCAACGCCCTGCGCCACGCCCCGGGTTCGCGGGCCACGGTCGAGATCGCGTATGTGCTCGGGGGGCTCGGGCTGCGCGTCGTGAACACCGCCCCCCAGGGAGCGCCCGCGACCGCCGCCGCGGCCCGCCCGGCGATGACCGGCGGCTCGGGGCACGGGATCACCGGCATGCGCGAGCGGGTCGGCATGCTGAACGGCGAGCTGACCGCGGCACCGACCGAGGAGGGCGGGTACGAGGTCACCGCCTTCGTCCCCGTCCCCGTCGCCCCCGCGACCGCACCCGGGGAGGGCTCGTGACCATCCGCGTCCTCATCGTCGACGACCAGGCCATGGTCCGCGAGGGCTTCTCGGTGCTGCTGAACGCCATGCCGGACATCGAGGTGGTCGGCGAGGCCGTCAACGGCCGCGAGGCGATCGGCAGGGTCGCCGAACTCGCCCCGGACGTGGTGCTGATGGACATCCGGATGCCCGAGATGAACGGCATCGAGGCCACCCGCGAGATCACCGCCGCGGACGGCGCGGCGAAGGTCCTGGTCCTGACCACCTTCGACCTGGACGAGTACGTGTACCAGGCGCTGCGGGCCGGGGCCTCGGGCTTCCTGCTCAAGGACGCCTCCGCCCGGCAGCTCGCCGAGGGGGTGCGGGTGGTCGCGCAGGGGGAGGCACTGCTGGCGCCGACGGTCACCCGGCGGCTGATCACCGAGTTCTCCCGGCTCGCGGAGGTGCCCCGCCCGGCGGCGCTGACGCAGATCGGCGACCTGACGGAACGGGAGACGGAGGTCCTGGTGCTGATCGCCCAGGGCCTGTCCAACGCCGAGATCGCCGCGCACCTCGTGGTGGCCGAGTCCACCATCAAGACCCATGTGAGCCGGGTGCTGGTGAAGCTGGGGCTGCGCGACCGGACCCAGGCGGCCGTCTTCGCCTACGAGGCGAGGCTGGTCACCCCGTCCTGAAAACGTGCGGGGGAGCCGCGGGGTGCTTCCCCGCACGCCCCCGAGCCGGTGCCGGCTCTTCCGGTCACGGCACCGGCGGCGCTAGCGTCCCGTCATGAACGCCCGTGCCCACGCCCCCGGCCCCCCGTCCGGCCCCCCGTCAGGCCTCCCGTCCCACGCCCCGGCCGAGCCCCCCGCAGGTCCCGACCCCGTCGCGCGGCTGTTCCGCCCGGCGGACGCGGACTTCGCCGCCGACCCCTACCCCGCCTTCGCGGAGCTCCGGGCGCTCGGCCGGGTCCACTGGTACGCACCGACGCGGCAGTACCTCGTCCCGCACCACGCGGACGTCTCGGCGCTGCTGCGCGACCGGCGCCTCGGCCGCACCTACCTGCACCGCTTCACCCACGAGGAGTTCGGGCGCCCTGCGCCGCCGCCCGCCCACGAGCCCTTCCACACCCTCAACGACCACGGGCTGCTCGACCTGGAGGCCCCGGACCACACCCGCATCCGCCGCCTGGTGACCAAGGCGTTCACCCCGCGGACCGTGCAGCGGCTGGAGCCCGTCGTGCGGCGGCTGGCCGCCGGGCTCGTCGGGGAGCTGCGGCGCGAGGGCGGGGGCGACCTGGTGGCGCAGCTCGCCGAGCCGCTGCCGGTCGCCGTGATCGCGGAGATGCTCGGCATCCCCGCCGCCGACCGGGGCCTGCTGCGCCCCTGGTCCGCCGACATCTGCGGGATGTACGAGCTGAACCCCTCCGAGGAGACCGCCGCCCGCGCGGTGCGGGCGTCGGTGGAGTTCGGCGACTACCTCCGGGAGCTGATCGCGCACCGCCGAGAGGACCCCGGCGAGGACCTGATCAGCGCCCTGATCGCCGCCCACGACGAGGGCGACCGGCTCAGCGCCCAGGAGATGGTCTCCACCTGCGTGCTGCTGCTGAACGCGGGCCACGAGGCGACCGTCAACACCACGGCGAACGGCTGGTGGACGCTGCTGCGGCATCCCGGAGCGCAGGAGGCCCTGCGGGCGGACCCCGCGCTGCTGCCCGCGGCCCTGGAGGAGCTGATGCGCTACGACACCCCGCTCCAGCTGTTCGAGCGCTGGGTGCTCGACGACATCGAGATCGACGGGACGGTGATCCCGCGCGGGGCGGAGCTGGCCCTGCTTTTCGGCTCCGCCAACCGCGACGGGGCGCGCTTCGAGCGCCCCGACGAACTGGACCTGGCGCGCGCGGACAACCCGCACATCAGCTTCGGCGCCGGGGTCCACTACTGCCTGGGCGCGCCCCTGGCGCGGCTGGAGCTGGCGGCCTCCTTCGGCGAGCTGCTGCACCGGGCCCCGGCCCTGCGCCTGGTGGCGGAGCCGGAGTGGAAGCCGGGGTTCGTGATCCGGGGGCTGGGGGAGCTGCGGGTGGAGTTCTGAGGGCCCCGCGCCGGGTGGAGTTCCGAGGGCCCCGCACCGGGTGGCTGGCGCGGGACGTCCTGCTGCGGTCAGCCGCCGCTCTCGACGGTGGCGAACTCCGGTCGCTGGTAGGGCTCCCACCAGCTGGTCAGCCCCCACACGCCCAGCGCCAGCGCCCCGGCGGCCGCGACGGCGGCGAGCAGCGGCCGGCGCCCGACGCGCAGCGCCAGCAGCCAGACGGCGAGCGGGACCAGGGCGCCCCCGAGCGCGATCAGGGGCAGGTCCAGGTAGAGCACGCTCAGGTCCCGGTGCTCGCTCTCGAGACCGCCGTGGATGTTCACCCGGGCCAGCGGCGCCCAGGCGAGCAGCGCGACCGCGCTGCCCGCGAAGGCGAGGAGCAGGCCGACGCAGCCGGTGCGGGCGGAGGTGGCGGGGCGGCCGGCGGGTCCGGTGCGCGCGGGAGTGTCCATGCTGCTGAGGACGCGGGACGGCCGGTGCCGGGTTCCCGGTCCGGTGGCGGGGCTGATGCTCCGTCGCCCTTCCCCGCGGGGGCGCGGGACGGGTCCCGGGCCCGGTGGGGCGCCCGGTGACCGGTGTCGGACCGTCGGGAAGCCGCGCCGGTGGTCGCGCGGGCAGCCTCCCCGGTCCGGGCGGATGCGTCGCCTCGGCGTACGGCGCAGGGGCCGCCCGCCACTTCTTCACCGGGAAGGACCGGCATGCCGGGGGGCGCCCCGGTCCGGACACCGCCACGATGGAACGCGCAGCCGTCACCTGGGAGGCACGTCGTGGCCGTGACCGAGGGAACCGTTCGCTTCCGTGGGCACCGAACCTGGTACCGATGCGTGGGCCTGCCCGGCTCCGGCGGGAGGATCCCGCTGCTCGTGATCAACGGCGGGCCGGGCTGCCCGCACGACTACCTGCAGGACCTCGCCGGACTGGCCGACGAGCACGGCCGCCCGGTCGTCTTCTACGACCAGCTCGGCTGCGGCCGGTCCGACCACCCGGACGACCCGGCACTCCGGGTCATGGAGACCTTCGTCGACGAGGTCGCAGCGGTGAGGGAAGCACTCGGGCTCGACCGGGCGCACGTGCTCGGTCACTCCTGGGGCAGCCAGGTGGCGCTGGAATACGCGCTCGGGCAGCCTCCCGGACTGACCGGCCTCGTCCTCGCCGGTCCGCTGGCGAGCGCACCCGACTACCAGGCCGAGGCGCGGCGGCTCAAGGAGTCGCTTCCCTCCGAGGTGCAGGACGTCATCGACCGGCACGAGGCCGACGGCACCACCGGGGACCCCGAGTACCAGGAAGCCACCCTGGAGTTCTACCGGCGCTGGCTCTGTCGGCTGGAACCCTGGCCCGAGCACGTCGTGCGCTCCTTCACGCAGTGGAACGAGGTCCTGTACGAGGCCATGTGGGGCGCCGAGTGGAACATCACCGGCAACCTCAAGGACTGGGACGTCACCTCCCGCCTCGGTGAGCTGGACCTGCCGGTGCTCGTCACCTCGGGACTCCACGACGCGACGACTCCTGCCATGGTCGGCCGGATCGCCGAGCGCATCCGCGGCGCCGAGTGGGTGGTCTTCGAGGAGAGCGCCCATCTGCCCTCGGTCGAGGAGCCGGACCGCTACCGGCAGGTCCTGGAGGCGTTCCTGGCCAGGGCGGACGCCGCCGAAGGGGCGGGACGCAGGCGGATCTGAGGGAGCCGTGCGCGGGGCGCCGCCGCGCCGGGGCGGCTCGCTCCCGCCATGGCACCGGAGACCGCGGGGGAACGGCCCCGGCCGACCGGCCGGGATCCGCGCTGCGGCAGGATGACCGCCATGGACACCGAGTCGCTCGTCAGCGTCTGGCGCCGCCTCCTCACCGGCCCCGGCACGTCCTGGGTGCTCTTCGAGCACGGCACCTGCGTGGTGCTCACCGGGTCGCCCGAGGGGGACCTCGCGGAGCAGGCCACCGGGATCCTCGGCGCGTTCGGCCCGGTGCGTGGGGGCTCCGCCGCGGGAGACTTCGGGGTGATCGACGTCAGGGACGCCGACGGCTGGGTGGTCACCGGCCACCACCGGGATGTCCTCACCTACGTCGCGCCCGGCGAGCCCGGCGGTCAGGAGCACGTCGACGTCGGGCTCTGCGGGCGCTCCAAGCGCCACCGGGACGGCACCGAACTGGGCGTCGTCCATGTCGAGGACCGTCGCGGCCCCGCGGGGGCGGCGTAGGGCGCACCGGCCCGAGCCCCCCACGCGGCCCGCGTGCCGGGCCGCCCGCACCCCACGGGACGGGGCGGCCCGGCACCGGCTCACCCCGCCAGGTCCCGCCTGCGCAGCCGTACCAGTCCGGCCGCCGTGAGCGCCGCCGCCAGCGCGGTCAGCACCCACACGGGCGTCCAGTCCATCGGTGTGCCGGGCAGCCTCGGCAGATGGGCGAACGGGGAGAGGTCCAGCACCGGTTGCGGCAGGTCGAGGGCCGGGCCGATCCACCCCAGGGCCAGGACCAGCCCGGCGACCCCCCAGGCGGCGGAGGCCGCCTGGGGCGACACCCCGTAGAGCAGCACGGCGAGGCCGCCGACCGCGAGGACGGCGGGGAGCTGCACCAGGCAGGCCCCCAGGACGGCCCCGCCGTCCTTCCCGTGCCCGAGCCACAGCCCGCCCGCCGCCAGGAGCAGGATCAGCGCGGAGCCGCCGAAGGCGATCACCAGGTGCCCGGCAGCCCAGCGCATCCGGCCGAGTGCGGCGGCGAGCATCGGCTCGGCCCGCTGGGAGGACTCCTCCCCGTGCAGCCGCAGCACCGAGCCCGTCACGTACAACCCGGCCACCAGCCCGAACAGGCCGCACATGGCGGAGAGGAAGGCCTCGGTCAGCCGGGCCTGGCCGCCCATCCGCTCGAAGACCGCGCGGGCCTGCTCGTTGTCGCCGACGAGTTCCGCGGCCCCGTCCACCATGCCGCCGAAGACGACTCCGGCCGCGAGGAAGCCGACCGACCAGCCCAGCAGCGACCCGCGCTGGAGGCGCCAGGCGAGTCCGCCCGCGCCCCCGATCCGCCCGTTCGCGGGGCCGGGGCGGGAGGCCAGGAAGCTCATGCCGACGTCCCGCCGGGAGGTCAGCGCGTAGGCGGCGGCCACCAGGAGCGCCGTGACGGCGGCGAAGACCGCCAGCACCCACCAGCGCTCTCCCCCGGTGCCGAAGGCGCGCACGTTCTCGGTCCAGCCCAGCGGCGAGAGCCAGGTGGCCGCGGCGCTGCCGTCGGCCTCCCCCGCGTCGCCCGCGGCCCGCAGCACGAAGGCCGCGCCGAGTGCTCCGGCCGTGGCGCCCTTGGCGAGGCGGGCGCTCTCGGTGACCTGGGCGGCGACGGCGGCCAGGGCGGCGAAGACCGCGCCCGCCCCGGCGACGGCCCCGCCGAGGGCGAGCGCCCCGGCGAGGCCCTGGCCGGCGAGGGCCGCCGTGACGACCAGCCCGAGCAGCGCGTTGCCGAGCAGGGCGGTCGCGAGCGCGGCCGTGAGCGGTGCGCGGCGCCCCAGCATGCCGGAGGAGAGCATCTCCTGACGCCCCGTCTCCTCCTCCTCGCGGGTGTGCCGCACCACCACGACCAGGCTCATCGAGGCGGCCAGGACGGCGGCGAAGACACCGAAGCGCCAGGCGGCCAGCGCGCCGACGGTGTCCCCGAAGACGGGTCCGACCAGGGAGCGCATCGAGCTGTTGGCGTTCATCGCGGCGGCGATGTCGGCCCGTTCGGCCGCCGTGGGGTAGAGGCCCTCCAGCGCACCGGTCCCGCCGGTGACCATGGCGCCGACGACCAGCATCCAGACGGGCAGCATCACCCGGTCGCGCCGCAGTGCGAGCCGGACCAGTGCGCCGGTCCCGGCGTACGGGCGGTGGCCCCGCGGGGGCGCGGCGGAGGGGGCCGCGGTCGCGGAGGCGACGGGGGTCATCGGGACGCCTCCTCGTCCGCGCCGGCCGGGGCGTAGTGGCGCAGGAACAGCTCTTCCAGGGTGGGCGGGGTGCTGGTCAGGGAGCGGACGCCGGAGCCGGTGAGGGAGCGCAGGACGGCGTCGATCTTGTCGGTGTCGACCTGGAGGCTCACCCGGTGGCCCTGCACCCGGAGGTCGTGCACTCCGGGGAGCTGCGCCAGCCCGTCCGGCGGGGCGGCGAGTTCGGCGGTGACGCTGGTGCGGGTGAGGTGGCGCAGCTCCGCGAGGGTCCCCGTCTCCACCGTCCGGCCCTGGCGGATGATGCTGACGCGGTCGCAGAGGCTCTCCACCTCGCTGAGGATGTGCGAGGAGAGCAGCACGGTCCGGCCCCGTTCGCGCTCCCTGGCCACGCAGCTGCGGAAGACGCCCTCCATCAGCGGGTCCAGGCCGGAGGTGGGCTCGTCGAGGATCAGCAGGTCGGCGTCCGAGGCGAAGGCGGCCACCAGGGCGACCTTCTGGCGGTTGCCCTTGGAGTAGCTGCGGCCCTTCTTGGTGGGGTCGAGTTCGAAGCGCTCGACCAGCTCGGCCCGGTGGGCCGGGTCGAGTCCGCCCCGCAGCCGCCCGAAGAGGTCGATGACCTCCCCGCCGGACAGGTTGCGCCACAGCGTGACGTCGCCGGGGACGTAGGCGATCCGGCGGTGCAGCTCCACCGCGTCGTGCCAGGGGTCGCCGCCGAGGACCCGGACGCTGCCCGCGTCGGCGCGCAGCAGGCCCAGAAGGACCCGGATGGTGGTCGATTTGCCCGACCCGTTGGGGCCGAGGAACCCGTGGACCTCGCCGGGTGCGACATCGAGGTCCAGGCCGTCCAGGGCGTGGGTCCGCCCGAACGACTTGTGCAGCCCGGAGACCGTGATTGCCTTCGTCATGGCTCTGAACGTACGCTCGCTTCACAACTTTGTGAAGTTAAGGAAACGTATGAAACGCGTATAGACTCGGGCCCGAACGGCCGGACGAAGGAGACGATGAGCCGATGGACGGCAACGGGGACGCGGCAGCCGACGAGGCCCTGTCGCGCTTCGTGGAGCGCTTCGCCTCGGAGCTGACCGAGGCCGGGATGCAGCGCATGGCCGCGCGGGTGTTCGCCGCCCTGTTCGCCTCGGAGACGGCCTCGATGACCTCCGCGGAACTCGCCGGGCAGCTGAGGATCAGCCCCGCCGCCGTGTCCGGAGCCGTCCGCTACCTGTCCCAGGTCAACATGGTCGGACGCGAGCGCGAGCCCGGCTCCCGCCGCGACCGCTACGTCCTCCACAACGAGCTCTGGTACGAGGCGATCGCCCACCGCGACGAGGTGCTCGTCCGCTGGAGGAAGATCCTGAGCGACGGCGCCGAGACCCTGGGGCCGGACTCCGCCGCGGGGGCCCGCGCGGCCGAGACCGCCGAGTTCTTCGAGTTCATCCGCCACGAACTGCGCGCCATGCTGGTGCGCTGGCGCGAGCACAAGGCCCGGGGCGCCGACGGGTCCGGGGACGGCGCGGACTCCGGCGCGGACCCCGCTCCGGAATCCGGGGCGGACTCCGCCGTTAGCGCGGCCCCGCGCTGACCCGCGCCCCCGCGAGCAGTCCGGTCAGCAGGTCCCGGTCCTCCGGGTCCCCGTGGCGCAGCTCCTCGTAGGGGTGCGCGGGCCAGTAGGCGCGGCCCTCGATCCACACCGCGGCCGTCCGCACGCCGCCGTCCTGGCGGAGCCTCAGCTCCAGCGTCCCGACCGGCTCCACCGGCGGTCCCCCCTGCGCGGGCGTGCCGGAGACGGGGAAGAGCAGGGCGAGCACGGCCTCGGGCGGGTCGCCCGCGCCGTCCGCCGGGTCGCCGGTCCCGGCGGGCGGCCGGGCGGGGAAGAGGACCAGTACCGGTGCGCCCTGGCCGGGGGAGTGCACCAGCGCGTACCGCCGCTCCCCGGGGACGCCGGAACGTGCCGTGAGCGCGAGCCTCCGGGCGGCGGGCACGCCCCAGGTGAGGGCCCGGTACGCCGAGTACAGCGCGTAGAGCGCCCCGGAGGCGGCCACCAGGACGGCCATCGGCGAGACCTCGGCGGAGGTGCCCAGCACCACCGCGGCCCCGCAGGCGAGCCCCGCACCCAGGAGCACCTGGGGCAGCTGCGACAGGCTCCGCAGCGTCCGCACCCGCCACCAGGCCACCCGGCGCACGTCGGCCTCCGCCCGGCCCCGGCCCTCCGCCGGCGGGCTCGGGGCCTGGCGCCGGGCCTCGGCCGCGAACGCCGCGTACCCGGTGCCCGGCGCCGGGCCCTCCGAGGGCTCCGCGCGCCCGACCGGGGTCGGCCCGGTCCCGCCCGCGTCCCGGTCCGCGCCGGGGCGCGGCGCCCGCACGCGGGCGACGACGCGGCGCGCCACGCCCCCGGCCACGCCCAGCAGCAGCAGGGCGAGCCCGGTCATCCCCGTCGCGTCGGTGGCGGCGGCGCCGGGCCGGTCGGCCCCCGGCGCGTACAGCTCGCCCTTCCAGGGGCCGCTCGACACGGCGTAGCCGACGTCCCAGTCCGCGAGCAGCGGATCGCGGTCGGCGTCGCAGGAGAAGTCCCCGGTACGGGCCGTGCCGTCGAAGGGGTCCGTCCAGGCCACCCGGCAGCGGCCGTCCGGCTGCTCCTGCACCACGGTCAGCTCGACCTGCGGGTCGTCCGGAGTCCCCGACCAGGCGAGGGCGAGACTCGTGCACACGGCGCCGACCAGCAGGACCCAGCGGAACAGCCCCCGGCGCCGGGCCCTCCCCGGGCGCCCCGGCAGGTCCCCGCCGGACTCGGGGGCGCCGTCCCGGGAGCCGTGTCCCCCGGGCACACCGGAGGCAGGCGCGGAAGCAGGAACGGAGGCAGGCCCGGAGGCAGACGCGGAGGCAGGCCCGGAGGACAGCCCCTGGCTCTCCGCCATGCGTACGAGGCTGCGCCGCTGCCGCTCCCCGCGCACGGGCTTCGCCCAGATCAGCGCGTCATGGTCGGGCGGCGCGAGCACCCCACCGCGCAGCGGGTCGCCGCACCACCGCAGGACGCCGGCGGGGCCGGGGTCGGCCAGGTGGTAGCGCTGCCGGATGGCGACCACCCGCAGCGGCAGCAGCCCCCCGGTCGCGGGGTCGCGCAGGATCGCCGCGGCCGCGTGCAGTCCGCTGGGCGCCGAACGCGCTTCGCAGACCTGCCACGGGCCGGCGGCGAGGGCGGCGGCCATACGGCGCCCCACCAGGAGGGAGCCGATCCCGATGCCGGTCGCTGTCACGCACAGGACGAAGGCGAGGAAGACCACCCGCTCCGCGATACCGCCCGCCATGGCCAGGGCCACCCCGAGCGCCCCCAGGCCCGGCCCGGCGAGCAGCAGGTGCCGGGCCCGTCGGCGGTAGGCGTGCAGCGCCGCGGCGGTGCGCCGATCGTCGGCGGCCCGGGGGAGGGACGGGGAGCCCGGCGGGGACGCGGCCCCCGGGGAGAGCGCCGCACCACGGTCGGCGGACGGTGGCGGGGTGTCCGGGGCGGGTGCGGGCGGTTCCGCCGCGGTGTGGTCCGCCGGTGTCCCGCCCTCGCCCGTGTCGAACGGCTCGCGCTCGCCCATGCCCCACCCCTGTCCCTGTGCTCTCACCGCGGAACCCTAGGACACGGCCCCGCGCCCCCTCCGGGCAGCCCCGGTGCAGGTCAGACCGGCGGCAGAGTCAGCCCCCAGGCGCCCGGCCGGAGCGTCCAGGTGCGGGTGCGGACGGGGCCGGTGACATGGGCGTCGGCCCGGTAGCGGAAGTCCGGACCCGAGACGGTGACGGTGAGGGCCTCGGCGCGGACGGGCTCGGACACCGCGGGGCGCCGCACCACCACCCGCGCCCGGCCCGCGGCGCCCGCCTGGACGCTCACGGCCTCCACCGGCTGGTCCAGATCGGCGAGGAGCACCCCGTCGGCCTCCACACGCAGCCGCTGGGGGCGGGGCGCCGCCGGGGGCGGTGCCGGGCGGGTGAGCGTGCGCACCAGGGAGCGGGCCGCCCGCAGCACCGGGCTCCCGGGCCGCGGCGCCGGGCCGAGGGCGGGGATCGTCAGCCCGCCGAGGACCACGCCGTCCGACTCGTCCACCAGCAGGTCCAGCCGCCGCACCGCGCCGTCCAGGACCGTGCGCGCCGCACCCACCGCCCCGGTGGGCACGCCCAGGGAGTGCGCCAGGTGCACCGAGGGGCCGACGGGGACGACGGCCAGCGCCCCGTCGCCCAGCCAGCGGTCGCGGTGGAGGAGAGAGACGGCGCGCAGCAGCGCCCGGTCGTCGCCGACCACCACCGGCCGCCGGGAGCCCCGCCGGGCGAGGGCGCGGGCGAACTCCTCCGGGCTCTCCGGAAGGCAGATCTTCGCCTCGGAGCCACCGCACAGGACATCCTTCGCGATCCGCACGGACTCGCCGTCGATTCGGCGGGCGACCGGGTCGATGACCACCAGCAGCTGGTCGTGAGCCGACACCTCGGTCCTTCCTCGGGTAGCATCTTTGTGCAAGAGCCCCTTGCGCTATTGCGCCAGGGGCTTCGTCTATTCCGGGGCAACCGGTCCGAAGACTCAGGCACGGCTCAGGCCCCCTGACCTTGGTCTTGCCCCGCCCGGAAGGGGTGTACGCCTGTGCCCGCACTTGTGCTGCTCGGTGCTCAGTGGGGTGACGAGGGCAAGGGAAAGGCCACCGACCTGCTCGGTGGATCCGTCGACTATGTGGTGCGCTACCAGGGTGGTAACAACGCAGGCCACACGGTCGTCGTCGGTGATCAGAAGTATGCGCTGCACCTCCTCCCTTCCGGAATCCTCTCGCCCGGTTGCACGCCGGTCATCGGCAACGGTGTCGTGGTGGACCCGGCCGTCCTGCTCTCCGAGCTGAGCGGGCTGAACGACCGCGGTGTCGACACGTCCAAGCTGCTGGTCAGCGGCAACGCTCACCTGATCACGCCGTACAACGTCACCGTGGACAAGGTGACGGAACGGTTCCTTGGGAAGCGCAAGATCGGCACCACCGGACGCGGCATCGGCCCGACGTACGCGGACAAGATCAACCGCACCGGCATCCGCGTCCAGGACCTCTACGACGAGTCGATCCTCCAGCAGAAGGTCGAGGCGGCCCTCGACACCAAGAACCAGCTGCTGACCAAGGTCTTCAACCGGCGCGCCATCGAGGCCGACCGGATCGTGGAGGAGATGCTCCAGTACGCGGAGCAGATCAGGCCCTACGTCGCCGACACCACGCTGATCCTGAACAACGCCGTGGACGAGGGCAAGGTCGTCCTCTTCGAGGGCGGCCAGGGCACGCTGCTCGACGTCGACCACGGCACGTACCCCTTCGTCACCTCCTCCAACCCGACCGCGGGCGGCGCCTGCACCGGTGCGGGCGTCGGCCCGACGAAGATCAGCCGGGTCATCGGCATCCTCAAGGCGTACACCACCCGCGTCGGCGCCGGTCCCTTCCCGACCGAGCTCTTCGACGAGGACGGCGAGGCGCTGCGCCGCATCGGCGGCGAGCGCGGTGTGACCACCGGCCGCGACCGCCGCTGCGGCTGGTTCGACGCGGTCATCGCCCGCTACGCGACCCGGGTCAACGGTCTGACGGACTTCTTCCTCACCAAGCTGGACGTGCTCACCGGCTGGGAGCAGATCCCGGTCTGCGTCGCCTACGAGATCGACGGCAAGCGCGTCGAGGAGCTGCCCTACTCGCAGACCGACTTCCACCACGCGAAGCCGATCTACGAGACCCTGCCGGGCTGGTCCGAGGACATCACCAAGGCCAAGACCTTCTCCGACCTGCCGAAGAACGCGCAGGCGTACGTGAAGGCGCTGGAGGAGATGTCGGGAGCCCCGATCTCCGCGATCGGTGTGGGCCCCGGCCGCACCGAGACGATCGAGATCAACTCCTTCCTGTAGGGAGCCCACCGGGCGACCGGTGCGAAGGCCCGCTCCGGGGACGCCAGTCCCCGGAGCGGGCCTTCGCCGTGGGTGCGTGCGCATGCGCGGCTAGGCTGTCCCGGCGGGAAGGGGGCGGTCGGGAGTGAGCGCGAGGAAGCCGCCGACGGAGCGCAGGCGGCGGCTGGGCACGGAGCTGCGGCGGATGCGGGAGCGGGCGGGGTTGTCGCTGACCGCGGCGGCCACCCTCCACGGTGTGGACAAGACCACGATCAGCAACAGCGAGTCCGCGCGGTTCGGCGTCAGCCCCGACCGGGTGCGCGTCTGGGCCGCCAACTTCGCCTGTCCGGACCCGGCGTATGTCGATGCCCTGGCCGCGATGGCAGGTGAGCGCGGCTCGCACTGGTGGGACGAGTACCGGGGCGCGCTCTCCGCGCCCGTGATCGACATTGCGGAACTGGAGCACCATGCGGTCGCGCTGCGCTCGTCGCTGATCCTGCACCTGCCCGGACTGCTCCAGGAACCCGACTACATGCGGGCGGTCTTCGAGGAGGCCGTCCCCGCCCTGTCACCAGAACTCCTCGACAGGAACATCGAGTTCCGCAGGGCGCGGCAGCGCATTCTCGACGCGCCGGCCGGGCCTCCCTGCGATTTCCTCGTCCACGAATCAGCGTTGCGTGTGGCTTTCGGTGGCCGTCAGGTGATGGCGCGCCAACTGGCGTACCTGCTGAAAGGGTCGGAGCGCGAGAACGTCCGCGTGCGGGTCATCCCCTTCGCGGCGGGTGGCATTCCGAACGCCGGGTCCTCGGCTGTCTACGCCGAAGGCCCGGTTCCCGCCCTGGACACGGTGCAGATCGATGTGCCTCACGGGACGATCTTCTGCCACGCGGAGGCAGACCTCGTCAGGTACCGTCACGTGCTGGGCCGAGTGGAGCAGCGTTCGCTGGACCCGGGTGCGTCGCAGGACTTCATCCGGGCGGTGCTGCGAGAGATGTGAGGGTTGATTCGGGTGAACTTCTCCGGAGTGAACTGGCGCAAGTCGTCCTTCTCGGACCAGGAGGGCAACTGCGTCGAACTGGCTGAGTTCGAGGGGGACATCCTCGTGAGGGAGAGCGACGACCCCTCGGTCGTCGTCCGCACGAGCAGGCGCAAGCTCCAGGCGTTCCTGGACGGCGCCAAGGCAGGGGAGTTCGACGACCTGGTGTGAGAGGACCGGCATATGCCGTTCCTGTGTTCGTGACGCCTAAATGTTGATGTGTGTTGGCTTCGCGCGCTACCGTTCAACTACTCGCGGTGACAGCTCTGTTGCCGTGAGCACGAATGCGCCCCGGCGGTGTTAGCGGCACCCCGGGGCACGGCCAACGTCCCCTCCATACAAAGGAACACGTCAGCATGTCCCAGACTATCCGGCGCGCCATCCGGTACGCAGCATGGTGTCTTCTCCCGCCCCGGCGCCAAGAGCCGACGCCCGCCCCCGCCCCCGCCCCCCGTGTGACCTCCCCGCACCGCCCCCGGTCCCTCCGGGCCCTTCGTGACGCGGTTCCGCTCGACCACCCCGGCCGCCTGGTGCGCCCCTACCTCCTCGCCCACGAGCAGCAGGAGCGGCGGGCGGAGACGGAGGTGGCGGCGGCCGGGAACCACCTGGGGCCGTGGTTCCTCCACGGGTACGAGGCCGGCCTGCCCGTGAGGGGAGCGGCGGCATGAGCGACGCCGACAGGATGCGGATCAGCCGGGTGCCCGGCAAGCCCGTGCGGCGGGACAGGGACGGAGGGCTGGTGGTCGACCTCTGGCTCACCCGGGCCGGGGCCTTCGCCACGGATCTTCCGCTGCGGCTCACCCCCGCCGAAGCGGAGGTGCTGCACGCGCAGTTGTGCTTCGCGCTGGACGACGTGCCGCTCCCCGGGGCGGGGCAGCGGGTGCCGGACTGCCGGGGACCCGCCCGCGCCCCCACCCTGCGGTGGCCCTGAGCCCTGAGCCCTGAGCCCCGATCCCCGAGTGCCGAGTGCCGGGCGGCCGGACGGCGGCCGCCCGGACACGGGCGCGCGCCCCCGCCTCCCGACCGGCGGGTAACCGGGGGCGTGTTCCGGCTGTCGTCCCGGTCTCGTAGCATCCCGGGCATGAACGACGGGGAGCCCGGCAGACGGGTGATCGACGGCCGCTTCGAGCTTCAGGCACGGCTCGGGGGCGGCGGCATGGGCATGGTGTGGCGCGCGCGCGATCTGGTGCTGGACCGGGCCGTCGCCCTCAAGGAGGTGCGGCCGCCCGATCCGGGGCTGGCCGAGTACGACCCCGAGGCCGCGGCCATGCTCCGCGCCCGTGTGCTGCGCGAGGCGCGGGCGCTCGCGCGCGTCGATCACCCCAACGTGGTGACCATCCACCACGTGGTCGACGGCGACGAGCACGCCTACCCCTGGATCGTCATGGAGCTGGTGACGGGAGGCTCGCTGGCCGACCTCCTCGCCCGCGGGCCGATGGAGCCCAGGGAGGCCGCCCGGCTGGGCCGGGAGGTGCTCTCCGCGCTGCGCGCCGCGCACGCCGCGGGGATCCAGCACCGGGACGTCAAGCCCGCCAACGTGCTGCTGCGGCCCGACGGACGGCCCGTGCTCACCGACTTCGGCATCGCCGCCATCCGCGAGTCCACGGCCCTGACCGCCACCGGCTCCGTCATCGGCACGCCCGACTTCATGGCGCCCGAGCGCATCTCCGGGGGCGACGGCGGGCCCGAGTCCGACATCTGGTCGCTCGCGATGATGCTCTACGTCGCGGTGGAGGGGCACCACCCGCTGCGCAAGGGCACCACCCTGGCCACGCTGGCCGCCGTGCTCAGCGAGGAGCTGCCGCCGCCGCGCCAGGCGGGCCCGCTGGCTCCGGCGCTCCGCGCGATCCTGGTCAAGGACGCCTCCGTGCGGCCCGACGCCGCCGCCGTGGACGAACTCCTGCGCCGGGCGGAGGAGGGCGGCCAGGGCCCCGCGGCGCCCGCCGGGGGACCCGCCACCTCCTACCACCTGACCCCGCCCACCCCGCCCGCCGGGGGCGGGTACGGCACCCCCACCCCGCCCCCCGGCGGTGTGTTCGGTGCCCCGACCCCGCCCACGGGGGGCGGCTACGGAGCCCCGGCGGGCGGGTACGGGCCGCCCGCCACGGCGCCCGTCCTCCCGGCCGGGGCGGACGGCGCGCGCCGCGGCGTCCGGCGCGGGCGGGGTGTCGCGGTCGGCGCCGCGGCCGCCTCCGTCGCCCTGACCGGCACCCTGGTCTGGGCGTTCCTCCCGGACGGCGGTGACGAGGACCCCGGCGGCGCCAAGGGCCGGGGCACCGTGGCCACGGGCTCCCCCGGCACCTCCGCGACCCCCGGCGCCGACCCGGTCGACGCGGAGGAGCAGCCCGAGGAGACGACCGACCTGCTCACCCCGGACGGCATCCGCACCGCCGTGGCCGCGCTGAAGGAGGCCGCCGGCACGGACCGGATGAGCCGGCTGTCCGTCTATCCGGAGCACGTCTCCGCCAACGTCATGGTCGGCGACAGCAAGACCCGCTACGACAGCTGGAGCTACCGCCCCGGCCAGGGCGCGGAGAAGGGCATCATCAGCGGGTCGGTCACCTCGATGGAGAGCGCCTTCGACGTGGACGACTTCGACTGGGACGTCGTCCCGGCCCTGTTCACGCGGGCCGAGAAGGAGCTGAACGTCACGGACGCCACCTCCCGCTATCTGCTGGTCGAGGGCGACGACCCGACCTTCGGGGACCCGCAGCACATGTCCGCCTACCTCTCCAACGACTACAGCGAGGTCGGCTATCTGACGGCGGACCCCAAGGGCAAGGTGACCCTGGTGATGCCCCACGAGGACCGGGACTGACGGCCCGGCCCCCGCTCGGGTCCGGCGGTCAGCCCGCCTCGGGCGCGTCGACGATCTCCCCCTGCTCGTCGACGGTGTGGGTGCGCCAGTAGAGGTCCCACTCGTCGTCCACGTGCTGGGGCACCTTGCCCTCCGGGTAGCGGGTGTACCCCTCGGGCACCGGGTCGCCGTCCGCGACGCAGGCGGAGCCGGTGGCGCCCACGGTCATGACCGGGTACTCGCCGCCCGCGCAGATGGCGTCCCGGAAGGTCACGGAGCAGCCGGTGAGCGTCAGCGCGGCCGCCGCGCCCGCGAGCGCGCAGGCGGCCGCCGTGCGGACCCGGCGGCGGGCGGATGCGGCGGCGGTCGGGCGGACGGGCTGCGGGACGGGCTCGGGCACGGTGGTCTCCCCTGTTCCGGTCTTGGTCCCGACCACTGTCGCCGACCGGCGGCGCCGGGCGCCTGAGTACCGCTACTCATCCGCCGCACTGGGGTCAGGGGTGCTCGAAGCCCTGGAGCACCCCGGCCGCGGTGAAGCACAGCGCCCCGGTGAGGGTGCCCCAGTTCGACACCGCCAGGCTCACGGGCGCGTCGAGTTCGGGGGTGACCAGGGCGGTCAGTGCCGCGAGCATGAACAGCCCGGAGCCCAGCAGGTTCACGGCCACCACCCACCAGCCGAGGTCGCGGGTCCGGATGCCGGACGGTCCGTGGCAGACCTCCGCGAGGGCCAGCTGCCCGGAGACGAGGAAGAGCACGCACCCGATCACGTCCGGCGCCCACACCAGCCGCGCGGCCTGCTGGACCGTCAGCCCCTGGAGGAAGGAGTCGAGCAGGTTGACGCCGAAGACCAGGGTTCCGGCGAAGAGCAGGAAGGTGCCGAGCCAGTCGATGCGCAGCGGCTCGTAGCTCCACCACCGCCAGGCCACGGGCGCCAGGCGGTCGGCTCCGGGCCGCCGCTCGGGAGCGTTGATCGTCTGGAGCAGGGAGACGTAGCCGCCGGAGGTGAAGAAGAGGCCGCCGGTGAAGTAGGCGACCGTGCTCGTGGTGGCGTCCGCGCCCGCCAGCGCGGCCGCCGCCCCGGCGGCGAAGAGCCCGCCGCCGAGGGCGAAGGAGACGGCGGCGAGGGCGTTGAGCCGGCCCAGCCGGGCGAGGGTGCGGGCGTCCGCCCGCCGGGGGGTGGCGAGCGCACCGCCCGCCGGGCGGACGGTCAGCTCACCCCGCTTGCGGACCCGGCGCGACTCCCAGACCGCCGTCCCGCCCTCCGGGCTGTGCCAGGTCCTGCGGGTGACGAACGGCCCGGCGCCCTCGGTCAGCTCCTCGCGGGGTTCCCGGTCGCGGTGCACGGGCGCCAGCGTAGTGAGCCGCCGCCGAGGTGCGGTGAAGCGACGCGACCGGCCGGGGAGGGGCGGGCTGCTCAGGGTGCGTCCTCGCCGCAGACCCGCAGGCCCCTGGGGGAGGCGCAGGGCAGATGGCCGTGGGTGGTGATCACGTCCTGGCCCGGGCCGCGGCTCATGTAGGCGAGGAAGCTGGAGGCCAGGGAGTCCGCGGGCGGGCGGCCGTAGGTGTAGGCGTACTCGATCTCGCGGTACGGGTAGTCGCTGAGGTCGATGTCGTCGACCGAGGGCGCCGCCCCGTCGATCGTCAGGCGGTGGAGGCCCTTGAGCGTGGTGCCCGCGCGCAGTTCGCTGTAGCCGATGGCGCCGTCGAGGCGGGCGACGGTCTGGAGGACCTGCCGGGTGCTGTCCAGCTCGCAGCGCACCACGGGGGCGTCCCGGTCGTCGCGGGTGGTGCAGTCGCGTGAGGAGTTGGCGAGCTCGTTGCGCCCGAGGACGCGGCGCTGGAAGACCTCGCGGGTGCCCGAGTTGGCGTCCCGGCTGACCAGCCGGACGGGCAGGTCGGGGCCGCCGAGGCGGCTCCAGTTGTCGATCTCGCCGCGGTACAGCCGACGCACGTCCGCCAGCGCGAGGTCCTCCAGCGGCACCGCGTCGTTGACCACGAGGGTGAACACCGAGACGGCGATGCGGTGTTCGCGCAGCCGGGGGCGCCCGGGAGGCTTGGGCCCGTCGGCGAGGGCGATCACCGAGGGGGAGCCGCCGCGGCTGCGGGCGCCGGCCTCGGCCAGGCTCCGGATGCCGGCGTTGGTGCCGTGGGCGTCGACGGTGACCTCCGCGCCCGCGCAGTCCTGCTCGTAGCGCTTCGCGAGTTCGCTGAGCACCGGCTCGAAGGCCGTGGAGCCGGTGAGGGTGAGGGCGCCCCGCGCGCAGCCCATGGGCGGACGGTGGTCGCCGCGGGTGACGATGATCGCGGCCAGGGCCACCACGCAGACCGTCAGCAGCACGGTCACCAGGCGCGCCGCCCGGCTGAACAGCGGCAGCCGCTCGTCGGTGGGGACGGCCCGGTTCGGTGTGACGTCGCCGTCCCGGATGCCGCCGGTCACCGTGACCGGGCTGCCGACCGGTCCGCCGGTGAGCAGCACCAGCAGCTTGAAGTGCTGCCCCTGGTTCAGCGGCACCCGGGGCAGATGAATCGTTCCTTCGCTGTGGCGCATCCCGGCGGCGGCCGTGAAGTGGTCCATCAGGTGGTCCGCCCCCGGCGGCTGGGTCACCGCGATGGCGCGGACCGTCCGCCCGGAGAACTCCGCCGTCAGGCCGTGGACCTCGCGCCCCGTGTAGTCGGCGTCCGCGATCGACTGGGAGCCGTCGTTCTCGATGCGCAGCAGCACCAGTGTGGCGTCCGACATCTCCGGGGCCTCGTTGAACAGCCCCAGGCGGAAGTTGGGCCGCCCGGAGCGCACACTGCTGCCGATCGGGGTGTCCATCTGTACCCGGTAGCCGATGCGGCGGCGGCGCGGCACCCGCCGCTCGTACCAGAGCACCCCGACGGAGACGAGCACACCGAGCAGCGCCGTGGCCACGGCGACGGCGTTCTCGGGATTCAGCCACTCCACGCCGCCACGGTAGGGCGCCCCGACGGCCGAACGGAGACCCAACTGCCGTGTTGTCAAAGGAAGTTCGCCCCGTGTTCAGCGTGGGGGGCGGGTTGCTCCCGTAGCCGCCCGCCCCCTCCCCGCCTGAACGGCCCGGCCCCGCGCCGCGTATGGAAGGGACGAGACCCGAGACCGTAACGGACGACCACCTGGGGCCGCGGATGAGGCACGCACGACGGAAACTGCGCCGGCTGGTGCGGCTGGCCGCCGCCTGCGGGCTGGTGTGCGGCGGGCTGATGACCTCCGGAGCGTTCGCGGGGGAGGACCCCGGCGGCCCCCGCACGGCGGCGGTCGTCGCGGGGGACCTGGTCGCCCGCTTGGGCACCGACCGGACCGCCGGGAGCTGGACCACGGCCGACGGGCGCACCGTGGTGGCGGTCACCGACCGGGACGCGGCCGCCGAGGTGCGGGCGGCCGGGGCCGACCCCAAGGTGGTGCGGCACAGCACCGACCGGCTGCTGGCCGCCGCGGAGTCCCTGCGGGAGGCGCCGCGGGTGCCGGGGACGGCCTGGTCCGTGGACTACCGGACCAACGAGGTGCGGGTCCGGGCGGACAGCACGGTCTCCGCGGACGACTGGTCCCGGATGACGGAGCTCGCCGAGTCGATCGGCGGCTTCGTCCGGATGGAGCGGACCCGGGGCGCCTTCACCACGCGGGTGGACGGGGCCTCCTCGATCATCGGCGACCAGCGGCGCTGCTCCGCCGGGTTCAACGTCACCGACGGCCGCGAGGCCTTCATCCTCACGGCCGGGCACTGCGGCCCGGAGGGCACCGCCTGGTTCCGCGGCGGGGGCCAGGGGCTCGGCCTGCTCGGGACGACGACCGCCTCGGCCTTCCCCGGCTCCGACTACTCCCTGGTCCGCTACGAGGACGAGGACGCCGCCGGCCTGACCAACACGGTCGCGATCGGCGGCGGCCGGGGCGTGCGCATCATCGGCATCGCCGACCCCGTCGTCGGCGCCCAGGTGTTCCGCAGCGGCAGCACCACCGGATTCCGCACGGGGCGGGTGACGGCCGTGAACGCGACCGTCAACTACCCGGAGGGCACCGTCTCCGGGCTGATCGAGACCACCGTCTGCGCCGAGCCCGGCGACAGCGGGGGGCCGCTGTTCTCGGAGGGGCTGGCACTCGGGGTGACCTCGGGCGGCGACGGCGACTGCAGCACGGGCGGCACGACCTACTTCCAGCCCGTGACGGACGCGCTCCAGGCGCTGGGCATGCGGATGGCGGGAATCACCGCCCCGGCGCCGCCCGGCGGCGAGCCCGGTACGGAGGCGGGAGCGCTCCCGGCACCCGGCGCCCCGCCCGCGGGCGCCACCGGGGGAGCGTCCCTGCCCGGGGCCGAGATCCCGCCCGGGCCGGGCGAGGGCCGCCGGGTGACCAGCATCGTGGAGTTCGACGACCCGGGCCTCGGGCTCGGCGTGATCGGCGCGAGCCTCGGCCTGCTGGTGGGCGCCCGCTGGATCGGTGCCGCGCAGGACCGCAGGAACTTCCGGAACTTCCAGTCGGCCAGCTGGGGGTGAGCCCCGGCTGGACACGGGCGGGGGGCGTGCCGGGACGGGCGCGGCCCCTGCCGTCCGTCCCGGCCGGGACGGACGGCAGCAGGAGGGGAGGCCGGGGTCCTACGGGGAGGGGCCCCGGCCGCCCCTCCCGCCGTCGCGGGAGGGGCCGGACCGGTCCGGTCCCTCCTCCGGACCGGCGCCGGTCCGGGCGGGGGCGCGCTTCCCCCGTTACCTTTTTCGTGGCTCCGCAATGGGGCCTCCGGCCTTCGGGTCCGGCATGACTTCCCCCCCCTTGTTGGTGATGATCCGGGGGGTGGTGTCACCGGGCCCGGAGGCATCGACGGACCGCTGATGAGGGGCTTGAGCACCGGCTTCACCCGAGCCGGAAGAGCTCTCCGTAACGTGGATGTGGCAGCTCGGTGCCGAGGCAAGGCCGGACGAAAGCGTGATGGAGGGGCCTGCACGTGATCGACACCGGCAACATCGACGTCTTCCTCGGCCTGGACGTCGGCAAGGGCGAACACCACGCCACAGCCGTCACCCCGGCCGGCAAGAAGGCCTTCGACAAGCGGTTACCCAACACCGAACCCAAACTCCGCGAGCTCTTCGCCAAGCTGAAGGCCAAGCACGGAACCGTGCTGGTCGTGGTCGACCAGCCCGCCTCAATCGGGGCCCTGCCGCTGGCGGTCGCGAGGGACATGGGCTGCCCGGTCGCCTATCTGCCCGGCCTGACGATGCGGCGGATCGCCGACCTCTACCCCGGCGAGGCGAAGACGGACGCGAAGGACGCGTTCATCATCGCGGACGCGGCCCGCGCGATGCCGCACACGCTGCGGGCGATCGACGGCGAGGACGAGACGATCGCCGAGCTGGAGATGATCGTCGGGTTCGACGACGACCTGGCCGGCGAGGCCACGAGGGTCGCGAACCGGCTCCACGGCCTGCTGACCCAGATCCATCCATCGCTGGAACGGGTCCTGGGACCGCGATTGCAGCACCCGGCTGTCCTCACGTTGCTGGAGCGGTTCGGCTCACCGGACCAGATCCGCAAGGCCGGCCGGCGACGGCTGGTGACGCTGCTGCGGCCGAAGGCGCCGAGGATGGCCGAGCGGCTGGTCGAGGAGATCTTCGCCGCTCTGGACGAGCAGACCGTCACCGTTCCGGGGACCGAGGCGGCAGCGCTGATCGTCCCGAGCCTGGCCGGGTCCCTGGCCGCCGTCCTTGACCAGCGGAAACTGCTGGCCGCACGGATCGAGGAACTGCTGGAGGCCCACCCTCTTTCGAAGGTCCTGACGTCCATGCCTGGCATCGGCGTCAGGACCGGAGCCAGGATCCTGATCGAGGTCGGCGACGGCAGCACCTTCCCGACCGCCGGCCACCTCGCCGCCTACGCCGGTCTCGCACCCGCGACCCGCAGTTCCGGGTCCTCGATCCGCGGCGAACAGCCCTCCCGAAGAGGGAACAAGCAGCTCAAGAGGGCCTTCTTCCTCTCCGCGTTCGCGGCCCTGGGCGACCCGGCATCGCGGGCCTACTACGACAAGAAGATCGCCCAAGGGAAGCACCACACTCAGGCCCTGCTCTGCCTCGCCCGACGACGGGCAGACGTCCTCTTCGCGATGCTCCGCGACGGCACCTTCTACGAACCGCAGCCCGTTAGGGCCGTCGTTCCGCAGACCTAGACCATGGTCAGGAGGTGATCCGTGGGTCCGTAATCGATCTTCCAGTCGGCATAGACCCCCGCGGCGCCGTCCTTCTGGCACCGCAGCCCAACGGTCACCCAGCGGACCGATCCGTCGTCGGCCAGGGAGAACGCGGCCGCGGTCTCGAACTCCTCGCTCCCGCACGGGCAGCAGGCCTCGCCCGGATCCGCGTCCTCCCAGAACTCCTCGCTATCCGCGATGAACGCGCGGACGCCGCAACCAGCGCACACACGCTCGGCTCCGCCCTCGACATCGTCAACGAGCACGAAGAACACGCGCCCGCCACACCCGCCGCAGACGGAAGGAACGATCTTCACCGGACGGCCCTCGGCGGCGTTCCGGAGAAACACCGCGAGCTCCGCAGAGACACCCTCGCCAACCTGATCATCAGCATGCACGGGCACATCGTTCCAGACGCCCGGACCAGCACCCATCCACCTTGACCAAAGTGATAGGGGCACCCCCCCGGGGCCCGTCCATCCGTCCCGTCAGTCCCGTCCGTCCCGTCCGTCCGTCCCGTCCGTCAGTCCCGTCCGTCCGGGCCCCGGACGGACGACGCCGGGCCTCGGACAGGCCCTCGCGGTGCCCCGGCGGTGCCCCGGCGCGACACCCTGCCGAGATCAGGCCCGGAGTCCATACAGGGTGGCCATGTCGGCCGCCCCCGGGTCCTTCCTACGCTGGCCGCATGACCCCTCATGCCGATCCGCAGACCGGCGCCGCCGTCAAGGCGGCCGACCGCGCGCACGTGTTCCACTCCTGGTCAGCCCAGGGCCTGATCGACCCGCTCGCCGTCGCCGGCGCCGAGGGGGCGTACTTCTGGGACTACGACGGGAACCGCTACCTCGACTTCACCAGCGGTCTCGTCTACACCAACATCGGGTACCAGCACCCCAAGGTGGTGGCCGCGATCCAGGAGCAGGCCGGCAGGCTCGCCACCTTCGCCCCCGCCTTCGCCGTCCAGGCGCGCTCCGAGGCCGCCCGGCTGATCGCCGAGCGCACCCCCGGGGACCTGGACCGGATCTTCTTCACCAACGGCGGTGCCGAGGCGGTCGAGCACGCCATCCGCATGGCCCGGCTGCACACCGGCCGTCCGAAGGTGATGTCCGCCTACCGCTCCTACCACGGCGGTACCGCCACCGCGATCAACATCACCGGTGACCCGCGCCGCTGGGCCAGCGACAGCGGCACCGCGGGCGTGGTCCACTTCTGGGGCCCCTTCCCCTACCGCTCCGCCTTCTACGCGGCGGACGAGGACCAGGAGTGCGCCCGCGCCCTGGCCCACCTGGAGGAGACCATTGCCTTCGAGGGCCCGGGGACCGTCGCCGCGATCATCCTGGAGACGATCCCCGGCACCGCGGGCATCATGGTCCCCCCGCCGGGCTACCTCGCGGGCGTACGCGAGATCTGCGACCGCCACGGCATCGTCCTCGTCCTCGACGAGGTCATGGCCGGGTTCGGGCGCACCGGCCGGTGGTTCGCGGCCGAGCACTTCGGCGTCGTGCCGGACCTGATGACCTTCGCCAAGGGCGTCAACTCCGGCTACGTCCCGCTCGGCGGAGTGGCCGTCTCCGACCGGATCGCCGCCACCTTCGAGCGTCGGCCCTACCCCGGCGGCCTCACCTACTCCGGTCACCCGCTGGCCTGCGCGGCCGCCGTGGCCACCATCGAGGCGATGGAGGAGGAGAAGGTCGTCGAGAACGCGGCCGCCCTCGGCGAGACCGTCGTCGGCCCCGCCCTGCGGGCCCTGGCCGAGCGCCACCCCTCGGTCGGGGAGGTGCGCGGCACCGGCATGTTCTGGGCGCTCGACCTGGTGCGCGATCGCGCCACCCGCGAGCCGCTGGTGCCGTACAACGCCTCGGGGGAGGCGAACGCGCCGATGGCGGCGTTCGCCGCGGCCTGCAAGCGCGGCGGCCTGTGGCCCTTCGTGAACATGAACCGCACCCATGTGGTCCCGCCCTGCAACATCACCGAGGCCGAGCTCAAGGAGGGCTTCGCGGCCCTCGACGCGGCGCTCTCGGTCGCCGACGAGCACACGGTGTGACGGGCGGCAGCTCAGCGGCCCGTGCCCGGTGCTCCGGGCACGGGCCCCCGGCCGCGGGGCCCCGGCCGCGGGGCCCCGTGACCACGACCGGTACCTCCCGTCGGTCCGCCCCCGGGGGAGGGCTCCGCGCGGAGCCCTCCCCCGGGGTGCTCACGCCCCGCGCTCCACCTCCAGGTACCGGCTCCCCCGGGGGCCGCGGTAGAGCAGCGCCTCCCAGCCGAGGCCGAGGAGCACCCGCGCGCAGCCCTTGAGCCGGGCCTCCGCCTCGTGGGCCGCCCCGCTGCCGGGCGGCCCGAGCCATTCCACCCGCACCGTGCCCGGCCGCTCGCCCCCCGCGACGCGGTAGCCCGTCGCGGTGCGCCTCCCGTCCGGGGCCGAGGCCGAGGGGGGCAGCCCGGAGGCCTCCAGCGCCAGGGAGACGGCGCGGACCGTCCGGTGCACCTCCCACGGCGCGGGCACCGCCTCCGGGTCGGCGGCGGCGGGCGAGGTCACCCGGCGGATCGCCAGCAGCGCCTCGAACGCCGCCCGCACCTCCGCCGCCCGGCCCGGGGCGTCCCCCGGGCCCGCCCCGTCACCGCTCGCGGGCTCGAAAGCATCCGTCACGCGTGCCTCTCCCTTCCCCTGCGGACCACACGTCCCAGAACTCACTCGTCCGGCCCTGGCCTATCGTGTCCGGGACCGAAGCAGAGGAGAAGCCCACGATGCCCGGCAACGGCTACGGCAGCGGCGGCAGCGCCGTCACACGCAGCACCCTGCGTCAGCAGATCGCGGACGCGCTGCGGGACGAGGTGCTCGCCGGGCGCCTGGCCCCCGGGCAGGGGTTCACCGTCAAGCACATCGCCGACCAGTACGGCGTCTCCACCACCCCGGTGCGCGAGGCACTCGTCGACCTCAGCGCCCAGGGGCTGCTCGAATCCGACCAGCACCGGGGCTTCCGGGTCCACCGCTTCACGGTGGACGACTTCCGCACCATGGTCCGCGCCCGCGCCCTGGTCGTGGACGGCATCTTCCGCGGCGGCTCCGGGCGCCCCGCCGGCTCCTTCGACGTGCGGGCCCTGACCTCGGTGCGCCGCCGGGCCGAGGAGGCCGCCCGCGCCGCCCGCGCCGGTGACCTGGACGTCCTCATCGGCTACGACCTGCGGTTCTGGCGGGAACTCGCGGAGGCCGTCGGCAACCCCTACATCGCGGACTTCCTCCACCGGCTCCGGGTCCAGGCCTGGGTCTTCGCCGTGCCCCGGCTGCGTCCCGACCCCCGTGCGGCCCGGTGGCTGTGGGGCGGGCACGAACACCTGGTGGACGCCGCCACCCGGGGCGACGCCGAGGCCGTGCGCGCCGAGATCCGCTCCTGCGACGCTCAGGCGCTGGCCTGGGCGGACCACCTGGACGGCGGCTCCCGCGCCCCCTCCGCCACCCCCGGCACCGCGCCCCCCGACCGCGCCGGACCGGGTCCGGGCGACCGGCCGGGGGCGGCATGAGCGCCGACCCGAGTGTGCTCGTCCCCGCCTCCGGCGAGGTCGACCTGAGCGTGGTCGTCCCCGCCTACAACGAGGAGGACCGCCTCGGTCCCACCCTCGACGCGATACGGGCGCACCTGCGCACCGACCCCGGGCGCTGGGGCGCGTGGGAGCTGATCGTCGTCGACGACGGCTCCACCGACGCCACGGCCAAGGTCGCCGAGGAGGCGGCCGCCGAGGACCCCCGCGTCCGGCTCGTCTCCTCGGGGGCCAACCGCGGCAAGGGCCACGCCCTGCGCGCCGGGGTCCTGGCCTCCTGCGGCCGCCGCGTGCTGATCACCGACGCGGACCTGGCCACCCCCGTCGAGGAACTGGACCGCCTCGACGGGGAGCTCGCGCACGGCGGCGCGGACGCCGCCATCGCCTCCCGCGCCCACCCCGGCTCCCGCATCGAGGTCCGCCAGCGGAGGCTGCGCCAGTGGCTGGGCCGCGCGGGCAACCTGCTCATACGGCTGCTGGCCGTGCCCGGCATCCGGGACACCCAGTGCGGCTTCAAGCTCCTCGACGGCGACAAGGCCCGCGGCGCCTTCGCCGGGGCGCGCCTGCGCGGGTGGGGCGTCGACGTCGAGATCCTGCGCTTCTTCCACACGCGGGGCTGGCGGGTCACCGAGGTCCCGGTGCGCTGGTCCCACGTCGAGGGGTCCAAGGTGCGGCCCGCGGACTACGGACGGGTGCTGCTGGAGCTGCTGCTCCTGCGCCTCAGGGCCGTCACCCGCACCGACCTGGCCGTCGCGGGCCTGTTCCTGCTGGCCTCCGTGCTGCTCTACCGGGGGCTCTGGGCCGACCTCGACCACGGCTACCTCAGGGACGCGGGCCAGGACCAGAACCAGTGGGAGTGGTTCTTCGCCGTCACCGCCGACAATGTCGCGCACCTGCGCAATCCGCTGTTCACCACCCTCCAGAACCATCCCGACGGTGTGAACCTGATGGCCAACACGGCCATGCTCGGCCTGTCGGTCCCCCTCACCCCCGTCACCCTGCTGCTCGGCCCCACCGTCACCTGGGCCCTGGTGCTCACCCTCGGCCTCACCGCGACGGCCACCGCCTGGTACGCGCTGCTGGCGCGCCGGATCGCCCGCCACCGCTGGGCCGCCGCACTGGGCGGCGCCTTCGCCGCGTTCGCCCCGCCGATGGCCTCGCACGGCAACGCCCACCCCAACTTCCTCGTGCTGTTCATGATCCCGCTGATCGTGGAGCGGGCCCTGCGGCTGTGCGAGGGGCGAGCCGTGGTGCGCGACGGCGTGGTGCTGGGGCTCTTCGCGGCGTACCAGGTGTTCCTGGGCGAGGAGCCGCTGCTGCTGGCCGCCATGGGCATGATGCTCTTCGCCGCCGCCTACGCGGTCGCCCGTCCCGACATCGCACGGGTGGCGTGGCGGCCCCTGCTGCGCGGGCTCGGGATCGCCCTGGGGGTCTGCCTGCCGCTGGTCGCCTTCCCCCTGGGCTGGCAGTTCTTCGGGCCGCAGAGCTACACCAGCGTCATGCACGGCGACAACACCGCCAACAGCCCGCTCGCCCTGCTCGGCTTCGCCGGCCGCTCGCTGGCCGGGACGGACGCGGGGGCGGACCCGCTGGCGATGAACCGCACCGAGCAGAACGCCTTCTACGGCTGGCCCCTGGCCGCCCTCGCCACGGCGCTGGTGATCCGCCTGTGGCGCCACGCCCTGGTCAAGGCGCTGGCCTTCACGGCCGTGGCCGCCGCGGTGCTGTCCCTGGGCTCGAAGATCCGCCTGCCGTACACGGACCTGGAGGTCACCGGCCCCTGGCGGCTGCTGGCCCACCAGCCGCTGTTCGAGTCCGTGATCGAGTCGCGCACCGCGATGATCTGCGCGCCGGTCCTCGGCATGCTGATCGCCCTCGCGGCCGACCGGCTCGCGGCGCCCCGTCCGCGGGCCCACCGTGCCGCCGGGTACGCCGTGCTGGCCGCGGCGCTGGTCCCGGTGGTGCCCACGCCGTACCCGGTCAGGGAGCGGGCGGAGATCCCCGCCTTCGTCACCGAGGGCACCTACCGCTCCTACCTGGCCGAAGGGGAGTCGCTGGTCACCGTTCCGCTCCCCGACCCGGGCAGCGCGGACGCCCTGTACTGGCAGTCCGCCACCGGCCTCGGCTTCCCGCTCGCGGGGGGCTACTTCAACGGGCCCTGGGGCCCCGACCGCATCGGCATCTACGGCGCCGTGCCGCGCCACACCTCCCATCTGCTCGGCGAGGTGCGCTCCACCGGCCAGGTGCCCGAACTCGGCCCCGGGTGGCAGGAGCAGGCCCGCGCCGACCTGGAGTCCTGGCGGGCCGGGGTGGTGGTGCTGGCGCCCCAGCACCACGGCGAGGCGCTCTACGAGACGGTCAACCGGCTCCTCGGGAAGCAGGGTGAGCGGGTGGGCGGTGTGTGGGTATGGGACGTGGGAGAGGACGACGGGGCGCGGTGACCGCCCTCTACGCCGCGCCCACCCCCGGTACTAGGCTGTTCCGTCCACCGCCGCCCACGCCGGACCAGCCGTCCGGCCGGGCGCCCCGACCGACCACCCGACCCGAACCGAGGACCCATCCCAGGACCCCTTGCCAGGACCGTGACCCAGGACCCCGTGCCAGGACCCCGCCCCAGGACCGTGACCCGGGAACCGTGACCCGGGATCCGCGGGCCCGGACCGGAAGGCCCGGCCCGCCGCCCGCCGCACGGCCGCGTTCGGCCCCGGCCGGCGGCAGCACGGCCCGGCCCGGACCGCACCGCACGCACCGAACGACCCCCGTTCCCGAACCGCTGAGAGCGAGCCTTCCCTTGGCCTGTGACCTGTGGCTGGTCCCCCTCGTCGACGTGCTGTGCCACAGCCCCGACAACCCCTTCGCCGAAGAGATCGCCTCCTACGACAAGGCGCTGACCGGAGCCGGACTGCCGACCGTCCCCGTCTTCGCCTACATGCCGGGCCTCTCGGGCGACGTCGCACCGGTCGCCGGGTTCGACTACGACGCGCTGCACTTCCTGCGCCGCGCCTACCTGCTCCAGCTCTGCGGGCTCCCGGTGACGCCCGTCGACGAACTGGGCGGCGACTACGAGCAGTTGCTGGAGATGTTCGAGTCGACGGCGCAGCAGTCGCATCTGGTGTGGCACTACGACCACGCGGGCGCCTACGTGCCCGTGGACTTCACCGCGCCCCTGTTCAACGACGAACTCCTGGAGGGCGGGGGCCCCCTGGGCTCCACCCAGGGCCTGCTGCGCGAACTGGAGTACGTGGCACCGTCCATCGGCATCGACCCGGCCAACCCGCCCGCCGCCCCGGCCCCGCCCGAGCGCCCCACGGCCCTGGAGGAGCCCGCCGGGCCCATCCCCTACGACGAGAGCCCCTTCGCGCGCGAGCGCCACGTCTGGCTGGGGCTGCACGCCGCGGCGACGCGCAGCCTCGGGCAGGGATCGATGATCATCTTCAGCTGACGGCGCCGCACGGCGAACCCTCGCGAGGCCGCCACGGCGAAGGCCCCGGACCGGTGTCCGGGGCCTTCGTGCTGCCCGGCAAGCACAGCTTCGGCGGGCCGGTTTGGTGACGCGTCACGAAATCCCGCCCGGGAGTTGGGGTTCCGTCACAGGCCCGACGCGCCGAGCGGGCGCTTAGTCTTCCGGCACCGATCGGGTGAACGCCTCCCGGGGAACGGGCCGTGGCTCCGCGGTCCTGCCCTCCGGGCGCCGGACCATGCCCGGAGCCGCAGACGATCCCCAGAGCCGGGGACCATCCCCGAAGGAGCTCCCCCATGCCCTTCCGCTTCACCAGCCGCGCCCTGTCCGCGTGCGTCGCCGCCGCCGCGGCGGCCGCACTCGGCCTCGGCACCGCCGCGCCCGCCCAGGCCGCCGCGGACCCCCTCCGTTACGTCGCCCTCGGCGACAGCTACAGCGCGGGGTCGGGCATCCTGCCGCTCGACCCGTCGGCCTCGCTGCTGTGCGCCCGGACGACGAAGAACTACCCGAACCTCCTCGCCGACCGCCTCGGGGCCGAACTGACCGACGTCACCTGCGGCGGTGCCGAGACCAAGGACTTCGCCACCGCCCAGTACCCGGGCGTCCCCGCGCAGTTCGACGCCCTGGACGCGGACACGGACCTGGTGACGCTGACCATCGGCGGCAACGACAACGGCACCTTCATCACCGCCATCGTCGCCTGCGGCGGCCTGGGCGTCCTCACCCTGGGATACGGCAGCCCCTGCAAGGACACCTACGGCAGCAAGTTCTCCGACGACATCGCCGGCAAGACGTACCCCGCGGTGAAGGCGGCACTCCAGGAGATCAAGAGACGCTCCCCCCGGGCCGAGGTCGCCATCCTCGGCTACCCCTGGATCGTGCCCCAGCAGAGCGTCCGGGGCTGCTACCTCAAGATGCCCATCGCCAAGGGCGACATCCCCTACCTGCGCGGCATGCAGGCGGACCTGAACGCGGCGGTCGAGCGGGCGGCCGACGAGGCCGGGGCGACCTTCGTCGACATGGCCGCGGCCTCCGACGGGCACGACGCCTGCCGGTCCTCGGGCACCCGCTGGATCGAGCCGCTGCTCTTCGGCACCAACGTGGTCCCGGTGCACCCCAACGCCGCGGGCGAGGCCGCGATGGCGGACCGGGTGGCGGCGGCGCTGCGCGTCGGCTGACCGGCGCCGGCCGCGACCGCACCGCGCGCGACGGAGGCCGGTGCACCCTCGGGTGCGCCGGCCTCCGCCGTCCTGCCGTCGTCGTCCTGCCTCCGTCGTGCGTCCTGCCGTGGTGCGTCGTCGTGCGTCCTGCGACGTCGGCCCCGGCCCCGCGCGGGGCCGGGGCCGCACGGGTGCCGGGTGGGTGGGGGCCGCCGGTCAGCGGGGCGGCTCCGGCGGCCGCTGGCGGGGCATGTTGGGGCGGGTGCCGGGAGGCAGCGGGAACCTGCCCTGGATGACCCCCGCCGACTGCCCGGACTGCCCGGACTCGGTGCCGCGGCCCGGCAGCGGCGAGAGGGACAGGGGCGAGGGGCCCGGCGCGCGGAAGTTCGTCATCCAGTCGGAGGTCTCGTTGCGCACCAGGTCCGCCACGTCCTCCGTGAAGCGCCGCAGCACCCCCAGACAGCGCTCGGCCGCCTCGCCCGCGGTGCCCTCGGCCGGGCCCAGGACCTCCCGCACGCTCTCCGAGGCCCAGTCGAACTGGAGCACCTGCAGACGGCGCTGCACCGCCTGCGCGGTGGCCACGCTGCGCATCCAGCCGGCGGTCAGCCCGAAGTAGCGGTCGGCACCGGTGAAGGCGGCGGCCGCCAGCAGGGACAGGTACCCCCAGGGCGCGCCCGAGGCGACCGCGCCCGCGAGGTCGAGCAGCGGCAGCGCCGCTCCACCGGCCACCCCCAGCGCGGTGCCCAGGCGCAGCAGCCGGGCCCAGCGGCGCTTGCGGGTGCGGTCCGACAGATACCAGTCGGCCGTGCGCAGCGCCTCCGCCTCCACCCAGCGGTAGAGCTCGTCGAGCCGGGCCGCGGGCTCGCCCCAGTCCCCCTGGGGAAACGCCCGCCCGGTCAGGTCACCCAGCGGCTCCTTGCCGCCCTCCTCCCGGGCGGGCCTCCCGGGTTGCATCTCCGGCTGGCTCACCGGTGCGCTCCTCTACCTCTGCGGCTTCGCTGAAAAGGTGCTCAAAAGGTGCTGACGTTACACCGTGCGACGTACGGTGCGCGCGTGCGTTCTGGTGCCCCCGTAGATGTGCTGGCCCCTTTCATACCGCCGAATGGAGGTCCCTGGGCCGTGGATCGCGGTATTTCCGTCCGCACGGGCGGTGTGATCAGGTAAAGGCGCCTGGTCAAGGACGGTGTCCCTCACCCGAAAGAGTTGGCCGCCGCCGGGTGGGGCGCCGACTGCGGGTACCACGTAGGCTCGGCCGTACCGAAGCGACATCCGTACGGACAGGAGTGACCGTGATTCCCGGTGGTGGGCAGCCCAACATGCAGCAGTTGCTCCAGCAGGCGCAGAAGATGCAGCAGGACCTGGCGCGTGCCCAGGAGGAACTGGCCCTGACGGAGGTCGAGGGCCAGGCGGGCGGCGGCCTCGTCACGGCGACCGTCAACGGCTCCGGCGAGCTGCGCGGCCTGGTGATCGACCCGAAGGCCGTCGACCCGGAGGACACCGAGACCCTCGCCGACCTGGTGGTCGCCGCCGTCAAGGCCGCCAACGACAACGCCCAGAAGCTCCAGCAGGAGAAGCTGGGCCCGCTCGCCGAAGGGCTCGGCGGCATGCCGGGGCTCCCCTTCTGAGGGCCCGCCCGAGGGGGCCTCGCCCCCCGGGCCGCCGGGCGCCCGCAGGGGGCCCGGCGCGTTGGCCGGAGGCAGGCGGGCGGTGGGCGCGTACGGTGGCGTCCACCTCCGGTCCCGGCAGGCGTCTTCTGTGCGCCACCGTCACCAACTACCGTGAGCAGCAAAGAGCGCAAGGAAAGGCGTCCCGTTGTACGAAGGCGTGGTTCAGGACCTCATCGACGAACTGGGCAGGCTGCCCGGCGTCGGTCCCAAGAGCGCGCAGCGGATCGCCTTCCACATCCTCCAGTCCGAACCGGCGGACGTGCGCCGCCTGGCGCAGGCGCTGCTGGAGGTCAAGGACAAGGTGCGGTTCTGCACCGTCTGCGGCAACGTCGCCCAGCAGGAGCAGTGCGCCGTCTGCCGCGACACGCGGCGCGACACGTCGGTCATCTGCGTCGTGGAGGAACCGAAGGACGTGGTCGCGATCGAGCGGACGCGCGAGTTCCGCGGCCGCTACCACGTCCTCGGCGGGGCCATCAGCCCCATCGAGGGCGTCGGCCCCGACGACCTGCGCATCCGGGAACTGCTCGCGCGGCTCGCCGACGGCACCGTCACCGAGCTCATCCTGGCCACGGACCCCAATCTTGAGGGCGAGGCGACCGCCACGTACCTCGCACGCATGGTGAAGCCGATGGGACTCAAGGTCACGCGGCTGGCCAGCGGCCTCCCGGTGGGGGGAGACTTGGAATACGCCGACGAGGTCACGCTCGGTCGTGCCTTCGAGGGGAGACGACTGCTCGATGTCTGACGCCATGCTGCACGCGGTGGGCCAGAACCCGGACGACTTCGCCGTCCAGGTAGCCGACTCGATCGAGTCCTTCATCGTCGCGACCACCGAGGTCGCCAAGGGGGACGAGCCGGACAGCGCGGTGCCCTTCCTGCTGCTGGAGGTCTCCCAGCTGCTGCTCACCGGCGGGCGCCTCGGCGCGCACGAGGACATCGTCCCCGAGGAGCGCTACGAGACGGACACCGGGCCCGACATGGACGTCGACGAGCTGCGCGAGCGCTTCGCCGTGCTGCTGGACCCGATCGACGTCTTCTCCGAGGTCTTCGACCCCTACGAGCCGCGCAAGGCCCCGGTGCCCTCGCGGATCTCGGACAGCCTCGCCGACATCGTCACCGACCTGCGCCACGGACTGGCCCACTACCGGGCGGGGCGGACCACCGAGGCGCTGTGGTGGTGGCAGTTCTCCTACTTCTCCAACTGGGGGCCGACCGCCTCCGCGACGCTGAGGGCGCTCCAGTCGCTCGTCTCGCACGTCCGCCTGAACCAGCCGCTGGCCGCGCTGGACGGGCTGGACACGGACGAGGACCTCACCGAGGAGGTGCTGGCCGAGGAGGCCGGCAAGGTCATGGCGGAGGAGATCGCCGCACCCCTGGGGCTGCGCCGGGCGCGCTGAGCGGACACCCCCGGTGCAGGCCGGGCGGCGGACACAGCGGAACCGGACGGGACCGGTAGCCGGTAGGTGGGACCGGTATACGGAACCGGTATGCGGACGAGGCCGTACCGTCTCCGGCCGCTTGCTACGGTCGGCCACCGACCGGAGGACGAGCAGCGGGAAGCGGGGGCACAGGGGTGGCGGCGCAGGGGTGGAGCACCGTACGCAGACGGACGGCGCGGGCCGGTGCGGCCGCGGGAGCGGTCCTGCTCCTGGCGGTCGGGTGCGCCACCCAGGAGGACCAGCGCCCCACGGTCGTGCAGGAGGCGCCGAGCGCCCCGCCGCCCGCCTCCGCCGCCTCCGCCCCGGTCTCCGCGGCACCCTCCGCGTCGCCCTCGCCCACGGGGACGGCCACCCCTTCCGCGTCCGCGGCCCCCTCGGCGCCGAGCGCCGCGCCCACGAGGACGGCGACCCCGTCGGCACCGCCCGCGAGCCCCGCGCCGCGCCCGGCCGCGCCCACCCGGCTCACGGTCTCTGCCGCCGCACCCGGCGGGCTGGACCTGGTGCGCGGGGGCGCCGCCCGTGAGTTCGCCGTCACCCTCGCCGGCGGCAACGTCCGGGCCTACACGGCGCTCAAGGTCGTCTTCCAGATGGAGATGATGATCGGCGAGGACCCGGGCCCCCTGCCGGCGGGCAACGGGTTCGTCCTGGAGCGCCGCGACCCGTCCAGCGGTGTCTGGCGACCCGTCGAGCTGCGCGTCGCCAACGACGTCCAGCCGCACTTCCTGTTCTCCGGGGGCGCCCCGCTGGCCCGGGAGGCGATGCGGACCGAGCGCTTCCGCATCCGTGCGGGCGCGGAGGGTCCCATCGGGTCCCTGCCCCTGATGATCCGGGTCGTCGACACCACCGCGCCGCCGTCCGCCTCCGCCGAGCAGGGCGTCCCCGCCCGCACCTCCCTCGCGGTCGCCGCCCGCCGCGCCTGAGCCGCGCGGCCGGTCCGCAGGCCCCTCCCGCGCCGCCGCGGCCGGGTGTGAGCCGCCCCACACAGGGGCCTACACCGGGGGGCGATGGGCAGCAGCCATCCGAGCGGCCGCGGGATTCCTGCGGGTCGGCGCGGCTGGGCGGGACATCTCAGCATGTGGCACCACCAGGGTGTTCCGCGGTCGCTCGATAGACTGAGCCGACCGCAGTACTACCGCAGTATTACTGCCGAAGACCGAGCGAGGAGCGCACGTGGGCCTTGTCGTGCAGAAGTACGGAGGCTCCTCCGTTGCCGATGCCGAAGGCATCAAGCGGGTCGCCAAGCGGATCGTCGATGCCAAGAAGAACGGCCACCAGGTGGTCGTCGTGGTGTCGGCGATGGGTGACACGACGGACGAGCTGATCGATCTTGCCGGGCAGGTATCCCCGATCCCTGCCGGGCGCGAGTTCGACATGCTGCTGACCGCCGGAGAGCGGATCTCCATGGCCCTGCTGGCCATGGCGATCAAAAACCTGGGCCACGAGGCCCAGTCGTTCACCGGCAGCCAGGCAGGCGTCATCACCGACTCGGTCCACAACAAGGCGCGCATCATCGATGTGACGCCGGGCCGGATCCGTACGGCGCTCGACGAGGGCAACATCGCCATCGTCGCCGGCTTCCAGGGGGTGTCCCAGGACAAGAAGGACATCACCACCCTCGGCCGCGGCGGATCGGACACCACCGCCGTGGCACTGGCCGCGGCCCTGGACGCCGAGGTCTGCGAGATCTACACCGACGTCGACGGCGTCTTCACCGCCGACCCGCGGGTCGTGAAGAAGGCGAAGAAGATCGACTGGATCTCCTTCGAGGACATGCTGGAGCTCGCCGCCTCCGGCTCCAAGGTGCTGCTGCACCGCTGCGTCGAGTACGCACGCCGTTACAACATCCCGATCCACGTCCGCTCCTCCTTCTCGGGGCTGCGGGGCACCTGGGTCAGCAACGAACCGCGAGGGGATCAGAAGGTGGAGCACGCCATCATCTCCGGAGTCGCCCACGACGTCTCCGAGGCCAAGGTCACGGTCGTCGGCGTGCCGGACAAGCCGGGCGAGGCCGCGGCGATCTTCCGCGCGATCGCGGACGCCGAGCTCAACATCGACATGGTCGTCCAGAACGTGTCGGCGGCCACCACCGCCCTGACCGACATCTCCTTCACGCTGCCCAAGACGGACGGCGCCAAGGCGATGGCCGCGCTGGAGAAGCAGAAGTCCGCCATCGGTTTCGACTCGCTCCGCTACGACGACCAGATCGGCAAGATCTCGCTGGTCGGCGCGGGGATGAAGACCAACCCCGGGGTGACCGCCACCTTCTTCGAGGCGCTCTCCGACGCGGGCGTCAACATCGAGCTGATCTCCACCTCGGAGATCCGTATCTCGGTGGTCACCCGCGCCGACGACGTCAACGAGGCCGTGCGCGCCGTGCACACCGCCTTCGGGCTCGACTCCGACTCGGACGAGGCGGTCGTCTACGGCGGCACCGGGCGATGAACCTCCGGCCCGGAGGCGTACGGCGATGAGCCGCGGCCCGGCGCTCGCGGTCGTCGGGGCGACCGGGGCCGTCGGCGAGGTGATGCTCCGCATCCTGTCGCAGCACGCCGACGTCTGGGGCGAGATCCGGCTCGTGGCCTCCCCGCGCTCGGCCGGCCGCAAGCTGGCCGTGCGCGGGGAGGAGTGCGAGGTGGTGGCGCTTGCGGACGAGGCCTTCGACGGCATCGACGTGGCGCTCTTCCTGGTGCCCGGCGAGGTGTCCGCCCGCTGGGCACCCGTCGCGGCGGCCCGCGGCGCCGTGGTCGTGGACAGCTCCCCCGCCTTCCGGGCCGACCCGGAGGTGCCCCTGGTGGTGCCCGAGGTCAACCCCCATGCGGTACGGCTGCGGCCCCGGGGCATCGTCGCGAGCCCCCACGACACCACCCTGACCCTCGCCCCGGTGATCGGGGCGCTGCATGCCGGGTTCGGGCTGCGGGAACTGGTCGTCGCCTCCTACCAGGCCGCCAGCGGCGCCGGGCGGGACGCCGCCCGGGCCCTGCGCGAGCAGATCTCCCTGGTCGCGGACAGCGACCTGGGCACCGGCCCGGGCGATGTGCGCCGGGCCGTGGGCGAGGACGGCCTGGGGCCCTTCGCCGGTCCCCTCGCGCTCAACGTCGTCCCCTGGACCGGAGAACTCCTCGGCGACGGCTGGTCCTCCGAGGAACTCGGGCTGCGCGAGGAGACCCGCAAGGTCCTCGGCCTGCCCGGGCTCCGGGTGGCGGCCACCTGTGTGCGCGTCCCCGTGCTGATCTCCCACTCCCTCGCGGTGCACGCGCGCTTCGAGGGCGAGGTGACGGTCGACCGGGCGCACGAGATCCTCGCCACCTCGCCCGGCGTGGTCCTCTACGACCAGCCGGAGGTGGGCGACTTCCCCACGCCCGCGGACGTGGCGGGCACCGACCCGGTCTGGGTGGGGCGGGTGCGGCGGGCGCCCGACGACCCGACGGCCCTGGAACTCTTCGTCTGCGGGGACAACCTCCGCAAGGGCGCCGCCCTGAACTCGGCGCAGATCGCGGAGATGGTGGCCGCCGAACTCGCCGCCTCCGCGGGGCCGTCCCCGCTCCCCGCCGAGCCGTCCTCGGCGCCGTCCTCCGGCGGGTAGGTGACGACCGGGCGGGCGCCCCGTGCCCGGCCCCTCCGGAGCCGGGCACGGAACCAGGGACGGAACCAGGGACGGAACCAGGGCGCGGTGGCCGTCGCTGCTGCCCGGCCCCTCCGTGCCGCCGTCGTCCGGGCGTCCCGGAGGCGCCGTCCGCAGGCCGGGTGTGACCTCGGGCACCGCGCGATGATCGGCCGCTTTGTAGGATCTACGGAGCGCCCCTGATCCACGTAGAGGTCTGAACCACTTGAACGTGGGCGTCCGCATGTTCGACCATGCGCTTCTCTGTGCTGCAACCGGCAGCGGAGAGCGGAGCGTCTTCGCGGACACCTCGACGGGGTGCGGGGGAGTAACGGGGCATTGGGGAAGAACGAGTGCGGATCAGGGAGTCGGGAGCACCGCCGAAAGCGGGCGCGAGCGCGTACAACCCTGGCGGGGGGAAGCGTGTCCAACTGGCGTGGCAGAGGTTCTCGACATCACAGGAGTGCTCCCGGCTCGCGGCGCGGCGCTGCGCCCCGCCCGCAGAGCACGCCCCGCCGGCGGCATGCCGGTGATCGCCCCCATGCCCGTGCCGCGCGCAACGCGCATGCCGGTGCAGCGGCAGGGTTCTGACGAGGCCATGGCTGCCGGAACCACCGTCGACCACCTGACCGAGACCTACCGGGCCCACTACAGGTCCCTGCTGGGTCTCGCCGCCCTGCTCCTGGACGACACCGCCTCCTGCGAGGACGTGGTGCAGGAGGCGTTCATCCGGGTGCACTCGGCGCGCAACCGCGTCCGTGACCCGGAGAAGACGCTCGCCTACCTCCGGCAGACCGTGGTCAACCTCTCCCGGTCCGCGCTGCGCCGCCGCATCCTGGGGCTCAAGCTGCTCTCCAAGCCGATGCCGGACATGGCCAGTGCCGAGGAGGGTGCGTACGACCAGCTGGAGCGGGACGCGCTGATCAAGGCCATGAAGGGGCTCCAGCGGCGTCAGCGGGAGGTCCTGGTGCTGCGGTACTTCGCCGATATGACCGAGGCGCAGGTCGCCGAGACCCTGGGGATATCCCTGGGGTCCGTGAAGGCCTACGGCTCGCGCGGCATCGCCGCGCTGCGGGTGTCCATGGGGGCCTCGGCGTGAGCGGGGGCGCAGGCAAGGGCGGAGGCGGCGACGCACGGCGGACGAGCGGAACGGACGGGGCGGTTGACCACCGGACTGGGGACGAGACTGTGAACGACGGCCCGGAAGAGGTGTCCGGCGGCGCCCGCCCCGCGCCGGAGCGGAACGGCCACGACGCCCCCACGGCGGGCACGGCCGGCCCCGGCGGCGGGTCCGTGACCTCCGGGGACGAGGAGACCCCCACGGCGGCGCTCCCCCAGCCGGGTGCCGCGCCCCCGCTCCCGGCGATGGAGGCGGACTCCGGCCCGGCGGCGGGCGAGCCCACGGCGGTCCTTCCGGCGGCGGGCGCCGGCTCCGGCCCGGCGGCGCACCCCACCGTCCCGGAGAGCCCCGTCCCGGAGAGCCCCGTCCCGGAGAGCCCCGCTCACCAGAGCCCGGCGGCCGGGAAACCGGCCCCCGGCAGCCCGGCGGCCGCGGGCGAGACGGCCGGGGACCCGGTGGCCGAGGGCGCCCCGGACCTGCCCGGCGACGGCGCCGGCCGACTGCTCTCCGCCGTCTTCGGGACGGACCGCACCGGCTCTCGGCCCCCCGTGGACACCGGCGTCCACGGGGCGGACGGGGGCGCCTCCGCAGCCGGTTCGCCGGACGCCGGGGCCGGGGACGACGTCGGGGAGGACCGGCTCGACAGCGACGAGGAGGCCCTCCGGAGGCTGCTGCAGGGCGTCGTGGAGGGCCTGCAGCCCTCGGACGGTGCCCTCGACCACCTCCGCCGGGCCGTCCCCGCACGGCGGGCCCGCAAGCGGCAGGCCCTGGTGGGTGCGGCGGCGGCCGTGCTGCTGGTCGGCACCGCCGTGCCCGCGTTCGTCCACGTGGCGACCTCCGACTCCGGAGCCGACACCAAGGCCGTCACCGCCGGCCACGGGGAGCAGGCCCTGGGCGGCACCGGCAACGACCCCGGCGCGACCGGAGGCGAGCGGGACCGTCTGACCCTGCCCGGCAGCGGCGTCCAGAACCCGGGCCACCGGAGTCCGGCGACCAGCGTCCCCGGCGAGGCACCGGACGAGAGCGCCGCGGACGGCCCCTCGGGCGAACCGGAGACGCCCGGCGCCCAGACCGGTGCCCCGGCCCTGTGCCAGGGCGGGCAGCTCGGCGTGGCTTCGGTGGAGACCAACGCCCCCGGTGCCGAGGGCAAGGTCTACGGCACCTTCCGCATCGCCAACGTCTCCGATGCCGCCTGCACCGTCGAAGGCAGTGGGGAGTTCGCCGTCGAGGCCCTGGGCGCGGCCGACCCGACCCGGGTGGGCGTCACCGGCCACACGGACGGGGACCCCGCGGGCGGCCTGCCCGCGCCCTCGGCCGGACGGAAGACGCTGGTGCTGAAGCCCTCAGGCGCGTACGAGGTGAAGTTCGCCTGGGTTCCCTCGGACACCTGTCCCACCACCGAGCCCTCCCCGGACCCGTCGCCCTCCGAGAGCGGCGGGGCAGCGGGCGGCAGTACCGCGGGCACCGGTACCGGCTCCGGTGGGGACACGGGCGCCGGCACGTCGGCGGAGGGCGTCCAGCCCCAGCTGGTCACCGAGGACGGACCGGCCGACGGCAGCGTCGCCGTGTCGTACGTCCCCGTGGCGGGGGGACCGAGCGCCCAGGCGACCGTCCCCCACGCCTGCGCGGGCACCGTCTACCGCACGGGGATGCTGCCCGACGGCGCGTAGCGGGACCCCGCGCGCCGGGCACCGCTCCCGTTCGCGCCGCCGCTGCCGCCCGGGGAACCCCCGTCCCGCCGTGGGCCGGACGACCGCCGCGGGGCGGGCCGGGGCCCCGCCACCGCCGGGCCACCGGCCGCGCGGGCGCCCTCGGCCGGTGAGGTCAGGGGGCCTCGGGCTCCAGGCCCAGCTCCCGGTCCCGGGCGGTCTCCGCCTCGCGGCGCACCAGGCGGAACCACATGAAGAGCACGAAGCCCGCGAAGACGAACCACTCGCCGGTGTACCCCAGGTTCTGGAACGCCTTCAGGTCCAGCCCGCTCCCCTGGGGCGCGGTGGCGGGGACGGCCTCCAGCCCCGCGTCCGCCTCGGCCAGCGTGATCCAGGCGTCGTAGACCTCGTCCTCGACCAGGTTCACCAGCGAGGCCGCGCTGATCATGCCCAGCTGGCCCCGGGGAAGGCCGCCCGCCGTGTGCGCTCCGTCGGTGCCCACCGTCTCCGACGCCTGGAGTGCGCCCGTGACGGTCACCTCGCCGGCCGGAGCCGCCGGAGCGGTCCCGCCACCGGGGAGCCAGCCCCGGACCACGGGCAGGGCCCGGCCGCCGTCCGTGCGGAGCAGCGTCAGGACGTAGGAACCCTCCCGGCCGTCCAGTTCCCGCCCCGGGACCAGGAACTGCTCCCCGTAGCGGCCGCCGGCGGTCGCCTGGCGGCCCGAGGTCTCCGTGTCCACCGGCAGCAGCTCCTCCAGCGGGACCGCCGCCTCCTGCGCGGTGCCGGGGCGCTGCTCCGCCTCGCGGTGGGTGTCGACGCGGTCCTCGAACCGGCCGAGCTGCCACGAGCCCATGAACACGCAGAACGGGATCGCCAGCAGGACGAAGGCGTTGATCCCCCACCAGCGGGGCGTCAGCAGGAATCGGTACACCCCCCCACGGTACGGAACGGTCCCGGCCTGCCCGCTCCCGGGTCCGTCCCCGCCGCCTCCTCTCCTCACGGCGGCTCGCGCCCCGGCCGCGCGGCCGCCCGCCGGTTCCCGGGCCCCGTGCGGGTGCCCCGGGGCCCGTGCCCGCGGGCGCCGTGAGGACATCGCCCTGGGGCCCCGGGGGCGCGGCCTCAGGGCGCGCCGCACCCCAGATACCGGTCCGCGAAGTCGATCTCCATCCTGACCTGCTTGATCCGCTCCTCCACCACCAGCGAGCCGTGGCCCGCGTCGTACCGGTAGACCTCGTGGACCGCACCGCGCGCCGCCAGCCTGTCCACGTAGTTCTCCACCTGGCGTATCGGGCAGCGAGGGTCGTTGACCCCTGCGGAGATGTAGACCGGTGCCCGCACCGCGTCGACGTAGGTGAGCGGCGAGGAGGCCGCGAAGCGCTCCGGGACCTCCTCGGGCGTACCGCCGAGCAGCGTGCGGTCCAGTGACTTGAGGGCCTCCATCTCGTCGTGGTAGGCCGTCACGTAGTCGGCGACCGGCACCGCGGCCAGCCCCACGGCCCAGGAATCCGGCTGGGTGCCCAGCCCCAGCAGTGTCAGATAGCCGCCCCAGGAACCGCCCGCCAGCACCGTCCGGGCCGGGTCGGCCAGCCCGGAGGCGACCGCCCAGGCGCGCACGGCCGCGATGTCCTCCAGTTCGATGAGCCCGACGCGGTGCTTCAGGGCGTCCGTCCACTCCCGCCCGTACCCGGTGGAGCCGCGGTAGTTGACCCGGACCACCGCGTAGCCGTGGTCCACCCAGGCGGCCGGACCCGCCGCGAAGGCGTCGCTGTCGTGCCAGGTCGGCCCGCCGTGGATGTCGAAGACCGTCGGCAGCGGGCCCGCCGCCCCGGCCGGGCGCTGGACGAGGGCGTGGATCCGCCCACCGGGGCCGTCCACCCAGACGTCCTCGACCGCCACCGACGCGGGCGCCCGGGGACCGGGCGGGTCCAGCACCGCGTCGCCGGACGTCGACCTGATGCACGGCGGTTCGGCCGCCGAGGACCACAGGTACTCCACATGGCCGTCGGGGCGCGCGGTGGCGCCCGACACCGAGCCCGCGGGCGTCGCGATGCGGTTCAGGGCCCCGGTGCCCAGCTCGTAGCGCCACAGCTCGTCCCGCGCCTCGTGGCTGTGGACGATCAGCAGGGCCGAGCCGTCCGGGAACCACTCGGCGCTCACATCGCCGGGCAGTTCGATCGACAGGTCGCGCTGCGTACCCCCGATCACGTCCCAGACCATCGGCTCCCAGCGCCCGCGGCGCTGGTGGCCCACGAGGAGGCGGCCGTCGCCCTCGACCGGCGCGAAGCCCAGTACCTCCAGCCCGAGCTCCTCCTCGCCGCCCCGGGTGTCGTCGAGCTCGGCGACGGTCGTCCCGTCCAGCCGCATCACCCGCAGCGCCGAGTGCATCGCGTCGCCGTGCTCGGTGTGCTCGAGGGCCAGCAGGGTCCCGTCGTGCGACAGGTCCCCCACCACCGCGGACTCCCGGTGCCGGTAGATCTCCACCGGCTCCGCCCCGGGGCGCACGACGTGCACGGTCGTGCCGTCCTCGTCGGTGGAGCGGCCGACCACGGCCGTGCCGTCCCTGCCTATGGCGAGCCCTCCGGGGTACGAGGGGGCGAGACCGGGGACGGCGGGGGAGTCCTCGCCCCCGCCGAAGGGCTGGCTCATCCAGATGCCGAACTCGTCGCCGTCGGTGTCGGAGAACCACCAGACGGCCTCGCCGTCGGGGGTCAGGACGCCGTCCGTCGTACCGTTCGGCCGGTCCGTGACCTGGCGCTGGGCGCCCGTCGACCGGTCCCAGGCGTACAGCTCGTACGTCCCCGTCGCGTTCGACATGAACAGGCAGCGATGGGGGGCGTCCTCGGCCCAGTCCGGCAGGGAGACGCGGGGGGCCCGGAAGCGCTTCTCCCAGTCGGGCATGCCGGGCATGTCGGGTGTGGTGTCCGTGTCGTTCATGCCCTCCATCCAACCGGAAAACCCGCGGGGACATCCCCGCCCTGTGGACAGCCGTCCGTCTGTGGACGGCGCCGGGGCACGAACGGGTGAGGTGGGGGGCGCGGCCGCCCCGGGGACCCCGAGGGTCCGGACCGCCGGCGGCTGCCCTCCGGCCGCCGCCCCCGCCCCCGGCCCCGGCATCCGCCGCCCGCCGCCCTCCGGCATCCGGCATCCGGCATCCGGCATCCGCCTCCCGCCGCCCGCCGCCCTCCGGCATCCGATGCTCCGGCCTCCCGGTATCCGGCAGGCGCCCGGGCCCCGCCCTCACCGGGTGCCGGGAGCCGCCCGGCCCACGGCCGGTCCCGGGCCGGCACCGCCGTCGGGTGCAGCCCCGGAGGCCGGTGCGGCGTGGCGCCCGGTGCCCGACAGCACCGCGCTCGGGTCCACCGCCCTGGTGATCGCCGCCTCGACCGCCGTGATCCGGTCCGCCAGCAGCCCCAGGGCCGCGACCGCCCTGGCCATCGGGTCGCCCTCCGGTCCGCCGAGCGCGAGGGTGCGGACATAGCGCGCCTTGACCTCCGCCCAGCGCGCCGCCTGCTCGGCGCCGAGCGTCCCCCGCAGCTCGGCGAGCTTCAGCAGCGCGGACTCCGCACCGCTGGTCAGGGTCTGCGCCTCGCCCGTGTAGTGGTCCTCGATCAGCGCCGCCACCTCGGCGTCGTCCATCACCGGGCTGAGCCGCTCCACGATCTTGTTCATGTTCCGGTACGAGCCCTGGAGGAGGAACGGCGGTTCGCTGCGCGTCTCGTCGCTGCGTGCGGCCGAGGCGATGTAGGCCGCGTTCACCGCCAGCACCGTGCGGCGCGCGGTGAGCACATGCCGCAGGACGGCGAGGACCCGGTCCAGTTCGGCCGGCGGGCAGGGCTGCACCAGCCGGTCCGCGCGGGCCGTCGGGTCGCCCTCGGCGAGCCGCACGAGCAGGTCCACGTCCGCGCGGTCGCGTCCGGCGAGCGGCGCCAGCACGGGATGGGAGGTCAGCGCGTTCTCCACGAAGCTCAGGGCGAAGACCGCCTCCTTGCCCGTCAGCACGTCGCCCAGGTTCCAGACGTCGGCCCGGTTGGCGAGCATGTCCGGGATCCGGAAGCGCCGCCCCGACTCCGTGTAGGGGTTGCCGGCCATGCACACGGCGAAGCGCTTCCCCCGCAGGTCGTAGCTGCGGGTCTCGCCCCGCCACACGCCCTCCATGCGCCGCTGGGCGTCGCACAGGGAGATGAACTTCTGCAGCAGCTCCGGTGAGGTGTGCTGGATGTCGTCCAGGTACAGCAGGACGTTGCTGCCCGCCTCCAGAGCAAAGTTGATCTTCTCGACCTCCTGGCGGGCCGTCGCGTTCGGTGCCATGGCGGGGTCGAGCGAGGTCACCTCGTGCCCCAGGGCCGGACCGTTCACCTTCACCAGCGCCAGGCCCAGCCGGTCGGCCACGTACTCCATCAGCGTCGTCTTGCCGTAGCCGGGCGGGGAGACCAGGAGGAGCAGGCCGTTGCTGTCGGCACGGCGGGACTCGCCCGCCGCGCCGATCTGCTTGGCCAGGTTGTCGCCGATCAGCGGCAGGTAGACCTCGTCGATCAGCCGGTTGCGCACGAACGACGGCATCACCCGCGGACGGTGCTCGTCCAGCCGCAGCCGGTCCCGCTCGGATGCGGCCAGGGCGGCCCGGCGCTGCTGGTAGTCCCGGAAGCCCGGCACCACCACCCGGCGGAAGTGCCGCGTCCTGGAGAGCAGCTCGTCGAGCCGCACGGTCATCGAGCGGCCCTCGATCCGCGGGTGCTCACCGAGCAGCCCGTCGACGCGCACGGTGAGCGGTGCCTCGCAGACGTAGCGCTCCAGGGCGGGGCACAGCTCGATCGCGCCCGCCTCGGCGAGGTCGCCCGCCCCGGCGCCGGTGCCCGCGGACCGGGCGTACGCGCCGAGCCAGTTCTCGACGAGCTGGCGCCGGGCCCCGAGGTCGTCCCCGAGGCCGGCCAGGTCCTCCGCGTAGCCCGTGCCGGACACCGCCGCCCGGAAGGAGCCCAGCAGGACGCGTGCCGCGCCGCCCGTGACGAATCCGTCCGGACCCCCCGTCAGCTCCTCGAAGAGGTACTCGGCCGCCAGGTCGCCCCCGTCCGCCGCCGCGTCCGCGGTCCGGTCGCCCCCGTCCGCCGCCGCGTCCGCGGTCCGGTCGCCCCAGGCCCGCAACTCCGCTGCCAGTTCGGCACGGAAGGCGTCGACGGCCGGTGCGAGGCCGAAGGTCTCCCGGGCGCGCGCGAGCGACACGGCCCGGCGGGCCCAGGAGCTGCGCCGCTCCTCGTCCGCGCCGTACGCCCAGAACAGCTGGGCCGCCGCCCGGGCCCGGGGCGGATAGCGCAGCAGCCCCGCGCCGTCGTGCAGCTTCAGCAGCGCCTGGAGCACGAGCACCGCGTCGTGGTCGTGCACACCCCGCTCGTAGCCCTCGTCGTAGGCCCCCTCCGCGGCCCGGCGCACCAGGTCGGGGAGGTCGGACCCCGACAGGACGTCGGCGCCGTGCTCCTCCAGGAGCCGCGCGGCCAGGTGCTCGGAGCGGTAGACGTCCGCGTTCTCGGAGCCGAGCGTCTGCTCCCAGTAGGGCCGGGTACGGGCGAACTCCGCGTCCGTCCCGCCGGTCACCGGAGCACGGTAGTCCGTGCCCGTCAGCGCGAAGGCCTGGCCGTCCCCGTGCGGGACCAGGGTCAGCTCCAGCGGCTGCGTGTTCACCGTGAACAGGTGGCGGCCCAGCCGGAGCGCCGAACCGCCCCCGGCGTACAGCTCCGCCCGGTCGCGCAGGGCGCGGGCGGCCTCCTGGCGGGCCGCCCCCAGACGCCCCTCCAGCTCCTCCGCCCGCGCCCCGTCCCCGAGCCCGCGCAGCTCCTCCGCGGTCCTGCGGACCTTGCCGACCATCGGGTCCGAGGCGAAGTAGGCGTTGACGGCCTCCCGGTCCTCCAGGGCAGCCGCCCGCCGGGCGACCGTTTCCAGCACGCGCTCGGCCGACACCGCCAGGCGCTCCGCCCGGCGCGAGCGCGCGTCCACCAGAGCCTGCCGCCGCCCGGCGAAGGCCTCGTACACCTCGGTGCGCCGGTCGCCCAGCTCCGCCAGGAAGGCGTCCGAGTCCGCGAACCGGGACTCCAGGTCCTCGACGGCCACCAGCAGAAGGGCCAGCTGGGCGTCGCAGGAGCCGGGGTCGGTGGCCGCGGCCAGACCACCGGTCACCGCCTGCCCCAGCAGCGCCAGTTCGGCGGCGAACTCCGCGTGCCCCTCCCGCTCGACCAGCTCGCGGCGCCGGGCGTCGAGTACGGCGCGGGCCCGGTTCACCGCGCCCAGGACCTCGGCGATCCGCTCCAGGACCCCGGTGCGCACCACGGCGTCGCCGAACTCCAGCCCGGCGACCACCTCCGTGAGCGTCCGCAGCCCGCCGTCGATGCCGTCCAGCCGCTCCGCGACCGGTACCGCCGCGGCGGCCGTGGGGACGGCCTCGGCCTGTGCCGACAGCTCCTCGATCTCCTCGCGGTGGCCCGCGAAGGCGTCCGGGCGCTCCAGGAAGGCGATCGCCCGCTGCGCGAACGAGGCGATGTCCGCCTCCGTCCCGGTCACCAGCTCGTCCACGCGCCCGGTGTCCGCGTAGCGCAGCTCCCGCAGCGTCAGCAGCTCGCCCTGCGCACGGCGCAGCTCCGTCAGGCCCGCGACCCAGGCGCCCGCCGTGCGGGGGGTCTCGCCGCGCAGCCGCCGCACCAGCGAGGCGGTCCGCTCGGACGCCTCCGACAGCGCCTCGGCCGCCTGCGCGGTGAGCGCCCGTACCGTCGCGAACTCCTCCACGACCCGGGCCGCGGTGTCCCGTACGGCCTCCAGCGGGGTCCGCAGGTCGACCGCCCCGGTGTCGCCGAGCCAGTGGTAGGCGTCGCCCGTCCGCGTCGCGGAGGCCAGCAGCGCCTCGTACACCGCCACGGTCGGGGTCGTCTCCGTCGCGGCCCGGACCACCGACAGGCAGTCGGCCACGGCGCGCACCAGCTCGGCGTTGCCGATCCGGGACAGCGGGCCCTCGCCCGGATCGGCCGCGGCGTGGGTGTCCGACACGAACGGCGAGGCCCAGCGCTGCACCGGGTGCACCCGGGACGGCTCGTCGTCGCGGGGCCGGAGCGCCAGCAGGGTGCCGTCCTCGAACAGGGCGTGGCCGCGGCACAGCAGCGGCGCCTCGACCGACTTGCGGATCCTGTTGTACGGCAGCAGCAGGGCGTCGCCGCCGTCCTGCCCGCGGAAGACGAACAGGGTGTCCTCGCCGTTGGGCGAGTGCACCGTCCGCTCGTGGCGCAGTGAGGCCAGCAGCTCCTCGTCGACGTCGAAGGTCCTGGCGGCGCCCGTCGCGGCGAGGCAGTACCCGCCGGGGAAGACGATGCCCTGGTCGCCGGGGAGCCGCAGGCACGCCTGCCCGACGGCGTCGAGTCGGCTGACGGCACCGGTGGTGGTGGCGTGGACGAAGTACCGGTCCCGCTCCTCCTTGTAGGGGCGGACGCGCAGCAGCAGGAGGGGGCCGACGCGGGCATGCGCGACCTCGGCGTCCGCCAGCGACTGGAGGGGCTCGTCGACCGGCTCGGAGTGGATCCCCTCGTCGGTCTCGGTGTCGTCGGAGGTCTTCAGGGTGAGCGAGCCGCCGACCGTCGAGACGAACAGGTCGCCGCCGACGACGATGTGCGGGTGGCGGCCGGGGACGTGGTCCTCGCGGGTCGCCGCCGTCCAGGTGACCTCGCAGGCGGGCGGGAGCGCGTGGTCGCGCTCGCCGCGCGCGTCGAGGAACCGCGCCCGTACGCCTCCCGCCCCGTCGGCCTCCAGCGCCCAGCGCAGCACGCGGGTGTCACCCCCCTGGGGGGCGCGTCCCTCGGCCGGTGCCCCGGGTGTCCCGCCGCCGGTCCGGAACACCGCCAGCAGCCGGTCCTCCACCATCCTCAGCCGCACCAGGCGGGCGTCCCGGAAGTAGCGGTGCAGCGCCTGGAACTCCTGCCGGAAGGCGCGGTCGTCGAGGAGCCCGGGCACGCTGTCCTCGGGCACCGGTGCCAGGTCGGCGGTGTGCAGGCTCAGGACGTCGCCCACCTCGGCGGTCCCCGCGGCCGTCCCCGCGCGGTCGAACCCGAACAGGACGTACGGCCCCACGGCGACGATGTCGCGCGGCAGGCCCGCGTGCTCGGTGCGCAGCCTGTCCGTCCCGGTCAGCCGCAGCTCCGTGGAGCCGAAGGTCTCGATACGGAGCGCGTTCAGCGCCTCGGCCCGGCGGGCCAGCTCCGCGGCCTGCGCCCCGAGCCGGTCGCGGAGCACCTCGTACGCACCGGCCTCCTGCGGGACTGTGTCGCGGTCGGCGGCGGACCGGGTGGTGGAGGAGGTCATCTGCTGTGCTCGCTTTCCTGCGTCGGCCTCCGGAGAGGGCTCGGACCGTCGGGTCCGCCGGTCGGGCGCCCGGGCCGGCCGTGCTCCGCGGGCGGCCGCGGTCGGGCGCCCGTGCGGGTGGGACGGGTCCCCGGGTCCGCCGGGCCTCGTGCCGGGGCGGTGGCGGTGGCGGTGCGGCCGCGATCCGGGGATCCGGCCCGGGGCCGGGGCGCCCGGCCCCGGTCGGGTGCGGGGCCCGGTACTGTCCACCCCCGTGGGTCAGTACCGGGCCCCGCGGCGCGCCGTCAGCTGTGCGACGCGCCGTTCAGGGGGGCGTTCTCGGCGGCGGGCTTCGATCCGCCGAGGACGGAGGCCAGCGGCAGGTCCGCCAGGCCCAGGCGGTCGGCCTCCTCCAGCAGCCGGCCGAGCTGGGCGCCGCCGGTCCCACCGGACCGCATGAGTCCCGTCAGCAGCGCGGACACCGTCAGGTTCTGCACGTCGCCGGTGGAGACGCCGCGCAGGACGGACGTCAGGTCGTCGGTGAAGCTGGAGGATCCGTCCAGCCACGGCCCCGCCAGGGTCCGGGCCGTCTGCGAGTTGGAGACGAAGGCGTCCACGCCCTTGCCGAGCGCGACCGAGGACATGATCCGGTCGAAGAAGACCGACTCCCCTCCGACGATGTTGATGTCGGCGTTCTCCAGACCGGTGGCGAGCACCGTCGCCTGCGCCTCCGCGACCTGGCGCTGCACGTCCAGCCCGGCCAGGCGGATGTCCTTCTCCGCCTCCAGGCGCAGCCGGTACTCCTCGTGTCCGCGCGAGGCCTCGTCCAGCGCTGCCATCGCCGCCGCCTTCTCGGTGAGGCCGGCCGCCTCCGCCCGCAGCTTCTCGCCGATGGCGGCCGCGTTCGCTGCGCCCTGGGCGCGGACGCCCTCCGCCTCGGCCAGCAGCCGGGCCTGGGCCGCCTCGGCCTCGGCACGACCGGTCCGCTCGATCGCGTCCGCCTCCCTCTCGCGGACCTGCGCCGCGGCGAGGCCCTCGGCCGCCGCCTCCGCCTGGACACCCTCCGCCAGCCGGATCTTGGCGCGGGCGTCGAGGTCGGCCGACTTCACACGGGCCTCCGCCAGCGTGAGCTCCTCGGCCGCACGGTGCACCGCGGCCTGCTCCGCGGCCTCCGCCGCCTTGATGTCCTTGACCAGCTTCTCCTGCGCCTCGGCCTCGGCCGCGATGACGAGGGCCTGGCGCTCCCGCTCGGCCTCCTCCACCGCGCGCAGCCGCTTGATGGACTCCTCCTGCTCGGCGACCGTCCGGTCCACGGCGACCCGCTCGCGCACCACCTCGGCGATCTCGCGGCGCTCCGCCTCGACCTCCTTGTCGGCGGCGATCCTGGTCAGCGAGGTCTCCCTCTCCCGGGCGATGACCTCCAGCAGGCGGTCCTTCTCGATGCGCTCGTTCTCGATGGCGATGACCCGCTCGCGGTTCTTGCCCGCGACGGCCACCTCCCGCGCCTGGTTCTCGCGCTGGACGCCCAGCTGCTCCTCCGTCCGCAGGAACGCGGACTGGGAGCGCAGCCGCTCCTCCTCCACGACCCGCGCGGTCTCGGCCTCCTCGCGGGCCCGCACGGTGTCGATCTCGCGCCGCTGCTTGATCTCGGCGTCCGCCTGCCGGCGCTCCAGCTCCAGGATGGCCTCCCGGGCGTCGACGTTTTGCCGGGTGATCTCCTTCTCCTCCGTGCGCTGGTACTCGTTGGTGCGCACGTGCTCCGCCGCCGTCAGCTCCGTGATCTTCCGGATGCCCTGGGCGTCGAGGACGTTCGAGGGGTCGAGCTGCTTGAGCGGGGTCTGCTCCAGGTAGTCGATGGCCGCGTCCTCCAGGCTGTAGCCGTTGAGGTCGGTGCCGATCACCTGGATGATCCGGTCCCGCAGCTCGTCCCGCTTGGTGTAGAGGTCGGTGAAGTCCATCTGCTTGCCGACCGTCTTCAGCGCCTCGGAGAACTTGGCGTTGAACAGCTCCTGCAGCGTGTCCTTGTCGCTGGCCCGGGCGGTGCCGATCGCCTGGGCGACCTTGACGACGTCCTCGACGGTCTTGTTGACGCGGACGAAGAACGAGATCCGGATGTCGGCGCGGATGTTGTCGCGGCAGATGAGGCCGTCGCGCCCGGCGCGGGTGATGTCGATCGTCTTCACCGAGATGTCCATGATCTCGGCCTTGTGCAGCACCGGCAGGACGACCTGACCGGTGAAGGTGACGTCCACCTTCCGCATCTTGGAGACGATCAGTGCCTTGCCCTGCTCGACCTTGCGGAACAGGCGGGTCACGACGAGCAGCAGGCCTACGGCGATGAGCAGGACGGCGGCGACGAGCACGCCGATGCCTGCGGAGATGGAGTCCATGGGAGTCCTCGGGTGAGCGGTGGTCGAAGGGGGCGGCCGCGCCGTGGCGGCGCAGGGGCGCCGGCCCGGGACCGGCGGGAGGGGTACGGCGGGGGGCGGGTGCTTCAGGCGGCGGTCGGCATGCCGGTGCCGGGCAGTTCCCCGAAGGGGGAGAAGGGCGCGACCCAGAAGAACTCGCCGTCCTCGTCGAAGGCGTAGAGCAGGGCGGTGGCGCCCGCGGACAGCGCGGGCCCGTCCTCGGCCGGGCCGCCGGGTGCCGGCTGCCGCACCTGGACCAGGGCGGTGGAGCCGTCCGGGGCCGTGACCTCGGCCTGGCCGAACCGGGTGTCCACGCGACCGGTGCGGATGGTGCACGTCATTCCGATGAAGTCGTGCCGGGACGGCCCGCGTTCCTCGGGGAAGAGCTTCGCGAGCAGCCGCACGAGTCTTCGGGTCACCCGCCAGGAGACCAGGCATGCGAGCAGCAGGACCGTGCAGGCGAGCGCCGCGTGCGGGAGGCCCGTGAGCCCGGATCTGTGCAGCAGGACGGCGCCGCAGAGGCTGGTGAACCAGGCCAGGACGATCAGCAGCGACGCCGCGACGGCGACGGGTACCCCCGCGAGGCCCGCGGATCCGGCCCCCGCCGACTCCACGTCGGCGTCGAAGGCCCCCGGTTCCGCGGCGCCGAGGAGCACGAGCAACCAGAAGACGACGACGACCGCGAGAGCGGCGCTGAAGAGGGCGGTGGGGAAGGCGGCCACGGCCGAAAGGAACTCGTTCACCGCTCCACCCCCCTCCCTGCCATATTGCCGGTTCGCAGCATCCGGCTTCCGTTGCCGGCCGGTGCCCTCCCATGGTGACAGCCGGATGGGCTTGATTACATTGCCGGATTCCGGCAGTGTTGATGCATTCTTTATGCCGGGTAGGCTGCCGGGGGTGCCCGGACGCCCGGCCCGCGCCAACAGGGGGACGGGGCAAGGGAGATGACGACACAGGAGATCTGGGACGCGTATCTGGAGGGGTACGCCGAGATCCTCGCCGCCGTCGGCCGGACGGGCAGGCGGCTCAACCGCGACGAACTGGAGAGCCGCCGCGCACTGGGCGAGCATGCGGCCGAGGCGGGGCACGGGCTGCGCGCCCTGGTCATCGGGCATCTGGCCGCCACACGCTCCTCCTGGCCCGACACCACGGCTCCCGACCGGGTGCTGGCGGCCGTCCAGCAGGCCGTGGACGCCTTCGCCGAGGGCTACGAGAGAGCGCAGCGCCTCGCCGTCCGCAAGGAGGAGGCGGCCCGGCGGGAGTTCATCGACGACCTGCTCCACGGGCGAGGTGAGGCGGGCAGGATGGCCCAGCGTGCCGAGCGGTTCGGGCTGCGGCTCGCCCATGCGCACGCCGTGGGCGTGGCCGTGGGCTCCGAGGCGTACGACGACACCCACCCGGTGACCCGCCGGGTCGACGCGGCGCTCTTCGCCCGTTTCGGCGACCGCCGCATCCTGCTCACGACCAAGGACGACCGCCTCATCTGCATCGCCCCCGGCGACCAGGAGGAGGTGGTGCGCTACTTCGCCAAGCAGGCGTACGCGGTCACCGAGGGGACCGGGCGGGCCGCGATCGGACGACCGCACCCGGGCCCCGGAGGCGTCGTCCGCTCCTACGAGGAGGCGCTGAACGCCCTGAAGCTCGCGGACCGGATGCAGCTCCACGAGCCCGTGCTCTACGCGGCCGATCTGCTGGTCTACCCCGTGCTCACCCGCGACCGCGAGGCGATGGCCGACCTGGTGCGCAGCGCCCTCGGCCCGCTGCGGGAGGCGCGCGGAGGGGCCGAGCCCCTGCTGGAGACCCTCCACGCCTACTTCGACGCAGGCTGCGTCTCCGCCCAGGCCGCCCGCCGGCTCAGCCTGAGCGTGCGCGCCCTCACCTACCGGCTGGAGCGGATCCACCAGCTCACGGGTGCCGACCCGACCGATCCCCAGCACCGCTTCATGCTGCAGACGGCGGCCATCGGAGCCCGCCTGCTGGACTGGCCGAAGAAGGACCTCTGAGCCCGGGGCCGTGCCGCCGCTCCGGCACGGGGCCCGGCACGAGCCAGCCAGGGCACCCGCACCGGAGCGGCGGCCGGCCTCGCGCACCGGCTCCGGTCCGCCCGGCCGCGCCCCGGGGACGGAACGCCCGGTCTCGGCTGCCGGCCGGCCCGCGCGGGCGCCGCCGACCGGGGATCCGCGAGCCGGGTCGTCCCGCCCGCCGGATCAGATGTTGACGCCGAAGTCCTGTGCGATACCGCGCAGTCCGGAGGCGTAGCCCTGTCCCACGGCACGGAACTTCCACTCCGCGCCGCTGCGGTACAGCTCGCCGAAGACCATGGCCGTCTCCGTCGAGGCGTCCTCGCTGAGGTCGTAGCGGGCCAGCTCCGCACCGCCCGCCTGGTTGACCACGCGGATGAACGCATTGCGCACCTGGCCGAAGGACTGGCTCCGGCTCTCGCCCTCGTGGATCGACACCGGGAAGATGATCTTGTCCACCTGGGCGGCCACGTTCGCCAGGTCGACCTTGATCTGCTCGTCGTCGCCCTCGCCCTCGCCCGTGAGGTTGTCGCCGGTGTGCTCGACCGAACCGTCCGGGCTCTTGAGGTTGTTGAAGAAGACGAAGTGCTGGTCGCTCAGGACCTTGCCGCCCGCATCGACCAGGAGGGCGCTGGCGTCCAGGTCGAAGTCCGTGCCCGTGGTGGTCCGTACGTCCCAGCCGAGTCCCACGATCACCGCGGACAGGCCGGGGGCCTCCTTGGTCAGCGAGACATTGCCGCCCTTGGAAAGGCTCACACCCATGGAAATCCCCTGCTCAATCCGGCGCGGGCAGCGCCACTTGACGATTCCTTTGCCCAACCGGACCAACGCCCGGCCTCCCCGCCCGGTTCCCGCTGCCGCGAGGAAGTACTCATTTCACCCGTGCGGCCTATCCGGGCGGCGGTCCCCCGGCGATCGCGCCCCGCTCAGCGCACCACGGTCGTCACCTCGGTGGCCTTGACGCTGGTCCACACCTCGACCCCGTCCGCCAGTCCCAGCTCCGCGGCGGCCTGCGGCGTCACCTCCGCGACCAGGTCCGGCACGCCCGGGGAGGCGACCAGCACCCGCAGCCGGCTCCCCGAGACGGTCATCTCCCTGACCACGCCCGGCCAGACGTTGCGCGGACTCCCGCCCGGCCGCTCCCGGTGGAGCGCCACCGCCTCGGGGGGGATGATCGCCAGAGCCTCCGCGCCCGTCGGCGGCGGGTCCGCCGCGACCAGCACCCCGCCGCCCGGCAGCGCGAGCCCCTGCTCCGTCGCCGTGCCGGACCAGGCATTGCGGCCCAGCATCCGCGCCACCCACACCGAGCGGGGATGCCGGGTCACCTCCTCGGGCGGTCCGTCCTGCAGCGCCCGCCCCCCGTCCAGCACCAGCACGCGGTCGGCCAGCGAGACCGCCTCGACGGGATCGTGGGTCACGATCAGGCAGACGCCCCCGTAGCCCGCGAGGTGCGTCCGCAGCGTGTGGCGCACCTGTGCCCGGGTGGTCTGGTCGAGTGCGGCCAGCGGCTCGTCGAGCAGCAGCAGCCGGGGCCGGGCCGCGAGCGCCCGCGCCAGGGCCACCCGCCCGGCCTGGCCACCGGAGAGCTGACCCGGGCGGCGTCCCGCCAGGTCGCCCACACCGAGCCGGTCCAGCCACCGTTGCGCGCTCCGGCGGGCCTGCGCCCGGCCCACTCCCCGGGCCCGCAGTCCGTAGGCCGTGTTGGCCAGTGCCGTCATATGCGGGAACAGTGCGCCGTCCTGCGGGACCCAGGCGACCCCCCGGCGGTGCGGCGGCCGTGCCGTCACATCGGACCCGCCGAGCACCAGCACCGCCGAGGAGCGGTCGGTCAGGCCCAGCAGCGCGCGCAGCAGGGTCGTCTTCCCCGCACCGTTGGGGCCGACGACCGCGATGGTGGTGCCCGCCGGGGCGTCCAGGGTCAGCTCGTCGAAGCCGGTCACCTCGGCGTGCAGCGCCCAGCGCTCCTGCGCGCCGTCCGCCGCGGGTTCCCCCCGGGCCTCCGGGTTCCCCTGCCCGGGCCCCGGCTCCCTCACCCCCGCCCCGGGCGGTTCCCTCCGGCTCGCGGCCCCGCCCGCCGCCCCGTCCCCCGGGCCCGCCCCGTCCCCCGGCCCGGGACCCGCCTCCGCGGCGCGGCCCCGGCGCCGGTCGCCGCCGCCCGCCGGGGTGCCCGTCCAGCGGCCGCGCAGCGCGACCAGCACGGCCATGGCCACGGCGAGCAGCAGCAGGCTCACCGAGGTCGCGGCCGCGGGCTGCTCCTGGAGGAGCAGGTACACCTGGAGCGGCAGCGTCTGCGTCGTCCCCGGCAGGTTCCCCGCGAAAGTGATCGTCGCGCCGAACTCGCCGAGAGCCCGAGCCCAGGTCAGCGCCGCCCCTGCGAGCAGCCCCGGTGCCACCATCGGCAGCGTCACGGTGAGGAAGACCCGCAGCGGCGAGGCGCCGAGCGAGGCCGCGGTCTCCTCGTACCGGGGCCGCAGCCCGCCCAGTGCCCCTTCGAGGCTGATCACCAGAAACGGCATCGCCACGAAGGTGGCCGCCAGCACCGCGCCGGAGGTGTGGAAGGGCAGCGTCAGGCCGAAGGCGTCCTCCAGCCACGGCCCGAGGAGCCCCCGTCTGCCGAAGGCCAGCAGCAGTGCCACACCGCCCACGGTGGGCGGCAGCACCATCGGCAGCAGCACCAGCGAGCGCACCACGGCCTTGCCCGGGAAGGGCACACGGGCCAGCAGCCAGGCGAGCGGCACCCCGAGGACGAGCGACAGGCCGAGGGCCCAGAAGGAGACCACGACCGACAGCCGCAGCGCCTGTGTGGTGCCGGAGCTGGTCAGATGGGTGCCCAGCTCGCTCCACTCGGTACGGGCGAGGACCCCGGCGAGCGGCAGGACGAGCAGACCGACGGCCAGCGCCGCGGGGATCGCCAGGGGAAGCGGGACACGGCTGCGAACCGGCCCTTCGGACCGGCTGCGGCCCTCCGGGCGACGGAAGCGGGCGAGCGGTCGCGTCACGGTCCTCGGACTCCTTGGTCGCACGGTCGTCCCGGGCCGTCCGGCCGGGGACGCTGGCCGCTTCCCGCAGGCTACGGCCGCTGGAAGCCCGCGGCCTGCAGGATCCTCTGCGCCTCGGGCCCGGACAGCCAGGCGACGAAGGCCCCGGACGCGGCCGCGTGCTCCGAGGCGTCCAGGGTCGCCGCCGGGTACTCGGCGATCGCGTTCTGCGCATCCGGGATCTCCACGGCGTCGACCGTGTCGGCGGCCGCCGCGGTGTCGGTGCGGTAGACGAGTCCCGCGTCCGCCTCGCCGAGCGCGACCTTGCTCAGCACGGCGCGCACGCTCGGCTCCTGCGACACCGGCCGCACGGTGACCGCCCGGGCGTCGAGGATCTGCCGGCTGTACCGGCCCACGGGGACCTCGGGCGCCGCGAGCACCACCGTCAGATCGGGGTCGGCCAGGTCCTCCAGCGCGTCGATCCCGTGCGGGTTCCCCTGCTCCGTCGCGATCACCAGGCGGTTCTTCGCGATGACGGCCGGGTCCCCGGTCTCCGCGGCGAGGCCGTCCATGGTCGCCGTGTCGGCCGTGACGATCGCGTCCGCGGGAGCGCCCTGGCGCACCTGCGCCGCGAGTTCCTGCGAGCCGGCGAAGGAGAAGGTGATCTCCGTGCCGGGGTGGGCCTCCTCGTAGGCGGCGCCGACCTGCTCGAAGACATCGGTGAGCGAGGCGGCGGCGAGCACGGTGAGCTGCGCCCGGGCGGCCCCCGCGGTCCCTTCGGCGGACGCTCCGCCGGACGTCCCCGCCGCGTCGCTCCCGCCACCGCCACCACCACCACCGCAGGCGGCCAGCGGGCCGAGCAGCAGGGCGGCGGCCAGGGCCGTCGCCACACGTCGCCGGGAGGGGGAGGAGGGAAGGGACATGGCGAGCTGCTCCTTGGGGACGCGGGCGGCGGGACCGCCCGGGGCGGATGGCGAAGCGCTGCGCCGGTGACGGGCGACGCCGCTGCGGTGCGACCGCCCGTCGGGCCCGGCGCGGGGCACGGGCCCCGGTGGGCCGCCCGAGCGGAGCGGACGCTCAGGCGCGGTCGATGTGGACGTTGGTCGACTTCACCCGGGCGGTGGCCCGCATGCCGACCTCCAGCCCCAGTTCCTCGACGGCCTCCCTGGTCAGCAGGGAGACGAGGCGGTGCGGCCCGGCCTGGACCTCGACCTGGGCGGCCACGTCGCCGAGCTTCACCGCGGTGACGATCCCGGCGAAGGCGTTCCGGGCCGTGGTGTACGGCACCTCGTCCTCGGTGGCGCTGCTCCGGGCCACCTCGACCGAGAAGGCGGCCAGGTCGCGGCCGTCGATCAGGCGTCGGCCGCTGTCGTCGCGGTGGGTCGCGACGCGGCCCGCATCGGCCCAGCGGCGCGCGGTGTCGGCACTGACGCCGAGCAGACGGGCCGCCTGCCCGATGGTGTAGGACTGCATATGCGTCAACCTAGGCCCTTGAAGGTCGCATCTGCAAGCATTCGGGTGATCGCACATGGCAGATGCCGTGATCCTCGGACCTTGCTCCATCGCCGTCGGCGCAGGTGCCCGGCGTGCAAGGGGCGCGAGGGCGAGCGGCGGCCCCGGGCCGCCCCGCCGCGGCGGCGGAGGGGCGTGCCCGGGCGGGGTCTCCGCGCCGGAGCGGGCCGGGAGTGCTGACAGCGGGGCCCCGGCCACCGGGTCCGGCCGGCGCATCCGACTCCGTGCCCCTGCCGGTGACCAAGTCGCCCACCGTCAACCCGGATGTGTAGATTTGTACCGCGGGTACGCCGCTGCCAGGCGCGCACACGGTCGCGCCGACGCGCAGGAGCCTCGCAGACGAGGGCCGTATGTTCGACTTGAGCGCGCCGATCGTGGCCATGTTCGTCGTGTACGTGATCGCCATGATCGCCACAGGTGTCTGGGCGTACGCACGCACGCACACGTTCACCGACTTCGCCCTGGGGGGCCGCCGGCTCACCTCGCTCGTCGCCGCCCTGTCCGCGGGGGCCAGCGACATGTCCGGCTGGCTGTTCCTCGCACTCCCCGGAGCGGTGTACGCGGCCGGCCTGGGCGCCGGCTGGATCGCCGTCGGACTGATCATCGGCACCTACCTCAACTGGCTGGTCGTCGCCCCCCGGCTGCGCACCTACACCGAACGGGCCGGGAACGCCGTGAGCCTGTCCGCGTACCTGGAGGAGCGGTTCGAGGACCGCACCCGGGTGCTCCGGATGGCCTCGGCCGCGGTCACCCTGGTCTTCTTCACCGTCTACGTCGCCAGCGGCCTGGTGGCGGGCGGGCTGCTGTTCACCAACGTCTTCGACCTCCGCTTCGGGCTCGGCGTGACCCTCACCGCCCTGGTGATCGTCATCTACTCCTGCCTCGGCGGCTTCCTCGCCGTGAGCCTCACCCATGTGCTCCAGGGCACGCTGATGTTCCTCGCCCTGCTGGTGCTCGCGCTGGTCGGCGTCACCACACTCGGCGGCTTCGGGGAGCTGCGCGACGCCCTCGACGACAGGACACCGGGGCTGCTCGAACTGGGCGCTGACGTCCGCTTCACGGACGGCGAGTGGTCGGCGGGCGGCTCGCTCGGCGCCGTCGCCATCGTCTCGCTGCTCGCCTGGGGCCTGGGCTACTTCGGCCAGCCGCACATCCTGGCCCGCTTCATGGGCATCCGCAGCATCCGCGCCATCCCCGCGGCCCGCCGCATCGGAACGGGCTGGGTCGTCGTCGTCCTCGGCGGCGCCACGCTCATCGGCCTCGTCGGCATCGGACGGATCAGCCCGCCGCTCGCGGACCCGGACACCGTGTACATCGTGCTGAGCCAGACCCTGCTCAACCCCTGGGTCTCCGGGCTGATGCTGATCGCCGTGCTGGCCGCGATCATGTCGACCGCGGACAGCCAGCTCCTGGTGTCCTCCGTCGCCCTCACCGAGGACTTCTACCGCGCCCTGCTCAACCGCCGCGCCACCGACAGGGCACTGGTCTGGGTGGGGCGCGGGGCCGTCGTCGTGGTCATCCTGGTCGCCTACGCGATCGCGCTCAGAGGCGACGGGCTGCTGAGCATCGTCGCCTACGCCTGGGCGGGCTTCGGAGCCGCCTTCGGCCCGGTCGTCCTGCTCTCGCTGTACTGGCCGCGCATGACCTGGGCGGGGGCCATGGCCGGAATCGTCTCGGGCGCGGCCACGGTGCTCCTCTGGGACCGGATCAACCCCCTGCTCGGGCCGCTGGAGTCGGACATCTACGAGATGGTCCCTGGCGTGCTGGTCGCCACACTCGCCGCACTGCTCTTCGGCAGATTCGTCGGCAGACCACCCAAGCAGGCCTTCTGGCGGATGCCCGGCGGAGGGGTCAACCAGCTGATTCTCACCCCGTTCCTCACCCATGCACCGGTCGGCATCGCCGTCCTGGACACGGACCTGCGCTACGTCTGGGTGAACGAACCGCTGGACCGCATGGTCCCGCTCACGCAGCGGCTGGGGCGGGAGGTGAGGGAGGTCCTGCCCGAACAGGACGCGGAGGACTTCGAGGAGTGCATGCGGACGGTGCTCAGGACCGGCCGGCCGGTGATGGACCACGAGTTCCGCGGCGCCAGCCGCACCGACCCCCACCGGGAGCGGGCCTACTCCGCCTCCTTCTTCACCATGAAGGACCGCCAGGGGCGCACGGTGGGCATCTGGTACATGATCATCGATGTCACCGAGCGCTGGCGGGCGCAGGAGCGCCTGGCCCTGCTGAACGAAGCCGGAGCCGGGATCGGCAGCACCCTGGACGTGACGCGGACCGCCCAGGAGCTGTCCGACGCGGCCGTGCCCTCCATCGCCGACTTCGCCGCGGTCGACCTGCTGGACACGGTCATGCGGGGCGAGGAACCGGCCCCCGGACCCGTTGGCATGACCCCCGTGATCCGCCGCGCGGCGCGGCGGTCGACGCACGACGGCTGGCCGGAAGGGACCCTGGCCGTCGGCGCGGCGGTGCAGCGCGCGCCGTCCTCGCCCGTGGCCCGCTGCCTGCTGGAGAGCAGGACCCTGGTGGAACGCTCCCTGGACCACTCCACCAGCACCTGGCTCAGCGAGGACCACGCCCTGGGCGACTGCGTCCGCGCCTTCGGATTCCGCTCGCTGATGGTGGTGCCCGTCCGGTCCCGCGGCGTCACCCTGGGCGTGGCGACCTTCGGCCGGACGAGGGAGGCGGGCCCCTTCGAGGAGGACGACGTACGCCTCGCCGAGGAGATCGTCTCCCGCGCCGCGGTCAGCATCGACAACGCGCGCCGCTTCACCCGCGAGCGCACCGCGGCCCGTTCGATGCAGCGCGCACTGCTCCCGCAGAAGCTGACGGGCGGCTCCGCACTGGACGTCGCCTCCTGGTACCTCCCGGCGGACGCCCCGAGCGGTGTGGGCGGCGACTGGTTCGACGTGATCCCGCTCTCGGGGGCACGGGTCGCCCTCGTGGTCGGCGACGTCGTCGGCCACGGCATGAACGCGGCGACCACCATGGGCCGGCTGCGCACCGCCGTCCGTACGCTCGCGAAGCTGGACCTCGCCCCGGACGAGGTACTGGCGCACCTCGACGACCTGGTCATCGGCCTGATCGGGGCGGACGACGGCAACGAGCCGACCGAGGCCGAGGACGAGACCGTGGGCGCCGCGTTCCTCGGCGCCACCTGCCTGTACGCCGTGTACGACCCGGTCAGCAGAAGGTGCACGATGGCCCGGGCCGGGCACCTCCCGCCCGTGGTGGTCGGCCCGGACGGCGGTGCCGACCTCCTCGACCTGCCCGCCGGGCCGCCCCTCGGGCTCGGATACCTCCCCTTCGAGTCCGTCGAACTGGAGCTGGCCGAGGGCAGCCTCCTCGCCCTCTACACCGACGGCCTCATCGAGAGCTACGACCGGGACATCGACATCGGGCTCTCCCGCCTGGGCGACACCCTGGCGGAGGGCGGACCGGCGCTCGGGGAGATCGGCCGCAGGGCGGTCGACGCCCTGCTCGCGGGGCCCCCGTCCGACGACGCTGCGCTGCTGCTCGCCCGGACCAAGGGCCTGCCCCCCGACCAGGTCGCCTCCTGGGAGCTGCCGAGCGACCCGGCCGCCGTGGCGCAGGCCCGCACGCTCGCCGGCCGGCAGCTGGCCGAGTGGGGCATGGACGAGCTCGCGTTCACCACGGAACTCATCGTCAGCGAGCTGGTCACCAACGGCATCCGCCATGCGGAGGGACCGGTCTCGCTCCGGCTGATCCGGGACCGGGGCCTGATCTGCGAGGTCTCCGACGCCAGCAGCACCTCCCCGCGCCTGCGCCACGCCCGGACCACGGACGAAGGCGGCCGGGGCCTGCTCATCGTGGCCCAGCTCGCCCAGCGCTGGGGTACCCGCTACACGGCGACCGGCAAGACGATCTGGACGGAGCAGGTCATCCCCGCCGAGGGGTTCGGTGCGGGAGCGGACCTCGGCCCGTCGCTGTGAGGCCGCCGGACCGGCGCGCGACGGTCCGGCGGCGGCCGCGATCCTGCTGCTCCGGCGGCCCGCCCTGGCCCGGCGGCAGGCCCTCGGACAGGGCCCCGGTCCGGCCTCGTCCGGTGCAGGGGCCCGCCCGCGACAGCGAACGAGGCCGATGCGGGCGGGCGTGCCCCGGGGGCCGGGGGCTACCTGAGGTAGACGAGTCCATCGGTGGTGACGGTGGGGCGGCCCTTGGTGCCGACGACGACGATCTTGACCGTGTGCTTGGCGCTGGTGCTCCAGGTCCTGGTCCAGATCGCGTCGCGGTACCTGGTGGTGGCCGACCTCAGGTCGACGGTGGCGGCCCTGACGCCGTCGACGTAGACGTGGGCCTGCCCGGAGCCGGAGGCGCGGGAGACCACCCACGCGGCCGACCGGCCGGTGAAGGTCCACGTCAGGCTCGCGTTCCCGGCCGTGCTGGAGTAGGACCTCCCGCCCAGGTAGCCGCTGGACGACCTGGTGCTCCAGGCGCCCGACCTGGCGGCGGAGGTCTCCTGCAGGATGACGGGGGTACCGGTGACGGAGGCGGACCGGGCGTTGCCCGCCTGGTCCCGGGCAGTCGCCTTCCACGTCGTGGCCGCCCCGGACCTCGCGGTGTGGGAGGCGACGGAGGTGGTGGGGCCGTACGTCCTGGTCACGGGGGCGGTGAGGCGCACCTCCTTCAGCGCGGCGTTGTCGGTGGCCTTCCACCGCAGCGTGAGCGGGACGGCCGCGGTGTCGACCGTTCCGGTGCGCAGCGCCAGGTTCGGCATGGTGGAGAAGCCCGGCGCGGTGGTCTCCGCGACCACGGTCGCCGCCGGTGTGGTGGCGGTCCTTCCGGACTGGTGCACGGCCCGGACGGCGACCTGGTGCGTGCCGGCGGCCAGGGTGACCTCGGCGGAGGCGGCGGTCGCCGCCGTGGAGGCGGCGGGCTTGCCGTCGACGAGCACCTCGTACCGGGAGACGAACGAGGAGGGCGTGCCGGTAGCCCAGTTCACCGTGATGCCGGCCCTGGTGTAGTAGGTCGTACCGCTCAGCCCTGCGCCCGTGACGGACCTGACGGCCAGACCGGTGACGGGGCCGGCGGCCCAGGAGCGGACGGTGCCGAGCCGGCCGTAGAAGGCGTCGCCCGGGCACTGGGTGTTGTAGCCGTCGCGATGGCCGTGGACGGCGGGGAAGGTCAGCCGTGCACCGCTCTCCCAGGTCCTGCCCGCATGACTCCGGCCGCTCGCACCCGCGGTGAGCGTGGTGGTGCCCGCGGGGTCCACGCCGTACTGGCCGAGCTTCCAGGCGGCCACCTGCGCCACGGAGGCCATCGCGGCCTGCGAGGGGGCGGTGTCGGTGTAGGCGCCGAGCACGGAGATCCCGGTCGTCTCGGAGTTGAAACCGTAGGCGTGCGCTCCCAGGACGGGCCGGTCGACACCGCCCTTGCGGCCTTCGTAGACCGTGCCGCACTTGTCGACGAGGAAGTTGTAGCCGATGTCCTTCCAGCCCAACTGCTGCACGTGGTACGCGTAGATCCCGCGGACGACCGCCGGGGCCTGCTCGCAGGTGTACCCGTTCGACTCCGCCGTGTGGTGGACGACGACCGCCTTGATCCTCCCGCCGGGCAGGTACCCGGGCTCCTCCGGGCTGATCGACTCGTCCGCGCCCCAGTCCGCCCGGGAGGTGATCGGTGGCTGCGGCACGCCGGAGGGCGGGCCCGGTGGGACGCTCACCGTCGGCGTGGGGCTCGGTGATCCGGACACGGTGACGGAGGGCGCCGGGGTGCCGCTCGGCGTCGCGGACGGGACCGGTGTCCCGGACGGGGCGGCCGACACGCCGGACTCGGGCTCGCCGGGGGTCCCCTCGGCACCCGGCTCCTCCGGGTCGGCTTCGGCGCCCCCGGGGCCGGTCGAGGCGGTCTGCCCTCCGGCCGGCTCCGACGGTCCCGTCGCCTCGGCCGGGGCCGGGGACTCCTCGACGGCGAACGCCGCCGGTTCCATGGCCGCGGCACGCCCGGTACCGGGGTCGATCATGGCCAGCCGCAGCCCGGCCGGAAGCCGGTCCGACGTCGCGCCGTCCGCCGCGCGCAACCGGGCCTCCACTCCGTCCGAGGGCCCCACCCAGGCCGGCTCGGTGCCACCGCGCGCGGCCCCGCTGTCACCCTGGCCGCTGTCCCCGTCGAGCCTCAGCCACGCCGACCAGGTGCCCGACTCGGCGGACCGCGTACGGACCTCGACCGTGCCGCCGAGGCGTGCCGCAGCGTCGGTCCAGGTGACGCCGAGCATGCTGAACAGGTCCGTGTCCCGCTGCGGAAGCCAGGCGCTGCGCCCTCCGCCGGCCACCGCGAGCGGCGTGGTCCGCGTGTCGGCTCGGACCGGTCCGCTCTTCCCGTCCGCAGCGACGCCACCGTCCGGGGCACCCGCCGGTCCCTGGAAGCAGAGCACCCCGCCCACGCCGACGACCACCGCGGCCGCTCCCACCCACAACCGACGCCGCCTCACGCAGCCCCACCCTTTCCACACTGCCCTGACCAGGCGCGACGAGGCGATCTGGCCGCCTCCCCCTCCCCGTCGGCACGAACGTACACCGTCAGTCGTCGAAATCGAGCCATGATTTGAATGGAGTGGCATGCCTGGTCTGCTTCAGGGCAGGAATCTACGGATCTCTGTCACATGGATTGCGCTCCCAGGGGCGTGGCGTCCGGCGATGTCCGTGTCAGCCCGGACCCCGTGGGCCGGGGCGGCGGTGTGGTCGGGCCGCGAGGGCAGCCCAGAGGGGGCGGGAGCCGAGACGGCCGCCGAGGCGCTGCGCGTCTCCGCGCACTGCCGGTGCGGTCCGGGCCCGGGCGCCGGATGCCGGACTGCGAGGCGAGCAGCGCGAGTTCGCGGCAAGCTCACCGAGGGCGGCCATCCGGGTGAAGCCACGGGCCCGCCCGGACGATGGTCGCGGGAGGCGGGAGGCGGGAGGCGGGAGGCGGGGCGTCCCGGCCCGCCCGCCACTGCCCAGGACGCGATGCCGGGGGGTCCGTAGAGGGAGGTACCCGGGGGCGGTTCCGAGGGTGCCCCGGTCTCTCTCCGAAGAGCCCGGTAGAACGAGTCAGGCCCGGTACTGATCTCTCAGTACCGGGCCTGACCCTTGATTTCCTGTCGGGGTGGCGGGATTTGAACCCACGACCTCTTCGTCCCGAACGAAGCGCGCTGCCAAGCTGCGCTACACCCCGATGTCGCCCACTGTCCCGGCGACGTCGTTTACTTTAGCCCACCGTCGCCCGGAGACGAAATCCGGTTTCGGGCGACGGTGGGCACCCCTGGTGGAGGGGAGTGGAGGCATCGCTCGGGCGGGGTCAGTCCTGCGGGGTCAGCGTCAGCAGGGTGGCCTCGGGGGGGCAGGCGAAGCGCACCGGGGTGTACCGGTTGGCGCCGCAGCCCGCGGACACGTGGAGGTACGCCGTGTTTCCGCCGTGGTGGTGCCGGGAGAGGCCCTTGGCCCGGCCCGTGTCCAGGTCGCAGTTGGTGACCAGGGCCCCGTAGAAGGGGATGCACAGCTGGCCGCCGTGGGTGTGGCCGGCGAGGACCAGCGGGTAGCCGTCGCCGGTGAAGGCGTCCAGGCTGCGCAGGTACGGGGCGTGGACGACGGCCAGCGAGAGGTCCGCGTCCGGCTCGGGGCCGCCGGCGACCTGCTCGTAGCGGTCGCGCTTGATGTGGGGGTCGTCCAGTCCGGTGAAGGCGAGCTCCATGCCGTCGATCTTCAGGCGGCCGCGGGTGTTGGTCAGGTTCAGCCAGCCGGCCTGGTCGAAGCCGTCACGCAGCTTCTCCCAGGGGTTGTGGACCGCGCCGACGGCCGGGGCGTTGCCGTTGAGGCCGTGGCGGCCCTGCGCCTTCTCCAGGAGGTAGCGGGCGGGGTTGCGGAGCTTGGGCCCGTAGTAGTCGTTGGAGCCGAAGACGTAGACGCCCGGGTACTCCATCAGCGGCCCGAGCGCGTCCAGCACCTCGGGCACCCCCTCGGTGTCCGAGAGGTTGTCCCCGGTGTTGACGACGAAGTCGGGGCGGAGACCAGCGAGGGACTGGAGCCAGGCGCGCTTCTTGCGCTGGCCGCACACCATGTGGATGTCGGAGACCTGGAGAACCCTCAGGGGCTGCGCCCCCCGGGGCAGCACCGGCACGCTCACCCGCCGCAACCGGAAGGAGCGGGCTTCGTACCCGGCGGCGTAGACGAGGCCGGCCGCGCCGGCTGCCATGATTCCTGCGGTGATCTTCAGGGGTGTCCCGTGGCGTGCGCGCATGGTCACATCGTCGCAGACCCGTGCCGGGGCGGGGGGTGAGGGAAGCGCCCGGCGCCTCTGGAGGGCGTCGGGGGTGCGCTCCGCGCCCCGGCGGTGAAATGGGAGCGCGGTCCGCTGCCCCCACCTGCCACACTTGGCGCCATGACCACGCTCAAGTCCACCCTCCAGGAAGACCTCACCGAGGCGATCAGGGCCCGCGACGAACTGCGCTCCTCGACGCTCCGGCTGACCCTCGCCGCGATCACGAAGGAGGAGGTCTCGGGCAAGACGGCCCGTGAACTCTCCGACGACGAGGTGCAGAAGGTGATCGCCAGGGAGGCGAAGAAGCGCCGTGAGGCGGCCGATGCGTTCGCTCAGGGCGGCCGGGCCGAGCAGGCCGAGCGGGAGCGGGCGGAGGGAGTGGTGCTGGACGCCTATCTGCCGCAGCAGCTCACGGACGAGGAGCTGAGCGGAATCGTGGCCCAGGCGGTCGGGGAGGCGAAGGCCGCGGGCGCGGAGGGCCCCCGCGCGATGGGCGCCGTGATGAAGATCGTGAACCCGAAGGTGGCCGGTCGCGCCGAGGGCGGCCGGGTGGCCGCCGCCGTGAAGCGGGCCCTGGCGGGCTGACGCCGGGGACTCCGCCGGTGCACGGGCCGCGGTCTCCCGGCGGAGTCCGGGCTCCGGGGCCACCGGTGCCGCGGGCACGCTCCGGGCGGGAGCCCGTCCGCCCGGGCCGCGGACGTGTGCGCGGACATGAGGAGAGGGGACCCGGAATCCGGGTCCCCTCTCCTCATGTCCGCGCTGCTACGGCCCGTTCCCGCCGCCGTTGCCGCCCTGGCCGCGGTTGCTGCCGCCGCCGATCAGGTCCGGCGGGATGCTGATGCCGGGGAAGGGGCTGGTGCCGCCGGGCCGCCCGTCGTCCCGGCCCCGCTCGCGTTCCCGGTTCCGGTCCCGGTCCCGCCCGTCGTCCTTGTCCTCCTTCGGCTTGGCCCGCGGCACGGAGACCGGGGCGAAGGAGGGGGTCTCGGAGGCGTCCAGCGCGCCGCGCATCGCGATCCGCCAGATCGGTCCGGGCAGGCAGCCGCCGCAGACCTTGGCGTAGTACTGGCCGCCGATGGTGATGTTGTACATCGACTGCTTCTCGCCGACGTCGTCGCCCACCCACACGGCCGTGGACAGGTTCGGGGTGTAGCCGACGAACCAGGCGTCCTTGCGGTCGTTGGTGGTTCCGGTCTTGCCGGCGTTGTCGCGGTCCTGGAGCCCGGCCTGGGTGCCGGTGCCGTCCTCGACCACGCCCTTGAGCATCTGGTTGACCGTGTCGGCCGTCTGCTCGCTCATCGCCTGCGAGCACTGGGAGCCGGGCACCTTGATCCGCTTGCCGTTGGCGTCGGTGATCGAGGCGATCGCGATCGGGGTGCAGAAGGTGCCCCGGTTGGCGAAGGTGGCGTAGACCGCGGCCATGTCGAGCGGGGTGCTCTCCTCGCTGCCGAGGGTGATGGCGGGGTTCTCGCCGACCGGCTTGCCGTCGCCGCGCTTGTAGCCCATCTTCTTGGCCATCTCGACCGTCTCGCACAGGCCCGCCATCTGCTCCAGGTGCGCGAAGTAGGTGTTGATGGACTTGCCGAGCGCCGAGGTCATGTCCCAGGTGCCCGTCTCGGACTCCAGCTCGTTCGACGGATCCCAGACGCCACTGCCCGCGGGGCTGCCGGAGCAGGTGGTGAAGGACTGCATCGGGAGCTGTACCTGGTACCCGGTCGTGAACGTCTGGGCCGGGCTGATGCCCTTCTCCAGCGCCGCGGCCGCCGTGATCGGCTTGAACGTGGACCCGACCTGGAAGCCGTAGGTCGTGCCGCCCATGCGGGAGTCGACCGAGAGGTTGAGCACCGTCTCGTGCTTGTTCTGGTCCAGGCCGTACGGGCGGGACTGGGCCATGGAGAGGATCCGGCCGGTGCCGGGTTCGACCTGCACGACGGCGGCCGCGACCCCGTCCGTCTTGTCGACCTTCGCCGTGGCGGCCTCGTTGGCGGCGTTCTGGGCGCGGGGGCTCAGGGTGGTGCGGACGGTCAGGCCGCCGAGGTTCCAGAGCTTGGAGCGCTCCTCCTCGGTCTTGCCGAAGACGGGGTCGGTGAGGATCGTCTTGCGGACGTAGTCGCAGAAGAAGCCGGCGCCGCTCACGGCGGTGATGCAGCCGTTCTTCGGTCTGCTGACCTTGAGCTCGACGGGGTCGGCCTTGGCCCGGTCCGCCTCCTCCTGGGAGATGTCCTGGACGTCGGCCATCCGCTGGAGCACGACGTTGCGGCGCTTGGTGGCCTCCTCGGCGTCGTTGACCGGGTCGAAGCGGCTCGGCGACTGGACGATGCCGGCCAGCAGGGCGGCCTCCTCCAGTTCCAGGTCCTTGGCCGACTTGGAGAAGTAGCGCTGCGACGCGGCCTCGACGCCGTACGCCTGCTGTCCGAAGAACGTGATGTTGAGGTAGTTCTCCAGGATCTTCTTCTTGCCCAGCTCCTCCTCGACCTGGATCGCGTACTTCAGTTCGCGGATCTTCCGGCCGAGGGTCTGCTGGGTGGCCTCGGCGACCTTCTCGGGGTCGTCGCCCGCCTCCTCGACGAAGACGTTCTTCACGTACTGCTGCGTGAGGGTGGACGCACCCTCGGAGACGCCGCCGGCCTGGGCGTTCTTGTTGAGCGCGCGCAGCACGCCCTTGAGGTCGACCGCGCCGTGCTCGTAGAAGCGCGCGTCCTCGATCGCGACGATCGCCTTCTGCATGTAGGGCGAGATGTCCTTGAGGGGGACGACCGTGCGGTCGCGGGAGTAGACCGAGGCGATCTTCCCGCCGTCGGCGTCCAGGATCGTGGTGCGCTGACTCAGCGGCGGGGTCTTGAGATTGGCGGGGATCTCGTCGAATCCCTCGACCGTCCCCTTGGCCGCGAGTCCCAGCGCCCCTGCGGCCGGCAGGGCGATGCCTGCCAGGACCGCCCCGGAGAGCACGCTGACACCGAGGAACTTGGCGGCCTGCTGGGTCCCGGTCAGACCGCCGCCCGAGCGCTTCTTTGGCATGAGGGCAGCCTAATCCGTCGCCGAGGGCGTTTCGGAGGAGCGGTCCGCCATCGGGATGTTCGAGTGCAGGATCGTGACATCCGGGGGTGCCGGAGCGGGGGCGGGGGCATCGCGCGCGCCGGTGTTCGCGAACGGCCGGGCCGGTGGGAGCGGGCGGGAGCGGCGCCCGCTCCCGGTGCGCCCGCACCGCCCGGCGCGCCGGGAGTGTTCGAGTCGCGGAGGGTGCCGAAAGGGGGCGGTATCGGCCACCGGGGGTGTGCGGGGGTGCCTGGGAAAAACGCCGGACAGGCGCAAAGGCATTGGCCTAAGCTGCTCTCAACTGTCACATCAGTGCGGTTGTGCACCAACTCGACGTCAGACTCCGCCGTTCCCGAATCCGGCGGGGTTCTGTCCGGGTGCTCCGGATATGTCCTCGCGATGCTCGCCCTGCACAGAGATTTCGACCCGGTATTCCGGATTTCTCACGAATGCCTTCAGGTCACTCCCCTGGGTGATCTGCCGCGTACCCATAGTCCGTTCGGGCCATTCAAGATTGGGCCGCGCGGGGGTGTTGCGCTGTCCCTGCCTTCCGTAACGTCCTCGACTGGTAGCGGTGAATATGCCGCTACCGCCGTGGGGGAGCCTCGATTCGGGAGAGGACGGCGCCGGCATGGGCTGGGTTACCGACTGGAGTGCGCAGGCAGCCTGCCGCACGACGGATCCGGATGAACTGTTCGTACAAGGGGCAGCGCAGAACAGGGCCAAGGCGGTGTGCACCGGTTGCCCGGTGCGGACCGAGTGCCTGGCCGATGCGCTCGACAACCGCGTCGAGTTCGGCGTGTGGGGCGGGATGACGGAACGGGAACGGCGCGCGCTGCTGCGCAGGCGCCCCACGGTCACCTCCTGGCGGCGGTTGCTGGAGACCGCGCGCACGGAGTACGAGCGCAGCGCGGGCATCCTCCCCGTGGGCCTCGACGACGACGAGACCTACGAGGAGTACGCCGCGGCCGGCTGAGTCGGCGCGCGCCCCGGATCCCGGGACCGTCGCTTCGGCGGTGGCCCCGGCGCAGGAGACGCACCCCACACGTCGCGCATCCGCACAGCGTCGTGTCTCCCGAGGAGGGTGGCGCACGCACCCCGGACGGTCGGAGGCCGTGCCCGTACAGGGCGCGGCCCGGCGGTCCCCGGAGACGGCGCCGGTGCATCCGCAGGCACGCCCGTCCGCCGACGGCGGATCAGCGGGTGGTGGGCGGGCGCCTGGTGCCCGCCCCGCGCTGCCGTCCGCCCGCGCCCGGCTGCGGCGGAAACCGTTGCTGCTGGGCCGGTACCGCGCTGCCGTCCGCCCGCGCCCGGCCTTCCCTCGTGCCGCCCCTGCTCACCGGCGGCCGGCCGACGGGGTCGTACCGCGCACGTGGCAGGTGGTGGCGGGTAGGTGCCCGCGAAGGTCCACGCGTCGGGGCGCCAGGGTGCAACGGCCCGTGCCTCAGGGCGCGTCGGTGTTCCCCGCCGCCAGCCGCTCCCCGATCGCCCGGAGGCCGGCCAGGTCGTGCACATCGCCCGCCAGCGCGGGGACCTCGACGACCGCCACCTCGGGATGGAGCGCGGTGAAGCGGTCCCGGGTGCGCTTCTCCCGGGCGAGCACCTGCATGCGCTCGGCGTGCAGCCGCAGCAGACCGGCGGTCAGCCGCGGTATGTCGTTCGGCGGCACGGCCTCGGGGGAGCCGTGCCGACCGGCCTCGGCGGGGGACGCATCCGGCACGGTGGCCGCGCCCCTCCGCGGTGAGGCCGGGGGAGCCTCGTGCAGTGTTTCGGGGGAGTGCTCCACGGCCGGGGGTTCGGGGGAGACGGCCGCGGCGTCACGACCACGAGTCTTCCCGGCTCGTTGATCCACAATGCGGCCCTCGTCAAGATTTTCCGCGGCCGCCAGGGCCCGCTCCGCGGACAACTGCGCCGCGCCGCTGCCGTGCACCCGGTTGAGCACCAGGCCGGCCAGCGGCATGTCCTCCGCCGCCAGGCGCTCCACGAAGTACGCGGCCTCCCGCAGCGCGTCGCGTTCCGGGGCGGCGACCACGACGAACGCCGTGCCGGGTGCCTGGAGCAGCCGGTAGGTGGCGTCCGCCCGCGTCCGGAAGCCGCCGAACATCGTGTCCATCGCCGCCACGAAGGTCTGCACGTCCCGGAGGAACTGACCCCCCAGCAGCTTGCCGAGCGTCCCCGTCATCATCGACATGCCGACGTTGAGGAACTTCATCCCGGCCCGGCCGCCGACCTTGGCCGGTGCCATCAGCACCTTGATGAAGCCGCCGTCCAGGAACGAGCCGAGCCGTCCCGGTGCGTCGAGGAAGTCGAGCGCGGAGCGCGACGGCGGGGTGTCGACGATGATCAGGTCCCACTCGTCCCTGGCGCGCAGCTGCCCCAGCTTCTCCATGGCCATGTACTCCTGCGTACCGGCGAACCCGGCCGACAGGGACTGGTAGAAGGGGTTCTCCAGGATGGCGCGGGCCCGCTCCGGGTCCGCGTGCGCCTCGACGATCTCGTCGAAGGTCCGCTTCATGTCCAGCATCATCGCGTGCAGCTCCCCGCCGCCCGCGGCCCCGTCGTCCCGGGCGATGCCGGTGACCCTCCGGGGGGTGTTGTCGAGCGAGTCGATGCCCATCGACTGGGCCAGCCGCCGCGCCGGGTCGATGGTCAGCACGACCACCTTCCGGCCGCGCTCCGCCGCCCGCACGCCGAGCGCGGCGGCCGTCGTGGTCTTCCCGACGCCACCCGCGCCGCAGCACACGACGATACGGGTGCCGGGGTCGTCGATGAGGGGGTCGATCTCCAGGCGGTCCGCCGTGTCCAGGGTCATTCGCCCGCCCCTTGCTTGCGCAGCTCCGAGGCCAGCTGGTACAGCCCGGCCAGTTCCACCCCGTCGCCGAGCATCGGCAGTTCGTGGGAGTCCAGCCCGAGTCCCGTGAGCAGTCTGCGCTGCGACCGCTCCAGCCCGACGCGCTCCGCGTGCTCCGCGGCCTGCTCCAGCAGCGGGCCCACCAGCTCCGCGGCCTCCGGCACCCCGGCGGAGCCGAGGGCCTCGGCGACGGCAGCCCGCCCTCCTTCGGACACCTCCCGGACGGCGTCCTCGTCGAGGACGTGCGGACGCACCATGTTCACGATCACCTTGCCCACCGGGAGCCCGGCCGCGCGCAGCTCGGCCACCCCGTCCGCGGTCTCCTGGACGGGCATCTCCTCCAGCAGGGTGACCAGGTGCACGGCCGTGTCGGCGGACTTCAGCACCCGCATCACCGACTGCGCCTGATGGTGTATCGGGCCGATCCGGGCCAGTCCGGCGACCTCGTCGTTGACGTTGAGGAAGCGGGTGACGCGGCCGGTGGGCGGAGCGTCCATGACCACGTGGTCGTAGACGTAGCGCCCCTGCTTGTCGCGGCGGCGCACCGCCTCGCAGGCCTTGCCGGTGAGCAGCACGTCCCGGACGCCGGGGGCGATGGTGGTCGCGAAGTCGATGGCCCCGATCTTCTTGAGCGCCCGGCCCGCGGAGCCCAGCTTGTAGAACATCTGCAGGTAGTCCAGCAGCGCACGCTCCGCGTCGATGGCCAGCGCGAAGACCTCGCCGCCCGCGGCGGAGACGGCGATCTTGCGCTCCTCGTAGGGGAGGGCCTCCGTCTCGAAGAGCTGGGCGATGCCCTGCCTGCCCTCCACCTCGACGAGAAGGGTGCGCTTTCCCTCGGTCGCGAGGGCGAGCGCGAGGGCGGCGGCGACCGTGGTCTTGCCGGTACCGCCCTTGCCGCTGACGACCTGGAGCCTGCTCACACATGCGAGCCTAACCAGTCGGGGCGCGCCCTACGCACGGAGGCTGCCGACCCCCCGGTCCGCCCCGGGCCGCGGGCCGCGGCGCGCGGGCTGCCTCGCGGGGGTGCGGGGCGGGGCGGCTAGAGTCGGCTCCATGACCAAGTGGGAATACGCGACCGTGCCCCTCCTCGTGCACGCGACGAAGCAGATTCTGGACACCTGGGGCGAGGACGGCTGGGAGCTCGTCCAGGTCGTGCCCGGACCGAACCCCGAGCAGCTGGTGGCCTACCTGAAGCGGGAGAAGCAGTGAGCGGCGCGGTCGAGAGCAGGCTCGCCGAGCTGGGGATGACCCTGCCGGAGGTCGTGCCCCCGCTCGCCGCCTACCAGCCGGCCGTGGTCTCGGGCGCCTACGTGTACACCGCGGGCCAGCTCCCCATGGTGGAGGGCCGGCTCCCGGTCACCGGCAAGGTGGGCGCCGAGGTGACCGCGGAGGAGGCCAAGGACCTCGCCCGCACCTGCGCCCTGAACGCCCTGGCGGCCGTGAAGTCGGTCGTCGGCGACCTGGACCGGATCGCCCGGGTCGTCAAGGTGACCGGTTTCGTCGCGTCCGCCGCCGACTTCACCGGCCAGCCGGGCGTCCTCAACGGGGCGAGCGAGCTGCTGGGCGAGGTGCTCGGCGACAAGGGCGTGCACGCCCGCAGCGCCGTGGGCGTCGCGGTCCTTCCCCTGGACGCCCCCGTCGAGGTCGAGATCCAGGTCGAGCTGGCCCAAGGCTGAGCGGAGGGCCCCCGACGGGCCCGGTCCGTCCGCGGCCCGTGCGCGCCCCGTCCGGGGCCGGGCACGGGCCGCTCCGCCGCTCCGGAGGCGCGGCCCGGGCGTTCCGGGGGGCCCGGCCACCCCTCGAACATCCCGGCGGGAGCGCATAGCATCCGCCCATGTCCAATGGTCAGTGGTACCCGCCGGAATGGCCCGACCGCATCCGCGCCCTGGCGGCCGGTGAGCTCACCCCTGCCGCGCCCCGGCGGGCGGCCACCGTCATGCTGCTGCGCGACGGCCCCGACGGGCCCCTGGTCCACATGCTGCGCCGCCGCACCTCCATGGCCTTCGCCGGAGGTGCGTACGCCTACCCGGGCGGCGGTGTCGACCCCCGGGACGACCGGCCCGTGGGCTGGGCGGGTCCGTCGCCGTCCGAGTGGGCCGACCGGCTCGGCACCGGTGACGCGGCCCTGGCGCAGGCCGTCGTCTGCGCGGCGGTCCGGGAGACCTACGAGGAGGCGGGCGTGCTGCTCGCCGGGCCGACCCCGGACACCGTGGTGGGGGACACGACCGGCGAGGACTGGGAGGCCGACCGCAGGGCGCTGGTCGACCGCGAGCTGTCCTTCTCCCACTTCCTGGAGCGCCGCGGACTGGTGCTCCGCTCCGACCTGCTCGGCGCCTGGGCCCGCTGGATCACCCCGGAGTTCGAGCCGCGCCGCTACGACACCTGGTTCTTCGTGGCGGTGCTCCCCGAAGGCCAGCGCACCCGCAACGCCTCCACCGAGGCGGAGTCCACGGTGTGGACCCGCCCGGGCGAGGCCGCTGCCGGCTACGACCGGGGCGAGCTGCTGATGATGCCGCCGACGATCGCCACCCTGCGCACCCTGGAGCCGTTCCCGGCCGCGGCGGACGCCCTCGCGGGCTCCGCGGGCCGCGACCTCGCCCCGGTGCTGGCGCAGGCGCGGCTGGTGGGCGGCGAGGTGGTCCTGAGCTGGCCCGGCCACGACGAGTTCACCCGGCACGTGCCGCAGGCGGAGCGGCGATGACCGACGCCGCCGCACTGCCCGGGCAGCCCCGGGGCGCTGTGCTCTCCGGGCCCGCCACCGCGCGCGCCGTCAACGTCCTCGCCCCCAACCCGTCCCCGATGACCCTGGACGGGACCAACACCTGGGTGCTGGCGGAGCCGGGCTCCGAGGTGGCCGTGGTCGTCGACCCGGGGCCGCTGGACGAGGCGCACCTGCGGGCGGTGATCGAGACCGTCGAGGCGTCCGGCCGTCGGGTCGCCCTCACCCTGCTCACCCACGGCCACGCCGACCACGCCGAGGGCGCCGGCCGCTTCGCCGAACTGACCGGGACGCGCGTCCGGGCCCTGGACCCCGCGCTGCGGCTCGGTGACGAGGGGCTCGACGCGGGCGACGTCATCGATGCGGGGGGCCTCGAACTGCGGGTGGTCCCGACACCGGGGCACACCGCCGACTCGCTGTGCTTCCACCTCCCCGCCGACGGTGCGGTGCTCACCGGGGACACGGTCCTCGGCCGGGGGACCACGATGGTGGCGCACCCCGACGGCAGGCTCGGCGACTACCTCGACTCGCTGCGGCGGCTGCGTGCGCTCACGGTGGACGACGGCGTCCACACGGTGCTGCCGGGACACGGCCCGGTGCTGGAGGACGCCCAGGGCGCCGTCGAGTTCTACCTGGCCCACCGCGCGGCGCGGCTCGCGCAGGTGGAGACGGCGGTCGAGAACGGGCTGACCTCCGCCTCCGAGGTCGTCGCCCGGGTGTACGCCGAGGTGGACCGCTCGCTGTGGCCCGCGGCCGAACTGTCGGTCAGGGCGCAACTGCAGTACCTGCGCGAGCACGGGATGACGGGGCCGGGCGACCGCTCCTGAGGGCTCCGCGCCACCGGACCGGGCACGACGGCACCCGGAAGGGCCGGGCCCGGTGCGTCTGCCGCCGGACCGCAGCAGTCGGCGGAGCCCTCGCGGGAACTGCGGCACGCGTGCGTGCGGGCCGTGCAACCCCCGGGCCCCCCCGGGGCGTCCTGGGAGGTGGACGGGGGATTTAACCCCCGCTTACATCGGAACGACCGGAGTGGCGCGGTCCGGCGCCACCCGCCCTGGGGGGCAACGACGTGTTCGTGCTGTTCGTCATACTCGTCATCGCCGCTGCGGTGCTCTACTTCGCGGCCCGCGGCAGCGACCGCACCGGTCTGAGGCTGGGGGCCCTGGGCGCCCTGCTGGCGGGTCTGCTCGCGGGCGTCACCAGCTGCGTGCACGTCGTCAGCGCCTACGAGGTCGGCGTCCCGGTCACCTTCGGCAAGGTGGGCTCGCCGCTGACCTCCGGTCTGAACCTCACCTCGCCCTTCACGAACGTCACGACCTTCTCGACCCGGCCGGTGGACCTCAACCTCTCCGACAAGGACGTCATCGAGGTGCGCTCCTCCCAGGGCGGCGTCATGTACGCCGAGGTCACCGTCAAATGGGCGGTGACCCCGGCCAAGGCGGTCGAGCTCTACCGCCTCGCGGGCAGCGAGGACGCCATCCAGCAGCGGCTGGTCTACCCCGACAGCCGGGAGATCGTGCGCAACGTCTTCGCCCGCTACACCAGCGAGGAGGGGTACGCCTCGGCCCGCGAGAAGATCAACGCCGAGATCGCGGAGCTCATCGAGGAGCGCCTCGCGCCGCGGGGCATCGCGGTGACCACCGTCAACCTCCGCAACGTGAAGCCCTCCGAGAAGCTCCAGGAGCAGATCGACCGCAAGATCCAGCAGGAGCAGGCGACCGAGCGGGCCACCGAGGCCGCCCGGACGGCGACGGCGGAGGCGGAGCGGCGCCGGATCGAGGCCGAGGGGATTGCCAGGGCCAACCGGATCCTCAGCGAGTCGCTGAGCGACAAGGTCCTGGCCAACCAGTGCATCGAGGCCTTCAGGGAGGCGGCCGCCAAGAACCCGGTCTACGCGGTTCCCTGCGGCGGCGGCGCGGGCAACCCGGTGATCGTGGACGGCACCCGGGACTGAGCGGGGGACACCGGCCAGTCCGCCTTCGGTTCCCTCCGAGGAGCCCGTACGACGCCCGAGGGCCGTCCCGCAGACTCTGCGGGACGGCCCTCGGGCGTGTCGCACGGTGGAGCGCCGGGCGCCGCCGCCTCAGCGGGAGCGCTTGGCCAGCCGCTCCACGTCGAGCAGGATCACCGCGCGGGCCTCCAGCCGGAGCCAGCCGCGCTGGGCGAAGTCGGCCAGGGCCTTGTTGACGGTCTCCCGGGATGCGCCGACGAGCTGGGCCAGCTCCTCCTGGGTGAGGTCGTGGACGACGTGGATGCCCTCCTCCGACTGCACGCCGAAGCGGCGCGACAGGTCGAGCAGGGCGCGGGCGACGCGGCCCGGGACGTCGGAGAAGACCAGGTCGGACATCTGGTCGTTGGTCTTGCGGAGTCGGCGGGCGACCGCGCGCAGCAGCGCCGTGGCCACCTCCGGGCGCACGTTCAGCCAGGGCTGAAGGTCTCCGTGGCCCAGACCGAGGAGCTTGACCTCGGTGAGCGCGGTGGCGGTGGCGGTACGCGGGCCCGGGTCGAACAGGGACAGCTCGCCGATCAGCTCGCCCGGACCGAGGACGGCGAGCATGTTCTCGCGCCCGTCCGGGGAGGTGCGGTGGAGCTTGACCTTGCCCTCCGTCACCACGTAGAGGCGGTCACCGGGGTCGCCCTCGTGGAAGAGCGCGTCGCCGCGGGCGAGCGTCACCTCACTCATCGAGGCGCGGAGCTCCGCGGCCTGCTCGTCATCGAGCGCCGCGAAGAGCGGGGCGCGCCGCAGAACGTCGTCCACGAGTTCTCTCCTTGTCGACCTGCTCAGGGGACGTAGTCCCCCATGATGCCGGACCGTGCCGTGCTGTCCCGGGGACGTCGGGTCCCGCGCGGCATCGTCGGGGGTCCGGACCCCGGTAGTAAACAATCGTGCGATCAGTCACAACAAGTCTGACGCACGGACTCGTCCCCCGGTGCGGCAGGGGCCCGATTGGGTCGTGATTCCCGGGGACCGGCGCGGATGTCACCGGCGGCCCTTAGGCTGGCCGGGTGTCCAATTCGCCGGTGGGAGTGCAGGCCGAGGGGGCTGGGAGCGTGCCGCGAGAGCAGGATTCCGCTGTGGGCGAACAAGGGCCCCGCGGCCCGTCCAGAAGGCGCAAAACGGGCAAACCGGAATCGCGCCTGGCGATGGTCCGCCGTGCCAGGAGGATCAACCGCGAACTGGCCGAGGTCTACCCCTACGCCCACCCCGAACTCGACTTCGAGAACCCGTTCCAGCTGCTGGTGGCCACGGTGCTCTCGGCGCAGACCACCGACCTGCGGGTCAATCAGACCACCCCGGCGCTCTTCGCCGCCTACCCCACACCGGAGGACCTGGCGGCCGCGGTCCCCGAGGAGGTCGAGGAGCTGATCCGGCCCACCGGGTTCTTCCGGGCCAAGACCAAGTCGATCATGGGGCTGTCCGCGGCGCTGCGGGACGACTTCGGGGGCGAGGTCCCCGGCCGGCTCCAGGACCTCGTCACCCTGCCCGGAGTGGGCCGCAAGACCGCGTTCGTGGTGCTGGGCAACGCCTTCGGCGTTCCCGGCATCACCGTCGACACCCACTTCATGCGCCTGGTGCGCCGCTGGAAGTGGACGGAGCAGGAGGACCCGGTCCGGATCGAGGCCGAGATCGCCGGGATCTTCCCCAAGTCCGAGTGGACGATGCTCTCCCACCGCGTCATCTTCCACGGCCGCCGCATCTGCCACGCCCGCCGGCCCGCCTGCGGAGCCTGCCCCATCGCCCATCTCTGCCCGTCCTACGGGGAGGGCGAGACCGATCCGGACAAGGCCCGGAAACTCCTCAAGTACGAGCTTGCGGGGCAGCCGGGGCAGCGGCTGAAACCGCCCGCCGACTACCCGGGCACACCGGCCCCGGCGCTGGGCGCCACCGGGTGACGGCTCCCACCCGCGGCGGAGACGCCCGCCGGGGCCAGGAACGATCCGGACGCCCCGGGGCGTTGAGCAGCAAGGGGTGCCCATGACACGCACGGGAGAAGAGACGTACGGATCCAGACGCTCGGCCGGGCCGCCCGACGGCGAGGTCGAGGTGACGACCGAGGGCCTTCCGCAGTGGCTGGACCCCGTGGTGCACGCCGCGCGTACGGTCCGTCCGCAGCAGTTGAGCCGCTTCCTGCCGCCGGCGGGCGGCCAGGGGCGCCAGTCCGCCGTGCTCGTCCTCTTCGGCGAGGGACCCCGCGGCCCCGAACTGCTGCTGATGGAACGAGCCGGCACTTTGCGCTCGCACGCGGGCCAGCCCTCCTTCCCCGGCGGGGCGCTCGATCCCGGGGACGGCGACCCCGCCACCACGGGCCCCCTGCGCGCCGCGCTGCGGGAGGCCGAGGAGGAGACGGGCCTCGACCCGCGCGGGGTGCAGACCTTCGGGGTCCTGCCGAGGCTGTACATCCCGGTGAGTCGATTCGTCGTCACCCCCGTACTGGGATGGTGGCGCGCCCCGTCCCCGGTCGGCGCGGTGGACCCGGCGGAGACCGCCCGTGTCTTCACCGTGCCCGTGGCGGATCTCACGGACCCGGCCAACCGGGCCACGGCGATCCATCCGAGCGGCCACACGGGCCCGGCGTTCCTGGTCGAGTCCGCTCTGGTCTGGGGTTTCACCGCCGGGGTCATCGACCGGATCCTGCACTTCGCAGGATGGGAGCGACCATGGAACCGCACCAGGGAGGTCCCGTTGGACTGGCGCGCATGACAGGCTGACCCCGTCAGACGCGCACTCCGGGGCGCCGCAAGCGGGCGGCCGAGCCGCCACCCGGACCGACCAGCCGGAGGGAGCACCCGGCACGACGACACAGCGAGGCTGAAGACGGTGAACGTGCTGGACATCCTGTTGCTGGTCGCCGCCGTGTGGTTCGCGATCGTCGGCTACCGCCAGGGCTTCGTCGTCGGCATCCTCTCGGTGATCGGCTTCCTGGGCGGCGGGCTCGTCGCCGTGTACCTCCTCCCCGTGCTCTGGAGCGCGCTGACGGAGGACTCGGAGGTCTCCACGGCCGCCGCCATCGTGGCCGTGGTGATCGTGATCATCTGCGCCTCGATCGGGCAGGCGTTCACCACCCACCTCGGCAGCAGACTGCGCCGGCACATCACCTGGTCCCCGGCGCGCGCCCTGGACGCCACCGGCGGTGCGCTGGTCAACGTCGTCGCCATGCTCCTGGTGGCCTGGCTCATCGGGTCGGCGCTCGCCGGCACCACCCTGCCCACGCTGGGCAAGGAGGTCCGCAGCTCCAAGGTGCTGCTGGGCATCTCCCAGGTCATGCCCGACCAGGCGTCGACCTGGTTCACCGACTTCTCCTCCGTGCTCGCGCAGAACGGCTTCCCGCAGGTCTTCAGCCCGTTCGCCAACGAGCCGATCACCGAGGTCCAGGCACCCGACCCGGCCCTCGTGGGCAGCCCGGTGGCGGCCCGCGCCAAGGAGTCCATCGTCAAGGTCGTCGGCACCGCGCCGAGTTGCGGCAAGGTCCTCGAAGGCACCGGCTTCGTGTTCGACGAGCGCCGGGTGATGACCAACGCCCACGTGGTCGGCGGCGTCGACGAGCCCACCGTCCAGATAGGCGGCGAGGGGCGGCTGTACGACGCCAAGGTCGTGCTCTACGACTGGGAACGGGACATCGCCGTGCTCGACGTGCCCGACCTCAGGGCCCGGCCCCTGGAGTTCGCCGAGGAGGACGCCCGCAGCGGCGACAGCGCGATCGTCGCCGGCTTCCCCGAGAACGGCTCCTACGACGTGCGGTCCGCCCGGGTCCGCGGCCGGATCAACGCCAACGGCCCCGACATCTACCACCGCGGGACCGTCCGCCGCGATGTGTACTCCCTGTTCACGACCGTCCGCCAGGGGAACTCCGGCGGTCCGCTGCTCTCCACGGACGGCACGGTGTACGGCGTGATCTTCGCCCGCTCGCTGGACGACGCGAACACCGGCTACGCCCTGACGGTCGACGAGATCCGCGAGGACATCGAGCTGGGGCGCAGCGCCAACCAGGAGGTCGACAGCCAGGGCTGCGCCCTGTAGGCCGCAGCCGGGCGGTGCTGAGGTCCCGCCGGGTCGGGTGGGGTCGGGCTCGGCGCCGGCCGGGCAACGCCCCCTGGGCGACCGCCCCGCCCCCGCGCCTGGTGTGCCGAGCCCGGTGGTGTGCCGTCAGCTGCGGGCGTGCCTCAGCCGCGCCGACATCCATCGGGCGCGGCGGCGCAGGATCCGCGGGATCCCGATGCCCTGACCGGGATGTTCGTGCCTCCCTCCGGGGGAGTCACCGCTGTCGTGGGTGACCGGCCCGTTGGCCGAGCGGCGGTTGCGTGCTGCGTCACCGTAGTCGTGCGTCCAGCCCATACCCGGACGTCTGCCCGTGGCCCATGGTCGGTAACCGCTGCCGGGACGTCCAATTGGCCTATGCGCCAGGCATGTGGCGCCGGACGGGCGGCTGTTCCCCTCGCCGGGGCCCGCGTCAGCGGTCCGGCTCGGGGTCCTTGAGCCAGTTGACGAGCTCGCCGGAGAAGGCCACCGGGTCCTCCTCGTGCGGGAAGTGGCCGAGACCGTCGAACAGGCGCCAGCGGTAGGGGGCTTCGACGTACTCGCCCGAACCGGCGGCACTGCGGGTCCGCATGACGGGGTCGAGCGAGCCGTGCAGATGGAGCGTCGGCACACGCACCGGCCGCTTCATCCGGCGGTTGAACTGGAAGCCGTCGGGGCGCGCGAGCGAGCGCACCATCCAGCGGTAGGGCTCGATCGAGCAGTGGGCCGTCGAAGGGATGCACATGGCACGCCGGTAGACCTCCACCGCCTCCCGGTCCACCGGCTGCGGCCCCGACCACTCCTCGATCAGCCGGCCCACCAGGGCTCCGTCGTCCGCGACCAGTTGGCGCTCCGGGATCCACGGTCGCTGGAAGCCCCACACATGAGAGCCCGCCCGGCTCTGGGCGACGTCGGAGAGCATGGCCGAGCGCCACCGCCGGGGATGGGGCATCGAAGACACCGCGAGCCGCCGGACCAGCTTGGGGCGCATGACCGCGGCGGTCCAGGCGAGATAGCCGCCGAGGTCGTGGCCGACCAGGGCGGCGTCGGGCTCACCGAGGCTGCGCACGACACCGGTGATGTCGAGGGCGAGGTTGGCCGGGTCGTAGCCGCGCGGGGTGCGGTCGCTGCCGCCCACACCGCGCAGGTCCATGGCGACCGCCCGGAAGCCCGCGTCGGCGAGGGCCGTCAGCTGGTGCCGCCAGGTCCACCAGAACTGGGGGAAGCCGTGGAGCAGCATCACCAGCGGTCCGTCGCCCATCTCGGCGATGTGGAACCGGGCACCGTTGGCGGCCACGTCACGGTGGGTCCAGGGACCGTCGATGCGCACGGGGCTGCCGGAGGCGCCGAGGCCGCCGGGGCCGATGTCGGGGTCAGTCATGCGCACGAGCGTGCCATACACGCGCCCGCGGGGTGCGGGACGCCGGGCGCGGCGGGACCGCTACCGCCGGTCACACCCCGACCCTGTCCTCGACCGCAGCGGGGAGTTCCTTCAGGCCCTCGGGGCGCGGGTGGGGCTTGGCGTTCTGGAGCACGGCCGCAGTCTCCTTGGCCGATGCCACCGCCTTCTGCGGTCCATTGCCCTGCTTGGCCTTCTTCATGAAGGCCACCCCCACCAGGCCCAGCAGCACGGCCAGGATGACGTTGACCGCGAAGGAGAGCAGGAAGCACACGCCCAGGTTGAACCCGGTCCACGCCTCGAAGCCGTAGGCGAGGGCAAAGCTCAGCATGGGAAGGGAGAACAGCAGCACCGCGACCGCCGCGCCGAGCACGACACCGCCGAGGCCCGCCCTCTTCGCATCCTGCCGCAGCTGGGCCTTGGCCAGTGCGATCTCGTCGTGCACCAGTGCCGACATCTCGGCTGTCGCCGAGGCGACCAGCTGGCCGAGGCTGCGGTCGGCGCCGACGGCCTTCGCCGTGGTGTTGCCGGGATCGCTCATCGCTGACTCCCTCTCCAGATCCTGCGGTCTGCGCGTACTACCGTCCGATGTCAGATCATGCCGGACCGTCGCCGTCCTCGCGCGACGCCCCCGCCGCGTCCGCCTTCCTGCGGTGCTCGGCGGCCTTCTCCTCGTAGATCGCGGCCATCCGCAGATGGTAGGCCGGATCGTCCTGCTCGTAGACATCCGGTATCCCGGACATGTCGTCGTCGCGCTCCTCCTCGGCGTACAGCGCCTGATAGGTGCGTACCCGCATCTTGAGGAGGACTCCGGCGAGGATCGCGGCGATCAGCGAGCCGACCAGCACCGAGGCCTTCACCTCGTCGGTGAGGACCGCGTCGCCCTTGAAGGCCAGTTCCCCGATGAGCAGCGAGACGGTGAAGCCGATGCCGGCGAGGGAGGCGAGGGCGAAGACGTCCGGCCACCGGAGGTCCGAGTTGAGTTCGGCCTTGGTGAAGCGGGCCGTCAGCCAGGTGCCGCCGAAGATGCCGAGGGCCTTGCCGACGACCAGGCCGAGTACCACGCCCAGCGTCTCCGGACGGGTGAACACGTCGCCGAGCGACTTGCCGGTCACCGCCACGCCCGCGGAGAAGAGCGCGAACAGGGGGACCGCGAAACCGGCGGAGATCGGGCGGACCAGGTGCTCGATGTGCTCGCCGGGCGACTGCTCCTCGCCCTCGCGGCGCGTGCAGCGGAGCATCAGGCCCATGGCGACGCCCGCGATCGTGGCGTGGACGCCGCTGTTGTACATCAGCCCCCAGATGGCCAGGGCGAGCGGGACGTACACGTACCAGCCGCGCACCCCCATCCGCAGGAGCAGCCAGAACAGCAGCAGGCCGGCGGCGGCGCCGCCGAGCGCCGCGAAGTTGAGGTCCTCGGTGAAGAACACCGCGATGATCATGATGGCGAACAGGTCGTCCACCACGGCGAGCGTCAGGAGGAAGGCCCGCAGGGCCGAGGGCAGGGAGGCGCCGAGCACGGCGAGGACGGCCAGGGCGAAGGCGATGTCCGTCGCGGTCGGCACCGCCCAGCCGGCGGCCGAGCCCCCGCCGATCCCCGTGACCGTGAGGTAGACCAGCGCGGGGGCGATCATTCCGCAGAGGGCGGCCACCACGGGCAGTGCGGCCGCCCGGGGGTCGCGCAGCTCGCCCGCGACCAGTTCGCGCTTGAGTTCCACGCCCGCGACGAAGAAGAAGATGGCCAGCAGGCCGTCCGCGGCCCAGTGCTGGATCGACAGGTCCAGACCGAGGGAGGAGGGGCCGATGTGGAAGTCGCTGACGGACTCGTAGCTGCCCCCGAAGGTGTTCGCCCAGATGAGCGCCACGACTGCGGCGAGCAGCAGCAGGATGCCGCCGACGGTCTCCGCGCGCAGGGCGTCGGCGACGAAGTTGCGCTCGGGCAGGGTGAGACGGCCGAGGAACGGCCGGTCGTCGCGGTTGTTGTCTCGGGGCGCTGTCACAGGAGGCCTCCGGGTCGGACGGGCATGACAAAACAGTTGCCGACCAGACTTCCCGGCGCACCTCGAACGGCTTGTGCGTCAACGACGCGCACTTACTGTACCCATACGTGACAGTGGGACACATCGTGTACATGCCAGAACCCCCGTCGTCATCAAGGCGACGGGGGTTCCGAAATGCCTGGTCGGAGCCGGTGCTGCCGGTTCCGGTCAGTCCTCGCCGGGGGCGCTGGGGAGCTTGGTCTGGATGAGATCCATCACGGACGAGTCCGTCAGCGTGGTGACGTCCCCGAGTTCCCGGTTCTCCGCGACATCGCGCAGCAGACGGCGCATGATCTTGCCCGAGCGGGTCTTCGGGAGCTCCGCCACCGGCAGGACGCGCTTCGGCTTGGCGATGGGCCCGAGGGTCGCTCCCACATGGGCGCGCAGCTCGTCGACGAGGCCCTCGTCCTCGCTGGCGCTGCCGCGCAGGATCACAAAGGCCACGATGGCCTGGCCGGTGGTCTCGTCCGCGGCCCCGACCACGGCCGCCTCGGCGACCTTCGGGTGGGAGACCAGGGCGGACTCGACCTCGGTGGTGGAGATGTTGTGACCCGACACCAGCATCACGTCGTCGACCCGGCCCAGCAGCCAGATGTCGCCGTCCTCGTCCTTCTTCGCCCCGTCGCCCGCGAAGTACACGCCCTCGAAGCGGGACCAGTAGGTCTCGATGAACCGCTGGTCGTCGCCCCAGATGGTGCGCAGCATCGAGGGCCACGGCTCGGTCAGGACCAGGTAGCCGCCGCCGCCGTCGGGCACCTCGTTCGCCTCGTCGTCGACGACGGTCGCGGAGATGCCGGGGAGCGGTCGCTGGGCGGAGCCCGGCTTGGTCTCGGTGACGCCGGGCAGCGGAGAGATCATCATGGCGCCGGTCTCGGTCTGCCACCAGGTGTCGACGATCGGGGTGCTGCCCGCCCCGATGTGCTCCCGGTACCAGACCCACGCCTCGGGGTTGATCGGCTCGCCCACCGAGCCGAGCACCCGCAGGCTCGACAGGTCGAACTTCGCGGGGATGTCGTCGCCCCACTTCATGAACGTGCGGATCGCGGTGGGAGCCGTGTAGAGGATGGTGACGCCGTACTTCTGCACGATCTCCCAGAAGCGGCCCTGGTGCGGGGTGTCCGGGGTGCCCTCGTACATCACCTGGGTCGCGCCGTTGGCCAGCGGGCCGTAGACGATGTAGGAGTGCCCGGTGACCCAGCCGATGTCGGCCGTGCACCAGTAGACGTCGGTCTCCGGCTTCAGGTCGAAGACCGCGTGGTGGGTGTAGGCCGCCTGGGTGAGGTAGCCGCCCGAGGTGTGCAGGATGCCCTTCGGCTTACCCGTGGTACCCGAGGTGTAGAGGATGAACAGCGGGTGCTCGGCCTCGAACGCCTCCGGGGTGTGGTCAGGGGACTGGCGGCCCACCACGTCGTGCCACCAGACGTCGCGGCCCTCCGTGAAGGGCGTCTCCTGCCCGGTGCGGCGCACCACGAGCACGTGCTCCACCTGCGGGCAGCGCGAGACCGCCTCGTCGATGGCGGGCTTGAGCGCGCTCGGCTTGCCGCGGCGGTAGCCGCCGTCGGCCGTGATGACCAGCTTGGCGTCGGCGTCCTGGATGCGGGAGGCGACGGCGTCGGCCGAGAACCCGCCGAAGACGACCGAGTGGGCGGCGCCGATGCGGGCGCAGGCGAGCATGGCGACCGCGGCCTCGGGGATCATCGGCATGTAGACGGCGACCCGGTCGCCCTTGCGGACGCCGAGTTCGGTCAGCGCATTGGCCGCCCGCGAGACCTCGTCCTTCAGCTCGGCGTAGGTGATCGCGCGCCCGTCGCCGGGCTCCCCCTCGAAGTGGATGGCCACCCGGTCGCCGTGGCCGGCCTCGACGTGGCGGTCGACGCAGTTGTAGGCCACGTTGAGCCGGCCGTCCGCGAACCACTTGGCGAACGGCGGGTTGCTCCAGTCGAGGGTCTCGGTCGGTTCGGTGGCCCAGTCCAGGCGCCGCGCCTGCTCGGCCCAGAAGCCGAGACGGTCCGCCGCGGCCCGTTCGTACGCCTCCGCGGTCACGTTGGCGCTCGCCGCCAGCTCGGCCGGAGGGGCGAACCGTCGCTCTTCCTTGAGCAGGTTGGCAAGGCTCTCGTTGCTCACGACATCTCCCTTTCCCAGGGCGTCTTCCGTGCGTATGTGTCCCAGGCCATACCTCATCAGCCGAAGGGCCGGGTGACAAGGGCCTTCCGGAAATTGGTTTAGACCTATGGGACTCTTCGGGCGCCGCGCCGCCGTCCGGCCGCTCCGCCGGACGGCGGACCCTCCCCCGAGCGGTGGAGGAGGGCGCCACCCGGTGGCACGGACGGCGCCCCCGCATGGTTCACCCGAGCCGCGGGCCGTCTCGCGGCACCCGCCCGCACGGGCCCGCCGCCGGTCCGACCCGGCCGGCGGCCGGATCAGGCACGTACCTCCTCCAGCGAGGACGGACCCGGTGCGACCCGGGTGAACACCTCGTCCATGCGGTGATCGTCGGTGCCGGTGAGCAGGTAGGCCTGTGCCTCGCCGACGTGGAAGTACATGCCGTGGAGCCGCAGGGTGCCGTCGGCGAGCCGACGCGCCACGGCCTCGTGCGTCCGCAGGTGCTCCAGCTGCTGGACGACGTTGGTCAGGCAGAGCTGCTCCACGGCGTCGGCGGGGAGCCGGCCCGCGATGCGCGCCCACGGGTGGCGGCGGCTGCGCATCCTGGCGAGGCTCGGGCGCCCGTGCCGCAGCCAGCGCCGCAGGGGCGTCGAGTCGTCGTCGGCGGCCCCGTCCAGCAGGGCCTGCATGGCCCCGCAGCCCGAGTGGCCGCACACGGTGATGGAGTCCACCTCCAGCACGTCGACGGCGTACTCGATCGCGGCGGCCACGGACTCGTCGCCGCGCTCCTCGCCGGGGCGCGGGACCAGGTTGCCCACATTGCGCACGGTGAACAGGTCTCCCGGGCCGCTGGCTGTGATCATGCTGGTCACCAGGCGGGAGTCGGCGCAGGTCAGGAAGAGGTGCGAGGGGCGCTGCCCCTCCTCGGCGAGCCGGGCGAGTTCGTCGCGGACCAGCGGTGCGGTGTCCCGCTGGAAGGAGCTCAGCCCGCTGGCCAGCGGGTGGATCGCGGGCCCGTGCGAGCGGTCCTCGCAGCGGTGGTTGCGCCAGGGCGTCCAGGGGCGGCAGCAGCCGTGGGGCTCGGAGCCGGGTTCGCTGGTGCGCAGCCCGGCCCGGCCGGTGAACTGCACGGCGCCGCCCTGCGCGGTGTGCGCCGTCCGCCAGTCCCGCAGGGCCTCGTAGGCGGCGTGGTCCATGAAGGAGCTGTCCAGCTCGACGTCGCAGGAGCCGCCGGGCGGGACCTGGCCGAGTGCCCTGCTCAGCCGCGGCACGGCGAGGAAGGTCAACTGCCCCCGCACACGGACGCGGTGGCCGCCCGGTGCCTCCTCCACCGTGATCCGGGTACGGGTGAGGCGGTGCAGCGCGACGAGCACGGCGACCCCGATGCCGATGAGCACGCCCTCCAGGACGCCGGTGAGCACCACGGAGCCCACGGTGGCCGCGTAGACGAGCACTTCGCGGTTCCTGCGGATGTTGCGGAGATGGGTGAGACTCACCATCTGCACGCCCACGACGGCGACCAGGGCCGCCAGTGCCGCGAGCGGGATGAGGTCCATCGCCGGGACGAGGAGGAGGGCGGCGACCACGACCCACAACCCGTGCAGCATGGTCGAGTTGCGGCTGACCGCGCCTGCGGAGACGTTCGCGGTGCTGCGTACGGCGACTCCGGCGACCGGGAGCCCGCCGAGTGCGCCCGACACGATGTTCGCCGCGCCCTGACCGGAGAGTTCGCGGTCGAGATCGGAGCGCAGGGGGACGGAGTTCCCGCCCCGTGCGGCGACGAGCTTGTCGACGGCCACTGCGGAGAGCAGGGACTGCACACTGGTCACAAGGGTGATGGTCACCACCGCCGCGACGAGGCCGAGGACCGGTCCGTCCGGCAGTGACGGCAGGGCATGCGCACTCCAGGACGGCAGGTCCACCCGCTCGATGTCCAGCCCCGCGCCGACGGAGACGGCGGCCGCGGTCACGACGGCGGCCAGTGCGGCGGGAACGGTGCGCAGGATCCGCCCGGTGCGTCCGGGGATCCGGGGCCAGGCCAGCAGGATGGCCACGGTCAGGCCGCTGATCAGGAGTGCGGTCGGACGGGCCGCCACCAGCTGCCCCGGCAGGGCGAGGACATTGGCGACCGGTGAGCTGTCGGGCGTGCCGCCGAGCACGATGTGGAGCTGCGCGAGGGCGATGGTGACGCCGATGCCCGCGAGCATCCCGTGGACGATGGCGGGGCTGACGGCGAGTGCCGACCGGGCGACGCGCAGGGCGGAGAGCCCGAGCTGGCAGAACCCCGCGGCGACGGTGATCGCGCAGGTGGCCCGCCAGCCGTAGTGCTGGATCAGCTCCGCGGTGACGACGGTGAGCCCGGCCGCGGGCCCGCTCACCTGGAGGGGCGAGCCGCCGAGGCGCCCCGCGACGATGCCGCCGACCGCCGCCGCCACGAGACCGGCCTGGAGGGGGGCGCCGGTGGCGAGGGCGATGCCGAGGGAGAGCGGCAGGGCGATCAGGAAGACGGAGACGGAGGCGGACAGGTCCGCCGCGTCGAGACCGAGGCGGCGGCGCGGGGTCCGGCCGCCGGGTGGGCTGTGCGGGCGATGGCAGGAGTCCGGTCCGGTTCGTCCTGCCACCGGGTGGTGGGTGTCGTCGGGGCTTGTGGGGGTGCAGGTCATTCCCGTCTCCTCCGGGGCGCGGTCGCGGTCTGTGGGGGGCGCGGCCGTGGGGCACGGCGTGCGGTGGCGGGACGCTCGGTTCGTACGAGCTCTCAACTCTGAGTAAACGCTCCGTAATGCAGAGTAAAGAAGTGAACATGCTTTTGAGGGCAAATGGGGCAATCAATCACTCGATCCAGTGATTAATCACTTCATTCCGGCCCAGCCTTCCGGGGCCTCTCTTTTCGCGGTGCGAGCGTGGCGATTCCGCCATCGAAAAGTCGTACCTACATATGAAATGAGGTGGACGGATGCCGGCCGTCACCAAGAGAACCGCCGCCGTCGGCGCCGTCGCCGCGGCCCTGTTCGCCGGCCTGGTGGGCTGCTCCACCGGGGACGGAGGCCGGAAGGCGGCCGACGGGACCGAGCACGGCGCCCCGGCCCAGAAGCAGGGCGTGGGCGCCCCCAAGAGCGCGGTCCGCCTCATCGGCGACGGCTCCACCGCCTTCACCGGCGCTCAGCCGAACCTGCTCCGGCCGCAGCGCCTGAAGCCGGGCGAGACGCCACCGCAGTTCGTCGTCTTCTCCTGGGACGGCGCCGGGGAGGACAGCCAGAAGCTGTTCTCCCACTTCCGGGAGGTGGGCAGGAAGTACGACGCCACCATGACGTACTTCCTCAGCGGCGTGTACCTGCTGCCCGAGGAGAAGCGCTCGCTCTACGAGCCTCCGCAGCACGCGGCCGGGAGCTCGGACATCGGCTTCAACGACGTCGAGGGCATCCGCGACACCGTGCGCGAACTCCGCGGCGCCTGGCTCGAAGGCAACGAGGTCGGCACCCACTTCAACGGCCACTTCTGCGGGGCGAACGGAGGTGTCGGCACCTGGTCGGTGGACGAGTGGAAGAGCGAGATCGCCCAGGCCAAGTCGTTCGTCAAGAACTGGAAGACCAATGCCGGTCTCTCCTCCGCCGAGCCGCTCCCGTTCGACTACGACAAGGAGCTGATCGGCGCCCGGACCCCCTGCCTCGAAGGCCAGGACGCGTTCATGCGCGCCGCATCCCAGCTGGGCTTCCGTTACGACACCAGTGGAGTCAACAGTCAGGTCTGGCCGAGCAAGAAGTACGGGCTGTGGGACCTGTCCCTCCAGATGGTCCCCTTCCCCGGCCGCGCCTTCGAGACGCTGTCGATGGACTACAACTTCATGGTCAACCAGTCCGGGACCACCAAGGGCGACCCCGCCATGCACGCCTACTGGGGGAACCAGATGCGCGACGGGCTCCTCAAGGCCTTCGACCGCGCCTACGAGGGCAACCGAGCCCCGCTGATCATCGGCAACCACTTCGAGTCGTGGAACGGTGGCACGTACATGACGGCCGTCGAGGAGACCATCGCCGCCGTCTGCGTGAAGAGCGACGTCGAGTGCGTGTCCTTCCGGCAGCTCGTCGACTGGCTCGACGCACAGGACCCGCTCGTCCTGGAGAAGATGCGGCAACTGCAGGTGGGTCAGGCGCCCGAGGGTGGCTGGGCCCGCTTCCTGGCGGCTCCCCCGGTCGCCGCGGCACCGCCCGTCGGGAAGGATGGGACCCAGCGCTGAGCCCTCCCCGCCGGCCGTCCGTGTCTCCGTGGCGCGGGCGGCCCGCGGGAGGCGCGGTCCTTTCGGCCGGGCGGCCCCGTCCCGAGGCCTGACACCCGCGGCGCGTCATCCGGGCTGGGGCACCGGTACGTGCTCGCCCAGGACGAAGGCGGGGTCGACCTGTGCGGCCAGGTCGGCCCCGGTCTTCGCGTTCCCCCAGCTCTCGGCGTTCCTGAGGTGGAAGTGGACCATCTGGCGCGTGTAGCGCTCCGGGTCCCGGCGCGCGTGCGAGGCGTCGGCCGCCTGCTGCAGGATCCCGAGCGCCTGCCGGTTGGCGTCCTCCAGCCGGGCGAAACGAGGGGGCCTGCCCTTCTCCATGGCCCTGACCCAGTCGGAGTGGGCCATCGTCACCAGCAGGTCCTCGCCGACCTCCTGGCGCAGGAAGTCCACGTCCTCGGGTCCCTGCACCTTGTTGCCGACCACCGCGAGCGCGACTCCGTAGTCGCGTGCGTAGTCCTTGTACTGCCGGTAGACCGAGACGCCCTTCCGGGTCGGTTCGGCCACCAGGAACGTCATGTCGAAGCGGGTGAACATCCCGGACGCGAACGAGTCCGACCCCGCCGTCATGTCCACCACGACGTACTCGCCGGGGCCGTCGACCAGGTGGTTGAGGCACAGCTCCACCGCACCGACCTTGGAGTGGTAGCAGGCGACACCGAGGTCGGACTCGGTGAAGGGGCCCGTGGCCATCAGCCGCACCTCGCCGTCGTCGAGGTGCACCGTGCGGGCGCACGCGGCGTACACCGGGTTGTCCTCCTGCACGCGCAGCAGGCGGGACCCCTCGCCCGGCGGCGTCGTCTTGATCATCGTCTCCGGAGAGGTGATCCGGGCGTTCGTGCCGCGCAGGTACTCCTTGATCAGCGGAAGGTGGGCGCCCATGGCCGGGAGCGAGGAGGCCGCGGACTCGTCCAGCCCCAGCGCGGCACCGAGGTGCTGGTTGATGTCGGCGTCGACCGCGACGACCGGGACCGCCCGGGCGGCGAGATGGCGGATGAACAGCGAGGACAGCGTGGTCTTGCCACTGCCGCCCTTCCCTACGAAAGCGATCTTCATGTTCACCTAGCGTAGCCGCACGGGTGCGCCGGGTTGCCCCGGTGAGTGAAGAAGACCACTCCAACGTGGGCCCCGGGTGCCGGGCGCGTAGCCTCGCTGCTTATGAGTACCAACGCCTCGGCGGGCGACCCGCTCGCCGCCCTCGCCGCCCTCCCGGGCGTCGCCGACTCCGTGGGCTCCGTCCGCAAGGCCGTCGACCGGGTCTACGGGCACCGCATCATGCGTCGCCGCAGTGTCGAGATCACCTCGGAGGCGGCCCTTCGGGGAGCCCGTGCCTCCGCCGCGCTCTCCGGGGCGGACTGGGCGCTGGAAGAGGTGCGCAGGCGGACGGACTTCGGCGGCGAGGGAGAGGCGCGTACGGTCGGCGCCGCGCTGCGCCTGGGTGCCGAGGCGGGGCAGCTGCTCTCCGTCTGGCGGCAGTCGCCGCTGCGTGTGCTGGCCCGTCTCCACCTCGTCGCGGCGGGCGGCTTCGAGGACTCGGGCGCCGTGGGGCGTCCGCGTCTGGCGGGCGAGGAGGTCGACGAGCCGCTTGTCGAGGCGTCGCTGCCCACCGCCGTCGAGGTGGCCGGGCGGCTGGAGGGCCTGGCCGACCTCGTGGTCGCGGACACCGCGGCGCCCGCCCTGGTGTCGGCCGCGGTGGTGCACGGCGAACTGCTCGCGCTGCGGCCCTTCACCTCCTGCAACGGCCTGATCGCGCGGGCCGCGGAGCGGATCGTCCTCGTCGGCAGCGGTCTCGACCCCAAGGCGGTCTGCTCCGCCGAGGTCGGGCACGCCGAGCAGGGGCGGGCGGCGTACGTGGCCGCCTTCGAGGGGTACCTCTCGGGCACGCCCGAGGGGATGGCCGCCTGGATCGCCCACTGCGGGCGGTCCGTGGAACTCGGTGTCAGGGAGTCGACGGCGGTCTGCGAGGCGCTTCAGCGCGGCGCCGCCTGAGGCCCGGCCCGTCGTCCTGCGGTCTCCGGCCTGAGGGGGCGTGCGCGCGGCGCGGTCGGCGGTCTGACGCGCGGATGCCCGGCGGTGGGGCGGAGGGGTGCCGAAAAGGGTTGCGGCGGTACCTCTTCGGTACCGCCGCTGGCATGTCCGCCCAGTTACCAAGCGTCCTCGAAATATTGCCCATCAGGTCGGGTTCTTTGCCCGTCCCTGGTGCGGCTGGCCCGTAATCGACGGGTCGACGTCGCGTGGGTGCTCGACTTCCATGCTTCGGTCCGTGGGGCCTTGTCTGCGTTGAAGATGATCCTTTCGGACGTCCTCGGTCTCGCGGGCCGTTGACTCCTTTGTACTCCTGCGGGCGGCGGAGCGAAAGCCCTGCCTGCACTTCTTTACCTTCCGCCCCGATACGGGACGAAAGGGATGCGCCGAAGGTGTCCGCCGCCGGGGTTCACAGGGCGGCGGCCCGGGCCGCCCCGCGCCGGCGGCTGGCGTACCAGACGAGGCCCGCCGTGGCCGCGGCCGCCCCCACCGCGGCGGCGACCAGCGCCGGTCGCGTGGGCATCGACAGGGCGGGCAGCCTCTGCTTCAGGCGCACCGGACGGTTGAAGACCAGAACCGGCCAGCCGCGCTGCACGGCCTCCCGCCGGAGCGCTCGGTCCGGGTTGACGGCGTGGGGGTGGCCCACGGACGAGAGCATCGGCACGTCCGTCGCGGAGTCGCTGTACGCGTAGCAGCGCGACAGGTCGTATCCCTCGGAAGCGGCGAGTTCCCGCACCGCCTCGGCCTTCGTCGGGCCGTAGGCGTAGTACGCGATCTCGCCCGTGTAGCAGCCGTCGTCACCGACCACCATCCGGGTGGCGACGACCCGGTCCGCGCCCAGCATCTCGCCGATGGGCTCGACCACCTCGGCGCCGGAGGTGGAGACGATGACCACGTCCCGGCCCGCGGTGTGGTGCTCCTCGATCAGCGAGGCGGCCTCGTCGTAGATGATCGGGTCGATCAGGTCGTGCAGCGTCTCGGCGACGATCTCCCTGACCTGCTGGACGTTCCAGCCCTTGCAGAGCGCCGAGAGGTACTCGCGCATGCGCTCCATCTGGTCGTGGTCGGCGCCGCCGGCCAGAAAGACGAACTGCGTATAGGCGGTGCGCAGGGCGGCGCGGCGGCTGATCAGCCCGCCCTGGTAGAAGGACTTGCTGAAGGTCAGCGTCGACGACTTCGCAATGACCGTCTTGTCCAGGTCGAAGAACGCGGCAGTACGCGGCAAGGAGTGGTTTTCCACGGGCAGAGCATATGCGCCCGCCATTCGGCGTACGCTGTGGCGCGTGGGTTTGCCTGAGAAGGCTCTCGGGTACACCATGGAAGTCACGGATCGTTCGCGACCGTGCTAACCCGGTCCGGCTCCTCCCCCCCCGAGCCGGCCGGAAAGACGACCCCCGCTCTCCCCCCCGGCGGGGGTCGTCGCATGTCCAGGGCGGTTTCGCCCACTCTTCCCCGGATGTCCGCCATCCATTCGCCGCCCTGGCCGCGCTCCTCGGCCCGGAGTGATCCGCCCCGGATTCGTCACTGTGAGTGGTCATGGGGCTGCGTTCCGGCGTGCCTGGCGGCTCGCCGGTATGGGCGACCGGGTTATTCACACCTGGCCGGTTGTCCACAGTTTTTCACCAAGATCCACACGATTTCCGGGAGCACTCCACCGTGATTCCTGCCGCGAACTTCGCGGGCCGGGGAATCACGCGCGTCGCGCCGTCCCGAGCGCATGCGCAGGAGAGAGGTGGACCGTGGTCGCAGCCAATGCAGCGCAGCACAGCCCGGTGGGCGAGCACCGCCGCGAGGGCCCCCTGATCGTCACCGAGGACGTGGACCTGCTGGACGACCTGCTGCGCCTGTGCGCCGCCGCCGGTGCGGAGCCGGCCGTCCACCACACCGTTCCCGAACGGCGCGGCATCTGGGAGGCGGCCCCGCTGATCCTCGTCGGCGGGGATGCGGCGGACCGCTGCCGCGGGGTGCCCCGGCGCGGCGGGGTCCTGCTCGTCGGCAGGGACCAGGACGACCCCGACGTGTGGCGGCAGGCGGTCCGGATCGGCGCCGACGGGGTGCTGTGCCTGCCCGAGTCCGAGAACTGGCTCGTGGACCGGATCGCGGACGTGGCCGAAGGTGTCGGGCGGCCCGCGCTGACGGTCGGAGTGATCGGCGGCCGGGGCGGCGCGGGGGCCTCCACCCTCGCCTGCGCGCTCGCGGTCACCTCGGCCCGCGAGGGCAGGCGCACCATGCTCGTGGACGGCGACCCGCTCGGCGGGGGGCTGGACGTCCTGCTCGGCGGTGAGCAGGCCCAGGGCCGCCGCTGGCCCGACTTCGCCGCCTCGAAGGGCCGCGTCGGGGGCGGGGCCCTCGAGGAGTCGCTCCCCAGGCTCCACGCGCTGCGCGTGCTCAGCTGGGACAGGGGCGACCTCGTGGCGGTGCCCGCCGAGGCCATGCGCTCGGTGCTCTCGGCCGCCCGGCGCAGGGGCGGTGTGGTCGTCGTCGACCTCCCCCGCCGGGTCGACGAAGGGGTGGCCGAGGCACTCGCCCAACTCGATCTCGGCCTGCTGGTGGTCCCCGGAGAGCTGCGCGCCGTCGCGGCTTCCCACCGCGTCGCGTCCGCCATGAGCATGGTCCTCTCGGACCTCCGGGTCGTGGCCCGCGGCCCGTACGCCCCCGGGCTCGACGAGCACCGGGTCGCGGACGCGCTCGGTCTCCCGCTCGCCGGGGACCTGCCCGCGGACCCGGGGCTGCCCGCCGCCCTGGACGACGGCAGACCCCCCGGCGCCGGAGCCCGGGGACCCCTCGCCCGCTTCTGCACGGCCTTCTGGGGCAGCGCGCTCACCGCGGAGGCGACGGCATGAGCGCCGCACTGCTGGAAGCCGTTCGCCAGCGGCTCGCCGAAAGCGGAGCCGAACCCACCCCCGCCGGGGTGGCGGCCGCCCTGCGGGCCCAGGGCCGCCTCCTGGGTGACGCCGAGGTGCTCGGCGTCACCGCCCAGCTGCGCGGCGAACTGGTGGGCACCGGGCCTCTGGAGCCCCTCCTCGCGGACGCCGAGGTCACCGACGTCCTGGTCTCCGCTCCCGACCGGGTGTGGGTGGACCGGGGCGGGGGCCTGGAGCTCACGGGCGTCACCTTCGCCGACGCCGCCTCCGTACGGCGCCTGGCGCAGCGGCTGGCCGCCGTCGCCGAACGCCGGCTCGACGACGCCCACCCCTGGGTCGACGCCCGCCTCCCGGACGGGACCCGCATCCACGCCGTGATCCCGCCGGTGGCCGTAGGCTCCACCTGCCTCTCCCTGCGCGTGGCCCGCCACCGGGCCTTCTCGCTTCGGGAGCTCGTCGAGGCCGGCACGCTCCCGCCCGGAGGGGACCGCGTGCTGCGCGCCCTCATGGCCGCCCGCCTGTCGTTCCTCATCAGCGGCGGCACCGGATCCGGAAAGACCACCCTGCTCAGCAGCCTCCTCGGCCTCGTCGGCCACGGGGAGCGGATCGTGCTCGCCGAGGACTCGGCCGAGCTGCGCCCGGACCACCCGCACGTGGTGCGCCTGGAGTCGCGGTCCCCCAACCAGGAGGGCGCGGGGCGGGTGACCCTGCAGGACCTGGTGCGGCAGGCCCTGCGGATGCGCCCGGACCGGCTGGTCGTGGGGGAGGTCCGCGGCCGGGAGGTGACCGAGCTGCTGGCCGCCCTGAACACCGGGCACGAGGGGGGCTGCGGCACCGTCCACGCCAACGCCGCCGCCGACGTCCCGGCCAGGCTGGAGGCACTCGGCACCGCCGCGGGCCTGGACCGGGCCGCCCTGCACAGCCAGGTGGCCGCCGCCCTGTCCGTGGTCATCCATCTCGCACGCGACCGGCAGGGCAGGCGGCGGCTTGCCGAACTGCACGTCCTGGAACGGGATTCCGCCGGGCTCGTCGTCACGGTGCCCGCGCTGCGCTGGGGAGCGGACGGGTTCGCCCGGGAGACGGGCTGGCCGCGACTGCTGCACCTGACGGGAGAGCAGCCGTGACGGTGGACCAGCCGCTGTGCGCGGCGGCGGTCTGCGCCGGTGCCGCGGCCTCGCTGCTGGTCGCAGCCGAGCGCGGGAGGCGGCGTGTGTTCCTGCTGCTGCCCGGCGCAGCCGCTCCGGTCCGCCGCCCGCCATGGTCGTGGCAGCGGGCCGCGGAGGCCGTACGGCGCCGCCGGGAGTGGCTGTGCCTGCCCCTCGCCCTCGTCCTGGCCGTACTCGGGGCCTCCCCGCTGCCCCTCGCCCTCGGGGCTGCCGCCGTGCCCCTGGTACGCCGGGCGCTGCTCCGGAGGGAGCGGCGCGCCCGCGCACGGCAGCGGGCCGAGGCCGTGGTCGCGCTGTGCGGCGCGGTCGCCGCGGAACTCCGGGCAGGATTCCAGCCCGCTCAGGCGCTGAGGTTCGCCGCACGGCAGAACGAGGCCCTCGCGGAGGCGGAGGCGGCGGTGCTGGCCGCCGCACGCTTCGGCGGCGATGTGTCGGCCGCGCTGCGGACTGCCGCACGGCGCCCGGGGGCGGAGGGCCTGGCGGGAATGGCCGCCTGCTGGCAGGTGGCGGTCGGCAGCGGTGCCGGTCTGGCCGCCGGACTGGAACGACTGGAGGCCGCGCTGCGCGCCGACCGGGACCGGCAGGACGACCTCGACGCGCAGTTGGCCGGTGCCTGGTCCACGGTCGTCCTGCTGGCGCTGCTGCCGGCGGCCGGGCTCGGCATGGGCTGGGCACTCGGCGCGGACCCGCTGCGGGTGCTGCTCCACTCTCCCGCGGGGCTCGTCTGCCTCGCCGTCGGAGGGGCCCTGGAGGCCGCAGGCCTGTACTGGGCCACGAGGATCGTGCGGTCGGGGGAGGCGGCATGACCGGCGGCCCGCCGGACCGGCTCCTGGCCGCAGGCGCCGTCCTGGCAGCTGTCGGGAGCCTGGTCCCCCTGCTCGCCGACGGCCGCCGCACCTCCGCCGCACGGCGCCGCAGCGAGGCGCTGCTGGGCCTTCGGCGGAGCCGGGGACCGCGTACGCGCCTTCCACGGCCCCGGGCGCGAGCGCTCACGGGGCCCTGTGCACGGCGGTTGCCTGTGCCGCGCTGCTGGAGGGTGTGGCGGGCGCTGTCGTGGGGCTCGTCGCCGGTGCGGCTCTCCACGCGGCGCTGCGCCGCCGCTCACGGGCCGGGCCCGCAAGGGCCCGGGCCACGGGAGCCACGGCTCAGGGCGGTCCGGCTTCCCTGGAGCACGCCGCCCGGATGGTCCAGCCGGAGGAGGCGGCACGGCAACTGCCGCTCGCCGCGGACCTCCTGGCGGCCTGCCTCTCCGCAGGAGCCGGACCGCGCGAAGCGGCCCAGGCGGTGGGCGAGTCATTGGGCGGAGCTGTCGGAGGCTGCCTCACCGCGGTCACCGCTCAGCTGAGGCTGGGGAGAGAACCCGCGGAGGCCTGGGCCTGGCTCGGAGCCGCGCTCGACGCCGAGGCGCTCGCCCGCTGCCTGGAACGCGCCGACGCCACGGGGTCCCCGGCGGCGGAGCCGACGGCGCGTACGGCCGACCTGCTACGGGCCGCACGCGCCCGCAGAGCCGTCGCACGCGGGCGACGCGCCCAGGTGAGGATCACCGCGCCCGTGGGGCTCTGCTTCCTCCCCGCGTTCCTCGCCATCGGGGTCGCACCTGTGCTCATCGGGCTGGCGAGCGGCCTGCTCCGTCCCGCCTGACGGACCCTCTCCGGCGGGCGGCCGGACGTCGGCCCCGGCGCTCCCACGGCGGGGCGCGCGTCGGCCTCGGCCCGAACGAGAAGCCCGGAGCCGCGGCGTGCGTGGCGACCGAAGCCGGTGAAGCGACGCCCTCCCCCCCCCCGCGTTCGTCCACCACATCCACGAAAACCCCTCTCGACTGGAGGTCGAGCATGTTCAGCACCCTCATGTCCTGCACCCTGAGGACGTTCCGGCGGCCGCTGCGCCGCACCCGCCGTCCGAGCGCCGGCGCCTCGGCCGCCCCGCTGCTCCGTGTCCGCGGCCGGTTGACCGCGCTCCGAGGGGATCGCGGGATGACGACGTCCGAGTACGCGATGGGAACGATCGCCGCCTGCGCCTTCGCCGCCGTCCTCTACAAGGTGGTCACCAGCGGGGCGGTGACCCAGGCTCTCGAAGCGGTGATCGGCAGGGCCCTCGATGTCCAGTTCTGAGCGGAGTGCCCCGCACCGTGTCCGGTCGGCGGTCCGGCTCCGGCGCAGACGTCCTGCGCCGGTCACGACGCGTCCCCGGCGGGACGACCGGGGATCGGTGACGGCCGAGACGGCGGTGGCCCTGCCCGCTCTGGTGGCCTTCGCCATGGGGCTGGTCTGGGCGCTGACGGCGGTCGCAGCCCAGATCCAGTGCGTGGACGCCGCGCGCGCCGGTGCGCGTGCGGCAGCCCGGTCCGAGCCCGTCCCGGTGGCCGTCGCCGCGGCGCGCTCACTCGGCCCCCAAGGGGCGCGGGTGGCGGTGTCACGGCGTGGCGACCTCTGGCATGTGCGGGTCGAGGCCGACGCACCCGGACCCGGCGGGCTCGGACTCTCACTGGAGGCCGAGGCGGCCGCCCTCGCGGAGGACACTGTGCGCGGCGGCGACTTCGCCGGCGCATCCCGGGCCCGCGGAGAGCCGGGTACGGACCGTCACGGCGTCCGCGCGCACCCGAGCCGCACCAGTCCCGGCGCGGTACCGGAAGGTGCGGTGCGTTCCGTGCCGGGGGCGGGACCCGGGGCGGTGCCGCGGTGAGGTGCTGGGGTCGCCGGCCCCGGGACGCCGGGTCGGCCACGGTCTGGGTGGCCTCGCTCGCGACCGTGCTGTGCGCGGTCTTCGCCGTCGCCCTCGCACTGGGCCAGGCTGCCGTGGCCCGGCACCGGGCCGCGGCGGCGGCGGATCTCGCGGCCCTGGCCGCCGCGGACCACGCCCTCGGCGGCCCGCTCGCGGCCTGCGGCCGAGCGCGCGCGGTGGCCCGTGCCCACCGGGCGGAGCTGGCCCGCTGTGCGGTGAGCGGTGAGCTCGCCGATGTCACCGCGGCCGTGCGCCTCGGCCCGTACACCCTGCGCAGCAGGGCCCGGGCCGGGCCGCCGGAGGCCTGGCACGGCGCGCACGCTGCCGCCCCTGCGCCGGCCTTCCGCGCGGCGGGCTGGACGGCCTCGCAGGCGGGGCGCCCGGCGGGGTCGGCGCTCGGCTCCCGGGGTCAGCCGTCCGTGCCGCGGGGATCCTCGCCCGTGGTGTCGGCCGCGGGCTCTGCCGGACCGGTCGGCCCACCGGACCCGGCGCAGCTGTCCGCGTCCGGCGGCGCGCCCGATGCCGGATCCGCCGCCCGGGGAGCGCGCGGGGCTCCCGGGGAGGCCCGCAGCAGCTCGCCGAGGAGCCGGACCGCCCCGCGCTTGTGCAGGGGATCGTTGCCGTTGCCGCACTTGGGCGACTGGATGCAGGAGGGGCACCCCGCCTCGCACTCGCAGGCGGCGATGGCCTCACGGGTGGCCGTGAGCCACTCGGCCGCGGTGTGGAAAGCCCGCTCCGCGAAGCCCGCGCCGCCGGGGTGCCCGTCGTACACGAAGACGGTCGGCAGCAGCGTGTCCGGGTGCAGGGGCACCGAGACCCCGCCGATGTCCCAGCGGTCGCAGGTGGCGAAGAGCGGCAGCATCCCGATCGACGCGTGCTCGGCGGCGTGCAGGGCCCCTCCGAGCTGCTCCGGGCCGATCCGCGCCGCGTCCAGCTGGTCCTCGGTGACCGTCCACCACACCGCACGGGTCCGCAGCGTCCGGGGCGGCAGGTCCAGCTTGGTCTCCCCGAGCACCTCGCCCGTCACGACCCTGCGGCGAAGGAAGGACACGACCTGGCTGGTGACTTCAACGGAGCCGTAGCACAGGCGCCCGTCCCCCCAGGGGACCTCGATGTCGGTCTCCAGCACGGACACGGCCGTGGTGTCCCTCGCCGTGGTCGAGTACGGCGGGGAGGCCTCCTCGACCAGGGCGACCGAGTCCTCCAGGTCGAGCCGCTTCACCAGATAGGTCCGGCCCTGGTGGAGATGGACGGCGCCGTCGTGCACGGACGCGTGCGCGGCGGCCTCGTCCACCGTCCCCAGCAGTCGCCCCGTGCCCGCCTCCACGATCTGCACCGGCCGCGCGCCACCGCCCCGGATGTCGGTCAGGTCCGCGGCGCGTTCGCGGCGCGTCCAGTGCCAGCCGGAGGCTCGGCGGCGCAGCAGCCGGGCGTGCTCCAGCTGCGGCATCAGTCCAGCGGCGGCCGGCCCGAAGAGCCCCAGGTCGGCGTCCGTCAGCGGTGCCTCGGCGGCTGCCGCGCAGAGGTGCGGCGCCAGGACGTAGGGGTTGTCCGGATCGAGGACGGTGCTTTCCACGGGCCGCCGGAACAGCGCCTCCGGATGGTGCACCAGATAGGTGTCCAGCGGATCGTCCCGGGCCACCAGCACCGCGAGGGCGCCCCGCCCGGAGCGGCCGGCCCGTCCGGCCTGCTGCCACAGGGACGCGCGTGTCCCGGGGTACCCGGCGATCACCACGGCATCCAGTCCGGCCACGTCGATTCCCAGCTCCAGAGCGGTCGTCGCGGACAGTCCCAGGAGTTCGCCGGAGTGGAGGGCGCGTTCCAGCGCGCGCCGCTCCTCTGCCAGGTAGCCCCCGCGGTACGCGGCCACGCGCCGGGGGAGCGAGGAGTCGACCTCGGCGAGCCTCTCCTTGGCGATCACGGAGACCAGCTCGGCGCCCCGCCGCGAGCGCACGAAGGCGACGCTGCGCACCCCCTGGACGGTCAGGTCGGTGAGCAGGTCCGCCGTCTCGGCGGTCGCCGTGCGCCGCACCGGTGCCCCCTTCTCCCCGTGCAGCTCGGTCAGCGGGGGCTCCCACAGCGCGAAGACGAGTTCGCCGCGCGGTGAGGCGTCGTCCGCGACCTCCCGTACGGGCAGGCCCGTCAGGCGCCCGGCTGCGGCGGCCGGGTCCGCCGCGGTGGCCGAGGCGAGCAGGAAGACGGGGTCGGCCCCGTAGCGGGCGCACAGGCGGCGCAGGCGGCGCAGGACCTGGGCGACGTGGGAGCCGAACACTCCCCGGTAGGTGTGGCACTCGTCGACCACCACGTAGCGCAGCGAGCGCAGGAAGGAGGACCAGCGCGGGTGCGCAGGGAGGATGCCCCGGTGCAGCATGTCCGGGTTGGTCAGCACGTAGTTGGCGTACTGGCGCACCCACTCCCGCTCCTCGACCGGGGTGTCCCCGTCGTACACCGCGGGCCGCACCCGGTTGCCCAGCGGGGCGGCCAGCTCCCTGACGGCACGCCGCTGGTCTGCCGCCAGGGCCTTGGTCGGGGCGAGGTAGAGGGCCGTGGTGCCGCGCCCGTTCGCGGCCTCGGCCCCGTCGAGGAGGGTGTGCAGCACCGGCACCAGGTAGGCCAGGGACTTCCCGGAGGCCGTGCCGGTGGCGATCACCACCGAGGTGCCGTCCAGCGCGTGCTCCGCCGCCTCGGCCTGGTGCGTCCACGGGTGCTCGACACCCGCCTCCTGGACGGCGGAGATCACCTCCGCGCGGATGCGGTGGGGCCAGACTGCATGGCGCCCCGCCCTGGGGGGCAGGTGCTCCGTATGAGTGATGCGCGCAGCCCGGCTCCCGCCTGCGGTGAGTCGGTCGAGGACCTCTCCGGGGGAGGGCCTGTCCTCCCCGGTCGCGGGGGGTCGACTGGGACGCTGTTTCTTGGCCATCGGCACCGAGTGTGTCACCGGCATGACGGACAATGGTCCCAAGGCGTCGTGCATGGCTGCTGGTAAGTGATTGAATGCCATGGCGGCTGGCGACCGCCCTCCGGCTCCGTTCGGGAGACCTGAGAGGCGGCCGCTCGATAGCAAGGTGCTGGAGGATCCGTGGACCTGTCCCTGTCGACTCGCAATGTGTCCGGCCCTGGTGGCGACCGTACGGTCGTCGAGGTCGGTGGCGAGATTGATGTCTATACCGCGCCCAAGCTGCGCGAGCAGTTGGTCGAGTTGGTGAACGACGGCAGCTACCACCTGGTTGTCGACATGGAGGGCGTGGACTTCCTCGACTCCACCGGCCTGGGCGTGCTCGTCGGCGGCCTGAAGCGCGTGCGTGCCCACGAGGGTTCGCTGCGCCTGGTCTGCAACCAGGAGCGCATTCTCAAGATTTTCCGGATCACCGGCCTCACCAAGGTGTTCCCCATCCACACCACGGTCGACGAGGCCGTCGCGGCGACGGACTGACGGTCGCCCGGACTGCCGGAAGAAGGGAAGGGGTACCGGGCCGCCAGCCCGGGCCCCTGGCACGCACGCTCGCTCTCTCCAGGGGGATCCGTATGGCCACCGTCGAGCTCCGCTTCAGTGCGCAGCCTGAGCACGTCAGGACGGCCAGGCTCGTCGCCGCGGCCGTGGCGCGGCGCGCCGGGGTCGACGAGGCGGTGCTGGACGAGGTCCGGCTCGCGGTCGGCGAGGCGTGCAGCCGCGCGGTCGGGCTGCACCGCAGCCACGGTCTGACCTCGCCCGTGCGGGTCGTGCTCTCCGAGGAGGAGAAGGCGTTCTCCATCGAGGTCGGCGACGAGGTCACCGGCGTGGGCGCGGCTGATTCCGGTGACGGGCGTGCGGGCGGTGCCGACGGGGCCGCGGACTCCGAGGAGGAGGACGAGATGGGCCTCGCCGTGATCAGCGGCCTTGTCGACGACATGGAGGTCTCCACCACCGACGTCGGCGGCGTGATCCGCATGAGCTGGCCGGCGACGCCACCGCCGGCGGTCTGAGTTCCACCCGTCGTCCGGTCCCGGTTCCACCCGCCGTCCGGTCCCGCCGGTCCGCGGTGGGACCGCGGGGCGCCACCGTCGCCCCTGCCCTGCCGCCCGGGCTCTCCGCCCCGGACGGCGTCCGCCGAGCCGCACCCGCGGGGCCTCCGCGCTCCCGGGGCGCCGAGGCCCGGGACCTCACCTCCCGCCGAGGCCCGTCCCCCGGGGCCGGCAGGGCCCCCGGGAACCCGCCCCGCCGATTCCCGGGACCGGTCCGCCCACTCGCGGATACCGCACCCCTTCGGACAGATCCACGTCGGCCCTGCCCCACCCGGGTGAGGGCCGTACGGGTGATTGCGCGTGTCGCGGACGAGAAGATTTTCGCGCGAGGGGAAGCCTGTTGAACAGGGCCTTTGTCCAGGCTCCCGGATAGCCGCTCTCAGACCGCATGCCCTTGGCCCGTTACGGCCTTCCGGTATATCGCGCAAACATTGTGCCAACCTGATCAATTTCATGTGGCAGAACGCTGCCGTCAGAAAATTCTGCGCCCTTCTTTGATCGTGTTCTGCTCCCTACAATCCGTCCACATCTTGAGGTCTGAACATCAAGGAGGACGAATGCCGGGGCTCTCCCTCCCTCAGTCGGCCGAACCTCCGCCCTTCCTCGCCGATGCGGTGCTGACCGACGGCAACCGGGTGATCATCGTGGTCATCGCGGTCGTCGCACTCGCCGCACTGCTCGTGGCCCAGCTCCTGGTGCGCCAGGTCCTCGCCGCGGGCGAGGGCACCGAGTCCATGAAGAAGATCGCGGCGGCCGTCCAGGAAGGCGCGAACGCCTATCTGGCCCGGCAGCTGCGCACACTCGGGGTCTTCGCGGTCGCCGTGTTCTTCCTGCTGCTCCTCCTTCCCGCGGACGACTGGCCGCAGCGCATCGGCCGATCCGTGTTCTTCCTGGTGGGTGCGGCCTTCTCCGCTGCCACCGGTTACATCGGAATGCGATTGGCGGTGCGCGCCAATGTGCGCGTCGCCGCGGCGGCCCGCGAGGCGAGCCTGGAAAAGGACGCAGCCGGTAAGGACCTGACCGCGGTCGCCCACAAGGCGATGAAGATCGCCTTTCGTACCGGGGGCGTCGTCGGCATGTTCACGGTGGGCCTCGGCCTGCTGGGCGCCTCCTGCGTCGTCCTGGTCTACGCGGCGGACGCCCCCAAGGTCCTGGAGGGCTTCGGGCTCGGTGCCGCCCTCATCGCCATGTTCATGCGTGTCGGCGGCGGCATCTTCACCAAGGCCGCCGACGTCGGGGCCGACCTCGTCGGCAAGGTCGAGCAGGGCATCCCGGAGGACGACCCGCGCAACGCGGCGACCATCGCGGACAACGTCGGGGACAACGTCGGCGACTGCGCCGGAATGGCAGCGGACCTCTTCGAGTCCTACGCCGTCACCCTCGTGGCGGCGCTCATCCTCGGCAAGGCGGCCTTCGGGGACGCCGGGCTCGCCTTCCCGCTGATCGTCCCGGCCATCGGCGTGGTCACCGCGATGATCGGCATCTTCGCGGTCGCGCCCCGGCGTGCGGACCGCAGCGGGATGACCGCGATCAACCGCGGCTTCTTCATCTCGGCGGTGATCTCCCTCGGCCTGGTCGCCGTCGCCGTCTTCTCCTACCTCCCCTCCGACTACGCGCAGTTGGACGGCGTCGAGGACCCGGCCATCGCCGGGCACGGCGGCGACCCCAGGATCCTGGCGCTGGTGGCCGTCGCGATCGGCATCGTCCTCGCCGCCCTCATCCAGCAGCTGACCGGCTACTTCACCGAGACGACCCGGCGGCCCGTGCGCGACATCGGCAAGTCCTCCCTGACCGGCCCGGCCACCGTCGTCCTCGCCGGCATCTCGATCGGCCTCGAATCCGCCGTCTACACCGCACTGCTGATCGGACTCGGGGTGTACGGGGCGTTCCTGCTCGGCGGCACCTCGATCATGCTCGCGCTCTTCGCGGTGGCGCTGGCCGGGACCGGGCTGCTGACCACGGTCGGCGTCATCGTCGCCATGGACACCTTCGGCCCGGTCTCCGACAACGCCCAGGGCATCGCCGAGATGTCGGGTGACGTCGAGGGCGAGGGCGCCCAGGTGCTCACCGACCTCGACGCCGTGGGCAACACCACCAAGGCCATCACCAAGGGCATCGCCATCGCCACGGCCGTCCTCGCCGCCTCGGCGCTCTTCGGCTCCTACCGCGACGCGATCGCCACCGCCGCGCGGGACGTGGGCGAGACCCTCGGCGACGGCGCGCCCATGACCTTGGTCATGGACATCTCCCAGCCCAACAACCTGGTCGGCCTCGTGCTGGGAGCCGCCGTGGTCTTCCTCTTCTCCGGGCTCGCCATCAACGCCGTCTCGCGGTCCGCCGGAGCGGTCGTCTACGAGGTGCGGCGGCAGTTCCGGGAGCACCCGGGAATCATGGACTACACGGAGAAGCCCCAGTACGGGCGGGTGGTGGACATCTGCACCAAGGACGCCCTGCGGGAGCTGGCCACTCCGGGACTCCTGGCCGTGCTGACGCCCATCGCCGTGGGCTTCACGCTGGGCGTCGGGGCGCTCGGTGCCTTCCTCGCGGGAGCCATCGGGACGGGCACCCTGATGGCCGTGTTCCTCGCCAACTCCGGAGGAGCCTGGGACAACGCCAAGAAGCTGGTCGAGGACGGCCACCACGGAGGCAAGGGCAGTGACGCCCACGAGGCCACGGTGATCGGCGACACCGTCGGGGACCCGTTCAAGGACACCGCCGGGCCGGCCATCAACCCGCTGCTGAAGGTGATGAACCTGGTGGCCCTGCTGATCGCCCCGGCGGTGGTGCAGTTCAGCTTCGGAGAGGACGCCGACGCGGGGATTCGCGCCCTGGTGTCGGTGGTGGCCGTGCTGGTGATCGCGGGGGCCGTCTACGCCTCCAAGCGGCGCGGGATCGCCGTCGGCGACGAGGGCGGCGCACCCGACCGGGACGCCGCCCCGCCGGGCCCGGCGGCCATGAGGTGATCGCGGGCGGAGCCCCGGCCCCGGGCCTACCCGGGGCCGGGGTCCGCCGCGGCGGACTGCGGACAGAAGAGGTGATGCTTCGTCATGACCGGGCCCGTGGCGCGGGGTGATGTGCCGTCCGCCAGGGGCCTCCGGTCGGCCTTGCGGCCGGGGTGTCCCGGTGCTGCGGAGTGAGGTGTCTCTCTCTTGGTGCAAATGGCTTCAATAGCGTATGAAGCGGACTTCCCGCGTATGGTCGTCACCCGTGCGGCGTGTATGTTCCGGGGCCGAGAGCGCCTTGGAAGGGACCGATCCGGTGAACAAGAAACTTGCGGCCGCGCTGTCCGGCACTGCGGTGCTGGTGCTGGTGCTGTCGGGATGCGGTGACGACAGCGAGGAGAAGGTCAACGACTGGGCCAAGAAGGTCTGCGACGCCGCCGAGCCGCAGATCCAGAAGAGGGCCGACGCCCAGCAGGCCATCATCTCGACCGCCGCCGACGGCGAGCCCGCGGACATCCAGGCCGCCGACTCCAAGGCGTTCGCGGACATCGCCGCAGCGGACAACGCGCTCGCGAAGGCGGTACGCGACGCCGGCGTTCCGCCCGTGGAGAACGGGGAGCAGCTCCAGAACGACGCGGTGAAGGAGCTGGAGGCCACCGCCGCCGAGTACCTGAAGCTCAAGGACCAGATCGACGGGTTGAACCCCGACGACCAGCAGAAGTTCGCCGACGGACTCCAGGGTGTGGCGGACGGCCTGAAGAAGATCGAGACGATGGACCAGGAAGCCCTGAACAAGCTCCAGTCCGGCGAGCTCGGCGCCGCCATGGCGAAGCAGCCCGGTTGCCAGCGCGCCGACGCCTCCAGCCCCGCCTCGGGATCCTCCGCCTCGCCCGCGGCATGAGCCCGGACGGCGCCGCCTCCCGCCGGGGCGGCGCCGCGAAGCGCCGGGCCGCACCGGCGGGAGGCGCCCACGTGCGGTGACGCGTCCGCCCGGCCCGGGGCCCCACGCTCCGGCCCGTCCGGCGCCCGGGGGAAGCGGACCCGCCCGGAAGCGGACCCGCCCGGAAGCGGACCCGCCCGGAGGCGGCAGCGGGGCGCAGCCCGCCGACAGGACGCCGGTGCCGCGGGCGGCAACCGTCGGCGGCGCCCCCCACAATGGACGGGTGAGCACCGCCACCCTTCCCACAGCCGACCATGCCCGACGACTCCGTGAGGCCTTCGCCGCCGCGGAGTTCACCGCCGACGGCCTCCTCGACCTGCTCGGGGCACCCGCCTACGCGGCGCTGGCCCGCAGCGAGACGGTCCCCGCCCTGCGGGCCACCCGAGGGGACGGCGCCCTGGAGGCGCTGGTGCGCCTGTTCCTGCTCCAGCGGCCGGTGCCCCTCGAACGCGCCCGCACCGCGCTGCCGCTGGAGGAATGCCTCGCCGGGGGCTGGCTGACCCGCGACGGCGACCAGGTGCTCGCCGCCGTGGACATCCGCCCCTACGGCGGTCCGGAGGGCCAGGACTGGTACATCGTGTCCGACCTCGGCTGCGCCGTGGGCGGGGCCGGTGGCGCGGGCGACCAGTCGGAGGGTGTCGTCCTCGGCGTCGGCGGGGCGTCGACCACGCTGGCCGGAATCACCGTGCGGACGCCCGTCGCCTCCGCCCTGGACCTGGGCACGGGTTCCGGGATCCAGGCGCTCCACGCGGCCCAGCACGCCACCCGGGTGACCGCGACGGACCTCAACCCCCGGGCCCTCGCCTTCACCCGCCTCACCCTGGCGCTCTCGGGCGCGGGCGACGCCGATCTGCGCGAGGGCTCGCTCTTCGAGCCCGTCGGCTCGGACACCTACGACCTGATCGTCTCCAACCCGCCGTTCGTGATCTCTCCCGGTGCCCGGCTGACCTACCGCGACGGGGGCATGGGCGGCGACGACCTGTGCCGTCTGCTGGTCCAGCAGGCGGGGGACAGGCTGAACGACGGCGGGTACGCCCAGTTCCTCGCCAACTGGCAGCACGTGAAGGGAGAGGAGTGGCAGGACCGGCTGCGCTCCTGGGTGCCCCGCGGCTGCGACGCCTGGATCGTGCAGCGCGAGGTGCAGGACGTCACCCAGTACGCCGAGCTGTGGCTCCGCGACGCGGGGGACCACCGCACCGACCCCGCCGCCTATGCGGCCCGGTACGACGCCTGGCTGGACGAGTTCGAGGCGCGGGACACCAAGGCCGTCGGCTTCGGCTGGATCACGCTGCGCAAGTCCGGTTCGGACCGGCCGTCGGTCGTCGTCGAGGAGTGGCCCCACCCCGTGGAGCAGCCGCTCGGCGAGACGGTCCGCGCGCACTTCGACCGCCAGGACTACCTGCGGACCCGCGACGACGCGGCCCTGCTCGCCGACCGCTTCCGGCTCGCCGCCGAGGTCGTCCAGGAGCAGGTCGGCCTCCCGGGCGCCGAGGACCCCGAGCACGTGGTGCTGCGCCAGAACCGCGGGATGCGCAGGGCCACCACGGTGGACACGGTCGGTGCCGGGTTCGCGGGCGCCTGCGACGGCACGCTGAGCGCGGGACGCATCCTGGACGCGATCGCCCAGCTGATCGACGAGGACCCGGTGCTGCTCCGCGACCGGACACCGCGGGCGCTGAGGCTCCTGGTGGAGGAGGGGTTCCTGGAGCCGGTGCTCTGAGTGGCCGACGCCGGCCGCGGCGGTCCGTGCCGCTGGCAGCCCGTCCGGGCCGGGCCACGCCGCGCCGGGGCTGCGCCGCGCCGGGCAGGCTGCCGGGCCGCGCCGGGGCCGGGCGCGCACACCCGTGCGCTCCCGGGAAGCCCGTGCCGATCTGTTCCGGTCGGTTCTCCCGATGGATTCGGCCACCGTCCGCTCTGCGGTTCGGCGCCGTCCGCCGCTCCGCACGCAGGGCCGCGCGGCACGGGCTCCCCGCGCCACGCCCGCCCGGCGGGACCGAGCGGGTGATCCCATGTGCCGTTCACCGGGAATTCGCATCGGCGACGTCCGAAGGTGCCAACCTCGGCCTCCGATGCGCACAGGTGCCAGGGAAGGGCCGGGTGGAGCCATGGAGAGCGGACCAGCGATCTTCGCCGGAACGGCGTTCGCGCTGTTCGGAGCCGGACTCCTGCTGTGGACGGGTGTGCGCCTCGGCCACCGGCAGCCGGTCGCGCACGGAGTGAACCCCGCCACCGCCACCGTGCTCGGGATCCTCTTCGGTGCGGCGTTCCTCACGCTCGGGGTGTGGTGCTTCGGCCGCCTGTGAGGCCCTGCCGGGACACCGAGCTGCCGGTCCGGGCGGCATAAAGGGCATGAGTCGGGTTACCGTTCGAGTGGCCGTTGCGGGCTTTTGCCGTTTGACACGGGGGCGGGTTGTACCGTCACACTCCGCAGCGACAGCAGCGTGACGGCAGGGGCCGTCGCACCGGCACCGCACGACGGTGCCGCGCAGCGCCCCTGCGAGCGCCCATCGGATGTCGACCGGAGAGAAGAGCGAAGGTGTCCCCGACCAGCGAGACCGCACAGGGCGGCCGCCGACTCGTGATCGTCGAGTCGCCTGCCAAGGCGAAGACGATCAAGGGCTACCTCGGCCCCGGCTATGTCGTCGAGGCGAGCGTCGGGCACATCCGCGACCTGCCGAACGGCGCCGCCGAGGTACCGGAGAAGTACACCGGGGAGGTCCGGCGCCTCGGTGTGGACGTCGAACACGACTTCCAGCCGGTCTATGTCGTCAACGCCGACAAGAAGGCACAGGTCAGGAAGCTCAAGGAGCAGCTCGCCGAGTCCGACGAGCTCTACCTCGCCACCGATGAGGACCGCGAGGGCGAGGCCATCGCCTGGCACCTGCTGGAGGTCCTCAAGCCCAAGGTGCCCGTCCACCGGATGGTCTTCCACGAGATCACCAAGGACGCGATCCGCGAGGCCGTGGCCAATCCGCGCGAGCTGAACAAGCGCATGGTCGACGCCCAGGAGACCCGGCGCATCCTCGACCGCCTCTACGGCTACGAGGTCTCGCCGGTCCTGTGGAAGAAGGTCATGCCGCGGCTGTCCGCGGGCCGGGTGCAGTCCGTGGCCACCCGGCTGGTCGTGGAGCGGGAGCGCGAGCGCATCGCGTTCCGCTCCGCCGAGTACTGGGACCTCACCGGGACCTTCGGCACCGGCCGGGGCGGGGACGCCTCCGACCCGGCGGTCCTCACCGCCCGGCTGAACACGGTCGACGGCCGGCGCGTCGCCCAGGGCCGCGACTTCGGCGCGGACGGCCGCCTCAAGTCCTCGCAGGTCCTGCACCTGGACGAGTCCGCCGCCCGGGCTCTGGCCGCCGCGCTGGAGGACGCCTCCTTCGCCGTCCGGTCGGTCGAGTCCAAGCCCTACCGCCGCTCGCCGTACGCGCCCTTCCGTACGACGACCCTCCAGCAGGAGGCCTCCCGGAAGCTCGGCTTCGGCGCCAAGGCGACGATGCAGATCGCCCAGAAGCTGTACGAGAACGGCTTCATCACCTACATGCGCACGGACTCCACGACGCTGTCCGACACGGCCGTCGCGGCTGCCCGCGCCCAGGTCACCCAGCTGTACGGCGCGGACTACCTGCCCGAGAAGCCCCGCACCTACGCCGGCAAGGTCAAGAACGCGCAGGAGGCCCACGAGGCGATCCGCCCCTCGGGCGACCGCTTCCGCACCCCCGGCGAGACCGGCCTGACCGGTGACCAGTTCCGCCTGTACGAGCTCATCTGGAAGCGGACCGTCGCCTCCCAGATGAAGGACGCGGTCGGCAACAGCGTCACCGTGCGGATCGGCGGCCGTGCCGCCGACGGGCGGGACGCGGAGTTCACGGCCTCCGGCAAGACCATCACCTTCCACGGCTTCATGAAGGCGTACGTCGAGGGCGCCGACGACCCGAACGCCGAGCTCGACGACCGCGAGCGCCGCCTGCCGCAGGTCGCCGAGGGCGACGCGCTGACGGCCGAGGAGCTGTCGGTCGACGGCCACGCCACCAAGCCCCCCGCCCGCTACACCGAGGCGTCCCTGGTCAAGGAGCTGGAGGAGCGGGAGATCGGCCGCCCGTCGACGTATGCGTCGATCATCGGCACCATCCTCGACCGCGGCTATGTGTTCAAGAAGGGCACGGCCCTGGTGCCGTCCTTCCTCTCCTTCGCCGTGGTGAACCTGCTGGAGAAGCACTTCGGCCGGCTCGTGGACTACGACTTCACGGCGCGGATGGAGGACGACCTCGACCGCATCGCGCGGGGCGAGGCCCAGGCCGTGCCGTGGCTGAGGCGCTTCTACTTCGGCGAGGGCGAGGCGGCCGGTGCCGCCTCGGAGGCGGGCAACGGCGACGGCGACCACCTCGGCGGCCTCAAGGAACTGGTGACCGACCTCGGCGCGATCGACGCCCGGGAGATCTCCAGCTTCCCCGTCGGCAACGACATCAAGCTGCGCGTGGGGCGCTACGGCCCCTATGTCGAGCGGGGTGAGAAGGACGCCGAGAACCACCAGCGGGCCGACGTCCCCGACGACCTCGCGCCCGACGAACTGACCGTGGAACTGGCCGAGGAACTGCTCGCGAAGCCGAGCGGCGACTTCGAGCTGGGCACGGACCCCGTCTCCGGCCGCCCGATCGTGGCCAAGGACGGCCGCTACGGCCCCTATGTCACCGAGATCCTGCCCGAGGGCACCCCGAAGACCGGCAAGAACGCCGTCAAGCCGCGCACGGCCTCGCTCTTCAAGTCGATGTCCCTGGACACGGTCACGCTGGAGGACGCGCTCCGGCTGATGTCGCTGCCGCGCGTCGTCGGCGCGGACGCCGAGGGCGTGGAGATCACCGCGCAGAACGGCCGCTACGGCCCGTACCTGAAGAAGGGCACCGACTCGCGCTCCCTGGAGACGGAGGAGCAGCTCTTCACGATCACCCTGGACGAGGCGCTCGCGATCTACGCGCAGCCCAAGCAGCGCGGCCGGGCCGCGGCCAAGCCCCCGCTGAAGGAACTGGGCACCGACCCCGTCAGCGAGCGCCCGGTGGTCGTCAAGGACGGCCGCTTCGGCCCGTACGTCACCGACGGCGAGACCAACGCCACACTGCGCAGCGGCGACAGCGTCGAGGCGATCACGCCGGAGCGCGGCTACGAGCTGCTGGCCGAGAAGCGGGCCAAGGGCCCTGCGAAGAAGACGGCCAAGAAGGCCCCGGCGAAGAAGGCCCCGGCGAAGAAGACGGCGGCCAAGAAGACGGCGGCGAAGAAGACCACGGCCGCCAAGAAGACCGCGGCGACGAAGACCGCGGCGACCGCGGCCAAGAAGCCCGCGGCCAAGAAGGCCACGGCCGCCACGAAGACGGCGGCCGGGACCGCCACCGCCACCGAGGAGTAGCCGCAGAGGGCGGGCGCCGCCGGGCGCCCGCCCGGTCACCCTCGGCCCGGTGCGACGGCGGTGCCCGCGCCCCGGACCGCCCCGACTGCGGGCCGTTGCGCCCCGGTCTCCCCGCTCGCCGCCCCCGGCCCGGCGCCCTCCCGTGCACGGGCTTCACAACTGTGCGACAAAGCGACCGTCTGTTCGTACACCGCACCAGGGCGCTGACCACTCCGGATAGGCTGGGCGGATGACGCGAGCCGAGCAGCCAGCCGAGCAGCAGGCGGTCACGGGGTCCGCCTCAGAGACTGCTTCCGACGCCTCACACGACGCCCTCGCCGCGGACTCGCGGGAACGTGCCGTACGCGCCCTGCTGCGCCGCCCCCAGCTGCGCAGACTGTGGAACGCCCAGGTCCTCGGCGGTGCCGGTGACGCGGCCGGTCTGCTGGTCCTGCTGCTTCTCGCCCTCCAGGCAGCGGTGCGGTCGGACGCCTTCGGCAGCGGCTACCGCGGCGCCGCGTTCGCCGTCGCGGCCGTGTTCGCGGTCCGTGCCCTGGCCACCCTGGTCTTCGGGGCCGTCCTGCTCGGCCCCATGACCTCCCTGACCGCCGCCGGCGGCCCCCTCGACCGGCGCTGGACCATGGTCGGCGCGGACGGGGCCCGCCTCGCGCTCTTCGTCGTCGCCCCGCTGTGGCTGGACTGGACCGGCGACAACGCCCTCGCCTACCTCCTCGCCACCGTCTTCCTGACGGGAGCAGCCGAGCGCTTCTGGACCATCGCCCGCGACGGCGCGGCCCCGGCGCTGCTGCCCAGCCCGCCCCCGGAGGCCGCGGCCGTACGCCCCCAGCCCGACCATCTCGACGCCCTGCGCCGGCTGTGGGTGCGCACGGCCTTCGCCGTGATCCCGGCGGGAGCCGCCGTACTGCTGGCCGCCACGCTGATCGGCAACGCGCTCGGCACCGGCATCGACTGGTTCACCACCCACCAGGCCGCACTCGGCTCCTACGTGGCGGCCGGGCTGTTCGCCGCCTCGGTGTCCACCCTCTCCTTCGTCACCCTGCCCCGCACGCAGACCCCGCGCCCCCGCTCCCCGCTCGAAGGCCTGCGTCGGCCCGCCGCCGGCAGCGGAGCCGACCGCGGCCGCACCGGCGGCATCCCCCTGTTCGTCCTGGCCTGCGCCTCCGTCGCCGCCGCGGTCGCGGCCGCGGCCGCCGTCGCGGTGCTCCACGCCGTCGACCTCGGCGCCGGTCCGGCGGGCTTCGCCCTGGTCGTCCTGGCGCTGACCGGCGGAACCGGGGCCGGCATCCGGGCCGCCGAGTCCGTGCTGCCGTCCCTCTCCCGCCGCCGACTGCTCGCCCTGGCCGTCGCCACCACCGGCGTCGCGCTGCTGGCGATGGGCCTGGTGCCCGACACGGCGACCGTCGTGGTCCTGGCCGTGCTCGCCGGGCTCGCCGCCGGTGCCGCCGCGAACACCGGACACACGCTGATCGACCAGGAGACCGAGCAGGCCCGCCGCCCCCGCCTGACCGGGCACCTCCAGGCCGTCGTGCGCGTGGCGGTCGCGCTCGCCGCCGTCGGAGCCCCGCTGCTCGCCGCCGCGATCGGGCCCCACCGGCTCGCCGGCGGGGACCTCGTCTTCGCGCACGGCGGTGCCGCGTTCACGCTGATGCTCGTCGGTGCGCTCCTGCTGCCGGTCGCCGCCCTGGTCCTCGCCAAGACCGACGACCGCTCCGGCGTGCCGCTGCGGAGGGACCTGCGGGACGCCCTGCGGGGCGGTGCCGACCCGGCCGAGGCCCCCACGGCCGGAGGGTTCTTCATCGCGGTCGAGGGCGGTGACGGCGCCGGGAAGTCGACCCAGGTCGAGGCACTCGCCGACTGGATCCGGTCCAAGGGCCACGAGGTGGTCGTCACCCGCGAGCCCGGTGCCACCCCGATCGGGAAGCGGCTGCGCTCCATCCTCCTGGACGTCTCCAGCGCCGGGCTCTCCCACCGCGCGGAGGCCCTGCTGTACGCGGCCGACCGCGCGGAGCACGTCGACACCGTGGTGCGGCCCGCCCTGGAACGGGGCGCGGTCGTCGTCTCCGACCGCTACATCGACTCCTCCGTCGCCTACCAGGGCGCCGGGCGGGACCTGTCCCCGACGGAGATCGCCCGCATCTCGCGCTGGGCCACCGGCGGACTCGTGCCCCACCTCACCGTGCTGCTCGACGTGTCCCCCGAGGCCGCCCGCGAGCGGTTCACCGAGGCACCGGACCGGCTCGAGTCCGAGCCGGCCGAGTTCCACCAGCGGGTGCGCTCCGGGTTCCTCACCCTGGCCGCGGCCGACCCCGGCCGCTACCTGGTGGTGGACGCCGGACAGGAGCCCGAGGCCGTCACCACCGTCGTCCGCCACCGGCTCGACCTGCTGCTGCCCCTGTCCGAGGCCGAGATCAGGGCCCAGGAGGAAGCACGGCGCAAGGCCGAGGAGGAGGCCCGCCGCCGGGCGGAGGAGGAGGCGCGCCGCAAGGCCGAGGAGGAGCGCCTGGAGCGCGAGCGCCAGGAGCAGCTCGCCAGGCTCCGTGCCGAGGAGGAGAAGCGCAAGCGCCGCGAGGAAGAGGAGGCGCGCCGCCGCGAGGCCGAGCGCAAGGCCGAGGAGGAGCGCCGCCGCGCCGAGGAGGACCGGCTGCGGGCCGAGGAGGAGCGCAGGCGCCGGGAGGCCGAGGAGAAGGCCCGCCAGGAGGAGCAGGAGCGCCTGCGCCGCCGGGCGGAGGAGGAGGCCCGGCTGAGGGCGGAGGCGGAGGCCCGCCGCCTGGAGAAGCAGCGCAGGGCCGAGGAGGCCCTGCTGAAGGCCGAGGCCGCCCGCCGGGCGGCGGAGGAGGCGGCGGCCGAGTCGGCCGCCGAGGTCACCGTCCCGACACCGGCCGTCCGCCCCGGCACCGAGGAGCGGACCGACCCCGACGAGGTCACCCAGGAGGTCCCCCTCCCGCCCGCCCCCGAGGCCGAGGACGAGACCACCGTGCTCCGCAAGGTCCCGGCCGAGGACGAGACCACCGTGCTCCGCAAGGTCCGCGAGGAGGACGCCGCGCCGTCGCGCCGCCCGGCCGACGAGGCGGAGACCTCGGTCCTGCCGGCCGTCGACGACACGGCGGTGCTCCCGTCGCTGCGGGACGGCGGGGGCTCCAAGGCCCCCGAGGACCGTGTCCCGGCCGACTTCTTCCGGAAGGACCGGGACGGCGCCGAGGGCCCGGCGCGCGGTGAAGCGGGTCCCGCGGGCGGCGGCGCCCGGGGCGCGGCCGCGCCGGACGAGCGCACGCGGGAGCTGCCCCAGGTCGCCCCCGAGACGGCCGGAGAGCGGCAGCGGCGGCGCAGCGACTGGGCCGAGGAGACCCCGCTGGACGACCTGCCGACCCTCGCGGACGAGCTGCTCGGCCCGCACGGGGACGCCGACGGCGGCGACGGGCCCACCCGCCGCTGACCCCCGGTGGCCGGGGCCACGGCCCCGGCCACCGGGGGAGGGCGCGCCCCGGCCGCCGGCCCTCCCGGGACCGGGTGTCCGAGCGGTGCACCACAATGGGAGGCCGCAGCGCGAAAGGTGGTGGCGGCCCGTGGCCGTATGGGACGACATGGTCGGCCAGCAGCGCGTCCAGGCGCAGCTGGAGGCCGCGGCACGGGACGCCGACGCCCTGGTCACGTCACACGAGCGCGGCGAGCCCGCGCCGACCGCGTCCACGATGACCCACGCCTGGCTGTTCACCGGCCCCCCCGGCTCCGGACGCGTCACCGCCGCCCGCGCCTTCGCCGCCGCCCTCCAGTGCACCAGCCCCGACCGTGCGCTCGGCGGGGCCCCCGGCTGCGGCTTCTGCGACGGCTGCCACACCGCCCTGATCGGCACCCACGCGGATGTCAGCTCCGTGGTGGCGATCGGGTCCCAGATCCTCGTCGAGGCCATGCGCGATACCGTCCGCAAGTCCTTCACCGCCCCGGCGAACGGCCGCTGGCAGGTGATCCTCGTCGAGGACGCCGAGCGGCTCAACGAGAAGTCCGCCAACGCCGTGCTCAAGGCCGTCGAGGAACCCGCGGCACGCACCGTCTGGCTGCTGTGCGCGCCGTCCCTGGATGACGTGCTGCCCACCATCCGCTCACGCTGCCGCCTGCTCACGCTGAGCACCCCGCCCGTGGACGCCGTCGCCGACTTCCTGGTCCGGCGCGACGGCGTCGAACCCGGGGCCGCGGCCGCCGCCGCCCGCGCCACCCAGGGGCACATCGCCAGAGCCCGCCGGCTCGCCACGGACGAGCGGGCCCGCGCCCGCCGGGCGACGGTGCTCCGGCTGCCGCTCCGCCTGGACGACATCGGGCAGTGCCTCAAGGCCGCCCAGGAGCTGGTCGACGCCGCCACCGAGGACGCCACCCAGCTCGCCGAGGAGCTCGACGCCAAGGAGACGGAGGAGCTCAAGGCGGCGATGGGCGCCTCGGCGGGCGGCCGGATGCCCCGCGGCACGGCAGGCGTGATGAAGGAGCTGGAGGACAAGCAGAAGCGCCGCCGGACCCGCGCCCAGCGCGACAGCCTCGACCTCGCCCTCACCGACCTGACAAGCTTCTACCGCGACGTGCTCGCGGTGCAGTTCGGTTCGCGCACCGCGCTCGCCCACACCGATGTGCAGGACGCCGTCGAGCGCGTGGCCCGGGCCTCGACCCCCGAAGCCACCCTGCGCCGCATCGAGGCCGTCGTCGCCTGCCGCGAGGCCCTCGACGGCAACGTGGCACCCCTGCTCGCCGTGGAGGCCATGGCGGTCTCGCTGCGGTCGGGCTGACCGAAGCGCCCTGCCCGGAGCCCACCGGGGCCCGTTCGCCGACGGGCCGGGCGGCGCCCGGTCCGCACCGGATCACCCGTACGCCCGGTGCGGATCACCCGTAAGGGCAAGGACGGGCGACCGGGGCCTGCGGCGATTAGGCTCCGGGGGATGGACACCAGGCGTCTGCTCCGCACCTTCGCTCTCCCGCTGGCCACGGCCGGCCTCCTCCTCTCCGGCTGCAGTGGCGGCAACGCGTCGACCGGCGCCGTCGCGTCGGACGCACCGCCCTCCGGCCGCGCGGCGCCGGCCGCCGACCTGGAGCCGTACTACACGCAGAAGCTCGCCTGGCGGGACTGCGGCGTCCCCGGTTTCCAGTGCGCCACCATGAAGGCCCCGCTCGACTACGCCGACGCCGACGGCGACTCCATCGACCTGGCCGTCGCCCGCAAGAAGGCCACCGGACCGGGCGGGCGCATCGGGTCCCTGCTGGTGAACCCCGGCGGCCCCGGAGGCTCGGCCATCGGCTACCTCCAGGCGTACGCGGGCATCGGCTACCCCGCTCCGGTGCGCGCCCGCTACGACATGGTGGCCGTGGACCCCCGAGGCGTGGCCCGCAGCGAACCCGTGGAGTGCCTCACCGGGCCTCAGATGGACGCCTACACCCAGGTCGACCAGACCCCCGACGACGGCACCGAGGCCGCGGAGCTGACCACGGCCTTCAAGGACTTCGCCGCGGGCTGCGAGCAGCGCTCGGGCGCGATCCTGCCGCACGTCTCCACGGTCGAGGCGGCCCGGGACATGGACATCCTCCGGGCGGTGCTGGGAGACGAGAAGCTGCACTACGTGGGCGCCTCCTACGGCACCTTCCTCGGCGCCACCTACGCCGAGCTGTTCCCGGACCGGACCGGACGACTGGTGCTCGACGGCGCGCTGGACCCCTCCCTGCCCGCCGAGGAGCTCAACCGCGACCAGACGGCGGGCTTCGAGACGGCCTTCCAGGCCTTCGCCCGGGACTGCATCGGGCAGCCCGACTGCCCGCTCGGCACCACCTCCGTCGCCGACGCGACGCAGCGGCTCAAGGACTTCTTCGCCGAGGTCGACGCCCGCCCCGTGCCGACCGGCGAGACCCGGGAGCTGGGCGAGTCCCTGGCCACCACCGGCGTGATCGCCGCCATGTACGACGAGGGCGCCTGGCCCCAGCTGCGCTCGGCACTCGCCGCCGCCATGGAGGGCGACGGCGCCCCGCTGCTCGCCATGGCCGACAGCTACTACGAGCGCAGCCCCGACGGCACCTACGCCAATCTGATGTTCGCCAACGCCGCCGTGAACTGCCTCGACCTGCCCGCCGCCTTCACCTCCACCGAGCAGGTGGAGAAGGCCGTCCCCGCCTTCGAGAAGGCATCGCCCGTCTTCGGCAAGGGCTTCGCCTACGCCTCGCTCAACTGCGGCTTCTGGCCCGAGGAGGCCACCGGCACGGCCCACCGCATCGAGGCGGAGGGCGCGGCCCCGATCGTCGTCGTCGGCACCACCCGCGACCCGGCCACTCCCTACAAGTGGGCCGAGGCCCTCGCCGACCAGCTCTCCTCCGGCACGCTGCTGACCTACGAGGGCGACGGCCACACCGCGTACGGCCGCGGCAGCGACTGCATCGACACGGCGATCAACACCTACCTGCTGGAGGGCACGGCCCCCGAGGACGGAACGCGCTGCTGAACCCCGCGAGCGGCCCCCGGAGCACTCAGGGGGCCGTGGTCCGGGGCACCCTCGGGAACCCTGTAGACTTGGCGCCGCTGCTGAGGAGAGCGTGTCCCGCGGGGACGGGTCTCTCCGTCCGCAGGATGCCGCCTTAGCTCAGTTGGCCAGAGCAACGCACTCGTAATGCGTAGGTCTCGGGTTCGAATCCCGAAGGCGGCTCAGAGAAAGGCCAGGTCAGACAGTGTCTGGCCTGGCCTTTTCTGTTCCCTGATGTGGGCCGGGCGGTCGCCTGGGGTGGCGCAGGTTTGCTTGCGTGAGCGCTGCGTGAGCGGAGGCGTGGATTAGGGCCCCGGGGAGGGCGTCGCATCGTGGAGGCCACGGCGGAGCCGGCGGCCTGAACGGAATGGCCAACCTGCCCCTCGATGACCTGGCGCACCGCCTCCTATGATCATTTCACCGCGTTGACATGTCCTAGGGGGGAACATGCCGTCACGTTCATCCGCGAGCAGAAGCCAACGTCTCGCCTTCCTCGTACCGCTGTCCATGCTGGCGCTCACCGCATGCACCTCAACGCTTCCCGATATGGCGGGCAGTGAGTTGCAGGCCGCCCAGGATGATGCCCAAGAGGCCGGGTTCAACAACCTCACGTCCGAGGACGCACTCGGTCAGGGGCGAGCACAGGTCTGGGATCGGAACTGGGTGGTCTGTGACCAAGACCCCCGACCGGGGGAAGCGGACCCTGACGAGCTCGTCACTTTCACCGTGGTGAAAACGGACGAGCAGTGCCCTGCCGGCACCCCCGGTTTCAGGGTTCGTCCGGGCGACGAGATGCCGGACCTCGTCGGCATGAACCTGTTTGATGCGGGAGAAGTGCTCGTCCTCGTCAACGGAGTCGAAGACGTGGATGCCACAGGCAAGGGGCGCAGCACCCTGGCCCAGTCGCGTGACTGGAAGGTCTGCTCGCACGAGCCGGCAGCGGGAGAAGTGATCGAGGAAGTGATCTCGCAGATCGGCGAGCCGGTGGAGGACCCTGCTATCACCTTGCATGTTGTGAAGTCGGAGGAGAAGTGCCCATAGGGCGAACGCGCGAGTGATGCGTGGGCGGAGCGGCCGTCAGCCCTTCTTCGCGGCCTTCTTGGCCTTGGCCTTCTTCTTCCGCTTGGCCTTCGCCTTCGCGGCCTTCTTCGCTTCCTCGGCGGCCTGGCGGACCTGCGCTTCCTGCTCGGCCTTGCTGGAGGGGGACCAGCTTCGCGGTGGCCTCGGCAGCGCTCTTGCCGACGTGGGGGAGCACGCTCTGGTAGATGTCGCGCGTGATCCGGGTGTCACTGTGCCCGAGCGTGTCCGACACGATCTTGATGTCGATGTCGGCCGCCAGCATGAGCGTCGCCGCCCCGTGCCGGAGGTCGTGCAGCCGGATCGGCGGAAGGCCAGAGGCGGCGACGAGGCGCTCGAAGAGGTCGGTGACCTTGCCGGGGTGGAGCCAAGATCCGTCCTCCTGGGTGAAGACGAGCCCGGTGTTCACCCAGGCCGAGCCCCACTCGGCGCGGTCGGCCTCCTGCTGCTCGCGGTGCCGCTTCAGGATGTGGACGGTGTCGTTGTCCAGGGCCACGACGCGGAAGCCGCTGTCCGTTTTCGGCTCGGACGCTTCGACCTCCCAGCCGTCCTGAACGAGCTGGCCGGTGACCGTGAGGGAGTGCCGGTCGAGGTTGGTCTCCGACCAGGGCTGCCCACACGCCTCGTCTCGCCGCAGGCCGCGGAAGGCGATCAGGTGCCACATCGCGTACAGCCGGTCCTCGGCGACGAAGTCGAGGAAAGCGCCGGTCTGTTCCGGCGTCCAGACCATCACGGGGGACGGCTTCTCACCGGTCTGCTCCCACTTGGCGACCCGCTCGTCCGTCCACACGAGCGCCTTCGGCTTGCGCACCGGGTCGATCTCGACGTGAGCCGCCGGGTTGAACGTGATGATCTGCTGTCCGATCGCGTCGTTGAGGGACGCGCGGAGCGTGGCCTTGATGTGCTGGCGCGTGGCGGGGCCGGTGACGCGGCGGAAGGGCGGCATCGCGTCGATCGCGGCCTTCATCGCCTTACGGCGGGCGCGGTTGGCCACGCCCTTCCACGGGACGGTCGCCAACTCCTTGACCGCCGCACGCCGCTGGGCGTTCTGCTCCAGCCACTCGGCCACGGTCAGGCTGCCGATGAGATCCTGGCCGGCCCTGAGCCGGCGCCGGGTCTCCTCCACGTCCGGCAGGGGCAGCTTCTCGCCGCTGACCTCGGCCAGCATCGCGGCGACCAGTTGGATGCCCTCGGGGTCGTCGGCTTCGGCGAGTCCCAGGAGAGCTCGTACGTGGTCGAGATCGGCCTGGGCGGCCTTGAGGTTGCCGTACCCGCCACGGGCGAAGGAACATCGGCTACCGTCCTCGCGGGGAGGCAACTCCTGGCGTACGGAGTACGTGCAGTGATTCCTGCTGTTGCGCTTCGGGCAGGCAGAGCCGAGTTCCTTGCCGGTCTTCGGGTCACGGCAGGAGCAGCGGCGATAGGTGGAGCCCTTCAAAGGCTTTTCTCCGGGGTGGTGTTGGGATCGGTTTCGGGCGGGTCGACATCGCTCAGGGCGGGCGGAAGGTCTGGTGGGATAGCACCCTCCTCGCGGATGTCCCGGCGGAGGTGGCGAAGGTTGTACTTGGCGGAGATGGCCTGGTCGGCGTATTCGGTCCGCCTGCGTTCGGCTTCTTCCTGCTGGGCGCGGCTAGTGGCCGTTTTGGCGGCGAACCGTGCCCGTTCTTCCTCATCGAGCGCGGCGAGCGCGGTGCGCGTGAGGTTGGCGTGAAGCTCGAAGTCGGGGACCATGCCCGCGTCGCGTTCGGGCACCTCCTGTTCGCCGGTGAAGCGCCGTAGGGCGTCCCAGGTGGGGACGAGGCTCTGGAACGGGAGTTCCTGGGTCCGGTCGACGTAACCGACCGGGAAGATCAGGCAGACCGGGTACGTCTCCAGGGCGGCGGCGAGGACGATGACGTCCACCAGAGGAAGGGTGGCCCGGCGCCCGGACTCCATGTTGGCGATCACGTTGCGCGGGATGGGGTGCCCGAGCCTCTCGCACTCGTCCGCCAGGTCCTGCGCGCTCCACCCCATCTCCTTTCTTCGTCGCCGGACCTCGCCGGCCACGTTGGCCTTGATCCGGTCGACCCACTCCGGGAAGTCGTCGTCCTCTTCATTATCGAAACCATGTTGTGTCATGTAGACACACTAGCTCTCTCGTGATGGTTCCTAGACGCCTGGAGCCGGATGTGTTGGGCATGTTCGCCGAGGGCTGTGACGAGAGGAGCGCCACGTGCGCGATGACGCGATGACCGAGCGGGCAACAGGCATGACTCGCGAGGAGCTGCTGGCCCTTCCTGTTGCCGTTGACCTGGACACAGGCAATCGTGCGCTGGGTCTCGGGCGGAGCAAGGGCTACGAGCTGGCTAAGCGGGGCGAGTACCCGTGCAAGGTCCTGCGGCTGGGCAAGGCATACCGCGTGGTGACCGCGGATCTGCTCAGTCTGCTGGGGCTGGCCGCTTGAGGGCGAGGCAACGTAGCAGGCAGTTCTGCGCTGAGCTGACACAGAAGCGCTGGACTGTGGCCAGGCGTGGACGTACGGTTCGTGGTCCCTCGCGGTGGCCTGCTGCCCGCGAGAAGGGGATGGGCCCCCGGCGGTGCGACGCCGGAGGCCCGAGCAACCCCTAATGGCCCTGGAAGAGCCAACCCGGCGGTAAGGGCGTGCGAGCCCGCCACCGCCAGACGAGGAGCTGCCCTGTGGAACACCCCAAACCCCAGCCGTATTCCGCCCCTGACAAGCCCGAGTGGCCGCCGGTCGCCAAGCCCGGCCAGCCGGGCCGGACCACATCCGAGACCGGCCAGGCCGCCGGCGACCCGGCGCAGGCCTCGCCGCCCGCCGAGCGGTGTCCCGAAAATGAACGGTCCGACCTCGACCCCAAGCGGTGTCCCGAGACGGAACAGGCAGATCCGGAGCCGACACATGGATCGGAGCTGATCGACGAACTGCGTGAGCAGATAGTTCGTCATCCTGCCCTCCGAGCAGGCGCTCGACGCGGTCACCTTGTGGGTGCGGCGACGCATCTGCAGCCCGCGTGGCAGCACGCCCCGCGCCTGGCGGTGGTGGGACCGGCGAAGCGGTGCGGTAAGTCACGGCTGCTGGACGTGCTGACCGAGACGGTCCACGAGCCGATGCTCACCATCAACACCACGCCTGCGGCCGTCTTCCGCTCCATCACCGAGGAGCCGCCCACGCTCCTCGTGGACGAGGCAGACACGATCTTCGGCACGCCGAAGCAGGCGGAGAAGAACGAGGAGATGCGCGGCCTGTTGAACGCCGGCCACCAGCGCAACCGCTACGTGACCCGGGTGGTCGGCAATGACCACACACCCCACCGGTTCGCCACCTTCGCCATGGCGGCCATCGCCGGAATCGGTGACCTGCCCGATACGATCACGGACCGGTCGGTGGTCATCCGCATGCGCCGACGGGCGGGGGCCTTCCCCCGTGAAGGTGGACACGCGGTTATTGATCACGCGGCGAGCGTGAGTTTAACGGTGTGGTGTCGGCGTTCGTATTCGTTGGGGCTGAGGTGGCCGTTGGCGGAGTGCCGGCGGCGGGTGTTGTAGCGGGTCAGCCAGGCGAAGACGGTCCGGCGGCAGGTGCCTGCGTCGCCGTAGACGTGGGCGCCGTGGCGGGTCTCGCGTTTCAGGGACGCGTGGAAGCTTTCACAGGCCGCGTTGTCCGCGCTGGTGCCGACCGCACCCATCGACCGGGTCACCCCGAGCTGGTCACAGAGGTCGGCGAAGGCCCGGGAGCCGTATTGGGCCCCGTGGTCGGAGTGGAACACGGCGCCGTCCAGGCCGCCGCGTATCGAGGCGGCCATCCGCAAGGCGTCGGCGACCAGGGTGGTGCGCATGTGGTCGGCGATGGACCAGCCGACAACCCTGCGGCTGAAGCAGTCCAGCACGGTCGCGAGATAGAGGAACTCCCCGCCTGCGAGCGGGAGATAGGTAATGTCGCCCATGTATTTCCGCCCCGGCTCGGTGGCGGTGAAGTCCCGCTGGAAGAGGTCTGGAACCTGCGGGGCTGCCTGGTCCGGGACGGTGGTGCGGACGCGTCTGCGCAGGCGGATGCCGGTGATGGAGAACGTCCGCATGATCCGGGCGACCCGCTTCTCGTTGACCTGCCTGCCCTTCTCACGGAGCTCGGCGGTCACTCACGGGGAGCCGTAGGCACCGCCGGACTCGCCGTGCACCGCGCGGATCTCCTCGGCCAGGACCTGGTCATGGTGCTGCCGGGCAGCCCGGGCCTCGGCACCGGCAAGCCACTTGTAGTAGCTGGACCGGTTCACGTCCAGGACCTGGCAGAGCCGCTTCACCTCGTAGGTGTCCCGGTGGTCGTCAACGAACTGGAAGCGGCTGATCACCAGTTCGTCTCTCCGGCGAAATATTTGGCCGCCTTGCGCAGGATGTCCCGCTCGGTGGCGAGCTTGCGCTCACTCGCCTCGAGTTCTGCCACCCTCGCCTCCAGCTGCCGCACCCGCTCGTCCGGATCAGTGGACGGCACCGCCTGCCGGGGCTGGGCGGCCGGCTTCGCAGTCGCGCCGGTGACGCCACGGCGTTCACGGTCCCGCAGCACCCACTCACGCAGCGTGGCCCGATTGATGCCGAGGTCGGCGGCGATGCTCTTGTAGGTCGCCCCGGGTGTGGACTCGTACAGGGCCACGGCATCGGCCTTGAACTCGTCCGAGTAGTCCTTCATCGCCATCGGCGGTCTTCTCGCTTCCTCCGGATCAAGCAGATCCAGTATCAGCGTGTCCACCACTCAGGGGGAGGCCCCGAGGAAGCCCACGCGCTGCTCGCTCTCGCCTACCACGGGGCGGCCATGGTGCTGGGCAAGCTGGGAGAGCCCGAGCTGGCATGGATCGCAGCGGACCGTGGTCTGGCAGCAGCGCAGTCCAGCGGCCGCAGCGAGGTCACGGGATCGCTCTTCCGAGCAGTCACGCACTGCCTCCTGGCCACCGGGCGCTTCACAGCCACGGTCCAACTGGTAAACGACGCGGCAGCTGTCATGCAGCCAGAGTTGGGCGACGCCAATAACGAGTACCTCTCGGTGTACGGCACGCTGTTCCTCGCCGGCGCGATGGCTGCGGCGCGGGCAGAAGACCGGGCGACCACGCAGACCTTCCTCCGTGAAGCCGACGAGGCCGCGCAACGACTCGGCGCCGACGCCAATCACATGTGGACGGTCTTCGGCCCGACCAACGTGGCTATCCACTGCGTGGCCACCGCCGGCGAACTCGGCGACATCCAGGTCGCCGCAGATCTGGGCTCACGCATCGACACGACTGCCCTGCCGGTGGAGCGGCGCGTACGACACAGCCTCGAAGTCGCCAGGGCGCTGAGTTCCTGGAACCGCACCGACGAAGCCCTGGCCGTCCTGCTGGAAGCCGAACAGGCCGCGCCCGAGCAGGTGCGCCACCACTACCTGAGCCGGGAACTGGTCATCGGCTGGATACGTGGCACCGGGGGCCGGCCTTCCCATCCCGTGGCAGATCTGGCCCGCAGACTGGGCGTCGTCGCTGGCAGCTAGAGTCCGAACCGTGAGCGAGAACGAGCACGAAGCGAAGATGGCCCGCCCCCGTATGGCAGCTGGCGCTCTCTTCTTCGACGAATCCGATCGGGTCCTCCTCGTCGAGCCGTCCTACAAGGATTACCGCGACATTCCAGGGGGCTACGTCGAAGAAGGGGAGTCACCTCGGCAAGCCTGTGTACGCGAGGTCCAGGAGGAACTCGGCATCGCACCGCACATCGGCCGCCTGCTAGTAGTCGATTGGGCACCCAACCCCGGAGAGGGAGACAAGGTCCTCTACCTCTTCGACGGCGGTCGCCTGAGCGACGACGCCCGCCAGCAGATCGCACTGCAAGCGGACGAGCTCCGCGGCTACGACTTTCACAACGCCGACCAGGTCCCGGACCTCACCATCCCCCCGCCTCGCGCGCCGCATCTCCGCTGGCATCAACGCCCGGGCGAACGGCCTGACTGCCTACTTGGAGCACGGGGAGTCGCTGGCAACAGGTGCCTGACCCGCCCTCGCATGGCAGCCGCGACGGTGAGATCCGTCAGCAGTACGAGAACACCTACATCGGCCGACCCGTCGGCGGCGAGCCCACGATCAACGACGAGGCCGACGGCGTCCGCTTCGTCCAGCCGACCGACCTCGACCAGTACAACATCCACGCCAGCATGCGCCAGCAGATCGGCGACTACCCCGAGGAGCGAGTCGCGGATGGAAGCGCTCTGCTGAGCTGGGTCTCCGCGACCTGCGTCGCCCACTCCTCGATGAGACCACCTATGCCTGGCTCCCTGCCCAGGACATGTCGGCGTCAGCTGCTGCGCATTCCGCGACTGCTTCCCAGCCGTCCCGTCCTATGCCAGATGGGACGAAGGCGCCGACCTCGCCGCGTGGAGGAAGCGGCCACATCTGACCAGGCGACCCGATAGCGGTCAAGCATGGCGTATGGTGGTGCCTACCGACGCGGGGTGGAGCAGCTCGGTAGCTCGCTGGGCTCATAACCCAGAGGTCGCAGGTTCAAATCCTGTCCCCGCTACGAGATGCGGCCCAGTGCATGTGCACTGGGCCGCATTATTTTTTGATCTCTCTGACGGACCTGCCCTGTGCTCTGGTGCGTCCCGGCTCAGGCTGGCCCGCTTGCATCGTTTGGCGATGGGAGCGCGCAACGCCCCTCTTCCGACACATCGGGTCTTCCACGCACAGTTGCTGGGCGGCAACCTTGGGTAGCAACTGGTGGCATGCCGCTAGAGTTGCAGGCGTGACTGACGACGCCAACCTCACGCGCACTCTGAGCGGCCCCGAGCACCAGCAGGTGCGCCTCCCAACGATCAAGCAACTCGTTGAGGCGGGTTGGGACCAGGGGCAGCTGCGCTGGAAGCCTGAATGGCGGGTGCCTCAGTCTCCACACGATGCTGCAAAGCGCGAGGGGGGCAAGTCCTTCGCCGGCTGGCCCGTGGACCTCGCCATCTTCGATGATGTGCGTCACGCGGGCGATTGGGAACATATCCTCGTCATCTGCGAATTCAAGCAGCCGACGCTTGAGACGGGAATCTCGCAGCTCGAAATCTATCTCAGTCGTGAACCACGTGCGCGAATGGGGTACTGGACCAACGGGTCCGAGGATGTCAGGGTCTACAAGCTGGCCGACGGTAGATTCCAGCACTTCCGCAACCACGGCCTTCCTCAGCCGGGCGAAGAGTTCATTCGTCCTTCCGAGAAGCCGCTGACCTTCAACGACCTCGTCACACCGAAAAGCGGTCAACTGCGCTCCATCTTCAGCCGCCTGCTGGATGTAGTGGTCGCTCGGGACAGTCGTTCGACTCGTTCAGAGGCGCAGCTGAACGAGCTCTGCAATCTCTTGCTCCTTAAGCTTGAGTCGGACTCGAACGCGTCATACGACCATAGTAAGCCGGTTGCTTTCCAGCTCTCTCAAGGAGACGAAGAAGCTACCGCTGCTGTGATGCGGGCGCAGTTTGAAGCCCTCAAGACGTTTCGTCCTGAAGTATTCGCTGAGCACCACGAAAGCGACCTCAATCTTGACGCTCACACCATCCAGGAAGCGGTGTACGAGCTCTCCAATCTGAACCTGCTTGATGTGGGGCCCGAAGCCATCTCTTCAGCCTTCCAGGTATTCCGCCGGGCGAACCTGAAGGCTGGAGAAGGACAGTACTTCACCCCTCAGCGCGTCATTTCCTCCGCCATCAAGATGATGGATATTCGCCTCGAGGATAAAATCATTGACCCGGCGTGCGGGACCGGCGGATTCCTGGCCGAAGCTTTCCTTTCCTTGGTGGATAAGGTTTCCACGGAGAGTTCCGCTGCCGCCGCACGAACCTGGGCTCATCGGAATGTGTACGGCGTCGACAAGGACTCCATTAACGTCAAGCTGACGCGTGCAATCATGGTCGGTCTTGGTGATGGATCCGTGAATGTGCACATCGGTGATTCGATAAGAGAAGACCGTTGGGCCAAGGACTACCCGCATCTTGAGCGTCCCCTGAGTGACGGTTCCTTCACTGCCGTGATCACCAATCCACCTTTTGGAAAGAACCTTAAGGTAAGTAAGGTCGATGCTCGTCGAAACGGTTACAGCATCGCGGCTGCAGCGAGCCGGAAGGACGGCGAGTATGCCGACCTAGAGATCGGCCTGGTGTTTCTCGAGCGATCGTACAGGCTGCTTATGAAGGGTGGTCGTCTCGGGATTATTTTGCCCGAGACGTATTTCTTCTCTCCGACCTACAAGTGGCTTCCTGGTTGGTTGAGCGAGCGCTTCACCCTCCGGGGCGTTCTCAATATTCCCATGGAAGCATTCCAGGGGTTCTGTCGAGCGAAGACCAACTTCTACGTCTTTGAGAAGAAGTGATTTCCTTGGTGCATAAGCCGGCTTGGTTCCGTGAGGGTCAGGTTTTCGTTTCCTACGCGACAACTGTCGGTATCAACAAGGACGGCGAGGATCTATTCGTCGTGGATGCCGAGACTGGCATGCGGACGGGGGTGATCGATGATCAGATCGCCGGTGACGTAGCCGCCCTGGTTGATGAATTTGATACGACGGAGACCAGTCGCTGGGTTGAGCTGGATGGTCTCACTGACCAGCTGACTGCAGTGCCGAACTATTTTGACGAGCGCCCTGTGCGTGAGTTCGTTGCGCTTATGAAATCTCCGGAGATGCAAGGTTTCACGAGTGCGTCCATCGGAGATCTCATCGAAGATGAATCGCTGATCTCGATGAATGGCCACGGCAGCCCATCGGCCGACTTTCGTACGGGTCACGTTCCTTACATCAAGGTTTCTGACATTCGCGCAGGCCAGGTCAACATCAACCCGACCAATCGGGTTCCTGATGTGGTCGCCGAGCGCTTTTGGAAGGGGAGCGGGTCTGGTCTTGAGGCGTATGACCTGATCACCCCTATCCGCACGAGTAAGAATATCGGCGAGTTCGCGGTGATCATGCCAGGGCAGGAGCGAGTGGTCCTGACGAAAGAAGTGCTGGTACTGCGGGCCGCGGAATCTGCTCCATTCGATAACTTCTATCTCCTGTGGGCGATGACGCTGAAGGCGGTGCGTCGGCAGTGGGATCGCGTTGTGTTTATGCAGACGAACCGTGAGGATGTAGGTCGGCGGTATAGGGAGATTCTTATCCCGGTTCCGCCGAATCGTGAGGTTGCCGATAGGGCCTCGAAGGCATTCCGGGATTACTACCTTGGGACACAGCGTCTGCGGGAAGACCTGTTGAGCTATCTCGCGAACGATGACAAGCACTACATTTTCATGTCGAGTGCTGCTGCGGTGGAGGAAGCTGACGATGAGCCTGAGGGTGACATTGCGTAGACGGCGCCCCGAGTGTCCGTCAGGCTGAGGGCCTGACGGACACCACAGCTCACGCTAGCGATTTCCCCAGCCGCGGTGCGCTTCGGGGCCGTGTGGGCTCCAGCCGTTCAGGTAGGGCGCGAGCTCCTCGGGCTTCGGTTCGCGAGCGGTGGGCATGGTGGGAAGACGGGTCAGTGGGTCGAGTCTCTGAACGTAACGGCGTGCCCAGGCCAGCCACCCTCGAGCCGAGGCCACCGCCGCCTCATCTTCCCCGGCCGTCTCTTCCAGTCGACGCTCCAAGGCGTTGCAGTACGAGCTCAGGCTTGCCGCCTTCTGCCATTGGCCAGCCTGCGCGCGGAGTACCTCGGCATACTGTTCCTGCGCGGCCAGCTCCTTCGCCTTCTCCATGGCCGCCCGCCAGCGAACCTCGCGCTCGGCCTTTGCCCGCTCCTCGTCCGCCTTCCGTTGGGCGTCCTCTACGGCGCGGGTCTCGATCTCCCGGAGAACGGCTCCCAGGATGTCCTCCAGCACCCAACGCTTGCGATCGGCCCAGCGGGACTGCCGGCTGGATCGGCTGTAGCCGAGTTCGATCACGAGGCTCTTCGAGCGCTCCGGATCGGTGGACTGGGGAGACTCCTGCTGGATCGTGACGGTGTAGGTGAAGCCGTCCACGACCAAGTCCAGTTCGCCCTCACGAAGGGAGTAGCTGGAGGGGTGGTGCCGCCCGCCGTACGTGGTGTAGGCACGGGTGCGCCGGCGGGAGGGGACTTCATGCTCCTGCACCTTGTGCCCTCGACGTACTGCCTCGGCGGCGAGGCCCTGGAGAAGCAGCAACGATCGGCGCCGCAGCGGGGCGGGCATGACGAGTCGACCCTCGTCGTCTCTCAGCGCAGCCACGACCGGATGCGGAGCGCGCAACTGAGTGGGTACGTGGACGGGTGGCGCCTCATCCGGCCTCTGCCTCAGTGAGTTGGGGTGCGGACCCTCGACCAGAGAGATCTGCAGGTCGCGATTCCACATGCGGAGACTTTCGATGCGTCGGCCCTCAGGGACGAGGCTGTGGCGCTTCGCGTAGTCGATCACACGTCGCCACTCTGTCACCGTGGCGTCGTCGGGATTGGTGATGGTGACGCGCCTGTCCGTATCGAGTCGCTCGATGAGCTCCTTCGCCTTGGTCCGACGGGCGAGTGCGACTGGCCTGTCCGCGTAGGACGCGGAGCGGGTGCCACCTGACGTCTTCCCCGCGGCAGCCTTCTTTGGCCCGGCGTGCGCGGGGTCGTCCGGGTGGTGGCCGTGCTGGATGTAGAAGGTGCCTGCCTCGGTGACCTGGGTATCCACCTCGCCCCCGCTGCGCTTGAGCGTCACCAGCCCGCGGTCGCGCAGAGCGTAGGCGGTACGGAACTCACCGGGGTCCCAGGGCTCCTCGGACTCCTTGGCGTTCGCGAGCTGGCCGAGCAGGGCGAGCTGTCGTTCGTTCAGGGGAGACCAGCGATGCATGATGACATCTCACTCCATGGCCGAATCCGGTGCGAGGTTGAGGGTTTCCCTAGCTTCCTGAGCGATATCGATAAGGGATCCCTTACCGGGTACGTGCCAGTATCGTGTTCCTTGCACCTGCTGGTCGTTTCCCATTGCTTCGCGCCGCATTGAGCGCACGAGCGTTGACGGGGCGTATGCCAAACCGTCCACGCTCCAGATCAGTGGCTTGTTCTTGTTGTTCTTCCAGACAGCTCTGGCACGCTTCGGGTCCTCTTCGATCCACCGCGGGAGCTGCCTACGCTCAGGGGTCGTGACTGGCCGAAACTCCAGAACGGTCCCGTCTTGGATTGACCCGGCATCGACAATCGCCCATACGGCGCGGGTAAGCTGGCCGCCCCTGGCACCCGGCTCCTGATCCACTCTAGATTCGGAGTCGCTCGGCGGTTCCTCTCCACTGAGGACTCGCTCGTATAGCCCCCTGGCTACCAGTTCAGCGCGCTCGATGGTACGTACCGTGGTGCTCAACTGGCTATTGCGGCCATACGCGCCGTCGACGACAACTACCATCCAACGCAGCGCCCTTCTGACGGTATCCGCGACAGCGTTGAAACGCGCACCCCAGGATTTCGCTGCATCAGGGCCCTCTGCGTCTATGTCTTCCGTGTTCATTGTCTGGAAGAGGACATGCGTTAGCAGCAAGTCGCCGTGCGCCGCGGCACTGCCGAGTCGACCCACTAGGTTCTCTTGCTCTTGGGCGAGTGACTCGCGCACCAACCTGAGTAGCTGGACACACCGCCATACGCGCTGCGCGCTTGGTTTGCTGCCGAAGAGAGGGCGGTAGTAGCGATTTTCCCAGAGAACTGATGCGTCGCGCTTGGCTCTTGCCGCGAACTCCGGGGAAGCGTGAGTAGCGGCCAGGGCGAGAGCGGCCTCTGTCATAGTGCAACCGTCGGCCGGGCTAGGATCTGGAACCCCGCGCTTAATGACGTAGTTGAGCCCGAGTGAAAGGGCGAAGTCATGCCGCAAGTCGAACTGTTCAGGTCGGCGAGAGCGGAAATCTCGTTCCTCGGTTGGATTTTGCGTGTTCGCCGCTACAGTAATTCGGTCACCGAACTCCGCAGGGGCATCTTCCAGGGAGATGATCCGTACGAGCAGACGTCCGCCGGCTGCCTTGGCGGGCTTCTGCTGTACTGCGCGGAACACCGCACTCACCGTTTGGGCGCCATTGATTACACTTGCACCTTCCAGGCGGAATCCCGCGTTTCCTCCAGTAGTTGGGGCGCCTTTTCCGTGCTTGCGAATTCGATCGCAGATCAGCGTGATTCCATTGCTCAAGTACCAGAAATGCTCCGGCTCCTTGACTAGAGTGGTTCGGATTTTCTCGTTCACATCGCTGACGTCGAGTGCATCCCGAATGTTGCGGGCAGTGAGATGGCGACCGTGCTGGCTGTACCACGCGGCTACCTCCTCGGTTGAGACGGTGCCGTAGTAGGCGAGGAGGGGATCCGTGACCCTTCCCACGCCGTGGATCTGAACATCGAGATCTACCTTGCGTTCGGCGTGCTCGCCGAGGATCTCGCGATGCAGATCCCGCAAGTTGATGATCTTGTAGTCCACCAGGTCATCATCCAGGTTGTGTTTTCCGATCTCTTCCTCCAGGAGGGCCCGAGTGTTGGGGTGGAGATCGGTACCGGTCACTAGAGCTAGTGCGAGAGTGACTTTGGGCGAGGGGCTGTTCAAGGCGGCGTCAAGTTTTCCGGCGTGCCGGTCAATCTTGCTTCCGAAACGATGGAACTCGAGCTCCAGCAGGTAGTCGAGGCCGCGGATGACGGCCGAGACGTCAGCCTCGCTAAATCCCGCCTCTCCCTTATCGCTCCACTTTGCCTGTACCAAGGTGACGTGCTGACGCTCGCCTCGCTCCTCGACTGCGACGGCATCGATACCGCGGTCTGTGTCGCAGTCGATCACAGCTCGTGCTGCATCCTCGTCAGAGGAGGAAGTCTCCAGTTTTACTGCCAGCGCGGCTACTGCTCGGCTCAGGAATGCTTGCTCCTCATCAGGGCGTCCCCCCCAATCCGACATATCGATCAACGGCCGGAATCGCTCGCTGAGCTGTCGTCTGAGATTGCGCACCTGAACCGGGTATGCCACCGACTCACTCCCTGGATCTCACGTTGGCCATCTAGTGCTGCCGGGTGCACCCAACCTGGCAGGAGCGCCCGCTGCAATGCCACCCTAAGGGTTGTCCCGTAACTGCCGGTCACGGGTGAGATGATCTTGATGTGGCTGGTGTGATCACGGCGTCGGAGCCGTCCTGGATAGCCTCGTTCACCGGGCTGAGCCCTCGTCTGTTCGGCAAGCTGGTGACCGTACTGCGGCGCGAGGGTGCGGATGCGGCCCGCAGGGGCCGGCCGTGGAGCCTCCCGCTGGAGGACCGGGCTCTGCTGGTCGAGGCCTACTGGCGCACGAACTTGACGATGCGCCAGCTCGCCCCGCTCTTCGGGGTGTCCAAGTCGGCAGCGGACCGCATCATCGACCACCTCGGACCGATGCTCGCACTCCAGCCCCGCAAGCGGTTCGCCAAGGACACCGTGCTCATCGTGGACGGCACCCTGGTCCCGACCCGGGACCACACGGTGGCGGAGCAGTCCAAGAATTACCGGTACTCGACCAACCACCAGGTCGTCATCGACGCCGACACCCGCCTGGTCGTCGTGGTGGGCCGGCCTCTTGCCGGAAACCGCAACGACTGCAAGGCGTGGGAGGAATCCGGAGCCAAAGCCGCCGTCGGCAGAACACTCGCGATCGCCGACGGCGGCTATCCCGGCACCGGGCTCGTCATGCCCCACCGCCGACGCAAGGGCGAAGGCCTTCCGGACTGGAAGGAAGCACACAACAAGTCCCACAAGCAGGTCCGCGCCCGCGTCGAGCACGTCTTCGCGCGTATGAAGACCTGGAAGATCCTCCGCGACTGCCGTCTCAAAGGCGACGGAGTCCACCACGCCATGCTCGGCATCGCCCGGATGCACAACCTCGCCCTCGCCGGATAGACGAGCGGCCCGTACGACGGCCAACCACACCCGAGGCAGCTCAGAGATCATTTACGGGACAACCCTTAGGAGAGCTGGGGTGAGGGTGGTACCCAGATGCGAGACCCAGGTGAGCTGTGCACGTCCCCCGTGGCTGCGGGGCGGTTGCTCCTGCCTGTCCTGCGTGAGCGGTGCGTGAGCGGACTGGGTGGGACAGGGTGGATTGGGCGGCACGTGGGTTGCAGGGCGTAGGTCTCTGACCTGGAGAAACGGGATTCGGCGGCACTGCCCAGCACCAGCCGGGATGATCTTGCGGGCCCTCGTAATGCGTAGGTCTCGGGTTCGAATCCCGAAGGCCGCTCCATGGTGAACCCCAGGTCAAGCCTTTGGCCTGGGGTTTCTCGTTCCGGATGACCTTGGAATCTCGGCAAATCGGGCAATGTCCGTCTGTGCACTGTAATGCGTAGGTCGTAGGTTTAGCTTCTGTGAGGAGATCGACGATCTAACGCTTTGACCTGGTCTTTTGTATGAGCCTAGGGGTGGATCAGGCTTGCGCGAAGGGGTCCCGGTGGACAACCGGTGGACATTCGTGCGTGACCCTCCATCAGGGGGCTCTTGCTGCCCCTAGGTTGATGGGTGAAATCAACCGGTCTCCGATGGGGTATTAGGCGTCGGCGGGATTGTCCGGTCCTGACAGATCTCACGTCCGGTTCCGGTCCTGGCGATGATTGGCCGTGAGCACACGCGATAGCCGATCGGGGCAAGGGTATCGAAGGAGCGGCTGCGTCGGTGCATCCGGGAGCGCCGTCGCGTTTCAGAGCGAGATCAGCTCATGAGTTCGCGTGACGCCATAACGTCGGCCGGTAAGGCCCTGATCGAGCTGTTCGGGCTGGCGCGCGAGCCCAGAGGGCATCGACATGGGCCCGTCCCTCGGACGCTGCGCTCGCCGCCGACCTGGCGCTGCCGGTCGTGGAGCTCAAGCTTACGGTCCGCTCGTACAACTGTCTTAAGCGTGAGGGCGTCCACTCCGTGGGTGAGCTTTTGGCGCGCTCCGAGGCCGACCTCACCACTGAGCCTTTTCCAACCTCACGCTGACGCGTGGTGAAGGACAAGGACGGCCTGGACGATCGCGGTGATGCGGTTGGTGCTGCAGCGGAGCTTCCGCAGGAGGCGCCAGCCCTTCAGGGTGGCCACCGCCTGCTCGCCGAGGCAGCGGATCCTGGCGTGGGTGGTGTTGTGGCGGCGCTTCCACCGCTTGAGGCGCCGGCCCCGAAACGGTACGCGGACGGGTCCGCCGGCGCTTTGGTACGCCTTGTCCGCCCAACATTTGAGTCCTGCTTCGGTGAGGGTTTCGATGATCCCGTGCTGCCTGGCGGCGGTCAGGTCGTGGGTTGAGCCGGGCAGAGCCGGCGAGGCCCAGAGCAGCCGTCCGAACGGATCGGTGAGGACCTGCACGTTCATGCCGTGACGCTTGTGCTTCCCGGAGTAGTACGGGGTGTCGGCGGCGATACGGTCGATCGGCAGCAGGGTGCCGTCGAGGATGACGAACGCCTTCTCCCGGATCGTCCGCATCGCCTCGGCCAGGGACGGGGCGAGACCGGCCAGGACCTCGACGGCTTCGCTTATGTAGCGGTAGCGATCCCGATGCCGAACCCGGCGGCCAGCTGGACGTAGGTGTCACCGCACCGCAGGTGGGCCAGTGCAAGCAGGGCCTGTCGCGAGGCGGGAAGGCGCCGCCAACGCGTGCCGATCTCCCGCCGCCTGGCCTTCAGCTGCCCGGTCAGGAACCGCAGGCTGCGGCTGGACAGATCAATCGCCGACGGGTAGACAAGCACGCGAAGCTCCTGACAGACATGGGTGATCTTGGTCGAGAACCCGTCTATCAGGAGCTTCGTCGTTGCGCAGGCCCGTCCAACTCGCGGTCATCACCGCCAGCTTGGAAAGAGCTCACTGCCTCGGCGCCGCGCTCGTCCGCCTGGAGATCAACGAGGGGGACCGCCGCGCTCACCGGCGCAGCACTCGACGTCGACCCGACCGCCCCGCCGTGTGACGAAGGCGCCCTGCTCCGCCGCCCCACCGCCCGTCCGATCCGCCTCCCTGAGTCTCCGCGAACGTCTCCGGCCGGTACGGTTCGCCTGCCGCACAGGCCACGCCCCGGCATCCGACGCGTGGCGCGATCGGCGGTGGCGGTCGATGATGACGGATCCGGGCAAGCGGCCGACGGGCCGTCAGCTTCTGCGCCATGATGAGACCGGATGTTCCGAGCCCGGTCCTCAGACATCCGGGTCCGCAGGGTCCAGCCCGTCATGGGTCGGCGGGAAGGGGGCGCACATGTCGCGAGTGGTGGTCTGCCATGGCATCGGCTATCAGTACAAGCACCGCGAGACCTGGCTGACCGAGTGGTATGACGCCCTGCGGGTCGGCCTGACGGACGCGGCGTTGCCGGTGCCTGAGGCCGGGGACGTCTCCGCCGTGTACTACGGCAGCTGCTACCGCGCCCGGGGCGGGAAGGGCAACGTGGACAACGAGCTGGCTGACATCCCGCCGCTGCGGATCGGGGACCTGAACGATCCACTGGAACTGGAGCTCCTAGAGGCGTTCGCCGAGGGCACCGAGGTGCCGGCGGCGGGCGGTAAGGGGCTCGGACAGATGGCACTGCGCCGACTTGAGCGGAGCGAGCGGCTCGGGCAGCCTGCAGGTCGCTCTGTCCTGTGGATGATCCGCCAGGTGCGTCGCTACCTGGACGCGAACGACACCGTGCGAGCCTGTGCGCAGCAGCGGTTCGAGCGGGTGGTGACCCCGGAGACCCGGGTGGTCATCGGCCATTCGCTCGGCTCGGTAGTGGGCTACGAGGCGCTCCGCGCCCACCCGGAGTGGAACGTCCACACCTTCGTCAGCGTAGGCTCGCCCCTGGGTATCCGGGCGGTGTACGACCGGCTGCTGCCGTCCTCTCCCGCCGCGGGTGACGGGATTTCGTCGGTGTCCCGCTGGGTCAACGTGGCGGCCAAGGACGACCCCGTCGCACTGGTGAAGCACCTGGGCCCGGTATTCGGTGAGGAAGTGGAAGACCGGCCCGTCGTCAACCTCCCCTGGTACAACGGCCGGAAGTACGCCTTCGGGAGCCACTCGGTCCTGCACTACCTCACCACTGCGGAGGTAGCCGAAGCGGTGGCGGGCGGGCTCCGCGCCGAGGAGCGGTGACGGCGCCGCCGCACCCGGCGACCCGGGCGGCGGGCCCGGTCCGGGTGGCGCTCGTCTGTGGCACGAGTGACTTCGGGAAGGGCCTGGATCCGCTGCCCCGGGTGCACGACGAGCTGCGGATGATGCGGGCCGTCCTGGCGGAGGCCGGGTACGCGATCCATCCCGAGCCGCGGATCAACCCGACCGCCGAAGAGGTGGCTCGCGGCTTGGAGCAGGCGCTGGACGGCGTCGACGGGGTGCCGCCCGACGTTCTGCTCTTCTACTACTCCGGCCACGGGGTCGCGTACGGAGACGGCGATGTCCTGCTCGCCACGCACCGCAACGCCCGGACCGAGCGGGCGTCCATGCTGGACATGGGCAAGCTGATGTCGTTGATCGTCCCGGACGCCCGCACCCCGCGGCCGTCCGAGGTGGTCATCCTGCTCGACGCCTGCCAGTCAGGGCTCGCGCTGCACCAGTTGGAGCGGGCCGCGACCGACCAGCGGAGCAAGGGGGTGCCGCTGCCGCTGCTTGGTCTGATCAGTTCCACCGACCGGGTCACCGACGCGCAGCAGCTCCATTTCGCTGACTCCTTCGCGGCGGCCCTGCGCGGCACACGGGCGGACGAGGATTCCGAGTACCTCGATTTCGGAGCGGTCTTCGAGCAGCTGAAGGCCAGGATGCAGGCGGGATCCGAGGACTCCGGCGCTCCCCAGCTGCCGGACAACGTACCGCCCAAGGAGCCGATCCGGGCCTTCCCCAACCCTCAATACCAGGCCCGTTCGGTACGGCGGCCTCCGGAGGCGAACGACTGGAGCGGCTGGGCCTTCTGCGGCCGTGCCGAAGCCGTGGGGAAGGTGGTCCACTACCTGGCCGTCGGTCTGTCGGCCGAGGCTGTGGAAGGCGCCTCGGACGCGGACGCCGACGAACCGCTGGTGGTCGTCGGGGGGTCCGGCTCGGGCAAGTCGGTCCTGCTGGACTGGGTGCATGCCTCGTCCCGGCGGCAGCCGCTGCCGGCCGGGCCCCGGGCGCCCGGCCCGGCGCCGGAGAGCTGCGTCGACCTGCTGCTGGACGTGCGCGGCCGGTCGCCGTCCTTCGTGGTCTCGAAGCTGGCCAACCACTACGAGACCGGCACTGCCCCGGACGACCCGGCCGCACTGGTACAGGCCCTCGGTGGCCGAGGGCTGCGGCTGGTCTTCGACTCGGCGGACGCCTGCACCGAGCCGGAGGCGCTGTACGGCGCGCTGTTGGCGCCGCTCGCCACTCAGCCGCAGACCCGCGTGGTGCTGGCTACCCGCGAGGTCCCGGCCGGCTTCGAAGGGCCCCTGATAGACCTCGACGTGCCGGACCGGCACCGCGCCACCGACATCGCCGCACTGGTCGGGCACGTGCTTCGCAACCGCAGGGGCACCACCTGGACTGACGCGGACCCCCGGTGGATAGACGACATCGCCCGGGACACAGCCGAGGCCGCAGACCGGTCCTGGCTCCGTGCCTATCTCTTCGCGGTCGACATGAGCGATCACGACCCCAGGACGGCGCGGGTGCAGGCCGAGCGGTCCAACGCCGATCTGTTCCTGGACCGGCTCAGCCGGCTCAGCCGCAGGCTGGACGACGATGATCCGCTGTGGGCGCGGGACCTGCTGAGGCCAGTGGCCTTGGCGCAGGGGGCCGGTCTGCCGGCGGACGGGCGGCTATGGGCCGCAGTGGTGCGGGCGGCCGGACGGGCGGACACGGACCCCGCAGATCTCGACCGTGTGTGCAGAGAGGCGAGGGACTACCTTGATGCCCCAGAGGACGGCATGAACAGTCACGGGTGGAGGTTCACCCACCCTCCGACGGCTGGCTACCTGACGGGTGCGGCCGACGAGCGCGCTGGCCATGAGTGGTTCGTGGCTGCCATGATCGAACAACTGCCCGTGCTGTCGAACGGACAGCGGGACTGGTCGAGCGCCGACCGATACACCCGGGACCATTTCCCCCACCACGCCCGGCTCGCCGGGCTGTTGGATGAGTGCCTGGACGACCCCGAGTTCCTGCTGGCGATGAACGGCGAGTCCCTGTACCGGGCCCTCGGCCTGACACAGAGGACCACGGACGATCGGGCCGCCCGGGTACGGTCGTTGTGCCACCGGCTACTGGGCGCGCAGCGGCTGTCCGACGGGCACACGCTCTCCCGGATGGCCCTCCATGCCCAGGTGCGAGGGCTCGATGAGCTCGCCCGACGGGCCAGCGCCCACGCGGAGGGCTGGCAGGCCGCGGTGGTGGACTACCGCCGTCCGATCCAGGACCGTTACACGGAGGTCCGGGATGCCCGGATCGCTGCGGTGCACTGCCTGCCCGACGGCGGAGAACTGGTCCTGACCGGATGCGGGCGGATCTTCCGGAGGCCGGGAGGAGCGGACGACACCTCCTGGCAGTCGTTCAGAGAGATGGCGCACCCGCCGCGGATTACCGCCTCCTCGGTGATTGATCTGGGTGGGCGGTTCGCCCTGTTCGCAGGCGAGATCGGCGGGCTGGTCTGGGTCCGGCGCCTCGACGACGGCCTGGAGCAGAAGATCGTGCCGCTGGACCTGACCTGCCACCTGGTCACCTGTGTCCAGGTGGGGGGCGACCTGCTCATCGCGGGGACCGAGGGGTGGCAGTGGCGCAGCGGCGGGAAGACCGGAGAACTCGTTGAGAAGCCGGGACTGCGGCTGGGCGGCGTCACCGCCGCGAGGCACCGGGGGGAGGTGAGGGTGGCCGGGCGCACGGCGTCGCAGGTCGCCGTCTGGCGCGGCGACGGGGAGCCGCTGGACACTTTTTCCCCGCCCCAGGTCCGAGGACTCGTCAAGATCATCTCATCTGAGCAGGGCATCTGGACCGGGGCCGGCGACGGCTCGGTCTGGTGGACGCCCTGGGACAGCCGGGAGCACAGGCCGATCGTCCAGCACACCAGCGGGATAAGCGAGTTGCGGCTGTGCACCGTCGGGGGCGAGCCGGTTCTGGTCAGCGCGGATGGGCACGGAGACATCCGGCTGACGCCGCCGACTGGAGGTAGGTCCCGTCGGCTCGATATCGGGCTCGACGTACATGCGCTGGACCTGCACCGCGATGGCGCGATCGTCGTGGGCACCAGCGAGGGCCTGGTCCGCATCGAGACTTGAGTCCTGACCCGGGTTCAGTTTCCGCCACTCGAGAGCACACGTGAGTACGAGAGAGCCGAGGAGTCGTGCGTGAATCACGAGGACCGGATGCCGCCCGCTGTCGGCCGGTCGAGATCGCTCGCCTACGAACTGGCCACGACGCTTCACGCGCTGGCTCAGGACCTGGTGACCGAGCCAGTAGATCCGGCCCGCGTGGAGTCGCGGCTGCGGCTGGTCATCGGCCTCGGCCACCGGGCCCTGGACAAAAGAATCCCTCTCCCCCGGCGGCCGTTCGACTACTCAGGGGATGCCATACCCCTCGGGCCAGGCGCCCTGCTGCTGGAATACCTGTCGCCGGGAGTCACCGGTCTGGGCGGCCTGCTGGCCGAGCTCGACCGCGACCTGGTGGCCGAGCTGGACCAACTGGTGACCAGGGCGGACACTCTGCCGGTGGACCAGGAGCAGGCGCCAACCTGGGGCAGGACGGTGGACGCGGTACCCGTACTGCTGGCACCGGTGTACGACTGGCATGTCATCGCCGGCGCGGACATCGCGTTCGATCCCCGTCTGGTCACGGCGGGACTTGGTGGCGACCCCGGCACCGTCCAGGTGACCTGGTCCCCGTTGCCTGACACTTCCGCGATTGAACAAGGGTTGCTCTCTGCCAGGGAGTTGGTGGGGTCCGCGGGACGGATCCGTCCCACCGATGTCCGCACCCGCGTCGACGTGCGGTGCGTGCTGAATCCCTCCCTGGTCACCGTGGACTCCTGTGCCCCGGCCGTCGCTCTCTGCTGGATCGCCGCTGAGGGCGGTCTGCCGGACCTCGGGGAGCTCGGTGTGCTCACCCTGGCAAACATCTCGGAGGAGGGCCTGTGGCTACCGCCGTCCGAAACCGAGAGGGCACTGGCAGCGGCCGCCGAGACCGGATTCGACGTGCTGTGGCGGGATGGGGACGGCTGGCGGATGCGCCGGGCCGGCACCGTCGAGGCCGACCCTGACCCGACGCTGCTGGGAGCGGCCCGGCTGCTGTGGGGCGAGGGCTGGCACGAGGCTGTGCGCCGCTGGGCACGCCGGACTCTGGACGCCCACGAGTGGCGAATCCTCCATTCGAACGGCGTGGTCGGCGCCGACCTGGCCTGGTCCGGTGCGCAGGACCCGCACGTGGTCGACTTCGAACGGTCCTCCTTCCTGTTCCGCCAGTTCTATCAGCGGCCGCTGTCCCGGGTAGTTCAGTCGGGGGCCCGCAACAGCGGGAAGACGGTCTGTGCCCAGCAGGTGGTGCGGAAGGTGGAGGCCGCCGGCTGGCAGACGGTGGTGCTGTCCCCCGGCAACCGCCAGGCGCCCCCGGACGGCGAACTGCTCGCCGTGGTCGGGGCTGCACTCACCGCCACCGCCGTCGACAAAGCCCGCCGCAAGGTGCTGGTGGTCCTGGAGGACCTGCACGCCCTGGAGGATGGCAACATCGGCGAGGCGCTGGAGTCCCTGGGCGAACTCAAGGTGGGTGTGCTCGCACTGACCCGCTTCGTCGACGGGGCCGCCCACCACTGGGACAACAGCGGGGTGACCGCCTATGTCACGGTGGTCCTGCCGGAGCAAGTCCCCGACCTGGCTCGCGCCATGCTCGGGCGCGACCCTGCGGCGTACGTGGTGAAGTCCGAGGACACGGCGGCGGTCGAACTGGCAGCCGAGGCATGCCAGGGTGACCTCCGTGTCCTGGCCGACCTGCTGCGGGAGGGAGGCACCGGCCGGACCGTTGCGGCGGCCACTGCGGCGAAGGGGGGCTCCGGAACGGAGCTGCTGCTGGCCCAGGCACAGGGGGTCTGGGACGCCCTTACCACCGAAGTCCGATCCGAGCTGGCTCTGCTGGCCGCGGTGTCGTGGTTGGACGTGGGGGTTCCGTCTGCGTATGTGGCGGCTGTCCCGGAGGAAGCCCGACGAGCGCTGGACGTCACCCTCCGCCAAGATGACGCGTGGATTCCCAGCACGGTGCAGGCCGAGGCAGTGCTCGCCTGCGCGAGCTTCAAGGAGACGACCGCCCGCGACGCTTTGCCCGACCTTCTGGAGGCGTACGCGGTCGCCCTCCTCATGGAGGACGACCACGAGCGAGTGTGTTCCCTGCTGCGCAACTGCGCCGCCTACGCGCCGGAGCAGCTTGCGGCGCTCCTGGACCGCGAACCGGTCCGTGCCGCGATCACCAACTGGTCGGCCCGCGCCCACCCGCGAACCGCCCTTTCCCTGCTGCGGTTGTGCCAGCGTCACAGCGAGTCGCACTGGATCGCCGCCGCGCTTCCGCCCGTGCTCAGGCGCATCCCAAAGACCTCAGACCTGGCGGTGCGCGACCTCACCGTCGTACTCACCGCACTGTGGGACCACGAGCAGCGGCTGTCGCAGGATGCCGTGGCAGACCTGGTCGCCTGGGCCGGGAAGCCAGACGGTGGTTTGGACGCCGTCCTCGCCCGCTCCTCCAGCCTCCAGGACCGCCAGCGCATGGTCAGCGCCCTGCTCAAGCTGGCCGGTGAGGGCACCACGCCCACTGCCACGGTCTGCGAGTGGTTGGAGAAGCGGGCCGAGGACCTGGTCCGCGACGCCGACCCGCGCCGCCACCGGGACCTCATCGCCATCCGACGCATGGACGAGGTCATCTTCAACCGGGCGGTGGAGGCCCGGAAGGACGACCCGCGCGCGGTGCTGCGGCCGCTGCTCCGGCCGGCGCAGGTCCTGCTGAACCGGCGCCCCACCCGGAGCACACCCTTGGCCGCCATCCTGTCCTGGCTGTCACTGCGGCTGCACTTTGACGGCAGCCGGGACTGGGACGCGGACATCGAGCAGTACCGGGCGCAGCTCCAGGCCGCGCTGGCGTACTCGGACGCCATCCAGATTAGCCAGGCCCTCAAGGACCTGGCGCGGAACAACCGCGGACTCAGCAACCGGCTACTCAATCAACTGAAGTTCGGCCACACACTGGTCCCCGTGGTGAAGGCGGCGACGCCAGCGGAGGCCTCCATCCTCATCTCGACTGTGCGCAACATCCACGCCGGCAGCCTGCGTACCCTGCTCTACCAGGAGAACCACGAGGGCAAACTGGTCGCCGACGCTGGCCTGGCCCGCGAACTGGCCAAGACGGCCGACGACCTCCGCGACGCGCGCGGCGCGGGCATGCTGCTCAAGAGCGTCGCCGACGTCGACGACCTGTACTGCGACACCGAGGAGCGGTTCAGCTACCGGCTGGCCTGCGAGCTGGGCCGAAAGTTCACCGAAAAAGCGATGGGGCGGGAGCGCCGGCCCGCGATCGTCTACTACCTGCTGCGCGGACTGTGGGAGGCTGGCGCGGACTACCGGGAAGACATGGAACAGACGGCGCTGGACCTCGTCGTCACCAACATTCACGCGCAGCGCGGTTCGGCCCGGCCCTGGGGCCCGCGCCTAGCCATGCTGCTGATTCAGGACGACTACTTCGGCCAGCGGTTCCTGCGGGCCCTGGAGCAGCGGCTGGACCGCCAGCTGCTGCGCAACCGGATGCTCCGGGTCGACCTTGCCCCGGAGAGCATGGTGCAGACCCACCGGCTGGGGCTAGCGGTGTTCCCGGACATCGGGAAGGACTTCGCCAGGAAGCTGCGCCCGGACCGGGCGGTGCGCAGGGAGTTCCTCAGCACCGCGAGCCATGCGGCGCAGAAGCTGCAGGTGCTGGCGAATACGCTGCGGGCAAGCGGGCAGCCCGCGCCGACCGCCCTGGTCCTGCAGCACTTCAGGGAGCAGAACCCGCGGTGGGACTGGGCGGAGCGGCTACGGGCGGACCGCCGAGTCGGGGCCTTCACCACCGCCCTCGGCCAGCTGCGGAAGATGGACCCGGGCAGCGCGGCGACGGCGGTGCAGAGCCTGAGCCAGCCGCACGCCGGCCAGGACCTGTCCCACCTGCGGGAGCTCGTCGCCCGCAGCGTGGTCCGTCCCTCGCTCACCGCCGAGCTGCTGAGCGAGCTGGAGCGCTGCCTGCCCGGACTCGGGAGGAAGGAGCTCGAGGCGCTGCGGAGCAGCAACCGGGGCCGCTGGCGCACGCTCGTCGAGGAGTTCAAGTTTGAGCAGGATCCGGTGACCCAAGGCGTGGTGGGGCGCCAGCTGGCTCGTCTCGGCGTGACCAACAGGACCGAGGAGAGCGACTGGATGCGGCCCCTGGTCACCGGCCGGTGGGAGTCGACCATGCACCTGCTGGCCAGCCCGCGGGCGGTCACCGAGATGCTGAACCTCGCCCATATTTGGGAGCCGCAGTGGGGCGAGCAGCTGGCCGCAAGCGTCAGCACAGCCCGGCTGCTCAGCAGGCTGCGGCTCAACCTCCGGGCGGACCTGCAACTGACACCGCGTCTGCTCCAGGCGCTGTCGTTGACCGGCCGCCGCGACGCCTACGATGCTGTCTTCGACCATCTTCTCACGCTGCCGGCCGACACTCTGGTGCACGCGGTGGGGCCGCACCAGGCCAGCCTGCTGCTCAAGGTGGTCGGCCAGACACATGGCTCCGTCGATTCCCTGGCCGAGGCTCTGGGGCGGCTCGTCGGACAGATCGCGGCCCGCCCGTTGGCGGTGGACGCCGAAGCACATTGGAAGGGCATCGGCTGGGCGGCCCAAGCGGTCACCGAGTGCGCCCGCCCGGCCCTCCTGCCGCCCGCCATCCCCGCGCTGGAACCCAACACCGCGGCCGACCCGGCCGCCATCGCGTGGGCCGCCGTGTGGCTGCCGCGCACGGAGTGGTCCGCCGCCGTGGTCGAGCGGGCGGTGTACGCGTACGAGGTGAGCGGCAGCACCCAGCAGTGGCACGCCCAGGACACCTGCATGGCCCTCATTGCCGCCGCGCGGGCGGGTCTGCTGCCGACGGACTGTCCGCTCGCCGACCACTGGCGTACGGCCGACGAGGCGAACCCTGCATTGCTCACTCTGCTGTGCCGGGAGGCAGACACCTCCCCTGCCATCGCCAACTACCTGGCCGCCCCGGAGGTTTCCCAGCGAATGCGGGAGGCGCTCACGGTGCCCGATCTCTCCCTGCACCTCTGCCACCGCGAACTAGCCGCCGCTGTGCGGCGCCTTTGTCCCGAACCCCCAGCCCTCGCTTCAAGCTCGGGTGACCTTGGCCTGTGACTTACCTTCCTGGGAGGGCGGCCGGACCGTGAACCGCACCGCCACCGGAGACTCCGGCCGCTGCGGAGGCACGGTTGTGCCGTGGGTGCGACCCCCGACCGGGCGGTCGGCTGACCAACCTATCGGCGCAAATACACGTCGCTCCTGGACATGACAGCACAGGGCCCGGTGGTGTTGTGGCTGGTGGCCGACGGCGCACGCTGGGCCTTCAACGCGAGCGTGGTCGCCAGGACACTACGGTTGACGCCCCGCACGACCGTCGACAGTGGCTATGGCGGTGCGAGACACCGCCATAGCCAGTCGACAGACACCAGGCGATTCCCATCCTCCCCGTACTGGAGCCGCATCGGAGAACGATCACCTGAATCGTCACCGACCCGCATCGTGCCGCCCCGCTTCGCCGTGAACTGCTTCTTCAGTGCTCCCCGGCATCGCGGCTGAGCTTGCAGATTCCGTGGTTGCCGATGGCTCCTGACCGCCTGATCTTGCAGCTTCGTACCCGCAAAGGAGTAAGAAAGTGATGGTTCTCCCTGATGACGTCGACCTCCCCGACCGTGACACGGTCCTCGGCCAAGCAATTCCCTTCGATCGAGCCCGCTGGATACCGCTGCTCCCGGATTCCACCTGGTGGCCGGCTGTGCTCGACGAGTGCCCGGATGTGGGCCGCTGGCCTCGGGTGGACCGGCGGGCCGTGTTCAGCACCGCCGGTCAGGTAAACACCGCCGAAGGCCGCCGCCACCTGCTCGTCGCCGCCTCGGTCTGGGGGACCGGCACCAAGGCGCAGTCGGTGAACTGGCGCGCACGCGTCTTCGAGCACTCCTCACCTGCAGACATCGACGCTCGACTCAGCGAGGCACTCGACGTGCTCCAGGCACGAGGCGCTGCGGACGCTTACTGGGCCTTCAACAACTACCAGCGGGTGCCGTGCCTGGGACCGGCCTTCTTCACCAAGGTGCTCTACTTCGCCGGGCACGACAGGGCCACAGCGCCGCCCCGCCCGGTCATCCTGGACAGCGTCGTCTCACGAGCCCTCCAGGCCGACGACGCTGTGGACACCGGCTGGCCGGAGAACGGCTGGACCACAGACCAATATCAGCTGTACGCGGACGGGGTACACGAGTACGCGCAGTCCCGAGGCGTACTGCCGGATCAAGTCGAAGCAGCTCTGTTCACCCAAGGCAAGCAGCTGCCCTGACTGCTGACTGTCCCGAGATCCGAGCCGACGGTGGCCACCTCGGTCACCAACGAGAGCACTTGAACTGGGGGAGGGGTGCCTTGTACGTTTGCTACAGATGGACACGGAGACTCCGAACTGATGCAATCGGGAGGGCGCCTCGCCGCCGCTAGAGGTCGCGCAATGCCGGTTGCGCCTCCATCCAGTGGACAGTCGGTGGACAGACGCCTTTGGACGGTGCAACACGAGGCGTCACGGGCCAACAGGTAGCATGTGCTCTGATCAGGCGAAACGTCACCACACAGCACGACGAGGTACCAGGCAACACGAACGCTTATGGCCTCGTAATGCGTAGGTCTCGGGTTCGAATCCCGAAGGCGGCTCCATGGTGAACCCCGGGTCGGACCTCTGGCCTGGGGTTCCTTATTTCGGGTGACCTTGGAATATCGGTAAATCGGGCACTGCCGTCTGCGCATCTCAATGCGCAGGTCAGAGGTTTGGTCCCTGTGACGAGATGGACGATCTAACGCTCTGACCTGCCCTTTCCCTTGTTTGTATGGGATGGATCACGCTTGCGGGAAGGGTCCCGGTGGACAACTGGTGGACAGCCACGCGTGACCCTCCATCAGGGGACCGTTGCTGGCCCGTGGGGCATGGGTGAAATTCACCGGTCTCCCATGGGACGACAGGCTTCGTCGGGACTGTCCGGTCCGGACAAATCCCACGCCGGCTCGGGTGGGCAGTGATTGGCCGTCAGTGCACGCAGTGACCGATCGAGGCAAGGGCATCGAAGGAACGGCTGGGTCGGTGCATGCGCGAGTGTCGTCCCATTTCAGAGCGCGATCAGCTCTTCAGGTTCGGTGCCAGGTCGTCGTCCGACCACAACCAATGGGGTGGCGGGCAGCGGAGTGTCCGTCGCCTGGACGCTCAGCTCTTCAGGAGTAGGTGCACGTGCGCGTACCCTCACCGGATCCGGACGGCGTCGTGTCGCTCGCCGTCTGCCATGGGCGGGGCAGGCCGGTGCTTCACGGCTTCTGCCCGGTCGGCCGGTCGGCGTAGTCCTCGACCAGGTTGTTGATGAGCACCAGGAGGGCGTTGGCTCGGTGGCGATCCTGTTGTTGGGTGCGGAGGGACTGGTGGGCCTCGCGGAGCCGGGTCAGGGCGGTCGGCTCGCGGTTCTGTACCGCTTCGAGCAGCGGGTCGGAGACCAGGTCCAGGCAGGCGCTGAGCAGTCGGCGGGTGGCCGGGGCCGGTGGGGCGGGGTCGGGGGCGGTGTAGGCGGTGGTCAGGTAGCGCGCGGGATCGGTGAGGCTCCAGCCGACGACGGTGCCGTGCTGGACCAGGAGCGCCACGTCCGGGGCGATGCCGATGGCGGCCTCCAGCGGTTCGTCGAGGACGTCGACGTCGCGCAGACAGGTCAGTACGGCGTCCTCGGGAGCGCGGCACAGCACCGTGCACATGTCCAGCCGGAAGTCCCGCACGTCATCCGCCATGAGCCCGCCCGGGCGTACCGCGGGCAGGACGGGGACGCGGGCGGAGATTTCGGCGTACGTGGACACGTATGGCATCTGGAATTCGGCCCCCACCAGTTTCCGGCTGTCCTGGTCGAAGCGGAGGATGTCAGGGGTGTCCCACAGCCAGTCCTGGCTGCCGAACGTGGCCGAGAGGGACCGCTCACGTTCCTCCGCGTTCGCGTCGTGCGTGACGTCCACGGAGTTGCCCGTGAAGCGCGGGGTGAGGGGCAACTGATCGGCCGTCACCGTTGCGTGCCAGTCGTCGCCCAAGGTCAGATTCATGGTCGATGCCACCTCATTTGATCTGCACTGCCGGAGCCATGTAGCCGTTCTTGGCTGGAATCCTGCCCTCCACCACGTCGGCGTGGGTGATCGGTCCGCCGGGGTCGGCGGGCAGGCCGCCCAGCGCCTCGGCCCCGGACTCGCCCTTGATGCCCGACGGACCGTATGCCGTGATGACATTGCCTCCTCCGGCGCCGCCACCCCTGGCCACCACGACGTCCTCACCCTGTCGGAAGATCAGGTTTCCGCTGCCCGCCGTTGAGTGGTACACCGCGTCCGGGTTCTTGAGGATCTCCAGGACCCGTTCGTCGCTGAAGCCGTGCCTGGTGTCCGCGTGATAGCCGCCGTCCTTCCTCATCCGGTCCCCCTGGGCTCTCTCGACGACCTCGTCCGCGGTCTTGATGGCCTTTTCCCGGGCCTGCTGGGCCTTCTCCTCCTTCGTGTACTTGGGCATGAGACCCAGCGGGTCGCACCCGCTGTACGGGTTGTCCACGTAGGCGACCGGGTTCGGTGCGGGAGCCAGGCCGAGAGGGTCCGGGGAGGTGTAGCGGCCGCTCTCTGGGTCGTAGTGCCGGAAGTAGTTGTAGTGGAGGCCGGTTTCGGGGTCGTAGTACTGGCCGGGGAAGCGGAAAGGGGTGTAGGTGCTGCTGTCACGGGCCCAGGCGGTGGTGCCCCACAGGGTGGCCCGGGTGCGCCAGGCGATGTCGCCCGTCTCGTCGACGAGCTCGGTCGGCGTGCCGATGAGGTCGGTGGCGATGGCGAAGAACCGGCGGTCGAGCTCATCCTGGCGGTCGTCGGCCGTGAGGATGCGCTCGGTCTGGGCCATGGGGACGTCGGCACGGTGGTCCCAGGTGACGGCGACCGTGTTCGAAACGTCCGGCTGGTGGCTGGTCTGCTCGCACAGGGTGAGGCCGTCCCAGGTCCGGGCGTGCCGCAGGACTGCCGTGACGGTGGGGGCCTGTCCACCCCGGGTCCGTGCGGGACCGCGTCGGCGGTGTGCCGGCTGCCGTCGTACCGGCGCCGGTCGTCGAACCCCGGTCTCCGATGAATATCCTGGGCCGCATGAACCGTTGGGAAGAACTGACCGGTGGGACGTCGGGAGAGGACTACGCTGCCCGGTTCGCCGCCCTGGCCGACAGCGGCAGGGACATGCACGGCGAGGCACGCCTGTGCGCCGCGCTGGCGCCCGCCGGGGCGCGGGTACTGGACGCCGGGTGCGGTACCGGCCGGGTCATGATCCGCCTTGCGGAGCTCGGGTACGACTGCGTCGGAGTCGACGTCGACGCCTCCATGCTGGCGGTGGCGCGCCGGCAGGCGCCGGAGCTGCCGTGGCTCCAGGCCGACCTGGCCGCACTCGACGCGGCCGCGCTCCCCGGTGCCACGGCCTTCGGCCTCGTCGTCGCCGCCGGGAACACCTTCCAGCTCCTTGCGCCGGGCACGGAGGCCGAGGTGGTCAGCCGCCTGGCCGCGACCCTGCGCCCGGGCGGCCTGCTGGTCGCGGGCTTCGGCCTGGACGAGGCGCACCTGCCGGTTCGCCCTGCGATCACCCTTGCCGACTACGACGCCTACTGCGCCGCGGCCGGTCTCACCCTCACCGACCGCTTCGCGACGTGGGACGCCCGTCCCTACGAGGGCGGCGGCTACGCCGTCAGCGTGCACCGGGCAGCTCTCGGCTGAGAGAGCCGGGCCCGGATCCCGAGGCCGGCTCCATGGAGCCGACCCTGACGGGGCAAGCCCGGCTCGGATGAGATCTGAGCCGGGCTCTCCAAGGGCCGCACCTGCCGCTCACTCCGTGCAGCCCATGGCCTTGAGACCTTCGGGGAGGTAGGCGGCGGCGAACGCCTCCAGCTCGTCGCGCTTCCCCGCGGTTCCGGCTCCCCCGAGGTAGAGGGTGAGGGTGTGGTTGCTCTTCTCGCCGCGGGCCGGGCAGGGGTTCATGGAGTGGAACCGGCCGTCGGAGATGACGGAGTCCCCCTGGACATCGGACCTGGCCGGGTCACCGGCCGGGTCCTTGTCCTTCTCCCGCTCCAGCATGTCGCGGGGCTCCTGGTCACGCCACTCCTCGACGACGAGGGCGGCGTCGCCGTCGACGGAGAGCGTGCACATCGAGGCGTCCTCGTCGACGGACCTGTGCCGCTCCTTCAGATTCTCGCCCTCCGGCAGGAGCGGTGCGAGCACCTCCGGGGCGATGGGCCGACCGCACACGGAGTCCGGCACGTCGTACCCGCCGAAGGCTGTGCAGGCGGTGGTCGGGGCGAGGAGGGAGAGCAGCGCGGCCCCCGTCAGTACGCCCCGCCGTCCGCTCGTCCTGGGGTCATTCACCCACTGCTCCGTTCGCCGTGTCGTTGCCGTTGAAGGCCGCTGTTCCGATGGCCTGCTGACGCGGATACTTGTCTTCCTCTCCCTCCCGGCACAAGGCGTGGTCCGGGTTCACCCTCGCCCACTCGTCGGAGAGGGCCGTCAGGTGGTCCTGGCGGATGGAGAAGTTCTGGCCCTTGTCCTCCTTCTTCTCACCGTCGATGCGTGCCTGCTCCTCGAGTTGCCAGGCGTACGCACCCGCATCCACCCCGCGCTGGACCGCATCACCCACCACCGGGATGAAGTTGGCCGCACCGCCGATGACGTGGTAGCCCCACTTCGCGGTCCAGGACGGATCGTCCGTGTCCGTCTCGATCGCGTGGTTGCGCACCGTCTCCATGAAGCCGATGGTCTGACCGGCCCGCTGGAGCTCCTCCACCGGGTCGCCTTTGTGCTCGGCGTGGATGTCGGCGACGATGGCCTGGTTGACGCCCTCCATGAGGAGGCCGTACGAGTTCTGGTCGCGCGCCACCTGCTTTGACACCTCCAAAAGGTGCCCGTAGTCCAAAGGCGCTTCATTCGTGTTGATGGCGCTCGCCGTCTGGTGCACCTCCGCCCCGTGGTTTCCGATCAGCAGCGCCATGTCGTCGCGCAGTTCGGGCGGGAAGTCGTCACCGCGCTCGGCAAGGCGTCTCAAAGTGCCGGTGAAGGCGTCCTTCTGGGCCTCGGTGTGCTCGTAGGAGTCGATGATGTGCGGCTCGTCGGGGTTGATCCCGGTGCCGGCCGCCAGCAGCGCCTTGCCCAGGGCGTCGCGGGACTGCACCGTCCCGTCGCCCCGGTCGAAGGGGTCGTCCTCGTCGTAGAACTCGCGCTCCGTCAGCAGGTAGTCGGCCATCTCGTCGCGGTTGAACAGCTCGGTCGCGAAGTCCGGGTTGTGTGAGACGGCCTTCAGGTAGCCGGCCATGGGGTCGCTGCCCGGAGCGCCGTAGTCGTCGTCCGGACCCTTGCCCGTGTAGTCGAGCTGGGATGCGATGAGGGGATTTCCCCACATGTCCGCCGGCTTGAAGGGCTTCTTCTCCGTCTCGAAGGAATGGAGGGCCTTGCCGTAGTCGTCGAGGAAGCCGCTGTCGAAGTTCCCCTTGACCATCAGGTTGCTCATGATCTGGAAGCCGTAGGGCCGGACCATGATCCCCTCGTGGCCGAAGTCCTTGGGGCCGGCGGCGATGATCTGCTTCTTCCACGCCTCCATCTCGGGGGAGTGGCTGTGCGAGGCGTTGGCCAGGGACATGCTGAGGTTCTGCTGGACCTCGCCGAGGAGTTCGGCCCGGTCGCCCTCCGGGGTCCTTCCCTGGCCGGGGTCGGCGAGGTCGCGCCAGAACTGGAGCGTGCCGTCGGCTCCCAGGCCGACCGCCAGTGCCTCGGTGAAGGCCGGGTTGTCGTTCTGGTACGCGAGGACCTCGTTGAACCGGGCGAGCTTCTCCTCGCTCCACTCGTCGACGTTCCCCTTGGCGATCTCCCTGCGCCAGTACTCCGCGTCGGCCCTGCCCTGCTCGCGGTCGGCGTTCTTCAGGCTGTCCGAGCCTTCTCCGGCGAAGTCGTACTTGTTCTTGGCGAGCTGGCGCAGGGCGCGGGCGGCGATGCGGTCGGTCTCGCTCGCTCCGGCGAGGATCTTCGTGATCCTGTTCTGTGCGATGTCCAGTTCCGCGTCCGTGGGCTTGTGGATCTCGGCGTCCCCGGCGACGCCCGGTGGGGGCACCGCAGCCACCACGCCGCCCTTGCCGTTGACGTAGATATTGCGCTTGGCCAGGTCGTCGACGGCCGTCTGCAGGTCCGCCTTGTGCTGGGTGAACGCGGTGTGGGCCCCGCTGAGGATCGCCAGCACGCTCTTCGCCTCGGCCGCCGCGTCCGAGAACTGCGCTGCGGTCTTGGTGACGAAGGCCCGGGACACCGTGGCGTTGTCGCCCTTCCAGTCGGCCGCGTCGGCCTTCTTCCTCAGATCCGCGGCGCTGGTCTCGCCGTTGCCGCCGGTCGCCAGCAGCTCCAGCTTGCCGGCCATGGTCTTCCAGTCGGAGACCGCGCTGTCGAGCGAGCCCAGGCGGAGGCTTCTCAACTCGTCCACGGTCATCGTGCCGGTCGCCATCGGTGTCGTCCCCATTCCTCTACTTCAGGAGTTCGTTCAGCCGCGACACGGTCAGCAGGTCTCCCGCCGCGTCCCGCATGCCCGTCTCGATGTCCACCTCGTCCTTTGCATGCTGGGCCCGGGTGAAGTCCAGGTGGTTGGAGATGTGGGCGCACGCCTCCTTCAGGGCCTGCTGCTGCGTGTTCCAGGCGTCGTGCATCTCGGTGAGTGCCGAGCCCAGGTCCAGACCGTCGTTGAAGAGCTCCACGGACGCGGTGAAGGTGCTCGGCCGCGCGTGGTCCGCGGCCACGCGGAAACCCTCCCGCAGGTCGTAGGCCATATTGCCCAGTGCGCCCAACTCGTCGTCACGGACGACCAGATCCGGGGCCCCGCCGCCGCCCGGTTCGTCGATCAGCCGGTTCAGCTGCATCTGCGCAGGCCCCCGTTGGGCGACCTCGTCCTTGACCTGCTCCCACTCGGTCCACGTCATGACGACCCCCTGCTGGACGTGTTCTGTCGTCGGTGTGCCGGGCCGTTGCCGACGCGGCGGTCTTCGAGGGCGCGGCCGTGCCGGGTGGACTCGGCCGGGGCGCCACCGCTCACGGACGCCCCTCCCTCACATCACGGAATCAGCCACCACCCTAACGAGTGGTTCCGGAGCGGTGCGGGACGGGAGGTCGCTGCGCCTGCCCGACGTACGCCGACGTACGCCGATGACGCCGAGGGTGTTCGGCCGCACGGAACACCCCTGCCGTGCGGGGCGTGTGCGGCCGCATCAGCCTCCGTGGGGACGGGTCTTGAACTCCACCGGACCCGTCCCCATACGGAACTTCCGGTTGGAGTAGAGGGTCGGCCGCGCCTCGACGCGTCGGCCGCTGTACTGCTCCACGTGCTCGATCCGGACACCCCCCTCGACGGTGAAGTCGACCATGGCGATCGCCACCCAGTACGCCAGGGCCTTGGTGCTGAACAGCGGGACGGTGACGGAGGAGCCGCCGCGCTCCGTCACGACCACCCGCGCCCCGTAGGACCGGAAGGAGCCGATGCCGTTCTCGACGGCGCTGTAGGCGCACAGCAGGACGTAGCCCTGGAGGTCCGGGCGCGTGATGGTGATGGTCTCCCGCCCCGGCGTCCGGGCGTCCCCGTCCAGGGCGATGAACGGTGGACCGGCGAGCGAGCCGAGGCTGCGGTAGTACACGACCAGGTCGGTCGCCTTCGGCCGCTTGCCGCGCTCGGTGACCAGGTGGCGGGGGACGGAGAGGGCGTAGAGGTCGAGGTCGGCCCCCGCCCGCCGGCGGCGCGCGCTGCCCCCGTCCCACTCCAGTGTCGCCGTGACGGCGGCACCGGGCTGGTCCTTGTGCAGCGAGAGCGTGTCGGAACCGGCCTTCGTGAGGACGATGTGCCGGGGTGCGGGCGGTGCGGGCGGCGGGATCGGTGCCGGGGAGGCCGGGGGCTGCGCCGCCGGCCGGCCGGTCGGGCGCGGCGGTGCGGCGGGAGGAGCCGCCGCCGGGGGCTCCGGTGCCGGGGGCCGCACCGTCGTGGTGGCGGGCGGTGCCGGGGGCGGTGGAGGCGTGGTGGCGGGCGGTGCCGGGGGCGGTGCGGCGGGGGAGGCGCCCGGGCCCGGGTCGTCGACGGCCACGCCGAAGTCCGTGGCCAGTCCGGCCAGTCCCGTGGACCAGCCCTGCCCCACGGCGCGCACCTTCCACGTACCGGCGCGCCGGTAGAGCTCGACCACCAGCGCCGCCGTCTCTCCGTCGGCCAGCGGCGGCGGTTCGAAGGTGATGCGCGCCTCGCCGCACTCGACCGAGGCCCGGGGTGTGCTCGCGGCGTCGAAGCGGTGGACTCCGCCCGCCGCGGTGTCGAGCGCGGCGACGACGCCGATGCGCTCCACGGAGGCGGGGACCGCCGCCAGGTCCGCGGTGATGGTGCGGTCCTCCAGCTTCACGCCCCCCTCGGCCGGATGGTTGAAGAAGACCAGGTCCTCGTCCCCGCGCACCCTTCCGTCCGGGCCGAGGAGCACGGCGCAGACGTCGATCTCCGCACCTGCCGAGGCGAGGTGGACCCGGCACGGTCCGGCGGGCAGAGGGGCGTTGGCGCCTTTGGCGAGGCGGATGTCCATCGGTGACCTCTCGTGTTTCTTGCGGGGAAGTGCTTCCCCGCGGGTTGGAAAGCGCCCGGTCGGGCTCGTCGGGCAGGCCCGCGGACCCGCCCCGGGCGCGGTCAGTGCCCGGTGGCGATGAAGCCCGCCCAGGCGCTCAGGTCGTCGGGGACGATGCGCGGCACCAGCCTGGCCAGGCCCGGTGGTGTGCCGGTCGGCAGCGCCCGGTCCGGGTCGAGCATCCAGAGCTGTGCCAGCCGCAGCGCCTCGGCGGGCTGCCGGCCCTCCACCCGCAGGTAGTGGTGGGTCATGAACATCAGCAGGGAGGTCGCCGCGTCCGGCACCGGCCACAGCGAGCCGATCACCGACCGGGCACCCGCCGTGAGGAAGGCGGTGGCGAGGGTGTACGCCTCGTTGGCGCCGCGTCCCGACACATGGCTGCGGCAGGCCGCCAGCAGCACCAGGTCGGGATGGGTGCCGCCGTCGGAGCCGCCGACGGACTCGGTCAGGTCCTCCGCGGAGAGGGTGCCCTCGTGCAGGATCAGCGCCGCGCTGCTGCGGGCGCCGCCCACCACCGTGGCGTGGCAGGCCAGGTGCAGGGTCCCGCCCCGGCCCGCTCCCGAGCGGATCCAGCGCAGCAGCTCCGCGGGCCGTGCCGCGCGCTCGCTCCCGCCCGTGTCCTCCCGCCCGAGGAAGACGGCCCGCGGGTAGTAGGCGTCGCGGACGGCCAGCGCCTCCCGCCCGGCGAAGGGCAGGTCCCCGGTGGGGTCGCCGACGACCAGGGCCGCGTCGGTGCGTGCGCGGGCGGGGCGGGCGGCGACCTCGCACAGCAGCCGGGCCGAGGCGCTGTAGGTGAACTCCACCGTCCTCAGGGCGTACCGGCGCCCGTCGCCCTCGGTGGACCAGGCGGCGTGCCAGGGCACCGCGGACAACTCGCCCATCGGGATGAGCACCAGCCGGGGCGTCCGCCCGGTCGGCAGGCTCCGTCCCAGCGCGCCCGACAGGGGGGCGACCACCGCGTCCCAGGCCCAGGCGGTCAGGCGGTCGAGCCGCTGGGGGAGCGTCCCCGTCCGCCGGCCGGGCGGACCGCCGAGGTTCCGCTGCGGGACGTGGCGGCGTGTCGCGGTGGCCAGGGTGTCGAACGCCGCGAGCGGGTCGAAGGCGGTGGAGAACGGGAACCCGGGCGGACCGGAGGGCGCCGTCGCCACGGGCGAGCCGGGCCCGCGGGAGGGGGCCGCCCCCGTCGGCTCCAGGTGCTCCACGTACGCGCGCAGCGGCTCCGCCTCCTCCCGCAGCCCGGGAAGCGGGACGACCCTCACCCGGCCGTCGGAGGCCACCGCGATCGCCGCACCGGCCGCGTCCCCGGCGAACCCGGTCGCCGCGGCGGGGAGCAGGTACACCAGGGCGTCCCGCCGCAGAGCCCGGAGCGCGGCGGCGATCCCCGGCACCGAGGGCGGGGAGAGCAGCCGGTCGGCCGCGCTGCCGTCCAGGCCGAGCAGCACGTCCAGCACCTCGCGCCGCAGGGCCGTCGGGGCGCTGCCGCCGTGGGCCACCGCCCGCGACCAGCGGTCGGCCAGGGCACCGTGCCCGGCCTCGGACAGCCGGCGGTCCACCGTCCGGGCGGTCGTCGCGGCGTGCAGCACCAGGCCGCGGCAGGCGTCGAGGGCGGTGACGGCCTCGGCCGGGACACCGTCGGCCAGGCACCAGCGGGCCACGGTCCGGGCCGCGGCGGTGGCCTCGGTCGCCGCGGACGCCGCGTCGGCCGTACCGGACTGGAGCAGTACGGCGTAGGCGGTGGCCCGCAGCGCCTCGGCGGCGACGCGGCGGCCGGCCGCGCGGTCGCCCAGCGCCTGCTCGCCGCGCAGGCGCAGGGCCTTGGCGAGCAGCAGTCCGCTGCGGCCCCGCCAGGGGTGCTCGGGCCCCCGGCACTCCCGGTACACCTCCTCCAGGTGCCCGATGGCCTCGTCGAGGCGCCGCCTTCTGGACCAGGGGCGCCCCAGCACCGCGTCCTGGCAGCCCGCGAAGCCGAGGAGCATCCCGCCGGCGAGCCAGACGTCGTCACCGCGGGTGGCGGTCTCCCGGGCCGCGAGGATCAGCGTCGTGACATCCCGCCGCGCGGCCCGGTCCCCGCTCGCGGTGGCCTCGGAGACCCGGGCGGTGCCTGCCAGCAGGAGCCACGAGGCCCGCTGCAGCGGAGGCATCCCGGCGGTGGAGAGGATGATCTCCCGGGCCGAGGGGGCCGCCCCCGGCGACGGTGGAGCCCCCTCCGGGGACCTGCTCCGGCGCAGGGCGGCGGTCAGGGCCTGCCAGGCCGGGTGGTCGCCGTGGAGGCCGATGTCCCGTGGGTCCATCGCCGCGATGGCCGCGACTCGCTCCTGCGGTGAGGATTCGGCCCGGTAGAGGCGCACGATATCCATCAGGCGCTGCAGGGCCGCGGGATCCGGAAGACCGGCCCGGTCGGCCGCCGGGATCGCTTCCAGGCGCCGCCCCAGGGCCTCCAGCTCGCGCACCCCCGCGTCGACGTCGTCGTATCCGCCGTTCATCAGGCCGTGCAGCGTCCTGAGTGTGGCGGCCATGCCCGCGACGCCCGCGGTCTGGGCGGCGGACATCCCCCTCTGCGAGTCGTCCCGGAGAGCGGCTTCCGCGGCCTCCGCCGCCTGGGCCAGCAGCGGACCGGTGTGCAGGGCCCCGTAGTGGCCCAGCGCGGCGCCCAGCGCCAGGTGCGAATGCCGGGAGGGTTCACCCGCGCGCGCCCCCCCGGCGTCCACCAGGGCCCGTATCCGGTCGTCGGTCAGCACCTTCCGGGTGGGATCGAGGGCCGGGGCGTGCCGGAGGAGGAACCGGGCATGACCGGCGTGGTGGCTGTCGCGGCCCGCGCACTGCTGCCAGCGCCGGAACAGTTCCCCGACGGCCTCGGTCGGCCCCACCAGCCGTTCGACGGTCGCTGCCCACCGCGCCGGGTCCGCCGACGCGTCGGTGCCCGCGGTCGCGGCCTTCCGGACGTCGGACGCCCGGGGGTCCGCGGTGTTCCCTCCCCCTTCGAGCAGCCCCGCGGCCACCACCGCGCGGAGCAGGTGCGCCGACAGCACCGGGCCCGGCTCCGAGGTCAGCTCCAGCACCCGGGCGGCATACCGGGAGCACGCCAGGAGTTCGGCGGGGCGGTTGCCGGAGAGGTCCAGGGCGCGCGTCGCGAGCATCAGCTGGGGGACGTGGGCGTCGCCCCGGTCCGGGTCCCAGCGCCGGGCGGCCTCCCGGAGCATCCGGAAGGCCCGCTCCCGCTCCTCCGCGTCGGCGGCGGCAGGGGTGAGGTGGTCGAGGAGGAGGACGGCGAGGGTGGAGAGTTCGTCCGGCTCGGCCGCCGCGAGGTGGCCCGGGGAGGCGGCGAGCGACCGGACCCTGGGCACCAGTGCGTGCGCGGGTTCGGCCGCCTCGTCCAGCCGCCAGGCCAGCACGGCCGCGACCGCGGCCAGGACGTCCGAGCGCCGCGCCCGCTCCGTCCAGGAGAAGCCGTCCTCGCCGGGCGGCTCGGGCGGCTGCTCCCCGGCCGGGTCCCCGGCCAGCTCCCACGCCAGTGCGGCCGCGGTGGACAGGGCGGTCTCCGCCCGGCGCAGCAGGGCGGCGTCCCCGGTGAGCTGCCCCTGCTCCAGCAGCGTGATGCCCCGGGCCCCGGTGAGCCGGGCCCGTTCCCCGGGTTCGGTGTCCGGGGTCACGGCCTGGGCGAAGTGTTCCGCCGCCGCGGCGAGTTGAGGCACGTCGCGCTCCGCCATCGCCCGGTCCGCGATCAGGTCGGCCAGTGCCGCGTGGGTGGCGGCGGCGAGCGGCGGCGGCAGCGGCGGCTGGCCGCGCAGCGCGGTGGTGTAGCGGGCCGTCGCCTGTGCGCGGTGGCCCTCCGAGCCGGTGCGGTGCCAGCGCAGCGCGGCGATGTCGGCCAGGTGCAGCCGGGCGCCCCAGGCCACCTCGTCCTCCACGGATCCCGCCGGGAGGCCGTCGACCGCGGCCACGAGCGCCTCGGCGCGGTCCACCTCGGACGGCGGCGGCTCGCCGTCCGCCTCCAGCAGCAGCTCGGCCAGCACCAGATGGCCCCGGGCCGCCCGGTCGGCGGGCGGCCCGCCGTGGGCGAGGCCCTGGCCCAGGCCCCGTTCGAGCGCGGCGCGGGCCAGGGCGTGGTCGTACTCGGCCTGCGCGGGGTCCAGACCGTCCGCCAGGCGCTCGCCGCAGAGCAGCCCGAGTTCCAGCCAGGTCGTGCGGGCCTCGGGGGAGTGCGCGGGGGTCTGGCGGGCACGGGTCAGCAGCAGGTCCCGGTCCCAGCGCGAGGCGTCGTAGGGGGAGTCGTCGGGCGGGGGCGGCAGTGGGTGGTCGGGCTCGAAGGCGCGAGCGGGGAAGACGGTCATCGGTGCGACTCCTCGTGCAGGCGCCTGGTCGTGGAGCGGGGGGAGCGGTCCCGTCGGCGGCGAGGGGCCCGGACCGCCCCCGGCGGGCGGGGCCCGGTGGGTCAGGCCCTCAGCACCACGCCGTGCCGGGTGGTCAGCCGGTGGACCTCCCACCACGCCACGGCCGTGACGGACAGCGGGCCGCCGAACACGAACAGCAGGGAGAGGGCGAGGGGGCCGGGCGGGAAGCCGGACTGCAGCAGGGCGACGGGCGTGAACTCCCATACGAGGAGGGCGGTGAGCAGTGCGGGCAGCGCCTTGTGGATCCCCCCGGTGCCGAAGCCGCTCCGTACGACGAGGCTGGAGGAGAAGACCGTGAACACCGCCGCCCAGTACAGGCCCAGAAGGGTGGCGACGGCGAGGAGGAAGGCCAGGAACGGGGTGTCCTCGGTGGCGGTCATGAGCGGGTAGACCGCCAGGGCGAGCAGGGGGACGGCGGTGAGCGCGCCCACGTACTTCGCCAGGGTGACCAGGGGGGTCCTCAGCTCGGAGCGCATCCGGGTGTGCTCGCCCTGGGAGGCCCATCTCATCAGGAGGAACACCAGCAGCGGGGCGGTGAGCACCAGCAGCCACGGGGCGATCATCAGGCGGATCGCGCCGCCCGCCAGGGCCTCCTCCACGTCGGTGCGGGTGCCGTAGGCGAACAGGAAGGACGTGGAGGCGAGCAGGGCGAGCACCGCACGGGTCTTCTTCACCCGGGACAGGGTGTCGTCGGCGACCGGCTGTGCCGGGTGGCTGAACACGGTGTGCGCCCGGCTGCGGGCCGAGCGGGTGAGGGAGTACAGCGTGACCAGGGGTATCCCCAGCGGCATGAACAGCACGAGGGTGAAGCAGCCGGGTGAGAGCTGGGCCCACTCCCGCACGGTGCGCCACTCGCGGTAGGAGGGGGAGGTGCTCGGCGAGCCTCCCGGCCCCCAGTTCTCGGGGTCCTGGTAGGGGTTGCCCCAGCCGGGCGGCGGGCCGGGCGGGGGTCCGGGGGGCATGCCCGGGGGGTGGCCGGGAACGGGGCCGGGTGCCTGCCCGGGGATGAACCCCGGGCCCTGGCCGGGGGCCGGGCCGTAAGGTCCGTACGGTCCGGCCGGGCCGTAGGGCCCGTACGGCCCGCCGGGCGGGTTCGGGTTCGGTGTCGTGCCGGTCATCGTGTCCTCCTGCGCGGTGGTGCCCAGCGGGGCGGGGCACGCTGGTGCCGCTCCCGGCGGCGCGCGAGGGCGCACGGAAGCCGGGGGCGGGTACGGGAGACGGGTGCGGAACTCGGGCCGGAGGGCGCCTGGGACGGCGCCATGACGGTGCGTCAGAGTGCCGGCGGCGGCGCTGGGCGCCGAACCGCGGCCGACCTCCAGTGAACCCCAACAGGCGCCCTGGAAAAGGCGTTTCGTCGTACATTCCCGGAAGTCGCCCCGGATTCGCCCGACGGACGACCTGTCCGTTCTGCCAGGCTTGCCGCATGCCGACGGTCAACTGCCTCCTCGTGGGGATCGACGCCTACGCCGACTCCCCCTTGTCGGGCTGCCTCAACGACATCGCCGCGGCGGAGCGCTGGATCCGCTCCCTCCCCGGTACCGATGCGAACATCCGCGTCCTCGCCGACGCGCAGGCCCGCCGCGACGCGGTCGTCGAGGCGATCACCACCCACCTGGGCGCCTCCGGCCCCGGGGACACCGCCCTGCTGTGGTTCAGCGGCCACGGCTCCGAGGACGAGACCCAGGACGCACGCGAGGCCACCGGCCGGGCCCAGGCCCTGGTCTGCCACGACGGCGAGGCCGACGGCGCGGAAGCCCTGGCCGACGACCTGCTGGGCGCCCTGCTCGACGGCGTCGCCGCGCGGGGCGCTCATGTCGTCGCCGTCCTGGACTGCTGCTACGCGGGCGGTGCCACCCGCGAGGAGCGCCCGGGGGAGACCGGACGCCCCCGCAGCACGGCCTGGCGGCCGTCCTGGGACCGCCGTCCCGGGCGCGGCGCCGGGCCGCTCCCCGGCCGTGCCGACCCGCCCCGCCATGTGCTGCTGGCGGCGAGCCGCCTGGACGAACCCGCCTACGAGACACGGGCCGAACCGGTCCACGGGGCCTTCAGCCAGGCCCTGCTCGGGGTCCTGGGCGAACTGGGGCCCGACGCGTCCTGCCGGGAGCTGCTCGACCTCGCCGCGGCGCGGATGGGCGGCGGCGGACGCCAGCACCCCACCCTCCACGGCCGCGGGGACCGGGCCTTCCTGCACGGCGGCCCGGTGCCCGTGGCCCGGTTCCGCCTCGGCTTCGCCCGCGGCGCCTGGGCGGTCAACTGCGGTGCCGTGCACGGGCTGCGCGCCCCCGGCTCGGAGTTCACGGCCCGCCTGCCCTCGGGCGGGCGGGGCACGCTCGTGGTGCGCGAGGTGCTTCCGGAGTCCTCCCGGGTCGAACCGGTGGACGGCCTCGCGGCGCGGCTCGACCCCTTCCGGCTGACGCCGGTGGTGCCGTCCGCGCTGGCCTTCCCCCCGGCCGCGGTCGCCGTCCGCGGCGACCGCGCGTGGACCGGTCCGCTCGCCGACGCGGTCGACGGCCATCCGCTGCTGTCCACCACCGGGGACGGGACGCCGCTGACCGTCGAGGTGCGGGACGGCCTCGCCTACGTCCGGGGCGGCGCCCGCGCTCTGCCGCCGCTCGCCGTGCGGGACGCCGGGGACCTGGCGGAGGCGGTCGACGCCCTGGCGCACCTCGCCCACTGGCACCGCGTCCGCGACCTCGCCAACCCCGATCCGTCGCTGTCCGGCCTGGTCGGCATCACCCTGGAACCGCTGCGCGGTGCCCAACGGCACTCGGTGACCGGGGAGGTGGTGCACGAGTACACCCCCGAGGGGCGGGAGCCGCAGGTGGCGGTCACCCTCCACAACCACGCGGACCGCAGGCTCTGGTGCGTGCTGCTGGACCTGACGGACGACCACGGCAGCTCGCACGCGCTCTACGAGGGGGACTTCATCGGACCCGGCCGCACCGCGCGCGCCCGGCGCGGCGAGCCCGTCTGGCTCTACCTGCCCGAGGACCGGCCGGTGCGGCCGGGCGCGTACGTCCAGGACTGGCTGAAACTCGTGGTGGCCGAGGACGAGTTCGACCCGGCGCCGCTGCTGCTTCCGCCGTGGAGGCCGGGGGCCGGCCGCAGGGGCCCCCGGAGCGCGCCGCCTCCGCTGCTGCGGCTCGCCGCGCCGGAGGGCCTGCGCAAGGCGGGCGGCCCGCCCCGGCAGCCCGGCGCGTGGGGGACCGCGATGCTCGCGCTGCGCACCCAGGTGCCCGGTCCGGGGCGGGGCTGAGGCCCTCCCCGGAGGAGGTGCCGCACCGAAACGGCGCGGCGTGCCGAAACGGCGCGGCGCACCGGCCGTTCTCCCGCGGGCGGCTCAGCGCACGGCGGGCGCCACCCGGGCGCCGTATCCGAGGAGCACCCCGTTCAGCCAGCGCTCGCCCTCCGGCGTCCCGAAGTCCACCGGCGGTGCCGCATCGGCCTCCAGCAGCTTCGCCGGGCAGCGGTCCTCGAAGAGCACGGCCACCCGGTCCGCGGGCTCCCGCTTGGAGGGCCACACGAAACCCTGCGCCCAGGGCCTCGTCCGCTCCCGGAGCCACCGCGCCCAGTCCCGGGTCTGCGGGTACTCGGGATGCTCGGCGTGGATCAGCCACGAGTCCTGGCCGACCGACGCGAGGTCGGCGCCCGACATCAGGGACAGCACCTCGACCTCCTCCGCCAACCGCAGATAGGACAGACTGCGCCGGGCCACGGCTCCCCGGGGGATCAGCCGGAGCCCGCCGTCGGGGGCGAAGGGCACCGAGCGCAGCAGCACCTCGCTCACCGCCGCGCCCACGCCGAAGCCGGCGTACAGATAGGGGTAGGGCGCGCGCGGGGTGCTGTCGAAGCGGCCCCCGCCGTACAGCTCCTGCGACGGGACGGGGTTGAAGCCCGCGGCGGGGCGGTGGGAGGAGTGCACCCGGTACAGCAGGGTGCCGGCGGGCAGCGACGCCCGGTGCGGGACGCCGGGTAGTGCGGCGGGCGGCGGCTGGTTGGGCACGGGTCAGTCCCCCTCGCCCAGACCCGCCGCGTCGAGCCCGGCGGCCCACAGCGCGGCGTCCTGCCCGGTGCCCGGCAGCTCCGAGGGCGGCCGTCCCCACCAGACGTGCTCCGACAGCCACCAGTCGGCCGTCCCCCACGGGTCCTCGGCCGATCCGAGCAGGGAGTTCACCCGCAGGACGACCTCCCACGGGCGTCCGCGGGGGTCGAACTGGAAGGCCGGGTAACGGCGTTGCCCGCGGGGGTCGGTGAGCACGAGCAGGGCGTGGTCCGCGGGGCGGGCACCGCCGCGGGCGGCCTCGTCCTCCGACAGCGCGGGCGCGCCCAGCAGGCGCTCGCGGACCGGCCCGAGCACCGGGCCCACCATGGGGTTGCCGTCGATCACCAGCATGCACAGGTCCCCGGCGTCGAAGCCGCCCGCCTCACGGCCCGGCGATCCGGCGAGGCGGGACGGGCCGGTCTCCTTCCGCAGCCCGAGGGCCTCGTCCTCGGGCAGGGCGCCGAGGACGGCCGCGACGGCCCGCTCCGCCAGCTCCTCGGCGTCCGGGCCGCCGGGCGCCTCCTCGCGGATGCGGGCCAGCAGCGCGGCGAGTTCACGGTGCGCGGACGGCGGCAGCCGCCGGGCCAACGGCTCCCAGCGCGAGGCGAGCACCCCCAGCGCCTCCCAGGCGCTCATCGGGCTCCCTCCGCCACCCTGCTGCACCGGTACGCGGACGGCTCCCCGGCCTCCTCCACACGGCGGCCGCCCAGCACCCGCAGCACCGCCCCGGCCGCGGCGGGCCGCCGGGTCACCAGGTGCACCTCGCGTCCCCCGGCGGCCACCGCGGCCATGGCGGGCCACAGCGCGCTCACGCTCTCCTCCACCGGGAGCCCGCCCCGCCCGGCGCCCAGCAGTGTGAAGCAGACCGACCGCAGCGGCGGATCGGACGCCGGGGCCTCCTGCGCCAGCAGGGCCAGCACCCCCGACGCGGCGGCGGCGACATCGTGCGGCAGGACGTCGTAGTCGTTCGACCCGGCACGCGGAATGGCCACGGCCGCGTGGTAGACACGGCGCACACCCATCCCCGCCAGGGCTCCGGCCTCCGTGGGGACGACCGTGCCCGGTTCGACCGGGCCGTGCGGTATCCCGTACCTCTCCCGCCAGGCCGTCAACCCCTCCTGGAGCGGGTCCCGCAGGACGATCCCCGAGGGGCCGCGCACCGCCGCCGCGCGTCGCAGCGCGGCCGACGACGAGGCCTTGTAGGTGCCGGGAAGGACCAGATGGGTGTTGGTCGGCGCCACCACCACGTCCACCCCGCGGACCAGTTCCACCGGGTGGACATGGAGGACGATCCGCGCGGCGGCGCCCCCGCCGCGCAGCTCGACGAGCCGGTGCTGCAGCTCCGGCGAGGGCAGCCCGGCGGCCCGCCCCCCGGTCCTGCGGGGCACTCCGGCGGTGCCCACGGCGGCGATCCAGCACACCTGCTCCGCCACCTGCCCCAGCACCTCGGCCTCCTGGGACTTGCGGAACCTCTCCACGCTCACCCCGTACACGCCCGCGGCCAGTCTGCGCCGGTCAGCGGCCGGACGTCCGCGCAGCGCCGGGGAGAGCCCGAGGGAGCGTTCCGCCGCCTCCCGCAGGTCACCCTCGCCGAGCAGGTCCACGGCGGCCCTCAGGGTCCGTTCGACGGCGATCGGCCAGGCGAGCGTGGTGGGTTCCGAGGCGGTGGAGGCCGCCCGCCGCAGCAGCGGGACGTCGAGTTCGCGCAGCCGGGTCAGGCCCTCGCGGCGAACCGCCTTGATCTCGTCCAGTACTGACGCGGGGTCGACGGGTTCCTCGGTCGGCCATCCCATGGCGCCCATCGTGGCACGGGAGGGGCAGGGGACACGAGCGGTTCGCGGCTTCCGCCGGGCCGGGTCCGCCCGCCGCGGCCGCTGCCGGGTCACCGCAGGGGACCCAGCACCGCCCGCAGGCTGCGGCCGTGGCTCCGGTGCACGGACACCTCCAGGCGGACGCCGCCCGGCACGGGGCGGGCGGAGACGCCCCGGTCGGCGGACAGCAGCCGCAGCGGCCGCCCGCGGAGCGTCAGGGACACCGTCCGGCGGCGGGTGGTGGGGTCGGCCAGTGCCAGGTGGACGCGGCCGTCCGCGGTGCGCCGCAGCAGCAGGGAGGCCGGGCCCCGGACGGTCAGCCCGGCCACCCGGTGGCGGCCCGCCCCGAAGGAGTTGACCGCCGTCAGTCCCAGGCCGCTGTGGTGGACGGCCTGGAGCCGGGGCGTGTTGCACAGCACCTCCGGCGGACCGGAGGCGTAGGCGCGCAGCCGCTCCGCGGTGGCGTGCGGGACCAGCGCGTAGGCGTGCGCCATCGGCGGGGCGCCCGGGGGCCGGTCCACCGCGAGGGTGAACACCTGCCTGGTGACCGGGGTGTCCGGGTTGGACAGGCGGATCCGGCGGCGGCTGCGGGTGACCGTCTCCCGGAGCACGGTGGGCGCGGGCCCGGAGAGCAGCAGGTAGCCGATCGCCCCGCCCTGGGAGGGGTCCTCGTAGCGCAGCCACGCGGGGGCGCCGGAGCCGTTCCAGGGGGCACCGCCCGGGAGTTCGCCGGTGACCGCGACGGCGGCGTCCGGCTCCGCGATCCGGGCGTCGAGGGTGGTGGTGAGCGCGCGTCCCTCCGGGTCGCACACGCCCGCGGCCAGCACGACGATCTCCTCGTCCAGCAGGTACCACGACCGGGTGCCGCGCGCGGACCGGTGGGTGACCAGGCCGTCGGGCAGCGTCCCCGCGCGGGCCGCCGCACAGGCCGCGTCGTCGGTGAGCACATGGGCGGCGGTCCCGTAGGCGCCGAGCCGGGCGCCGCCGGAGTGGGCTCCGGTGCCGCGAGGGAAGTAGACGTACGCGTTCTGCGCCTGGGAGGAGGCGGTGAAGCCGTGCTCGGGGTCGTCGTACCAGAGGGTGCCGTACAGCTCGGGGACGGACCGCCGCCGCTCCACGGGGGCGGTGGTGCCCGGGAGGCGGTGCGGTTCGAGGACGGTGAGCCGGTCCGCTCCGTGCGCCCGTGCCTGGTCGGCGCCGGCGAGGTAGAGCTGGTGGGCGCCGTCGCCCTGGAACCAGGGGGTGAGGTTCTCCCCGTTCATGTACTCGTAGCGGCCGACCCGGTCCGAGCTGCGGGCGAGCGCGAAGGCGTAGCCGGGGCGGCGGTGGACCGTCCGGTCCATGGCGTTGAAGGCCGCGTGGTGCGCCGGCGGCACGAGGTCGGCCGGGGCGGCGGAGGACGCGAGGAGGCCGGCGTGGCGGGCGATGGTCACCGGGGAGGCGAAGCCGGCCGGGTCCGGCGGGGCGGCCGAGGTCGTGTGCACGTGCTTCACCCAGGCCGCGAGCCGCCGGGCGGCCCGCCGGGGAAGGTGCGCGGTCAGGTCGACGGCGGCCTCGACCACCGCGGCGGTGTCCGTGTAGCCGCCGGCCGTCCGGGAGACCGCCCGGCCCTTGACGCACTCCATGAGCCACCCCTCGAAGACGAGCGGGGCGAAGCCCTCGGCGATCCACCGCAGCGCGGTCGCCGCGGGCCCCTCGGCGGCCGTGCCGGGGGAGGGGCCCGCGTAGGCGGTGCCGTCGAGGAGCCGCACGCTCTCCACCATCCGGGTGAGCAGCCCCTTGCCGTAGGAGCCGGTGTAGGCCACGCAGGAGTGCTGGAGGAAGGAGCCGTCCGCGTAGAAGCCGTCGGTGACCCCGTGGCGGAGCCGGTAGGGGTCGATCCGGGTGAGCACGGTGGCCTGGTCGGCGAGGGCCTTGCGGATACGGGCGTCGTCGTCGAGGACGGCGCCCTGGAGGACGCGGTTGGTGGTGATGTCGGCCAGGTTGGCGCCGGTGTGGAAGCGGGAGTCGAGGTCCACGTCGCCGTCCCGGCCGTTGCGCAGATAGGCGTCCATGGTGGCGGTGTACGCGGCCGCCAGCCCCGGGTACCCGGCCGAGAGCTCCTCGTGCAGCAGGGCCAGGATGCGGCCCGCGTACCGGGGGAAGCCGATCTCCCAGGTGTGCCAGTTGCCGTAGTAGCCGGCCGCCTGGTCGCCCACGTACTCCTCGTGGAGGTGTACCAGGGCCTCGGTGACGCGCCGCCGGGCCTCCCGGTCGCCGCGCAGGGGAGCGGCCGGTGCGGCCGGTGCCGCGCCGGGCACGCGGGTGGCGAGCGCGATCTCGTAGAGCGAGCGGAAGGTCCGGGTCAGGTTGCCGTCGCTCTCGCCGAGGGGCAGCCCGCGGAACAGCTCGCCCGCCGCGGCGCGGTCCATGTCGGCGAGCCGTGCCCGGGCCGAGGACTCGATCGCGGCCAGCCGGCGGGCGGTCTCGGGCCGGGTGTTGGACCACTCGGTGCCCGCGAAGACCGCGAGCGCGTTGGCGATCAGCGTCGCCCGGTCCCGCGGGCTCCCGACCGCCGTGCCGGGCGGTGGCGGTGCCCCGGTCCCGGCGGCCGCGGCGGCGGGGGTGAGCGCGGCCGCGGGGAGCGCGGACAGCAGGGTGCGGCGGGAGAGGTGCACCGGGGCTCCAGGGTCGGGTCGGACCGGTCCGGAAAGCGCTTGCGGCGCATCAAAGCAACGGCGTCCGGCGCCGTCAACGGGGTGCGGGAGCTGTCGGCGGTGTGCGCGGTGACCGAGGGGCGCGCGCCGGTGGCCGCACGCCCCTGCCGCGGTCCGCGGGTCCCCGCGACCCCGGGACTTGGCAGCCGCCGGTGCGAGGAGCAGGCTGGAGGTATGTCCGGCACTCCGCCGATCGTCGTGCACCGGATCTCCCCCACGGGAGGCCGCCGGGTGACCGTGCGCGGGCGGATCATGGGACTGGCCCACTCCGACGACGAGGTGCGCGAGCTGGTCCGCCGGGCCGGCGGCCCCGAACCGGTGCGGCTGGAGGACCCGACCTGGGTGGAGTGGACGGGCGGCCGCCCCCACCAGTACGACCCCCTGGAGCTGCTGCCCTGAGCGGCCGGGGGCCCGCGGTCCAGCCGTACGGTCGGCGGGCCGGACGAGGGCCCCGGCGCCATGGCGCCGGGGCCCTCGTCCGCGGAACCGGCCGCGGTGGCGACACTCCCCCGAGTGTGGCTGTCCCACGCCGAGCACCAGCGCGCCGGGTCCGACGCATCATCCAAACAGCCGTCACCAACGGATCGCTAACATAAGGCCAACGCATCGCAGAGAGCGTGAGGACAGGGGGAGGCCGCGAGACGACCGGGAGGAACGGGACATGCGCTTCAACCTCCTCGGCGTGCCCGCGGTCCGCGACGCCACCGGGCGCCTGGACCATCCCGGCAGCCCCAAACTCCGCGCCCTGCTCGTCGCCCTGCTGCTGCGGCCCAACCGGGTCGTCCCGGTCCGGGAACTCCAGGCCGCGCTGTGGGGTGCCGAGCCGCCCGCCTCGGCACGCGCCTCCCTGCACAACCACGTCGCCAGGCTCAGGCGCCTCCTCGGTGAGCAGGGCGGACTGCGCACGGTCGCCCAGGGGTACGTGCTGCGGGTGGAGCCGGGCGAGCTGGACACGGAGGTCTTCCAGGAGCGTGCCGCGACCGCCCGTGCGGCCTACACCCGCGCCGTCCGGGGCACCGGCGACTGGGCGTCCGTCGCCGAGGCGGCCTCGGCGGCCCTGGCGCTGTGGCGCGGGAGCCCGCTGGAGGGCGTCCACGGCCCGGGGGAGCAGCCGCCCCCGCTGGTGCACCGGCTCCGGGAGGTGCGGCTGGAGCTCCTCCAGTGGCGCTACGACGCCGAGCTGGAGCTCGGGGGGCACGACGGCCTCGTGCCCGAACTGTCCGTGCTGGCGGACGAGTTCCCGCTGCGGGAGGCGTTCCACCGTCAGCTGATGCTGGTGCTGCACCGCACCGGCCGCCAGGCGGAGGCGCTGGACGCCTACCGCACCCTGCGCCGGACCCTGGTCGAGCAGCTGGGCGTCGACCCCGGCCCCGCCGTCCGGCAGGCGCACGCCGAGGTGCTCCGGGGCGGCTCCGGCGCGCCCGCGGCGCTGCCCGAGGGCCCGCGCGCCGGGTGCCCCGGCCCGCCGCCCGCCGTGCTCGCGGACCCGCCGCCCCGGCGCCCGCCCCCGCCGGACCACAGGTTCGCCGACGGAGCCTGAAACATTTCCCCCTCCCCGGCGCATCGACGGGGTGGAAGCGGCAGAGGACGGCGGAGCCAGGGGAGCGGGGGCGCAGCGATGCGAGCGGCACGTGTCGAGGAGTACCGGGTGTTCGCGGCGGACCGCGCCACGCACCTCTACCGTTCCGCCTGCCTGCTGACCAGCGGGGACACCCATCTCGCCGAGGACCTGGTCCAGGAGACGCTGGGCCGGATGTACGTCCTGTGGGGCAGGTCCTCGCGCATCGACAATCCCGCCGCCTATGCGCAGACGGTGCTCGTCCGCGCCTTCCTCACCCACCGGCGGCGGCGGTCCGCCACCGAGCGCCCGGTCGGCGAGCTGCCCGAGGCGCCCCGGGCCCCCGACGACGACCCCGAGCTGCGTCTCGCCCTGCTGGGCGCGCTCGGACGGCTGTCGCCGAAGGACCGCGCGGTCGTCGTGCTGCGGTACTGGGAGGACCGCAGCGTCGAGGAGACCGCGGCGGCCATGAACGTCAGCTCGGCCGCCGTGCGCACCAGGACGGTGCGGGCGCTGGCCAAGCTCCGCGAACACCTGGGCGGCGGCAGCCTGGTGGAGTTCGCAGCCGGCTGAGGGGCCCGGCACCGGCCCGGGACCTCCCGGGCGCCGCAGAGACCTCGTTTCGTACCGGACGATCAGAGAGTGTGGTTCCGTATGCCGTTCGCACCCAGGGAAGAAGAGCGAGGCGCCCCCACCGGGGACTTCGAGCAGGAACTCGGGGCCGTGCTGCGCCGCACGGGCGGGACGCTCGGCCCCTCCGACCGCGCCGTGCTGGTGGAGGGCGGGCTCGCCCGCGGCCGCCGCAGGGTGGTGCTGCGCCGGGTGGCCACCGGTGGGACCGTGCTGGCCCTCGCGGCCGCCGGACTCGTGGGCGGGTACGCGGGCGGGCTGCTCGGAGGGAGCGGCGGGGAGCGGGGCCGCGTGGCCGCGGAGAATCCGGTGCCGCTCCCCTCGCAGGACGGCGCGGTCTCCGCCCGGCGCATGGTCGACACCCTCACGGCGCTGCTGCCCGAGGGCGAGGTGACGCGGCAGAGCGGCCGCGGCAGCGGCTCCGGCCCCGGGGGCTCCGCGCCGACGGCCTCCGTGGTGCACGACGACGGCCGCGGCGCCGCGCTGATCCAGGTGGGCCTCGGCCGGACCGGGCTGGCGGACGGGACCGCCGAGCAGCTGCTGACCTGCCCGGCCAAGGCGTACACGGCCGTCGACGACTGCCGCGAGAGCACCCTCGGCAACGGCTCCCGCGCCATGGTCGTCGAGGGGTACGTGTACGGCCGCGACCGGGGCGCCCGGCAGTGGCGCGCCACGGTGGTGACGCCCTCGGGCGCGGTGATCGACGTCAGCGAGTACAACGCGCCCGAGGAGAAGGGCGCCGAGGCCACCCGCGAGGACCCCCCGCTCTCCTCCGAGGCGCTGCTCGCCCTCGCCTCGGACCCCTCCTGGCTGCCCGTCGCCGCGGACTACCTGGCCGATCTCGCCGACCAGGGGCCTCCGCCGGACGCCGGGGAGGAGCCCCGGCCGCCCGCCGGGCCGTCCGCCGGGGAGGTGCTGACCACGCTCAAGGGCCTGCTGCCCGAGGGCGCGGCGGTCGTCGAGGAGGGCGGTGACAGCGGGTTCGGCTTCGTGGTCGTCGACGACGGCCGGGGCGGCAGCCTGGTGCAGATCAACGTGCAGTCGGGCATGGAGGACCTGCGCGGGCACCTCTCCGACGGGGAGACCCTGCCCGACGGCACGCTGGTGAGCGAGCGGCAGGAGGAGGACCCCGACCAGAAGGGCGGCCGGGGCGCCGTCGGCTGGACGGTCGACACACTGCGCCCGGACGGCTTCCGGGTGGTCGTCATGGCCTTCAACGCCCCGGGCCAGGGGCAGGACTCGGTCCGGCCGACGCCCGCCCTGACGATGGAGCAGCTGCGCGCCCTCGCGCTCGACCCGGCCTGGCACGCGCTGGGCTGAGGCGACCGGGCCCGGGGGCGCAGTCCGCCCGGGGCCGGGGCCGGGGCCCGTCCGGCGCCGCGGCTCACTTGGCGTCCGCGTAGCACTCCACCGCGGCGAGCGTGAACGGGAAGCGCACGGGGGTGTCGCCGAAGGCCAGCCGCCCGGCGACGGCCCCCGCCTCCCGGATGGCCACCGCCACCGCCTCCGCCTCCTCCGCCGGGCAGTGCACCACCACCTCGTCGTGCTGGAAGAACACCAGTTCGGCCCGCATCGCCGCAGTGGCCTGCCGCAGCGCCGCGAGCATCAGCAGCGCCCAGTCCGCGGCGCTGCCCTGCACCACGAAGTTGCGGGTGAACCGGCCCCAGGCGCGGGCATCCGCCCCGCCGGCCCGCTCGGCGCCCTCCGGGTCCCCCTGCGGCAGGCCCGCCTCGCCGGACTCCTCCGCCCCCGGGGCCCGCGGGCTGGTCCGCCCCAGCCAGGTGCGCACCAGGCGGCCCTCCTCGCCCGCCCGCGCCGCCTCGTCCACCACGGCCACCGCCCGGGGGAAGCGGCGCCGCAGGGCCGCCAGGTTCCGCAGGCCGTCGCCCGAGGTCTGGCCGTAGACCGCGCCGAGCAGGGCCAGCTTGGCGTGCTCCCGGTCGCCGGAGAACGCCCGGTCGGACAGCGCGGTGTAGAGGTCGCCCTCGTGGCCCGCCACCTCCATCAGGCCCGGATCACGGGAGATCGCGGCCAGCACCCGCGGTTCCATCTGGTCGGCGTCCGCGACCACCAGCCGCCAGCCCTCGTCCGCGACCACGGCCCGCCGGATCACCCTGGGGATCTGGAGGGCGCCCCCTCCGTTGGTGGTCCACCGCCCGGACACGGTGCCGCCGGGCACGTACTCGGGACGGAAGCGGCCCTCGTGCACCCAGTCCTGGAGCCAGCTCCAGCCGTGCGCCGTCCAGATGCGGTAGAGCTTCTTGTAGCGCAGCAGCGGCTCCACGGCGGGGTGGTCGATGCCCTCCAGCTCCCAGCGGCGCGTGGAGCGCACCCGGATGCCGGCCCCCGCGAAGGCCCGGACCACCTCCGCGGGCAGGTCGGGGCGCACCCGGCTGCCGAAGGCCCGCGACACCTCCTCGGCCAGCTCCGCGAGGCGCCGCGGCTCGCCGCCGCCCGGGTACCGCTCGCCGAGCAGTTCGTGGAGGAGCAAGCGGTGCACGTCCGCCCGCCAGGGGAGGCCCGCGCGGTGCATCTCGGCGGCCACCAGCGTCCCGGCGGACTCGGCGGCGGTCAGCAGCCGCATCCGGTCGGGAAGGGCCGTCGCCTCGTGCCGCTGCTGCTGCCCGGCGTAGACCTCCAGCAGCGCCTCCAGCGGCATACCGGCGCGCTGCGGCTCGAAGAGCGGCGACTGCGCCGAGGGGCCGGACCCGGGCGGCGGGAGGTCGGGCGGTACGGGCGCGTCGTGCAGCCTCGCCCACGCGGCCGCCGCCGACCGGGGCTCGCCGTGGCGGCCCTCGTGCCCCAGCAGCAGCCGCTCCGCGGCCTCGACGTCGTAGCAGCGCTCCACGCGGACCCCGGCGGCGAGCAGCCGGGGGGCCACCTCCGCGGTCGAGCGCCACACCCAGCGGCGCACCTGCGGGCGGGAACGGACCGCCGCCACCAGGTCGGGCTCGTCGACCGCGGGGCCGCTGGGCAGGTGGTCGCGGCCGAGGGGGACGAGGCGCGCCCCGTCCCCCTCGGCCGCCGCCAGAGCCCAGCGCTCGTCCACGGGTGCGAGTCTGGCATCCGGCTCGGACAGCGCCCGTGCGGCGCGTCCGGGACCGGGGCCGCCCGCCGGCCCGGCGGACGGCCCGCCGCGCACGGGCCGACGCTCCCCTCGCGGGGCGGCCGCAGGCTCCCCGCGCGTCTCCCGGGCCCTCCGGCGGGCCCCGGGCCGCCCGCGCGGCGTCCCCGCCGTCCCGGTTCCGGGAGTTTTCCCCGGTCGGTGTCCCCGGACCGCTGCCGCGCGGCGCAAGCTCCCCGTACGCTCTGATCCCAAGCGGACGGCCCCGCCGCCCGGCGGGCGTGTCCGCCCTGCGCGGGGCACACTGGGGATCGAGGCGCGTGCACGTGACCGGGAGGCCGAAACAGTGAACGGGGGCAGCCGCAAACGACGCCTGACGCAGCGCCTCTCCGCGAGGACCGCCGCGATGCAGTCCTCCGGTGTCCGCGGCCTCCGCTTCCGGCGCGGGCGCGGGCACCAGCCCTCCGACGGCTTCACCACCCGCAGCCGCCTGGCCTGGCTCAACTCCGCGAGCACCCGGATCGGCACCACGCTCGACCTGGAGCGCACGGCCCAGGAGCTGGCCGAGTTCACCGTCCCCCGGTTCGCCGACGGGGCGGCCGTCGACGTGCTGGAGCGGGTGCTCCAGGGCGAGGAGGGCTCCCGCTGGACCGGGGTCGGCATCCCGGAGAGCCGGGCGATGGCGGTCTGCGCCATCGACGAACTGGCCCTGCTGGAACCCACCCCCGTCGGGGACACCAACACCATCGGCGAGTCGGTGCACGAGACGCTGCTCCACCGCTACTGCCTGCGCCAGGGCAAACCGGTGCTGCTCTCCCGGATCGCCGACGAGGACTACCTCCGCATCGCCCCCACCGCCAGCGCCGCCGCGAAGATGCGGGACGCCGGGGTGCACAGCTACCTCGCCGTACCGCTGATCGCCCGGGGCGTGCTGCTGGGCACCGCCGACTTCGTCCGTGCCGGAGGCACCCCGCCGTTCTCCACCACCGATCTGGCGCTCGCCGAGCAACTCGCCTCCCGGGCGGCCGTGTTCATGGACAACGCCCGGATGTACGGGCGCGAGCGGGAGCATGTGGTCTCCCTCCAGCGCAGCCTGCTTCCCCGGGCCACCCCCCTCACCCCCGGGCTGAGGGTCCGCGCCGAGTACGCACCGGCCGCCGCGGCACGGGGCGTCGGCGGCGACTGGTACGACGTGATGGCGCTGCCCGGGGGCCGTACCGCGCTGATGGTGGGCGACGTGATGGGCCACGGGCTGCCCGCCGCGGCCACCATGGGGCGGCTGCGCGCGGTCGGCCGGACCCTGATGACCCTCGACATGGCCCCCGAGCGGGTGCTCGCCAGGCTGGACCTGGCCACCCGCGACCTGGAGGACGAGCAGGTCGCCACGTGCCTGTGCGCCGTCTACGACCCTGCGGACTCCACCTACACCTTCGCCAGCGCAGGGCACCTCCCGCCGCTGCTGCTCGACGGCCGCGGCGGGGCCGACCTCCTCGACGTCCCCGTCGGCGCGCCGCTGGGCGCCGGGGTCATCCCGTACGACCCGCTGCGGGTCGTGGTGCGCGAGGGGGCCCGTCTCGCGCTGTACACCGACGGCCTGGTCAAGAACCGCACCGACGACATCGACGTCCAGCTGGAGGGGCTGCGCGGCCGGGCGAAGTCCATGGAGCCGGAGCGGATGGAGGGCGGCGGGCTGCTCGCGGAACCGCCGGGTGCCCGGCGCATCGACGAGGCGGTGCTGCTGGTCGCCGGGAGCACCGGCGGCCCGGACGAGGACCTGCGGGTGTGGCCGCTCCCCCGGGAGGGCAACGTCGCCTCCGTCGCCCGCGGCCTGGTCACCGGGCAGCTCGCCGACTGGGGGCTCGCGGAGCTGGCGGACGTCAGCGAGCTGGTCGTCAGCGAACTCGTCGGCAACGCCCTGCGCTACGGCAACGGCCCCGGTCAGCTGAGGCTCCTCCGCGGCGAACGGCTCACCATCGAGGTCTCGGACACCGGCCCGGACCTCCCGCAGATCCAGCACGCCGACGTCAGCGACGAGGGCGGCCGGGGCCTCCAGCTGATCAACATGCTCTGCCGGCGCTGGGGTTCGTGCCGCACGGTGGGCGGCAAGGTCGTCTGGGCGGAGCAGAACGTCGCACCGTGACCCCGCCCCGGCCGGCGGCTGCCGCTTCCCGGCCCGGCCCGCGCGGGGCCCCCGGGGCCGCAGCGTGACACCATCCCGTGTGTGGGCACGGTGAACACGGTCGAGAAGGCACTGGCGGCGGCGCTGTACGCGGAGGGCGACGCCTCCCTCGACGCGGCCGCCTCCCTGCTCGCCGCCGACCCCGGGGCCGACGCGGAGCTGCGGCGGCGCGGCGAGGAGCTGCTGCGCCGCGCCTGGGAGCGCGGCTGGCAGCCCGCGGACGTCGCCCGGCTGGTCCGGCGGGACCTCGGGGAGGTGCACCACCGGCTGCTCGCGGAGCTGGTCGCGGCGGAGTCCGCGCACTACGGGCCGCGGCTGCCGCACCGCTGGGAGGCCCAGCTGCGGGACCTCGCCGGGGAGGTCCCGCCGCAGCGCGGCGACCGCTTCGGCCGTGCCACGGCGGTCCTGGAGCTGTACCGGCTGCTGGCCCGGCTGCCGCGCATCGAGGCCGTCGCCCCGCCGCCCGGCGCCGGGCCCCGGGCCGCACCGGCTCCCGGCCGCGAGGGCACCGGCCGGGAGCCGCGGATGCTCACCCGTGTCCGCGCCCTGCTGGCCAAGGCGGAGGCCACCGGCTACCCGCAGGAGGCGGAGGCGCTCACGGCCAAGGCCCAGGAGCTGATGGCCCGCCACAGCATCGACGAGGCGGTCCTCGCGCAGGGTGCGCCCGCCGCGCACACGCCGTCGGCGCGCCGCATCGGCGTGGACGCGCCCTACGAGACGGCCAAGGCGGTGCTGCTGGACGTGGTCTCCTCCGCCAACCGCTGCAAGGCCGTGTGGAACGGCCCCTTCGGCTTCTCCACGGTGGTGGGCTTCGAGGGGGACCTGGAGGCGGTGGAGCTGCTCTACACCTCCCTGCTGGTGCAGGGGACCAGGGCGATGACGGCCGCCGAGTCCGCCCAGCGGGCCGGGGGGCGCAAGCGCACCAGGACCTTCCGGCAGTCGTTCTGGACGGCGTACGCCTCCCGCATCGGCGAGCACCTGGCCGCCGTGGCCGAGGAGGCCGTCCCCGGGGAGCTGCTGCCGGTGCTGGCCACCCGCGACCTGGCCGTGGCCGACCGGACCCGGCGGATGTTCCCCGAGACGCGCACCGCTCGGGTGCGGTCGGCGACGGACGCCGCCGGATGGCGCGACGGCACCTCCGCCGCCGACCGTGCGCACCGCGCCTCCCCCGGGCGGCCCCTGCCCGGGCGCCGGGCCTGACCGCTCGGCGGCCCGGCCGGGGCCGGTCCGCACCGCTCAGGCGTCGGTGCGCAGGACCACCTCCAGGGTGCGCGGCCCGTGGACGCCCTCCACCCGCTCCAGTTCGATGTCGGAGGTGGCGGAAGGTCCGCTGACCAGCGTCGTCGGCCGCCCGGGTACGAGCAGGGCGAGCGCCTCGGGCACTCCCGCCGCGACGGTCGAGAGGTCGACCACCAGGACGTGGACGTCGGGGACGAGGGACAGCGCGCGGCGGCCCTGGCCGGGGGAACCGTCGAGGAGGACCGTACCGGTCTCGGCGCAGCCCGCGGCGGAGGCCGTGACCACGGCGTCGAGGCCGTCGAGCATCCGGGGGGAGACCGCCTGCGAGTCGACCAGGACCTCCCCGCCGAAGCGCTCCAGCCACGCCCGGTCCAGTCCTGGCGGTACCCCGACGCGCCGCGCCCCGTGGGCGTCCAGGGCCCCGGCCACGGCCTCGGCGGTGGCCGCGGCGGTGCAGACCCGGACGCCCGCCCGGTAGTCGGCCAGCCGCCCGGTGAACAGCGCCAGCCGCTCGTCGTCCGGCAGCGTGCGGCCCGTGCGGTAGGCGCGGGGGACGGGCTGCCGCCTGGGGGGCGCCAGCTCCAGGGCGTCCCGGATGCGCCCGAGCACCGCCTCCCGCGCCGTCGGCCCGGTCACCGCTCCTCCTCGCGCCGGTCGTGCCCGTGCGCCGGGTCGCCCCCGCCCGGCCCGTCGTGCCCGTGCGCCGGGCCGCCCCCGCCCGGACGGTCGTGCCCGTGCGCCGGGCCGCCCCCGCCCGGCCCGCCGTGTGCCGCGCGGCGGCGCTCGCCCTCGTGTGCCGCGGCGCGCATCGCCGCGGCACCCTCCGGCGAGGCGAACCACGACCGGAAGGCCTCCTGCGCGGGGACGGGCGCGTCCCGGGCCTCCGTCCAGCCGGCGAGCGGCGGGGGGAGCCGGGTGATCCGCCCGTCCCGCCTCGCCGCGGCGCGGGCGAGGCGGGCGGCGGTCCGCTGGGCGGCCGTGTAGAGCCGGGGCCGCCGCATGACGGCCCCGGCGGCCCGCATCGCGAGCGCCTCCGGGGTGCGCCCCGCCTCCTCCGTGTGGCGGCGGCGCAGGTCGACCAGCATCGCGGGGAGGTCGATCCGGACCGGACAGGCGTCCAGGCAGGCCCCGCAGAGCGTCGAGGCGTAGGGGAGGGTGCGGTTCGGATCGTCCCCGGTGGCGTGCATCCCGGCCAGGTACGGGCTCAGCACCGCCCCGATCGGCCCCGGGTAGGTGGAGCCGTAGGCGTGGCCGCCCACCCGCTCGTACACCGGGCAGACGTTGAGGCATGCGGAGCAGCGGATGCAGCCGAGCGCTCCCCGGCCGAGCGGGTCGGCGAGCGCCGCGGTGCGGCCGTTGTCGAGGAGGACCAGATGGACCTCCCGGGGCCCGTCGCCCGGGGTGACCCCGGTCCACAGGGAGGTGTAGGGGTTCATCCGCTCGCCCGTGGCGGACCGGGGCAGCAGTTGCAGGAAGACCTCCAGGTCCCGGTGGAGCGGGACCACCTTCTCGATGCCCATGACGGTGATCAGCGTCCGCGGCAGGGTCAGGCACATCCGGCCGTTGCCCTCCGACTCCACCACGCACAGGGTGCCCGTCTCCGCGATGCCGAAGTTGGCTCCGGAGACGGCGACGGGCACCGTGAGGAACCTCTCGCGCAGATGCGCCCGTGCCGCGGCGGCGAGTTCCGCCGGGTCGGATCCCAGCCGGGGGCCGGCATCCGGGATGCCGTCGCGGAGGATCCCGCGGATCTCCTCCCGGTTGCGGTGGATCGCGGGGACCAGGATGTGGGAAGGGCGGTCGCCGGCGAGCTGGACGATCAGCTCGGCCAGGTCCGTCTCGTGGGCGGTGATGCCCTGCCGTGCCAGGTGCTCGTTGAGCCCGATCTCCTGGGTGGCCATGGACTTGACCTTGACGACCTCCTCGGAGCCCGTCTCCCGGACCAGGCGGGTGACGATCGCGTTGGCCTCCGCCGCGTCGCGGGCCCAGTGCACGGTGCCGCCGCGCTCGGTGAACGCGGCCTCCAGCTGCAGCAGCAGTTCGGGCAGGCGGTCCAGGGCCTCGGACTTGAGCGCGGCGCCCGCGTCGCGCAGCTGCTCCCAGTCGGGCAGTTCCCCGGTGGCGGCCAGCCGCCTGGCGCGGATGGTGCCGGTCGCGCGGCGCAGATTGCCCCGCAGGGTGCCGTCGGCGAGGGCCGCGCGGGCCGCCCGGGGGAAGGGCGTGTCGCCGCGCAGGCGGCCGGTGCCCGGTGGAGCGTGCGGGGGCGGGGCGGGTGTCCCGGGGAGGGGACGCTCCGGCGGGTCGTCCCCGGACCCGGCGGCGCCGGGGCGGTCGGGACGGGTCATCGGGCGGCCTCCTCGGTCAGGGGGTGGGGCGCGTCGCGGGTGGCGGCGAGGATCTGCGCGAGGTGGAGGGTCCTCGGGCCGGACCGCAGGCGGGAGAAGCCCCCGCCGAGGTGCATCAGGCAGGAGGAGTCCGCCGCGGTGCAGACCTCCGCGCCGGTCGAGGCGATGCGGTGCAGGGTGTCCTGGAGCATCGCGGTGGAGGTCGCGGCGTTCTTCAGGGCGAAGGTGCCGCCGAAGCCGCAGCAGGAGTCCTCCCGGGGCGGCCGGAGGAGTTCGATGCCCTCGACGGACCGCAGCAGCGCCAGCGACCTGTCGGCCGACCGGAGCATCCGCAGGGAGTGGCAGGTGGGGTGGTAGGCGACGCGGTGCGGGAACCAGGCGCCCACGTCGGTGGTGCCCAGGACGTCGACGAGCAGCTCGCTGAGTTCGTAGGTCTTGGCGGCCACCTCCTTAACCGCGGCGGCCAGGCGAGGGTCGCCGTACCGTGCGGCGACCTGGGCGTGCTGGTGGCGGACGCAGCCCGTGCACGAGGCGGAAGGCAGGACCACCGCTTCCACGGCGGGGTCCCGGAAGAGCCCGGCGAACTCCCGCACGAGGGGCAGGGCGGTGCGCTGGTAGCCGGTGTTGACGTGCATCTGGCCGCAGCAGGTCTGCTCCGGCGGGAACACCACCTCGTGGCCCAGCCGGGCGAGGAGCAGGGCGGTGGCCCGTGCGGCCTCGGGGAAGAAGGTGTCCGCGAGGCAGGTCGCGAAGAGTCCGACACGCACGGCGGTCAGGCCGGGCCGGCGGCGACGCAGAACTCGTTGCCCTCGGGATCGGCCATGACGACATGGTGCCCGTCGAAGGTCTCCAGGACGGTGCCGCCCGCCGCGGCCAGCCGCCCGGCCTCGTCCCGGATGCGGGCCCAGCGCTCGTCGGCGGTGCCGTGGCCGGGGAGGCGGATGTCCAGGTGCAGCCTGTTCTTGGCGCTCTTCGGCTCGGGGACCTCCAGCAGGCTGAGCCGGGGGCCGCTGCCCTCGGGGTCGCACAGCCAGGCACCGCCGAGCCCGTCCTCCTCGTCCTCCCCGAACTGGGCCAGCCATTCCTCCCGTGTGGCGAAGGGCGGCGGTGGGGGCTCGTCGACGTAACCCAGCGCGGTGCGCCAGAAGGCGGCCAGCCGTTCGGCGTCCGCGCAGTCCAGCGTGAGATCCAGTCGGGATGCCATGGAGGGACGGTACTCCTCGCCGCCGACAGCGTCCCGGGACGCGGCCGGACCTGGTGGCGCGGCGGGACGCCGCGGGCGGGGGCGGGCGGGGGCGGCAGGCGGGCCCGGGCGGGCGGCGGTGCCGGGGCTCAGGGGGTGGGCAGCGCCGTGGGCAGGCCCTCGGGGAGCGAACCGCCCTCGCTCCTGCGCAGGGTGTCCTCCGTGCCGCCGTCCCAGGCGACCACCAGGGTGGTGCCGTCCCCGGGCCGGATGGTCCCCGAGGTCCGGTCGGTGCTGCCGTCCGAGCAGGTCAGTGCCAGCTTCCAGGGGCCGGCGCCGGTGACGTCGCCCGTGCAGGCGCGGCCCTCGGCCAGCAGGGCCGCCTTCCCCCGGGTGAGGGAGAGCACGACGGGCTTGGCGTCGGTCAGTCCGGCCCAGGTGCCCTCGATGCCCCCGGCGGCGCCGTCCGCCCCGCCGTCCTGGACGCCGGTCGGGTCGGGCGAGGCGGTGGCGGCGGGCGTCGTGGGGGCCCCGTCCTTGTCCTCGCCGTCCGCCGCCTCGTCGCCGCTGCCGCAGCCGCCCAGGACGAGGGCCGCGAGGGCGGCCGCGGTGGCGGCCGCCGTGCGAAGAGCGGTGGTGCGCATGGAGGTTCCCCCTGGGTGGTGTCGGAGAGACCGCGCAAAGCTACCAGGGCCCCGCGGCTGCTTCCGGAGCCCTCGCCGGATCTCCACAACCGGGCCGCGGGCGGGGGAGGCGAGGGGAGCCTGCCGTGGGCCGGGGCGTGCCGTGTAACCGGGGGAACACCCCCTGTGCACGTGCATCGACCCGTGCATTGGCTTCTGCACATGGCATATGAACGCGGCTATGATCCGGCGTAGTTGACACCTGCACCTTGTACCCCGGGAGCGACTTGTGCACCACGTGTACAGCGGCATGGCGGCCACGGAGCTTCAGGGGGTCGTCTGGCAGAAGAGCAGACACAGCAACTCCCAGGGCTCCTGCGTCGAGTTCGCCAAGCTGCCCGGCGGCGATGTGGCGATGCGCAACTCGCGGCACCCCGAAGGTCCCGCGCTCGTGTACACGACGGCGGAGATAGAGGCGCTGCTCCTGGGGGCCAAGGACGGCGAGTTCGACCACCTGGTGGCCTGAGCCTCCCGGGTGCCCGGCCGGTGCCGCCCGGGCGTCCGGCGGGGCGGGGGCGCGGCCCGTGGGGCGCGTCTCATCCCAGCCGGAAGAGCGCCCAGACGACCTTGCCCCGCAGCGCCCCGGCGAGCGGGTGCCAGCCCCAGCCGTCGCTGAAGGACTCCACCAGCAGCAGCCCGCGCCCCGACTCGGCGGCGAAGTCCTCCTCCGCCTGCCGGGCGGTGGGGCCCTCGTCGCTGGGGTCGCGCACCGCGCACACCAGGCGGCCGGTCCAGCGCATCAGGTGCAGCCGCACCGGCGTCTCGCCGCCCTGCTCGTGCACCTCGCCCCCGGGCTGCGCCGGCCCGCCCTCGGGGGCCAGTGCGTGCCGCAGGGCGTTGGTGACGAGCTCGGAGACGACCAGCGCCACGTCGTCGAAGCGGTGCGCGAGGTCCCACTGGCCGAGCGTCGCCCGGGTGAACTGCCGTGCGCCGCGCACCGCTTCATGGCGGGGCGGCAGGGCGCAGGAGGCGGAGGTGGCCGCGGTCGAGGGGTCGGTCGGGTAGAGCCCCTGCCTTAACGGCGCGAGCATGGTCGATCGATTCGTCCCCATGCGAGGCACTCCCGGGATTCGCTGCTGTGGCGCTACGACACGAACGAGCACGCAGGTGCGCGAGCACCATCGTTCCCAATGCGTAGGGCAGATGCAAGGGCAGATGCACGTGCACGCGCCGGACCTGTCCGTGCCCGTGGCGGTTGCTGCTCATTTCTTCCAGGGGCCGGTCGGGAGACCCGGCGGTGCTGTCTACTCTTTCCGTAACCGAGCGAGTACAGGCTGAAGCCTTTTGGTGGCAGAATCCGGCTCTTGGGTTTCGGGAGGTACTCGGCGACGATCGGACGCGGTGAAATGGTGCACGGGCAGGGAGGGTTCGGGTCGTGACAGCAGGAGTGTCAGGGGCGGCGTCGCCCGCATGGGGCGATCCCCGCGGCGAGGGGCCGGGCGGAGGGTCGGTCGTCCGGCGCATCCTGCTGGGGTCCCAGCTGCGGCGCCTGAGGGAGTCCCGGGGGATCACGCGGGAGGCGGCCGGGTACTCCATCCGTGCCTCCGAGTCCAAGATCAGCCGCATGGAGTTGGGCCGGGTGAGCTTCAAGGCGCGCGACGTGGAGGACCTGCTCACCCTCTACGGCGTGGGCGACGAGGCGGAGCGCGCCTCGCTCCTCGGGCTCGCCAGGGAGGCCAACGTCGCCGGCTGGTGGCACAGTTACGGCGATGTGCTGCCGGGCTGGTTCCAGACCTACATCGGCCTGGAGGGCGCGGCCTCGGTGATCCGTATCTACGAGGTCCAGTTCGTGCACGGGCTGCTGCAGACGGAGTCCTACGCCCACGCGGTGGTCTCCCGCGGGATGCCCGGCGCCCCTGCCCCGGAGATCGACAAGCGGGTCGCCCTGCGGCTGGAGCGGCAGAAGGCGCTGGTGTCGGAGAACGCCCCCCTGCTGCACGTCGTCCTCGACGAGGCGGCGCTGCGCCGCCCCTACGGCGACCGGAGCGTGATGCAGGACCAGTTGCGGCACCTGATCCATGTCTCCGAGCAGTCCAACATCACGCTCCAGGTGATGCCCTTCGGGTTCGGCGGGCACGCGGGCGAGAGCGGGGCGTTCACCCTGCTGAGCTTCCCCGAGTCCGATCTCTCCGACGTGGTCTACCTGGAGCAGCTGACCAGCGCCCTCTACCTCGACAAGCGCGAGGACGTCGCCCAGTACGCCCGGGTCATGGAGCGTCTGTGCGAGGACAGTCCGGATGCCGCCGACACCCGGGACCTGCTGCGCGGGCTCCTTCAACTCGCCTGAAACATGCGTACGATGACGAAGCATCAGACAACTTGACGCGCGCCGGCGCCCCCGCCGCCCCTGCCCATGGAGCAGTGATCACATGTCCTTCTTCAGCGACCTGGCACTCCAGTACATAGACGGCGAATGGAAGCCGGGCAGCGGTTCCTGGGACATCATCGACTTCAACCCCTACGACGGCGGGAAGCTGGCCTCGATCACGGTGGCCACCGCCGAGGAGGTCGACCAGGCGTACCGGGCGGCCGAGCGCGCGCAGACCGCCTGGGCCGAGACCAACCCCTACACCCGCCGGGGGGTCTTCGAGAAGGCGCTGCGGATCATCGAGGACCGCGAGGAGGAGATCGCCGCGGCGATCGTCGCGGAGCTCGGCGGCACCCACCTCAAGGCCGCCTTCGAGCTCCACCTCGTCAAGGAGTTCCTCCGCGAGGCCGTCCAGTTGGCCCTGCGGCCCGAGGGGCGCATCCTGCCCTCCCCGGCCGACGGCAAGGAGAACCGCGTCTACCGCGTCCCGGTCGGCGTCGTGGGTGTCATCAGCCCGTTCAACTTCCCCTTCCTGCTCTCGGTCAAGTCGGTGGCCCCCGCCCTGGCGCTCGGCAACGCGGTGGTGCTCAAGCCGCACCAGAACACGCCCGTCTGCGGAGGGACCCTGGTCGCCAAGGTCTTCGAGGACGCCGGTCTGCCCGCCGGCCTGCTCAACGTCGTCGTCACCGACATCGCCGAGATCGGCGACGCGCTGCTGGAGCACCCCGTTCCGAAGGCCATCTCCTTCACCGGCTCGGACCGGGTGGGCCGCCATGTGGCGACCGTCTGCGCCGCCCACTTCAAGCACGCCATCCTCGAACTGGGCGGCAACAGCGCCCTGATCGTGCTCGACGACGCCGATGTCGACTACGCGGTGGACGCGGCCGTCTTCAGTCGTTTCGTCCACCAGGGCCAGGTGTGCATGGCCGCCAACCGCATCCTGGTCGACCGCTCGCTCCAGGCGGAGTTCACCGAGAAGTTCGTCGCCAAGGTGCGGACCCTCGCCGTCGGCGACCCGGCCGACCCGGCGACCCACATCGGCCCGCTGATCAACGCCTCCCAGGCCGAGGCCGTCTCCGCCCTCGTGGAGCAGACCGTCGCGGCGGGGGCGACCGCCCTGCTGCGCGGCACGGTGGAGGGGAACCTGGTCTCCCCGACGGTGCTCGCGGACATCCCCGAAGGCGCACCCGTCCTGGGCCAGGAGATCTTCGGCCCCGTGGCGCTCCTCATCCCGTTCGAGGGGGAGGACGAGGCGGTGCGGATCGCCAACGACACCCCCTACGGGCTGAGCGGCGCCGTCCACACCGGGGACGTGGAGCGCGGTGTGCGGATCGCCAAGCGGATCCACACGGGCATGATCCACATCAACGACGGCACCGTGCACGACGAGCCGATCGTCCCGTTCGGCGGGGAGAAGCACTCCGGTCTCGGCCGCCTCAACGGCGACGCCATGCTGGACGCCTTCACCACGCAGAAGTGGATCTCGGTACAGCACGGCCGTTCGCGCTTCCCCTTCTGAGGCGCTTGAGGCGCTTCCGGTTCCGAGTCGCTTCCGGTTCCGAGGCGCTGCCGGGCCCCCGTGCCCCGACCGGACGCCCGCGCCCCGCCCGGGCCCGCCGCCCGTCGGCGAGCCCCGCCGGGCGCTCCCGCTCGCCGTGCCCCGCCGCCCGGTCCCTGCCGGGGGGCGGGGCTTCGCCGTGACCGGTGGCCCCCGTCCCACCGGATGCGCGTCTCTTCGGGGCCTCCGCGCCCGCCCCGGTCCCTTGCGGACAGAACCTGTCCGCAAGGCTTCGTAGCGTGGCAGGTGCAGCAGGGGAGAGGACCCCGGCGCGGATCGGAAGGCGGCACCACCATGGTCACCCACATTCCCGCGGAGGCACCCGGCGACGAGCGCGGCGCCCTGCTCGCCTACGTCGAGGGCCAGCGGGCGGCGATCCGGCGCTCGGTGCTCGGGCTGACGGAGGAGCAGGCCGCGAGCCGGCCGAGCGCCAGCCGGCTCTCACTGTCCGGACTGCTCAAGCACGTCGCCGAGATCGAACTGAACTGGCTGCGGTTGGCCCAGCAGCGCCCCAACGAGCGGCAGCGCACCGAGGAGACCTGGGAGGAGGGCTTCCGGCTGGTCGGGGACGAGACCGTGCCCGGCTTCCTGGCGTTCTGGGACGGAGTGGCGCGGGAGACCGAGGAGTTCATCCGCTCGGCGCCGAGCCTGGACCAGGTGTTCCCGCTCCCCGAGGCACCCTGGTTCCCGGTGGACGGCAGGATGTCGCTGCGCGCGCTGCTGCTGCACCTCGTCGAGGAGTTCGCCCGGCACGCGGGCCACGCCGACATCATCCGCGAGTCCCTGGACGGCAAGGACGCCTTCGCCCTGATCGACCTGGCCGAGGCCGGGCACTGAGGCGAGGGCCCGGGGCCGCGCGCCCGCACCGCCCCGGGCCCCCGCCCCGCCGCGCAGCTCACCCCGCCGGGCGAGCGCGTCCGCCGCCGCCTCGCGCTCCGCGGCGGTCGGCCCGTCCACGATCCCGGCGACCCCATGGCAGCCGGAGCGGGCGGCCGCGGGCCCGTGGCCCGCCCTACCCGTGGCCCGCCGTACCGTGGACGTGGAACCCGGCCGGGCAGCGGCGGACCGCGGCGCCGGGGGAGGGCCTGGCCCGGAGGCAGGTCGTCCCGGAGCCCGGGGCGGTGGAGAAGCGGTGTAGAAATCGACCACCGGCCGGACGGCCCGGCACGGCGGGAGCGGGACGGCCTTCTCCGCCATCCGGACCAGGCTGGCCACACCCGACGAGAAGGGGACCCCGGCAGATGTCAGCGATCCGGCTCCTGGTGCTCGGCGCCGTGCGGCAGCACGGACGGGCCCACGGCTACCAGGTGCGCAACGACCTGGAGTACTGGGGCGCCCACGAGTGGTCCAACGCCAAGCCCGGCTCGATCTACCACGCGCTCAAGCAGATGGCGAAGCAGGGCCTGCTGCGCGCCCACGAGACCGCGCCCTCGGACGCGGGCGGCCCCCCGCGGACCGAGTACGAACTCACCCCCCGGGGCACCGAGGAGTACTTCGGCCTGCTCCGGGAGTCACTGGCCGCCCACGACCAGCGGACGGACGTCCTGTCCGCGGCGCTCGGCTTCATCGTCGACCTGCCCCGCGCCGAGGCCGTCGGGCTGCTGCGCACCCGGGTGCGCGCCATCGAGGAGTGGCGCTCCTCGGTCACGGAGTACTACACGCCCCCGGAGGGGACGGCCTCGCTCGGCCACATCGGCGAGATCATGGACTTCTGGCTCGCCTCCGCGGACGGGGGCTCCGCCTGGACCCGCGGGCTGATCGCCCGCATCGAGGCCGGCGCCTACACCTTCGCCGGGGAGGGCGAGCCGTTCGTCGGCGTGCTGGCCGAGGGGCAGGAGAACCCCTACGCCAACGGGATCCCCCACGAGGGCGACGGCCGCTGAACGCCCCGGCGGCGTGCTCAGTGGTGGAAGGCCGTCGCGGCGGAGCGGTCCCGGGCCAGCGGCCCCGGCTGCCGCCGCAGCTCGGGCAGCACCTGGTCCAGGTCGTCCAGGAGCAGGTCCGCCAGGTCGACCGAGAAGCCGTTGCGGCACACGACCCGCAGCACCGACAGGTCCTCCCGGTTCGCCGGGAAGGTGTACGCGGGCACCAGCCAGCCCCGCTCGCGCAGCCGCTGCGAGACGTCGAAGACGTCGAAGGACCCCACGCCGTCCGCGGTGGTGAAGGCGAACACCGGCAGCTGGTCGCCCCGGGTCAGCAGCCGGAAGTCCTCCAGGGCGCCGATCCGCCCGGCCAGCCCCGAGGCCACGTCCCGTGCGGCCTGCTGCACCGCCCGGTAGCCCTCCCGGCCCAGCCGCAGGAAGGTGTAGTACTGCGCCACCACCTGCGCCCCCGGGCGGGAGAAGTTCAGCGCGAAGGTCGGCATGTCGCCGCCCAGGTAGTTGACCCGGAAGACCAGCTCCTCCGGCAGGGCCTCGGAGGACCTCCACAGCGCCCAGCCGACGCCCGGGTAGACCAGCCCGTACTTGTGGCCCGAGGTGTTGATCGAGGTCACGCGCGGGAGGCGGAAGTCCCAGGCCAGGTCCGGGTCGAGGAAGGGCGCCACCATCGCCCCGGACGCCCCGTCCACATGGACCGGCACGTCCACCCCGGTGCGCTCCCGCAGCGCGTCCAGCGCCGAGCAGACCTCCGCGACGGGCTCGTAGGAGCCGTCGAAGGTCGAGCCCAGGACGGCGACCACGCCGATCGTGTCCTCGTCGCACAGCGCGGCCGCCGCCTGCGGGTCGAGGTGGAAGCGGTCGCCCTCCATCGGCACCAGCCGCGGCTCCACCTCCCAGAAGGTGCAGAACTTCTCCCAGCAGACCTGGACGTTCACCCCCATCACCAGGTTCGGCCGCGCCCGCGCCGGGTACCGGTCGGCGTTCCGTTGCGCCCAGCGGCGCTTCAGCGCCATCCCGGCGAGCATGCACGCCTCGCTGGAGCCCGTCGTCGAGCAGCCGACCGCCGCCGTCGGGTCGGGGGCGTGCCACAGGTCCGCCAGCATCGCCACGCACCGGCGCTCCAGCTCCGCGGTCCGCGGGTACTCGTCCTTGTCGATCATGTTCTTGTCGCGGCACTCGCTCATCAGCACCGCGGCCTGGGGCTCCATCCACGTCGTGACGAAGGTCGCCAGGTTGAGGCGGGAGTTGCCGTCCAGCATCAGCTCGTCGTGGACCAGCTGGTAGGCGGTCGACGGTGTCATGGGCCCGTCGGGCAGGCGGTGGACGGGCGGAGCCGCGGTCATGTCGCCGACGGGGTCGGCCGCCCCGAAGAAGGGGTTCAGCGCAAGCCGGCGCCGCCGGGGGTCGTCGTCACCGCGCGTACCGGGGGAACCTGGGTGAAGTGCCATGGGACCCAGGCTCGCCTCGGCGGACACCCCCCGCAACGCGAGCCCCGCCGCACCGCCGGACGGGCCTCAGGCCTGCGCGACCACCACCGCCGTGCCGTAGGCGCACACCTCGGTGCCCACGTCCGCCGCCTCCGTGACGTCGAAGCGGAAGGCCAGCACGGCGTTCGCGCCGCGCGCCGCCGCCTGGTCGACCAGCCGCGCCATGGCCTGGTTGCGCGTCTCGACCAGGGTCTTCGTCAGCCCCCTGAGCTCACCGCCGACCATCGACTTCAGCCCGGCTCCGATCTGGCTCCCCAGGTGCCGCGAGCGCACGGTCAGGCCGAAGACCTCACCGATCACCCGCTCCACCCGGTACCCGGGCACATCGTCCGTGGTGACCACCAGCACGTCGACGCCGGGGTTCTGCCCGCCGCCGTATTCCTCGATACCCATGGGCCCAGCTTCGGGCCCACCGGCCCGGCCCGCATCCCGGTACCCCGTGGAACCGGAGGCGTTCATCGTGCGTTGATAGTTTTGGGCGGCCTACTGTCCCGAACGACTTACACCACAGGAGCCCGGACCTCGTGAACACCCTTGCGCTCGGACCGAGCTGGCTCGACCCGGACTACCTGATCACCACGTTCGGGCTGATCGGGGTCCTGGTCATCGTCTTCGCCGAGTCCGGCCTCCTGATCGGCTTCTTCCTTCCGGGCGACTCCCTGCTCTTCACCACCGGTCTGCTGGTGACCACCGGCAAGATCGACATGCCGCTGTGGCTCGTCTGCACCCTCATCGTGGTGGCCGCGGTCATCGGCGACCAGGTGGGCTACCTCTTCGGCCGCAAGGTGGGCCCCGCGCTCTTCAAGCGCCCGGACTCGCGCTTCTTCAAGCAGGAGAACGTCGAGAAGGCCCACGACTTCTTCGAGAAGTACGGCCCCAAGTCCCTGGTCCTCGCCCGTTTCGTGCCCATCGTGCGCACCTTCACGCCGATCATCGCCGGCGTGAGCCGGATGAACTACCGCTCCTTCGTCACCTTCAACATCATCGGCGGTGTGCTGTGGGGCGCCGGGGTGACGCTGCTCGGCGCGGCGCTCGGCAAGGTCGAGTTCGTGCACCAGAACATCGAGGCCATCCTCATCCTGATCGTGCTGATCTCCGTGGTCCCGATCGTGATCGAGCTGCTGCGCGCCCGCTCCAAGAACAAGAAGGCCGCCGCGGACGGCTCCGCGGGCGGCGACGACGACACGCCCCCCTTCCCGCAGCGCGGGCGCCACGCCCGCCGCTGACACCGCCCGCCCGTACCCCGGTACCGCCGCCCGAGCCCCCGCCCCGCGGGGGCTCGCGCGCGTGGCGGGTGCGGAGCACGCGGGCCCCCGCGACCGCCGTCGCGCGCGAGCGGACCGCCCGGCGCCTCAGAAGCCGCGGGTCCGCTTGGCCGCGCGGCGCCCGCCGGGCAGCTGGATCTCGCCGGGCGCCCCCGGTACCCGGAGGAAGAGCCGGGTCACCTCGGAGCCCAGGTTCACCCCGATCGCGATGGCCAGCGCCAGCGCCGCGGCCTTGCTCAGGGAGCCCAGCCCGTCGTTCAGGTCGCCCCGTGCGATGGACAGCAGCCCGAAGTACAGCGCGCTACCGGGGAGCAGCGGACCGATCGAGGCCGTCACGTACGGCATCGCCGAGGTGAACTGGTAGCGCGCGAGCATCTGGCCGAACAGGCCCACCAGTCCCGCCGCCGCCGCGGTGGCCGCCACGGGCGAGACGCCGCCCTGGATCGCCAGCGCCCCGTACACCACCCAGGCGACGCCCCCGTTGAGGGTCGCGAGCCACACCGTGTGGCGCTCCTGCTGGAGCATGACCGCGAAGCACAGCGACAGCGTCATCGCCGCGAGCGTCTGCACCTCCGGGCGGTCCACGCTGTGCAGCGCGGTCTCCGGCTGCAGCCCGGCGTCCAGCGCGAACCCGAGGTAGAGCACGCTGAGCACACCCACGACGATGCCGACGACCAGGTAGCCGACCTCCAGCAGACGCGCCGAGGCCGTGATGTAGAAGCCGGTCAGGCCGTCCTGCACGGCCGCGACCAGTGCCCGCCCCGGGATGAGCGCGAACAGGCCACCGGTGATCACCGCGGAGGCCCGGACGTCCAGCGGGGACAGGCTCAGCCCCACCCCGAAGGCCGCCGGGGGCATCGCCGCCACCACGAACTGGTAGAACTCCGGCAGGCCCCGCCCCGCCGCCAGCCACGCCAGCCGGTCCCCCAGCATCGCGCTGATCGCCGCGGCCAGGAAGACGATGACGTTACCGCCGACCAGCACGGCCGCGGACCCGGCCAGCAGCCCGCCCGCCAGGGTGATCGCCCAGCCGGGGAAGGGGTGCCGGTTGCGCCGGATCTCCGCGAGCCTGCGGTACGCCTCCTCCAGGGTGACGTCCGACTCCTCGACGCTGATGTCGTGCACCAGGCGGTAGACGGCCGCCAGCCGGGTGTAGTCCGTGCCGCGGCGGCGCACGGTGCGGTTGGCCGTCACCGGGTCGTCCACCAGCGACGGCTGGTAGGTGATCGACAGCAGGGTGAAGGTGACCGTGGGCTCGCAGCGGTCCAGCCCGTAGGAGCGGGAGACGGCGAACATGGCCGCCTCCACGTCCTCGGCGCCCTCGCCGCCCGCGAGCAGCAGCTCGCCGATCCGCAGGGTCAGGTCGAGCACGCGGGGGACCGCGGGCCCCTCCTCGTCGGCCCGCGGGACCGTGTCCGGCACCGGGCGCTCCCCGACGGGCAGCCGCAGCATCGCCCGCATCCGGTCCTGCCAGGGGGCGTTCTGCGTCACCCTGACCAGGGCCGTGCCGTGCGCCGGGGTGAAGGCCGCAGGAGAACTCCGGGCGCTGTACGTGGACGGCGGGGCGAAGGCCGAACCCTCCGGCTCGGCCTGCACGGGGTCCGCCAGGAAACCCTTCGGCACGGAGAACTCGGAACTGGGATGGTCCTCCTCCGGGGCCTCCCGGTGCTCCACGCCCACCGGCGGGGCGAAGGCGCTGTGCGCCTCGTCGGACTGAGGCTTCCGGTCTTCCGGACCCTCGGACTCCGCCACCACTCGCCGTCCTCGCTCCCTCTCGCTCCTGCCCTCTGCCCGGCACTCCTGCCCAGTATGGGCGCGGTCAAGGGGAGGTACGCGTCGCGGGCGGGACACCTGTGTGTCCCGCCCGCGACCGGGGCCCTGCGGCGGAGCGTCAGTGAGCGCCGCCCTGCGCCTCCAGGCGCTTGTAGCTGGCCTCGATCTCGGCCTCGGCCTCGGCGCGGCCGACCCAGTTGGCGCCCTCGACGGACTTGCCGGGCTCCAGGTCCTTGTAGACCTCGAAGAAGTGCTGGATCTCCAGGCGGTCGAACTCGGAGACGTGGTGGATGTCGCGCAGGTGCTCGACGCGCGGGTCCGACGCCGGGACGCACAGCAGCTTGTCGTCGCCACCGGCCTCGTCGGTCATCCGGAACATGCCGATGGCCCGGCAGGTGATCAGGCAGCCCGGGAAGGTGGGCTCGTCCAGGATGACGAGGGCGTCCAGCGGGTCGCCGTCCTCTCCGAGGGTGTTCTCGACGAAGCCGTAGTCCGCCGGGTAGCTGGTCGAGGTGAAGAGCCGACGGTCCAGGCGGATCCGACCGGTCTCGTGGTCCACCTCGTACTTGTTGCGCGAACCCTTCGGGATCTCGATGGTGACGTCGAACTCCACGGGTGGCTCCTCCATGATCAAGACATAGCAAGACGCGAATCTGGTGGTTAAGTGTCCCTCACGCACAGGTGTGATCGCGAAAGGGGCTGGTGCGGGGTGCCGAAGGTCGGAACATGGCAGCTCGCGACGGGTGCCGCCGTGGTCGGGCTCGTCCTGTCGGTCGGGGCGGTGACCCTGGCCGGACCCTGGGACACGGGCCAGCGTACGGCCGAGCGCCGATGGGCGGCCGCCCGCGCCGACCCGGGTGGCGCACATCACGACGCGTCCGCCGCCCACCGCCCGCCGCCCGCCCCGAGCGCACCCCCGGTGCTCGACCCGCTCGGCGGCACCCGTGCCGCTCCGGCGGACGCCCCGGGCGCCGCCCCCGGCGGCCTCGCGACCGCCCTCGCCCCGCTGCTGGCGGACCCGGCGCTGGGCACCGCCCCCACCGCCTGCGTCGTCGACCTCGCCACCGGCCGCCGCCTCTACGGAGCGGGGGCCTCCCGGCCGATGGTCCCGGCCTCCACGATCAAGATCGCCACCGCCGCCGCCGCCCTGGGCGCGCTCGGCCCCGACCACCGCGTCCCCACCACCGTCGTGGCCGTCCCGGGCGAGGTGCGGGTGGTCACGCTCGTCGGCGGCGGCGACGCCACCCTGGACCGGGACCGCCTGGACGACCTCGCCGACCGCACCGCCCGCGCCCTCGGCGACCGGGGCGCCGACGCGGTGCGGATCGCCTATGACACGGCCCTCTACCCCGGGGCCCGCCTGCACCCCATCGGCCCCAACGACAACATCGCCCCGATCAGCGCGCTCATGGTCGACCAGGGCCGCAACGACCCCGCGAGCAGCGGACCCGCCACCCGCTCGGCCGACCCGGCCGGCGAGGCCGCCCGCGTCTTCGCCGACCGGCTGAGCGAGCACGGCGTACGGGTGGACGGCACTCCCGCGCCGGGCCGCGCGCCCGAGGAGGCCGTGCCGGTGGCCCAGGTGCTCTCCGCCCCCCTGGCCCGGGTGGTCGAGCGGATGCTGACCCACAGCGACAACGACATCGCCGAGTCGCTGGCCCGGCAGACCGCCGTGGCCGCCGGCCGCCCCGCCGACTTCGCCGGGGCGGAACGGGCCGTCACCGACCAGCTCCGCCGCCTGGGCCTGCCGTTGGCCGGCACCCGGTTCGCCGACGGCAGCGGCCTCGACCGGCGGGACAGGGCCACCGCCGAACTGCTCACGGCCCTGCTCGCCAAGGCGGCCGACCCGGAGCACCCGGAGCTGCGCCCGGTGCTGACCGGGCTGCCCGTGGCGGGGTTCACCGGCACCCTCGACGGCCGCTACCCGGCCGCCTCCCCGGGCTCCGGGCTCATCCGGGCCAAGACCGGCACGCTCACCGGCGTCGACACCCTGGCGGGCACCGTGGCCGCCCCGGACGGCCGTGTGCTCGCCTTCGCCTTCCTGGCCGGCGACACCTCCTCGCCCTACGCCGCCCGGCCCGCGCTGGACCGCCTGGCGGCGGCGCTGCTGGAGTGAGACCGGGCGCCCCGTCCCGGTGGGAAGGCACCGCCGACACCTCTACGCGGCACCGGTCGAGAACGTACGGTTGACGCATGACGAGCATCGGTGGTGCCGAGATGGTCGACTGGAACCTCGCCGTGGCGACGGCCACCCGCTTCGTGCGGCCCGGGCCCGACGCGAGCCGGGACGAGGCGCGCGCCGTCGTCGCCGAGCTGCGGCGGCACGCCAAGGCGTCCGAGGAGCATGTGCGCGCCTTCACCCGCATGGTCCCCGAGGGGGTGACACCGCGGGACACACCGGTCCTCGTCGTGGACAGGGCGGGCTGGATCCGGGCCAATGTCGCGGGCTTCCGGGAACTGCTCAGCCCCCTGCTGGACAAGATGCGCGAGCGCCGCTCCGACACCGCGGGCGGGGCCGTCCTCGGCGCCGTCGGCGGCAAGGTGACCGGCGTGGAGCTCGGGATGCTGCTGTCCTTCCTCGCCTCCCGGGTCCTCGGCCAGTACGAGACCTTCGCCCCGGCGAGCCGGACGCTCCCCGACGGCGCTCCCGCGGGGCCCGGCGGCAACGGCGGCGGACGGCTGCTGCTGGTGGCCCCGAACATCGTGCACGTCGAGCGGGAACTCGACGTGGACCCGCACGACTTCCGGCTCTGGGTCTGCCTGCACGAGGAGACGCACCGCACCCAGTTCACCGGGGTGCCCTGGCTGCGCGACCACCTGGAGGGCGAGATCCAGTCGTTCCTCGCGGAGACCGACGTGGACCCGATGACCGTCCTGGAGCGGTTGAGGGAGGCCGCCCAGTCGCTGGCGGGGGCACGCCCCGAGGGCGAGGAGGACGAGGGCCGGTCCCTGGTCGAACTGGTGCAGACGCCCGCCCAGCGCGAGATCCTCGGGCGCCTGACGGCCGTGATGTCGCTGCTGGAGGGGCACGCCGACTTCGTGATGGACGGAGTGGGGCCCGCCGTGGTGCCCTCGGTCGCCGAGATCCGGGAGAAGTTCCAGCAGCGGCGCGCCCGCGGCGCCGGCCGTCTGGACCTGGCCCTGCGCAAGCTCCTCGGCCTGGACGCCAAGCTCCGCCAGTACCGTGACGGCGAGCGCTTCGTCCGGGCGGTCGTGGAGGAGGTCGGCATGGACGGCTTCAACCGGGTGTGGACCTCCCCCAACACCCTCCCCACCAAGGCGGAGATCGCCAAACCGGCGGACTGGGTCGCGCGGGTGCACCGCAGGGCGGAGTCGTGAACCGCGGGTACGGGGTCGCGAACGGCGGCTCGCCGGGAGCACGTGAGCGCCCCTCCAATCACCCGTCCGAGGGACCGTAGGCGTTGGATAGGCGTGCAATGCTCGGGTATTGGCTCGGCTCTGTCACCATCGACGCACTCTGAGTGACGAATGCGGGCGGCCGGTTCGCCGGCCCCGCACCGTCCTCGGGCCGACACCCCTCCCGACACTCCACGAAGGGCACCGGACATGGGTCCCCATCCTGCGGTCGCGGCGATACGCCTGGCGGTCCGCCGCGTTCTGAACGACGTCCTCACCCAGCACGCCCGGCACGCCGTCGGGGCCGGCACCCGCGCCCCGGAGCCCGCCGACGGCCCTCCCCTGGTGCTCGTCGCCTGCTCCGGCGGGGCCGACTCCATGGCCCTGGCCTCCGCCCTCGCCTTCGAGGCCCCCAAGCTCTCCGTCCGCGCCGGCGCCGTCACCGTCGACCACGGACTCCAGGCCGGCTCCGACCTCCGCGCCGCCGAGGTGGCCGCCCGCCTCACCGCGCTGGGCCTCGACCCCGTCGAGACCGCCACCGTGCGCGTGGGGCGCGCCGGCGGCCCCGAGGCCGCCGCCCGCGACGCCCGCTACGGCGCGCTCGACGCGGCCGCCGAGCGCCTCGGGGCCGCCGCCGTGCTCCTCGGGCACACCCGGGACGACCAGGCCGAGACCGTGCTCCTCGGGCTCGCCCGGGGATCCGGCATCCGCTCGCTCTCCGGTATGGCCGCCGTCTCGGGGGCGGCGGGCCGCTACCGGCGCCCGTTCCTGCTGATCGACCGCCAGACGGTCCGCAAGGCGTGCATGGTCCAGTCGCTGCCGGTGTGGGACGACCCCCACAACGCCGATCCGGCCTACACCCGCTCCCGGCTGCGCCACGAGGGGCTGCCGGCCCTGGAGAAGGCGCTGGGCAAGGGCGTCGTGGAGGCGCTCGCCCGCACCGCCCAGCTCTCCCGCGACGACGCCGACGCCCTCGACGCCTGGGCGGCCGAGGCGGCCGCCGGAGTCCGCAGCGCGGACGGCGGCCTGGAGTGCGCCAAGCTCTACGTGCTGCCCCCCGCCGTGCGCCGCCGGGTGCTCCGCCGGGCCGTGATCGAGGCCGGGTCGCCCGCCGGTTCGCTCTTCGCCCGCCACATCGAGGAGGTGGACCGCCTGATCACCGGTTGGCGGGGCCAGCGGGCCATCAATCTGCCCGGGCGGATCCAGGTGCTGCGCCAGGGTGGCAGACTGGTCATTCGGCAAGGGTGAACCGCCGAGACAGAAAGCGACGCGGGTGAACGAGAAGGACATGGGCAGCGACCTCCAGTCGGTGCTCATCACCAAGGAAGAGATCGACGCCAAGCTGGCCGAGCTGGCGGCGAAGATCGACGCGGAGTACGCGGGCAAGGACCTGCTCATCGTCGGCGTCCTCAAGGGCGCGGTGATGGTGATGGCGGACCTGGCGCGTGCGCTCGCCACCCCCGTCACGATGGACTGGATGGCCGTGTCGTCGTACGGCGCGGGCACGCAGTCCTCCGGCGTGGTGCGGATCCTCAAGGACCTCGACACCGACATCAAGGGCAAGCACGTCCTGATCGTCGAGGACATCATCGACTCGGGCCTGACGCTGTCGTGGCTGCTGAGCAACCTGGGGTCGCGCGAGCCGGCCTCCCTGGAGGTCTGCACCCTGCTGCGCAAGCCCGACGCGGCGAAGGTCGCCATCGACGTGAAGTGGATCGGGTTCGACATCCCGAACGAGTTCGTCGTCGGCTACGGCCTGGACTACGCCGAGAAGTACCGCAACCTGCCGTTCGTGGGCACACTCGCCCCGCACGTCTACGGGGGCTGAGCCGCCGGCACGCTGGGGAACCCAGCCCGCCTTTCCGCCGTTGGTGCAAGGGAAGGCGGTCGCCGGTGCCGAAGCTGGGGTACCGTCCGAAGAACAGTTGTCATTTCTCATAGCAGTCGCATAAACGAGTCAACAGCGGCATTTCACTACGGGCAGGAGGGACGGGGCGTTCTCGCTCCGTATGGATGGACGTGAAGCGATACTTCCGTGGGCCGGTCATGTGGATCGTGCTGGCCGTCCTCGCCGTGGTCGTGCTGATGCAGGTCGTCGGCTCGTCCGGCGGCTACAAGACGGTGGACACCGGCAAGGTCGTCCAGGCGATCGACAGGAACCAGGTCCAGCAGGCCAAGCTGACCACAGGCGACGAGCAGCTCGTCAAGATCGAGCTCAAGGAGGGCCAGAAGGTAGACGGCGGCACCAAGGTGCAGGCCAGCTACATCGGCACCCAGGGCGTCGACCTGGCCGACAAGCTGCAGGAGAAGTTCGAGGCGGGTGAGATCGAGAAGGGCTACACGGTCTCGGTCTCGAAGCAGAGCCCCTTCGTCTCGGTGCTCTTCTCCCTGCTGCCGCTGCTGCTCATCGTGGTGGTCTTCCTCTTCCTGATGAACCAGATGCAGGGCGGCGGCTCCCGCGTCATGAACTTCGGGAAGTCGAAGGCCAAGCTCATCACCAAGGACACCCCGAAGACGACCTTCGCCGACGTGGCGGGGTCGGACGAGGCGGTCGAGGAGCTCCACGAGATCAAGGAGTTCCTCCAGGAGCCGGCGAAGTTCCAGGCCGTCGGGGCCAAGATCCCCAAGGGCGTGCTGCTGTACGGCCCGCCGGGAACCGGCAAGACCCTGCTCGCGCGCGCCGTCGCCGGCGAGGCGGGCGTCCCGTTCTACTCGATCTCGGGATCCGACTTCGTCGAGATGTTCGTCGGTGTCGGCGCCTCCCGGGTCCGTGACCTCTTCGAGCAGGCGAAGGCCAACGCCCCGGCGATCGTCTTCGTCGACGAGATCGACGCCGTCGGCCGCCACCGCGGTGCCGGCCTCGGCGGCGGCCACGACGAGCGCGAGCAGACGCTCAACCAGCTGCTCGTCGAGATGGACGGCTTCGACGTGAAGGGCGGCGTGATCCTCATCGCCGCCACCAACCGGCCCGACATCCTCGACCCGGCGCTGCTGCGACCGGGCCGCTTCGACCGGCAGATCGCCGTGGACCGCCCCGACATGCAGGGGCGGCTGGAGATCCTCAAGGTCCACCAGAAGGGCAAGCCGGTCGCCCCGGACGTCGATCTCGGCGCCGTGGCCCGCCGGACGCCCGGCTTCACCGGTGCCGACCTGTCGAACGTGCTGAACGAGGCCGCGCTCCTCACGGCGCGCAGCGACCGCAAGCTCATCGACAACCACTCGCTGGACGAGGCCATCGACCGCGTGGTGGCGGGCCCGCAGAAGCGGACCCGGATCATGTCCGACAAGGAGAAGAAGATCACCGCGTACCACGAGGGCGGTCACGCCCTGGTCGCGGCGGCCTCACCCAACTCCGACCCGGTCCACAAGATCACCATCCTGTCGCGCGGACGGGCACTGGGCTACACCATGGTCCTGCCGGACGAGGACAAGTACTCGACCACGCGCAACGAGATGCTCGACCAGCTCGCCTACATGCTGGGCGGCCGGGCCGCGGAGGAGCTCGTCTTCCACGACCCGACGACCGGCGCGGCGAACGACATCGAGAAGGCCACGGCCACCGCCCGGGCGATGGTCACGCAGTACGGCATGACCGAGAGGCTCGGCGCCATCAAGTTCGGCGGCGACAACAGCGAGCCCTTCCTCGGCCGCGAGATGGCCCACCAGCGCGACTACTCGGAAGAGGTCGCCGCGCTGGTCGACGAGGAGGTCAAGAAGCTCATCGAGTCCGCGCACAACGAGGCGTGGGAGATCCTGGTCGAGAACCGCGACGTCCTCGACAACCTGGTGCTCCAGCTCCTGGAGAAGGAGACGCTGGGCAAGGAGGAGATCGCCGAGATCTTCGCCCCGATCGTGAAGCGCCCGGCCCGTCCGGCGTGGACCGGTTCCTCCCGGCGCACTCCCTCCACCCGCCCGCCGGTGCTCTCCCCCAAGGAGCTCGCACTGACCAACGGCGCGGCGAACGGAGCGGCCCCCTCGGTGACGGACCTCACCAAGGCACCGGCCGAGCCGGTAGCGGAGGAGCGCCCCGAGGCCTGAGCCCCAGGCCAGGGCACTGCCCCGGAATGACTGCCGCGCCCCCCGGGCTCTAGCCTGGGGGGCGCGGCATTCTCATATGCCCGCGCTGCGAGCAGACAGGAACGAGGCACAGATGACCGACCCGGTGACGCTGGACGGCGAGCGTTCGATCGCCGAGTTCGACGAGAAGCGGGCGGAGAACGCGGTACGGGAACTGCTCCTCGCCGTCGGGGAGGACCCGGACCGCGAGGGCCTGCGCGAGACGCCGGCGCGCGTGGCGCGGGCTTACAAGGAGATCTTCGCCGGCCTGCGGCAGCAGCCCGAGGACGTGCTCACCACCACCTTCGACCTGGGCCACGACGAGATGGTGCTGGTGAAGGACATCGAGGTCTACTCGACCTGCGAGCACCACCTGGTCCCCTTCCGGGGCGTGGCGCACGTCGGCTACATCCCCTCCACCACCGGCAAGATCACCGGCCTGTCCAAGCTGGCCCGCCTGGTGGACGTCTACGCCCGGCGCCCGCAGGTGCAGGAGCGGCTCACCACCCAGATCGCCGACTCGCTGATGGAGATCCTGGAGCCCCGCGGTGTGATCGTGGTCGTCGAGTGCGAGCACATGTGCATGTCGATGCGCGGCATCCGCAAGCCCGGCGCCAAGACCCTCACCTCGGCGGTCCGCGGGCAGCTGCGCGACGTGGCCACCCGCAACGAGGCCATGAGCCTGATCATGGCGCGCTGACCTGCGCTGACCCGTGCTGACCTGCGGGGCGCGCCGTTCGCTCCGGCTCCGGGACGCCGGCCGGGCCGGCGGCTCCCGCGCCGGGACTCCCGGGCCCCTGGCGCCGCCCCCTTCCGCGTCCGGGCCGGGCGGATCAGGCCGTGCTGGCCTTGGGGTCGTTGTCGTCGTCGCCGTCCTCCGGGAGCTTGCAGACCCGCTCCAGCCACAGGGCGGTCGCGATGACCGCGATCCCGGCCACCACCGCGAAGCCCGCGTAGATCGCCTGGTCGCGCCGGGCCGGAACGTCCAGGGAGCCCAGCAGAAAGACCCCGGCGCCGCCGTACATCCCGCTCACCAGCGCCGCGACCAGGGCGCTGGCCTGCGCGAACACCACGGCCCGCGCGGCCATCAGCGGCTCCACGCCCTCGGCGCCGGGACGCCGTTCGCGCTGCGCCTTCAGCCGGTTGCGCAGCGAGAGGGCCGTCGCCGCCAGCACGGTCGCGATCACCGCGAGCACGATCGGCGCGGCCAGCGGGACGCTCGGCAGCGTGCCGAGCGCGTCCCACAGGCGGGCGCCGCCCCAGGAGAGGACGCCGGCCGCGACGAAGATCCCGGCCAGCACTCCGAGCCGTAGTTGCCTCACCGCTGCGAGCCGCCCTTCACCGTGTCCACCTCGTCCGTACGGGGCCTCGTCCGCCGCGCCCGTACGGGGCCGCGCCCGTACGGGACGGTGATCGCCCCGTACGAGCCTAACGACTACTCGGGCAGCCGCAGTTCCAGGTCGGCGCGGGCGTGGACCGTGCCGTCGCCGACCCCGGCGAGCAGCTCGGCCACCGCACCGCGGCCCGGAAGCTGCGCCTCCGGCTGTACGTCGTGCCAGGGGGCCAGCACGAAGGCCCGCTCATGGGCCCTGGGGTGCGGCAGGGTGAGGGCCGGGTCGTCGGAGACCACGTCCGCGTAGGACACGATGTCCACGTCGATCGTGCGGGGGCCCCAGCGCTCCTCGCGGACGCGGTGGAAGGCCTCCTCGATCGCCTGGCCCCGCTCCAGCAGCGAGGACGGCGGCAGCGTGGTGCGCACCACCACGACGGCGTTGAAGTAGGAGGGCTGGCTGCCGGGCTCCACGCCCCAGGGCTCGGTCTCGTAGACCGGGGAGACCGCCTTGACGCGCAGCCCCGGCGTGTCCTCCAGCAGGTCCACGGCGCCCTGGAGGGTCTCCAGCCGGTTGCCGAGGTTGGACCCGAGGGAGATCACGGCCTGCTTCGGGTTGGACAGGGTCACGTCCGCGGCGTCCACCTGCTCGACCACGGATGCGGGCACCGGCTGCACGGTCGGGTCGCTCGCTGCCTGGTTCATACTCGGCTCCGGGTGATCGTGATGGTCACGTCGTCGAAGGGGACCGTGATCGGTGCGTCCGGTTTGTGGACCACGACCTCGACCTCCTCGACACCGTCGTGTTTCAGGCACTGGCGGGCGATACGCTCCGCCAGCGTCTCGATCAGGTCGACCGGATCGCCCTCGACGACCGCGACGACCTCCTCCGCCACCACGCCGTAGTGCACGGTCTTCGCCAGGTCGTCGTCGGCCGCCGCCGGGCGGGTGTCCAGGCCGAGCACCAGGTCCACGATGAAGGTCTGGCCCTCCTCCCGTTCACGGGGGAAGACGCCATGGTGCCCGCGGGCCTTGAGGCCGCGCAGCGCGACACGATCCACGCGAATCACTCCTGCTTTCTCTGCTGGCGGACGGGTCGCCCGCCACGTGCGGGTGGCGCGGTACCCGACGTCGAATCTACCGCCGGGCACCGACGGCCCGCGCCCACGGGGTCCCGCCGGGCCGGTTGTGCGGAGACGGGTGAGCGGCGCCTACCCGCCGAGGCGGGGGACGAACCTCCCCCGGGGCGTCAGGAGGCGCCGTCCTCCTCCTCGCCGTCGGAGTCCGCCAGCACGGGGGAGCCGTGGTGGGACCAGAGCTTCCAGCCGTCCGGCGTGCGGCGGAAGACGTTGGTGGCGACGACGAGCTGCCCCAGCAGCGGCCCGAGCTCGCCCGCCTCCTCCGCCGGCCCCCCGCTGAGGATGTTCTCCGTACAGGTCACCAGGGCGGTGTCGCCGGCCACGTCGACCGTGACATCGGTCAGGAAGAACTGGATGTACTCCGTGTTCGCCATGATCAGGGCGTAGGAGCGCAGTACCTCGCCGCGCCCGGAGAGCACCGGCCAGCCGGGGTGGACGCAGAAGACGCCGTCGTCCATCCACAGGGCCGACAGCCCCTCGAAGTCCCCCCGCTCCATCGCCTCGTAGAAGGCGGTGTTGGCCGACTCGACCCGCTCCGCGTCGCTACGGCTCACCGGGCGGCGCCCTCGACGGCCCGGGCGACGCGGACGGCGTCCGCGGTGGCCCGCACCTCGTGGACCCGGACCGCCCAGGCGCCCCGGTGCGCGGCGATCGCGGAGACCGCGGCGGTGGCGGCGTCCCGCTCCCGGGCGGGCGGGGCGGTGCCCTCCTTGGCCAGCACATGCCCGAGGAACCGCTTGCGGGAGGCGGCGACCAGCACCGGGCGCCCCAGGGCGCGCAGCGCGTCGAGACCGGCGAGAAGCGCGAGGTCGTGCTCGGCGTTCTTGGCGAAGCCGAGACCGGGGTCGACGACCAGCCGCTCGAAGGCGATGCCGCCCGAGACCACCGCGTCCAGCCGCTCGGCCAGCTCGGCCGTCACCTCGGCGACCACGTCGCGGTAGACGGCGCGGCTGTTCATGTCGGCGCTGAAGCCGCGCCAGTGCATCACCACGAAGGGCGCCCCGGCCGCGGCGACCACGGGCACCATCCGGGGGTCGGCGAGACCGCCGCTGACGTCGTTGACCAGCCGGGCCCCGGCGGCCACCGCCTGCTCGGCCACCGAGGCGCGCATGGTGTCCACCGAGACGGCGACGCCCTCGGACGCCAGCCCCCGTACCACCGGGACGACCCGGCGGAGCTCCTCCTCCTCGTCGACCCGGGTGGCGCCCGGCCGGGTGGACTCGCCGCCGACGTCGACCAGGTCGGCGCCCTGGGCGACGAGGTCCAGGCCGCGCTTGACCGCGGCCGTGGTGTCGAACCAGCGGCCTCCGTCGGAGAAGGAGTCGGGTGTCACGTTGACGACTCCCATGACCGCGCAGCGGTCCCACTCCGGCAGGCCGTCGGCCGTACCCCGTCCGCTTGAGCTCTTCATGCTCCCAGCCTAGGTCTTCCGTTCGGACGGGGCCGAGCCGGTCGGACGGCCGGGAGGCCGGTCCCGGCGGGGGCGCCGGCCGCCCTCGGGGGCGGCCCCCGTCACGCCGCCCTGGTCCGGGAGGACCCGTCCTGCGGGGGTCCGGCGGGGTCCCTCGCGGACCTGGCCAGGGCGGGGAGGTGCGCGCAGGGGGCAGGCTCCCGGGCGGGGCGGCGCCCGGCGAGGGGCCGCGGGAGGGAGAGGTCGACGAAACCCTCGGCGCGCAGCGCCGCCAGGCCGATCCGGGGCAGGTCGCGGGAGCCCCGGAAGACCACGAAGCGGGGCTCCCACCGGGGCCGGAACTTCGCGTTGAAGCGGTACAGCGACTCGATCTGGAACCAGCGCGACAGGAACACCAGCAGCGCGCGCCAGGTCCGCAGCACCGGTCCCGCGCCGATGCGCTCCCCGCGGGCGAGCGCGGCGCGGAACATCGCGAAGTTGAGCGAGACCCGCACCACGCCGAGCGCGGGTGCGCCGCGCAGCGCGGCGACGATGAGCAGCTCGTTCATCCCCGGGTCCGCGGCGCGGTCGCGGCGCATCAGCTCCAGCGACATCCCGTCGGCACCCCAGGGGACGAAGTGGATCACGGCCTTCAGATCGCCGTGGGGGCCGTCGCCGCCCGGCTGGTGCGCGGTCGCCAGGACCGCGTCGCCGTCCGCCGGGTCGCCGATGCGGCCGAGCGCCATGGAGAACCCGCGCTCGGTGTCGGTTCCGCGCCAGTCGGCGGCGGCGCGGCGGATCCGCTCCAGCTCCTCGGCCGGGACGTCACGGACGCGTCGTACGCGGGTGCGGTAGCCGGCGCGCTCGATCCGCCCCACCATCTGGCGCACGTTGCGCATGGCGCGCCCCGCCAGGGAGAAATCCGCGACGTCCACCACCGCCTCGTCGCCCAGCTCCAGCGCGTCCAGGCCCGTCTCGCGCGTCCAGACCCGTGCACCGGTCTCGGAGCAGCCCATGACCGCCGGAGTCCAGGAGTGCGCCGTGGCCTCGTCCATGAAGCGCTCGATGGCGCCGGGCCACGCCTCCACGTCCCCGACGGGGTCGCCCCCGGCCAGCATCACCCCCGACACCACCCGGTAGCAGACGGCGGCCTTGCCGCTCGGGGAGAAGACGACGGCCTTGTCGCGGCGGAGCGCGAAGTGGCCGAGGGAGTCGCGACCGCCGTGCTCGGCGAGCAGGGCGCGCAGGCGCTCCTCGTCCTCCGGGGTGAGCCGGGCCGCGGGGTGCTCGGGCCGCAGCGCCAGGTACACCGTGGTGACGGCCGTCAGCAGCCCCAGGGCGCCGAGCGAGTACGCGACGGTGCCGGAGGCGCCTCCGGTGTAGGCGAGGGGGCCCTCGATGCCGACCAGCCCGTACATGACGTGCTCCAGGCGGTCGGCGAGGCCGGGGCTGCCCCGGGTCGCGCCCGGGTGGGCGCTCACGATCACCAGGCCGAGGAGGATCGAGCCCGCGCCCATGGAGACGAAGTTGACCGGCGCCCGCCACCGGCTGCGGGGGTCGGGCAGAGCCGCGAACTGCCCGCGGTGGCGCACCAGCAGCCACAGCAGGGCCAGCGACAGCAGCACGCCGACGGGGGAGTGCCGGTAGGCGAACTGGGCGGCGGCGCCCAGCGGCAGCAGGACCACCGCGGCCCGCCACGCCCGGTGCTTGCGGCGCCGGAGGCCGTGCGCGAGCAGGAGCAGCAGGATGCCCGCGCTGAGCGAGAGCGCCGCGGCGAACGGGCCGAGCGCCCCGGGCAGCACCTCGGCGACCGTGTGCACCCGGCTGTGCCGGAACCGGGGGAACACCCCGGCGGCGATGTCGACCAGGCCCACGAAGGTGCAGGCGGCGCCGACGATCGCGGGCGCCGCCTCGGGGCGGGGGCCGCGCAGCCGCCGTCGGCCGCCCTTCGGCGGTCCCGGATCCGGCCGTGGGGCGTCCCTGTCTACCGTTGCGGACATCGCTCGCGTGACTCCGATGAGGTCGTGCGCCCGGACCTCGGGGGGTGCGGTCCGGGCGATGGCGCCTTCTATGACGGCACCCGCCCCGGCAGGGTTCATCCGCCCGCGGCAAAATCCCGGCGGACGGCGGGTCTCAGCCCCGGCCCGGACCCTCCGCGCCGGCCGCTCCGGGAGCGGACCCGGGCCTCGCGGAGCCGGCTCCGGCGGTCGGCTCCTGGGCGCCGACCGAGCGCCGGAGCGCCCGGTGCAGACGCGCGGGCGTCAGCACCCCGGCGAAGCGGTCGCCGTCCTCGGGGTCGACCACCGCGATCCACCCGGCGTCGTGCCGGAGCATCAGGGACAGCGCCTGCTTGAGCGGGGAACCGAGCGGAACGCTGGCGTCCATCCGGCGGACCCGGTCGCGCACCTCCCCGCCGAGCCGCACCTCCTCGGCCGGGATCCAGCCGTAGGGCTGCCCGGCGCCGTCGAGCACCACCGCGGGGCCCTCGGCGCCGCCCGGCAGCCGGTCACCGACCTGGAACACCGCCGGGTGCTCCAGGTCGACTCGCGCGAGCGGGGTGACCGCGAGCCGCTTCAGCCCCCGGTCGGCGCCCACGAACCCGGCCACGTACTCCGTCGCGGGGGCGCCGAGGACGGTGGCCGGGGCGTCGAACTGCTCGATCCTGCCCTGCCCGTAGACGGCGATGCGGTCGCCGAGGCGCACCGCCTCCTCGATGTCGTGGGTGACGAACAGGACCGTCTTGCGCACCCGCGACTGCAGGGCGAGGAACTCGTTCTGGAGGCGCTCGCGCACCACCGGGTCGACGGCGCCGAAGGGCTCGTCCATCAGCAGCACCGGCGGGTCCGCCGCCAGCGCGCGGGCCACGCCCACCCGCTGGCGCTGCCCGCCGGAGAGCTGCTCGGGGTAGCGCGGGCCGTGGACGGACGGGTCCAGCCCCACGAGTTCGAGGAGTTCGGCGGCCCGGGCCCGCGCCCGGGCCCGGCCCGTGCCGAGCAGCTGGGGGACGGTGGCGGTGTTGTCGAGCACCGTGCGGTGGGGGAAGAGGCCGACCTGCTGGATGACGTAGCCGATGCGGCGGCGCAGCTGCACCGGGTCGACCCCGGCCACGTCCCGGCCCTCCACCAGGACCCGCCCGGAGGTCGGCTCCACGAGGCGGTTGACCATCTTCATGGTGGTCGTCTTCCCGCAGCCCGAGGGGCCGACCAGGGTGACCAGTTCGCCCTCGGCGACCTCGAAGGAGAGGTCGTCGACGGCGCTGGTGCCGTCCGCGTACCGCTTGCTGACGTGCTCGAAACGGATCATGGCTCCCGATTCTCCCCCCTGCCGCGGACAGCGCCCCGGCGAGGTGGGGGCGGTGGGCACCGCGCCTGTCGGTGGCCGGGGTTAGGGTCGTCCCCGGTGTGCACCGTACGTGCCGTCGACATGCGTGCGGCTTTTCGGGGGAGGTGGGAAGGGTGACATCCGAGCTGGCCGCGGGCGACTGCCTGGTGGCGAACGACTGGATCTGCGGCGCGTATCTGCGCAGCCGCGGCCCGGAGCTGACCGACGCCACCCTCCAGCACGTCTGGATCACGGTCCTGTCCGTGGCGATCGGTGTGGCCGTCGCCCTGCCGCTCGCCCTGCTGGTGCGGGCGCGGCCCCGGTTCGCCGCGCCGGTGCTCGGCCTGACGACGCTCCTCTACACGATCCCCTCGCTGGCGATGTTCTCGCTGCTGCTGCCGCTCTTCGGGCTCTCGGCCGCCTTGGTGGTCACCGGGCTCGTGCTCTACTCGCTGACCATCCTGGTGCGCAACACCCTCGCGGGCCTCCAGGCCGTGCCGGAGGAGGCGCGGGAGGCCGCCCGGGGCATGGGCTACGGGCCGCTGCGCCTGCTGTGGGAGGTCGAACTGCCGCTCGCGCTGCCCGCGCTGATGGCCGGGGTGCGCATCGCGACGGTGTCGACGGTCGCGCTGACCACGGTCGGGGCGCTGGTCGGCAAGGGCGGCCTGGGCAACCTGATCGACGAGGGCCTGCAGACCACCTTCAAGGCCCAGGTGCTGACCGCCTCCCTGCTGTGCGTGCTGCTGGCGGCCGTCGCCGACGTGCTGCTGCTCGGACTCCAGCGGCTGCTCACCCCCTGGACCAGGACCCGGTCCGACCGGGCCGGAAGGGCGGCGCTCTGATGGGATTCCCGGCCGACGTCTGGACCTGGCTCACCACCGCCTCCCACTGGAGCGGGGAGGGCGGGGCCTGGCAGCGCCTGGTGGAGCACCTGTACGTCAGCGGGGCGTCCCTGCTCCTGGCCTGCGCGCTGGCGCTGCCGCTCGCGCTGTGGCTGGGCCACATCGGCCGGGGAGGGGCCCTGGCGGTCACCCTCGCGAACGCCGGGCGCGCGATCCCGGTCTTCGCCGTGCTGGCCCTGTTCATGCTCACCCCGCTGCGGAGTGCGGGCTACTGGCCGACCGTCCTCGCCCTGGTGCTCTTCGCGGTGCCGCCGCTGCTGACCAATGCCTACACGGGCATGCGCGAGGTGGACCGGTCGGTGGTGGAGGCGGCGCGGGGCATGGGGATGTCCGGGGGCCAGCTCTTCCTGCGGGTGGAGCTGCCGCTGGCCTACCCGCTGCTGATGACGGGCGTCCGCTCGGCGGCCGTGCAGGTGGTGGCCACCGCGACGATCGCCTCCATGGTGGGCCAGGGGGGCCTGGGGCGGATCATCACGGCCGGGTTCGCCACGTACGACACCCCCCAGGTGGTCGCCGGGGCGCTGCTGGCGGCCCTGCTCGCCCTGCTGGTGGAGGGCGTGCTCGTCGCCGCGGACCGGCTGCTGAGCCCGCTGCGCAGGCCGGCGACCGCCGCCGGGCGGTGAGGCGCCCCCGGTGCCCCGGCCCGCCCTGTTCGCCCTGTTCGCTGTGTTTGCTGTGTTCGCTCGATCGGTTGCCGACGACGGAAGGGTCCGAAGTGTCCAGAACGGAGAGCCTGATGGGAAAGACTTTGCGCGTGACGGGTGCGGTACTCGGCGCGGCGGCGCTGGTGGGGGGACTCACCGCCTGCGGCGGCGACAGCCTGGAACAGCGGTCGGGCGGCTCCCCGGGGGACCGGGGGAGCCTGGTCGTGGGGGCCGCCGCCTTCACCGAGTCCAAGGTGCTCGCCGAGCTCTACCGCGGAGTCCTCGACGAGGCGGGCTACACCGTCTCGATCACCACGGTGAAGAACCGGGAGCTGTACGAACCCGCCCTGGAGAAGGGCGAGATCGACATCGTGCCGGAATACGCGGCGACCCTTGCGGAGTTTCTGAACGCCAAGGTCAACGGCCCGGAGGCGCCCGAGGAGAAGCCGGTGGCCTCCAGCGATGTGGAGTCCACCGTCGCGGCGCTGACCGCTCTCGCGGAGCCGCTCGGGCTGAAGGTCCTCGACGCGGGAGGGGCCGTCGACCAGAACGCCTTCGCCGTCACCCGGGAGTTCGCCGAGAAGAACGACCTCGCGTCCCTTTCCGACCTCGGCCGGGCGAAGATCCCGGTGAAGATCGCCGCCGGTGACGAGTGCGAGGTGCGGCCCTTCTGCGCTCCCGGCCTCACGTCCGTCTACGGCATCGAGGTCGCGGGCATCGACCCCAAGGGAGTCGGTACGCCCCAGGCGAAGCAGGCCGTCAAGGACGGTGAGGACCAGCTCGTCCTGACCACCACCACCGACGCCACCCTGGAGTCCTTCGGGCTGGTCCTGCTGGAGGACGACAAGGCGCTCCAGAACGCCGACAACGTCCTGCCGGTGGTCAACGCGAAGGACGCCGGGGACCAGGAGATCGCCGATGTCCTCGGCCGCCTGACCGCGGCGCTCACCACGGAGGACCTGGCGCGGCTCAACCGCGCCGTGGACGCGGAGCGGGCGAAGCCGGAGGACGCGGCGCGGGACTACCTGGTGGAGAAGGGACTGATCGAGAAGTAGGGCCGTTCCGCAGGCGGCGTGCCGGCCCGGCATCGCGTTCCAGAGATTTGCCGGGCCGACACCCCATTCGGCCTCTACGCACGGTAAATTTCGGGCCATGCCACGTGGACGCCACCGCCATTCACCGCCCCTGCACAAGCAGCTGCCGCCCTCGGTCGTGGCCGGAGCCTCGGCCCTGTTCGCCCTCGGAGCGTGGTTCACCGGTGAGACCCTCGTGCTGCGTCTGCTGGTGGTCGCCGCCGCGGCGGCGGCCGTCACCGGCGCCGTGATCATGCGCAGCTGGGACCACGGCGCGGGCCGCCGGGTCGCCGAGCTGACCCGTGCACGCGCCAGCGACCAGTGGAAGGCCGAGGAGCGCATCGCCGAACTGGAGGCGGACGTCGAGGAGTCGCGCGAGCTGCGCGCCAAGCTCGACGCCAAGCTCCGGGCCAAGCGGGTGGAGCTCGCCGGGCTGCGCGGGGAGCACGCGGCCCTGTTGCGCCGCTACGCCACCGCCGAGACCGAGCGCGCCAGCGCCCTGGAGGGCCGGCGGCAGCTCGCCGTCGACTCCGCGTCCCCGGCCAGGGCGCTCCCGCCGGCCGGCTCCACGCCGACCCCGGCGGTCTTCGCCCGCGCGGCCCGCGCCCTGACGGAGCTGTCCCGCAACGCCGCCGCGCAGGAGGCACGGCGCACCGTCGAGGAGGCCCGTGCCCGGGACCTCGCCGACCGCTCCCGCGAGACGGAGGACGCCACCGGCCGGCACGCGGCCCGCTCCGCCGCCCCCCGGACCCGCACCGTTCCCGCGCTGCCCGCCCGGAAGGCCGTCCCGGCGGCCTCCGCCGTCCTCCCCCACGGTGCCCAGGGCCTGCGGGCCCGGCGCCCGGAGGGCGGCTTCGACTTCTTCGGCACACAGGCCGGTGCGGAGGGTTCCGCCCAGGGCGGCCCCGCGCCCCGGACCGGTGCGGAGCCGGCGGCCGGTACCCCGGCGGGGCCTGCCGGGGAGCGGGCTGCGGAGGAGGCCGCCCCCGCGGCCCCGGCCGCGCGGGAGCAGATCGAGGCGGTGCAGGACGAGGACCTGGCCGACGTGGTCGGCCCGGAGGCACTGGCGGCGGAACGCGCCAAGGACACCCGTGCCATCGGCAAGGTCATCGACCTCACCGCGCACGACGAGACGGAGCAGCTGGACGTGGCACGGCTGCGCGGCGCCGTCTCCTGAACCGTCCCGGCGCCTGCCGCGCGACCGCGGCGGGCGCCGTCCCCGGCCCTACTTGTCGATGTCGCCGACGACGAAGAACAGCGACCCCAGAATGGCCACCATGTCGGCCACCAGGGTCCCCGGCAGCAGCACGCCGAGCGCCTGGATGTTGTTGAAGGACGCCGAGCGCAGCTTGAGACGGTAGGGGGTCTTCTCTCCCTTGGAGACCAGGTAGTAGCCGTTGATGCCGAGCGGGTTCTCCGTCCAGGCGTAGGTGTGGCCCTCGGGGGCCTTGAGCACCTTCGGCAGACGCTGGTTGACCGGCCCGGGCGGCAGCTCCGCGATCCGGTCCAGGCAGGCGTCCGCCAGGTCGAGGGCGTTGTGGGTCTGGCCCAGCAGCACCTCGAAACGGGCCAGGCAGTCGCCCTCGGGGCGGGTGACCACCTCCAGGGCGTCCCCCAGTTCCCCGTACGCCAGGTACGGCTCGTCCCGGCGCAGGTCCACGTCCACCCCGGAGGCCCGGGCGATGGGTCCGCTGACCCCGTAGGCGTGCACCGCCTCGGCGGAGAGCACCCCCACTCCCCGGGTGCGGCCGCGGAAGATCTCGTTGCCGAGCACCAGGCGGTCGTAGACGTCCATCCGGGAGCGGACGGAGGCGACCGCGCCCCGGGCGCGGTCGAGCCATCCGGCCGGCAGGTCCTCCTTCAGTCCTCCGACCCGGTTGAACATGTAGTGCATCCGGCCGCCGGAGACCTCCTCCATGACGTGCTGGAGCTCCTCGCGCTCCCGGAAGGCGTGGAACACCGGGGTGATGCCGCCGAGTTCGAGGGGGTAGGAGCCGAGGAACATCAGGTGGTTGAGGACCCGGTTCAGCTCGGCGAGCAGGGTGCGCGTCCACACCGCCCGCTCGGGGACCTCCATGCCGAGCATCCGCTCGACGGCCATGACCACGCCCAGCTCGTTGGAGAACGCCGACAGCCAGTCGTGGCGGTTGGCCAGCATCACGATCTGGCGGTAGTCACGGGCCTCGAACAGCTTCTCGGCCCCCCGGTGCATGTACCCGATCACCGGCTCCGCCTCGCGGATGCGCTCGCCGTCGAGGACCAGGCGCAGCCGCAGCACGCCGTGCGTGGAGGGGTGCTGGGGGCCGATGTTGAGCACCATGTCGGTGCTCTCCGCCGCACCGCCGATGCCGACCGTGGTCTCCGTCATGTGCCCAGTCTCTCAGAGCGGACCCGCCGCCCACGGCCCGGCCGGGGCGCCCCGGCCGGGCCGTGGGCCGGGTTCCTCACCGGCCTCCGGAGCCCCCTCGGGGACGGGCTGGACCAGCCAGGTGAAGTCCCCGAGCCCGCCGCGCGCGGTCAGCTCGGCCGCCTCGCCCGCCCGCGCCAGCGCGCGGACGTACCCCGCCGGATCCGACGACGCCAGGGACAGCGGCGGCCTGCGGCCGGAGACGCCGAGCTCCCGGAGCACCTCGTGCTGCGGGCGCAGCCGCGCCCCGGGGGCCCCCGCGGCGCAGGCGTCCAGTGCCACATGGGCGGTGATGTCGCAGCTGCCGTCGGGCACCGGGCGCACCTGGCGGCCGTCCCGGAATCCGGTCAGGGTGCCGAGGACGGGGCGTTCGTCCGCGGTGTGGGCGTAGTCGACGGCGACCGCGAGGCCGGCCTCCAGACACCCCGCGGCCCGCGCCCACGCCTCGTCGCGCGGACGGCCGATCTCAGCCCGCGACCCCGGCCCGGCCGGGGGCCACCAGCGCTCCAGCCAGCGCGCGTCCGCCCCGGTGACCTCCCCGCCCAGGCGCTCGGTGCCCTCCCGGTCGACCAGCACCCGCCGGCGCCGCCCCCGTGCGTCCACCTCGGCCACGTCCACGGGGACGTTGTCCAGCCACTCGTTGGCGAAGAGCAGCCCGCTCTCGCCGCGCGGGACCTCCCGGTGCCAGCGGATGCGCGGGTCCAGCCCCTCCGGGCGCCCGGCGCGCTCCACGGCGTGGGCGCGCACCGGGAAGTCCGGCGGCAGCGCGGCCAGCACACCGCTCAGCAGCTCCCCGCGGCCCGCCCCCACGTCGATCAGCGCGGGTTCGCGCAGCCCGAACCGGTCCGCCGTGCCGACCAGCAGCCGGGCCACGGCCGAGGCGAACAGCGCGGAGGCGTGCACCGAGGTGCGGAAGTGCCCCGCGGGACCCTCGGGCCTGCGGTAGAAGCCCTCGGGCCCGTACAGCGCCACCTCCGCCGCACGGCGCCAACCGACCTGCTCACCGGCATCGGACCTCATGTGCACAGTCTCCACCTTGGGGAGTACGGCCCGGCCGGGCGGATCGCCCCTCCGGTTGACTCCGGCACCTATCCCGCTTCCTTACGCTTGGTCGCGTGCAGCGCCTCTACGACTTCATCCGCAGACACCCCACGGGCGTCGACTCGCTCTGGGCCCTCGGGCTCGTCGGGCTCACGCTGCTGTCCGCGGCCGGGGTCACCGAGGGACCGGCCCATTTCTGGACCGCCGTCGGGATCGCGGTGCTGTACGGCGTGGTCGTCGCGCTGCGCCGGCGGATGCCGGAGCGGATGCTGCTGCTGGCCGCGGCGCTGGGCGTGGCCCAGCTGGCGGCCGATGTGACGGTCTACCCGGCCGACTTCGCCATGCTGGTGATCATCTACACGGTCGCGGCGCACGGGGGCCCCCGATGGGCGTCCCGGCTGGCGCTGCTCGGCGGGATCCTCGCCGCGCCGCTCGCCCAGATCCGCTGGCCGCTGGAGGACGCCGGGCCCGGCGGGCGGGTGTTCTTCACCGTGGTCATGGCGCTGCCCTTCGTCCTCGCCTGGGTGCTGGGCGACTCGATCCGCACCCGGCGCGCCTACTTCGCCCAGCTGGAGGAGCGCGCCACCCGGCTGGAGAAGGAGCGCGAGGCGCAGGCGAAGGTCGCCGTGGCGGCGGAGCGCGCCCGGATCGCCCGGGAGCTGCACGACGTGGTCGCGCACAACGTGTCGGTGATGGTCGTCCAGGCGGACGGTGCCGCCTACGTCCTGGACTCGGCCCCCGACCAGGCGAAGCAGGCGCTGGAGACCATCTCCGGCACCGGGCGGCAGGCGCTCGCGGAGATGCGCAGGCTGCTGGGCGTGCTGCGCACGGGGGACGCCCCGGAGAGCGGGGAGTACGTGCCGCAGCCGGACGTCGGCCAGATCGAGGACCTGGTCGAGCAGGTGCGCGGCGCCGGCCTGACCGTCGACTTCCGCGTCGAGGGCACCCCGAGGCCGCTGCCGAGCGGGGTGGAGCTCACCGCCTACCGCATCGTGCAGGAGGCGCTGACCAACACCCGCAAGCACGGCGGCCCGGAGGCCGGGGCGAGCGTCCGGCTGGTCTACTTCGACGACGGCCTCGGGCTGCTCGTGGAGGACGACGGCCGGGGGGCCTCGCACGAGCTGTACGAGGACGGCGGCGCCGACGGCAGGGGCCACGGGCTGATCGGCATGCGCGAGCGGGTCGGCATGGTCGGCGGCACCCTGGACGCGGGGCCCCGGCCGGGCGGCGGTTTCCGGATCAGCGCCCTGCTCCCGCTCAAGCCCGCCCCGTAGCCGTACCGGCCCCGCTCCGGGGCCCTGCCCTTTCCGAGCCGAGAGAACGAGGACCGACCGTGACGCCCATCCGAGTGATGCTCGTGGACGACCAGGTGCTGCTGCGCACCGGCTTCCGCATGGTGCTCGCCGCCCAGCCGGACATGGAGGTCGTGGCCGAGGCGGGCGACGGGGCCGAGGCGATCGGCATCCTGCGCTCCACGGCGGTGGACGTGGTGCTGATGGACGTGCGCATGCCCCGGCTCGACGGGGTGGAGGCGACCCGCCGCATCTGCACCGGGCCGGACGCGCCCAAGGTCCTCATCCTGACCACCTTCGACCTCGACGAGTACGCCTTCTCCGGTCTGAAGGCGGGCGCCAGCGGGTTCATGCTCAAGGACGTCCCGCCCGCCGAACTGCTGGGCGCCATCCGGTCCGTCCACAGCGGGGACGCGGTGGTGGCCCCGTCCACCACCCGGCGGCTGCTGGACCGGTTCTCCCCGCTGCTGCCGAGTTCCGGCAGGGAGCCGGAGCACAAGGAGCTGGAGCGGCTCACCGAACGGGAGCGGGAGGTGATGCTGCTGGTCGCGCAGGGGCTGTCCAACGGCGAGATCGCGGCCCGGCTGGTCCTGTCCGAGGCCACGGTGAAGACCCATGTGGGCCGGATCCTGACCAAGCTCGCGCTGCGCGACCGGGTGCAGGTCGTGGTGCTCGCCTACGAGACCGGGCTCGTCCGCGCGGGCGGCGGCGCCGGCTGACCCGGCTGTCCGGAGGGCCCGTCGGCCGCAGGCGGTCGCCGGGCGCCCTCAGCGCAGCACGGTCTCCAGGAAGTCGCTGCCGATCCGGGCCACCGCGGCGACGTCCAGCTGGTGCAGGACATAGCGCCCGCGGCGGCGGGTCGTCACCAGCTGCGCCTTCTTCAGCACGGCCAGGTGCCGGGAGACCTCGGGGGCCGTGATGCCGCAGGTCTCGGCCAGTTCGCCGGTGGTGTGCGCGGCACGGGCCAGATGGCGGCACAGGCGCATCCGCAGCGGATGGGCCAGCGCCTCCATCCGCCGCTCCAGCAGCTGCACCGTGCCCGGGCCGGTGAGCTCGGGCGCGGAGACCGGGTAGTGGATCACGGGCCGCCAGCCGGGGGCGTGCAGCACCAGCAGATGCGGCCAGCCGAAACTGGTGGGGACCAGGGTGAGCCCGGCCCCCACGGCCGGGTCCACCGCCGTGGTGCGCCCCTGGGCGAGCTTGTCGGCCGTGATCCTGCCCCGGTCCTCGTCCACGGCGAGTGCCGGGGAGGCGGCGTGCAGCGTCTCGGCGAGGCCCTTGCGCCGCAGCAGGTCCGTCTTGCGGCGGGCGTCCGCGGCAAGCCGCCCGGCGGTGCGGCTCCAGGTGTCGGCGAAGAAGGCCTCGTCGCAGTCCTCGAACAGCCGCCTGACCCAGGAGCGCACCGCGGCGGGGTCTGCCAGCAGCCGCCGGGTGAAGTCCAGTTGCCGGGGCCCGCGGGTGGCCGCGAGGTCGAGTGCCTGCTTGCGCCGCCGCTCGTCGCTCAGGGCGGAGTAGCCGCCCGCCGAGTAGTGGCTGGCGCAGGTGAACTCCAGGGCGGCGGCCACGAAGCGCTCGTCGTCCAGCCGGTCGAGCAGGTCGAGGTCCTCCGCCAGCGTCGTCCCGGGACGGCCCCCGCCCTCGGCCGCCGTGAGCCCCGCGAAGGGCATGAACACATCGGAGAAGATCGTCCGCCACAGGAAGTCGGCCTCGCACAGCCGGTCGGCGAGGTCCGGCTTGAGCCCCGCGGAGGTGGCGGTGGCCCAGCCGTGCAGCCCCGGGTGGTGGCCGGGCTCGGTCAGCGCGTGCAGCGCCACGCCCAGCTCGGCCAGGGGGGAGATGTCGAAGACGATCCGCTCGGGCGCCAGGCCCGCGATCTCGATGGTCACGCTCACGGCACCCATCGTGCGCCGTCGAGGGCGTTTCGGCCGCATCGTTTGACGGGGGGCGTCAATCGGCGCGACGCGGGCGGCCCCGCCGCGCCAGCGTGGGCACCGTGAACGCGATGCACCAGCACATGATCGACCTCCGCCGGACGGCCCTGGAGGGCGGGGCCGCGCCCCCGCGGCCCGGCGAGGTGGAGGGGCGCCGGCTCCTCGCCTGGCTCGACTCCCGCCGCGCGGCCCGCCGCGCGCGGTACCGGGCGGCGGACGGCGGCGCGGACGGAGGCTGACGGGGCCGTCCGCCGCCGTGCCGGCGGCGCGCCCGGGCGGCGCGCGGCGGGCCGGGCTCAGGGCAGCCGGCGGGCGAAGTCCGCCGCGGCCTCGCCGACGTCCCCGGCCGACCACCGCAGCCCCTCGGCGGACACCGTCACCTCGGTGCGGCACATCCCCGGCGGCCCGTCCGGGAACCAGCGCCGGAAGAGGGTCACCCCGGTCTCCTCCGACTGCGCCAGCGCGGCCGCGTTCGCGGCGTCCGCCTCGACGGGCAGCCACACCTGGAACTGGTGGGTCTGCGGCACGGGCGGGTTGACGCGGTGCCAGGGGACGCCCGCGGCGGCCAGCCCCTCGCCCAGCGCGGCCGCCACCGTCCTGGCGTGGGCCACGTAGGACGGCAGGCGGGGCAGCTCCCGCTCCAGACCGACCAGCCCGGACAGCGCGGCCGGGTACTGCTGGAACACCTGCCCGCCGTAGCGGTGGCGCCAGGCCCGGGCCTCCTCCACGAGGGAGTGCGGGCCCGCGAGCACCGCCCCGGACAGTCCGCCCAGCGACTTGTAGAAGGACACGTAGACGCTGTCCGCGAGGCCGGCGATCTCGTCCAGCGGGCGCCCGAAGTGCGTGCCGCACTCCCACAGCCGGGCTCCGTCCACATGCACCACCGCGTCCCGCTCCCGGGCGGCGCCGACGGTGGCCACGAGGTCGTCCCACTCCGGCAGCACGAACCCGGCGTCCCGCAGCGGGAGCTCCAGCATCAGCGTGCCGAAGGGCTCCTCCAGCTCCTGCACCTCCTCCGCCGAGGGGAGGCGGGGCTCGTGCGTGGGGTGGACGGTGCGCAGACCGCCGACGACCGACAGGGCCGAGCGCTCGTGCACCTCCGGATGGGACAGCGGGTGCAGCGCCACCGTCCGGTTGCCGGTGCGCCCCGCCCAGCAGCGCAGCGCCACCTGCTGCGCCATCGTGCCGGTGGGGAAGTGGACGGCGGCGGGGAACCCGAGCAGGGCCGCGGTCCGCCGCTCCAGTTCGGCGACCGGGCCGTCGCCGTAGAGGTCCACCGGGGAGTCCATGGCGTAGACCTCCGCGGCCCCGGCGGCCAGGGCGGTCAGGCCCTCGCGCACGGTGCGCTCCGCGGAGCTGCGCCACAGGACGCGCGTGGAGGCGCGCCAGGCGGCGACATGGCGTGCCCTGTCGTCCGCGTCCCGGGGGCCGTCCGCGTCCGCCGGGCCGTCCGCCGCGGGGGCGCGCCCGTCCCGGGGGCCGTCCTCCGCGGCTCCGCCGCCGCCCGCCGGGCCGTCCCCGGCGGCCGGGTCGGCGCGCCGGACCCCTTCCGGCTCCCCGCCCCCGCCGCCGCCCCCGCCGCCGCCCGCCGCGGAGCGCGCCCCGGGGGCCGCAGCGCCGCGCGAGGGGACCGCGCCGCCCGGCCCCGGGCGGGACGCCCCCGCGCGCGGCGCGCCGGGTCCGCCGGGCGGCGGACCGCCCCGGGTGCCGGGAAGGGGAGTCCGGGCCTGCCGGGACTCCTGCTGGGTGCGGGGCTCGCCGTGCTCACTTCTCTCGCTCACGGTGCGATCATCGCCCACAGCCTGTGGACAACGGGGGAGAGCGCGGCGGGCGCTGGCGTAGCATCGTGACGAGAAATCGTCCGGTACCCCTCGCGGACTGGAACGGAAGGCCCCCGCGTGAACGCCACACCAGCACAGGAACCGCTCGATCCGCGGGACCGCCCCGCCCGGCTGGCCGTGGGGGTGGTCGGCGCCGGGCGCGTCGGCCCGGCGCTCGCGGCCTCCCTCGCGCTCGCCGGCCACCGGCCCGTGGCCGTCTCCGGGGTGTCGGACGCCTCCCGCCGCAGGGCCGCCGCCCTGCTGCCCGACGTCCCGCTGCTCACCCCCGCCGAGGTCCTCGAACGCGCCGAGCTGGTGCTCCTCACCGTGCCCGACGACGCGCTGCCCGGGCTCGTCGAGGGGCTGGTGGAGACCGGGGCGGTGCGTGCCGGGCAGCTCCTGGTGCACACCTCCGGCCGCTTCGGCGCCCGGGTGCTCGACCCGGCGACCCGCGCGGGCGCCCTCCCGCTCGCCCTCCACCCGGCGATGACCTTCACCGGCACGGCCGTGGACGTCCAGCGGCTGGCGGGCTGCTCCTTCGGGGTCACCGCCCCCGAGGAGCTGCGGCTCGCCGCCGAGGCCCTGGTCATCGAGATGGGCGGCGAGCCCGAGTGGGTCCGGGAGGAGGCCCGCCCGCTGTACCACGCGGCCCTCGCCCTCGGGGCCAACCACCTCGTCACGCTCGTCGCCCAGTCCATGGAACTGCTGCGCACCGCGGGCGTCTCCGCCCCGGACCGGATGCTGGGCCCGCTGCTGGGCGCCGCCCTCGACAACGCCCTGCGCTCCGGTGACGCCGCCCTGACGGGCCCGGTCGCCCGGGGCGACGCGGGCACCGTCGCCGCCCACGTCGAGGAGCTGCGCCGCCACGCCCCGGGCGCCGTGGCGGGCTACCTGGCCATGGCCCGCACCACCGCGGACCGCGCCCTCGCCCACGGCATGCTCAAGCCGGAGCTCGCCGAAGACCTGCTGGGCGTCCTCGCGGAGGGGGACCTGCGATGAACCGTGCCGCCGCCCGGACCGTGGACCTGCTGCCCACCCGCGCCGGGCTCCACCGCACCCTCCGGGGACGCGCCGCCGGAACCACCGCCGTGGTCATGACCATGGGCGCCCTCCACGAGGGCCACGCCGAACTGGTCCGGGCCGCCCGCGCGCACGTCGGCGAGGAGGGCTTCGTCCTCGTCACCGTCTTCGTCAACCCCCTCCAGTTCGGCGCGGGCGAGGACCTCGACCGCTACCCGCGCACGCTCGACGCCGACCTCAGGACGGCCGCCGCCGCCGGGGCGGACGCGGTCTTCGCCCCGTCCGTCGACGAGGTGTACCCCGGGGGCGAGCCGCAGGTGCGCATCGCCGCGGGCCCGATGGGGGAGGTGCTGGAGGGCCGGACACGCCCCGGGCACTTCGACGGCATGCTCACCGTGGTGGCCAAGCTGCTCCACCTCACCGGCCCCGACGCGGCCTTCTTCGGGCAGAAGGACGCCCAGCAGCTGGCGCTGATCCGCCGGATGGTCCGCGACCTGAACTTCCCCGTGGAGGTCGTCGGGGTCCCCACCGTCCGGGAGGAGGGCGGGCTGGCCCGCTCCAGCCGCAACGCCTACCTCTCGCCCGCCGAGCGCACCACCGCCCTGGCGCTGTCCCGGGCCCTGTTCGCCGCCCGCGACCGCCTCGCGGCCCAGCACGCCCTGCACGCCCGGGCCGAGGCGGTGCCCGGCGCGGCCGCGCGGGCCGCCGCCCTGTCGGCGATGGGCGAGGCCCGGGCCGCGGCCGACGCCCACGCCGTGGCGCGGGCCGCCCCCGCGGGCGGAGCGGACGCCGTGCGGGCCGCCGCCCGGGCGGTGCTCGACGAGGCGGCGGGCGCCCGGCCGCCCCTGGTCCTGGACTACCTGGCGCTGGTCGACCCCGGCACCTTCACCGAGGTCCCCGACGACCACGCGGGCGAGGCCGTCCTCGCCGTGGCCGCGAAGGTGGGCGGCACCCGCCTGATCGACAACATCCCCCTGACCTTCGGAGCCCCCCAGTGACCGGAATACGGCTGGCCGCCCCCGCCCCCGGGTGGGCCATCGAGGCCGACGTCGTCGTCGTGGGCTCCGGGGTGGCGGGGCTGACCGTCGCGCTGCGCTGCGCCGCCCGCGGACTGAGCACCGTCGTGGTCACCAAGGCCCGCCTGGACGACGGGTCCACCCGCTGGGCCCAGGGCGGCATCGCCGCCGCCCTCGGCGAGGGCGACAGCCCCGAGCAGCACCTGCAGGACACCCTCGTGGCCGGCGCCGGCCTGTGCGACGAGGAGGCGGTGCGCGTCCTGGTCACCGAGGGACCCGGAGCCGTGCGCCGGCTGATAGGCACCGGCGCCCGCTTCGACACGGACCCCTCCTCCGGCGCGATCGAACTCACCCGCGAGGGCGGCCACCACCGCCGCCGCATCGCGCACGCGGGCGGCGACGCCACCGGCGCGGAGATCTCCCGCGCCCTGGTCGACGCGGTGCGCGAGCAGGGCCTGCGCACCATCGAGAACGCCCTCGTGCTCGACCTGCTCACCGACGCCGAGGGCCGCACCGCCGGTGTCACGCTCCACGTCATGGGCGAGGGGCAGCACGACGGCGTCGGGGCCGTGCACGCCCCCGTGGTGGTGCTCGCCACCGGCGGCATGGGCCAGGTCTTCTCCGCCACCACCAACCCGGCCGTCTCCACAGGCGACGGGGTGGCACTGGCCCTGCGGGCCGGGGCCGAGGTCTCCGACCTGGAGTTCGTGCAGTTCCACCCGACCGTGCTCTTCCTCGGCCCCGGCAGCGAGGGCCAGCAGCCGCTGGTCTCGGAGGCCGTGCGCGGCGAGGGCGCCCACCTGGTCGACGCCGACGGCGTCCGGTTCATGCTCGGCCGGCACGAGCTCGCGGAGCTGGCCCCGCGCGACGTGGTCGCCAAGGGCATCATGCGCCGGATGCACGAGCAGGGCGCCGAGCACATGTTCCTGGACGCGACGCACTTCGGCGCCGCCATGTGGGAGCAGCGCTTCCCGACGATCCTCGCGGCCTGCCGCGCGCACGGCATCGACCCCGTCACCGAGCCCGTCCCCGTCTCGCCCGCGGCCCACTACGCCTCCGGCGGCGTGCGCACCGACCTCGACGGCCGGACGACGGTCCCCGGCCTCTACGCCTGCGGCGAGGTCGCCTGCACGGGGGTCCACGGCGCCAACCGCCTGGCCTCCAACTCCCTGCTGGAGGGCCTCGTCTTCGCCGAGCGGATCGCCGCCGCCGTCGCCCCGGGCCCGGTCGGGCCGCCGGTGGCGGGCGGCGAGCGGGTGCCGCTGCTCGCCCCGGAGGCCCGGCGGGAGATCCAGCGGGTCATGACCCGGGGCGCGGGCGTCATCCGGACGGCCGCCAGCCTCGACGAGGCGGCCGCCGGGCTGGAGTCGCTCTCCCGGCAGGCCGCCGAGGAAGCCGGCTCCACCGGCAAGTCCGCCGAACCGGGTGTCGAGTCCTGGGAGGCGACGAACCTGCTGATGGTCTCCCGCGTCCTGGTGGCCGCCGCCCGCGAGCGCGCCGAGACGCGCGGCTGCCACTGGCGCGAGGACCACCCGGACCGGGACGACTCCGCCTGGCGCCGCCATCTGGTGCTGCGCCTCCCGTCCTACCGCCGCCCGGTCGCCGCCCGCACCGGCTCCGAGGCGTTCCCGCCCGTCCTGCCCGTACCGCCGGGAGGCTCCTCCGCGCCCCCGGCCCCGACCTCCACCCCCAGGGAGACGCAACCGTGACCACGCCCGAAGAACGTCCCGAGCCCGTGGACGTCCCGCTGATCCAGATCGGCGGCACCGCCGCCGGCACGGGCTGCGGCGACGGCTGCGGCTGTGCCGACGAGGTCCCCGAGAGCGGCCTGGACCCCGCGCTCGCCGAGCTCCTCGCCGCCTCCGGCCTCGACCCGGTGCAGATCGAGGACATCGCCCACCTGGCCGTCGAGGAGGACCTCGACGGAGGCGTGGACGTCACCAGCGTGGCCACGGTCCCCGAGGACGCGGTGGCGACCGGCGACTTCACGGCCCGCGAGGCCGGGACGGTGGCGGGCCTGCGGGTCGCCGAGGCGATCCTGTCCATCGTCTGCACCACCGACTTCGAGGTGGAACGCCATGTCGAGGACGGGGACCGCGTCGAGGCGGGCCAGAAGCTGCTCTCCGTCACCGCCGGCACCCGGGAGCTGCTGACCGGCGAGCGCAGCGCGCTCAACCTGCTGTGCCGGCTCTCCGGCATCGCCACGGCCACCCGGGCGTGGGCCGACGCCCTGGAGGGCACGGGCGCGAAGGTCCGCGACACCCGCAAGACCACGGTCGGGCTGCGTGCGCTGGAGAAGTACGCCGTGCGCTGCGGGGGCGGGGCGAACCACCGGATGTCGCTCTCCGACGCGGCCCTGGTGAAGGACAACCACGTGGTGGCCGCCGGAGGGGTGGCGGAGGCGTTCAAGGCGGTGCGCGACCGCTTCCCGGACGTCCCGGTCGAGGTCGAGGTGGACACCCTCCACCAGGTCCGCGAGGTCCTGGACGCGGGTGCCGACCTGATCCTGCTGGACAACTTCACCCCGGCCGAGACGGAGGAGGCCGTCACCCTGGCCGCGGGCCGCGCCGTCCTGGAGTCCTCCGGCCGCCTCACCCTGGACAACGCCCGGGCCTACGCCGAGACGGGCGTGGACTTCCTCGCGGTGGGCGCCCTCACCCACTCCTCGCCGATCCTGGACATCGGCCTCGACCTCCGCGAGGTCGAGTCCTGATGCTGCTCACCATCGACGTCGGCAACACCCACACCGTCCTGGGGCTCTTCGACGGCGAGGACATCGTCGAGCACTGGCGCATCTCCACCGACTCGCGCCGCACCGCGGACGAGCTCGCGGTGCTGCTCCAGGGGCTGATGGGCATGCACCCGCTGCTGGGCGACGAACTCGGCGAGGGCATCGAGGGCATCGCCATCTGCTCCACCGTGCCGTCCGTCCTGCACGAGCTGCGCGAGGTCACCCGGCGCTACTACGGGGACGTGCCCGCGGTGCTGGTGGAGCCCGGAATCAAGACCGGCGTACCGATCCTCATGGACAACCCCAAGGAGGTGGGCGCCGACCGCATCATCAACGCGGTCGCGGCCGTCGACCTCTACGGCGGCCCGGCGATCGTGGTCGACTTCGGCACCGCGACGACCTTCGACGCGGTCAGCGCCCGCGGGGAGTACGCGGGCGGGGTGATCGCGCCCGGCATCGAGATCTCCGTCGAGGCCCTGGGGGTCAGGGGCGCCCAGCTCCGCAAGATCGAGCTGGCCCGCCCGCGCAGCGTGATCGGCAAGAACACGGTGGAGGCCATGCAGGCCGGCATCGTCTACGGCTTCGCCGGCCAGGTCGACGGCGTGGTGCAGCGCATGAAGCGGGAGCTCGCGGACGACCCGGACGAGGTGACGGTCATCGCCACCGGCGGCCTGGCCCCGATGGTGCTGGGCGAGTCCTCGGTGATCGACGAGCACGAGCCCTGGCTCACCCTGATCGGCCTGCGCCTGGTCTACGAGCGGAACGTCTCGCGGATGTGACGGGGGCGCGCCCCGCGGCGCGCCTGCGCGGTCCCGGGGGCGTACACGGCCGCCGGGGCCGCTTCCCCCGCGGCACCGGGGGCCCGGAGAGCCCCCACGCAACGCCCCCTTTCGTACCATTAGGCGGAATACGGCCGATCGGCTCGTATGGTCGGCCTCATGCCCACGCCACACGGACCCCACGGCGGCATGGCCTTCGGTGCGGACGAGCTGCGAGTGCTCCGCCGCGCCCTCGCCGCCGCCCTCCATCCCGTCCCGCTCCCCGCCGAGGACGCCCGCGCCTGTCTGCGCCTGGCCGACGCCGTGGACGAGGCGGTGCGCGAGTCAGCCCGGCAGCGGGCGTTCCTGGCCGCCGACCTCGCCCGCTACCGCCGCGCCCTGCCCGGGGCGGCCTCCACCTATCTGGAGCTGCTCCAGGAGGCCCTGGCGGCCGGGTACGAGCCGGCGGCCGAGGACCTGGCGGCCCTGCGGCCCCTCTCCGGCGACCCCGAGGCCGCGGCCGTGCTCCGGCGCTGCCTCTCGCTCGCCGAGCAGGCCGTGCGCGACCGGCTGGCGCAGGGCCCCGCGCCCGTACCCGCCTCCGCGCCCCTACCCGTCTCCGGCCCCGCGCCGCGCGCCTCCGGCCCCGAGCCCGCCGCGCCCGAGCCCTCCGGTCGCCGCCGGGGCCGGCTCCTGGCGCTCCCCGGGGGCCGCGCGGCCGACGAGCCGCGCAAGCCCTCCCCGCAGGCTCCACGGCCCCGCCCCACCCCGGGGGAGCGCCCCACCCCCGGAGAGCGCCCCACGCCCCCGGTTCCCAAGCCCTCCGAGGTCTTCCCGCCGCGCCGCAAGCCCACCCCGCCGCCCTCCGGCACCCGCGCCGCCGGCTGACCGGGCGCGCCGCGCCGGGCGCCGCCCGGCGGGCCCGGCCGGTTCGCACGGAGGGGGCCTCGCTACCCTGGACGCCATGGACTACGTTTCCGCGCTCGTGCCCCCGGTGGTGATGGCCGCGTTCTTCATCGGCCTGGTGGTGACGATCGTCAAGAGCCAGGGCGGCCCCAACAAGGCCAAGGAGGACGCGGCGGTGGACGCCGCCCTGAGCCGCGCGGAGTCCGCGCGGCAGCCCGGCACCGACGCCTGAGCGGGGCGGCCCGCCCGGCGGGCACCCGACGCGACACCGAAGGACGCACGGCACTCACGCGCCGTGCGTCCTTTTCGATGCCTCCTCCGTCAATGGCCCGCTGCCGGACTTCCTCCCACTATGGTGGCAATGTGCCCCGCCAATTGGGAGAGCTCGAAGACGCCGTCATGACCCGCGTCTGGCGATGGAACCGGCCGGTCACCGTCCGGGAAGTCCTGGAGGACCTCCAGAAGGACCGGTCCATCGCCTACACGACCGTCATGACGGTTATGGACAATCTCCATCAGAAGGGCTGGGTGCGCCGCGAAGTCGACGGCCGCGCCTATCGGTATACCGCCGTCTCCACACGCGCCGCCTACGCGGCGGCGCTGATGAACGAAGCCTGGGCCCAGAGCGACAACCCCGCGGCCGCTCTCGTCGCCTTCTTCGGGATGATGTCGCCGGAGCAGCGGGAGACGCTGCGCGCGGCGATGCGCATCCTCCAGGGAGATCTGGGCGACGCGGGCGGCGAAGACGCCGAAGGCGCGGCGGGAGGCGAACCCGGCGAGGACGGCGAGGCCGCCGACGGGGCGGGCGGGACGGGGCGATAGCGTCGCGCCATGCCTTATGCCGCAGCAAATGCCGTCACCATCCGGCGGGCCAGGACCGGCGATGTCCCCGACGTGCGGCGACTGGTCGATCCGTACGTGAGTGAAGGCATCCTGCTCGACAAAGCGACGGTCACTCTTTACGAGGCCATCCAGGAGTTCTGGGTCGCGGAACGCGACGAGGACGCGAAGGTGGTGGGCTGCGGCGCCCTGCACGTGATGTGGGAGGACCTCGCCGAAGTCCGCACCCTGGCGGTCGACCCGGAGTTCCGCGGGCACGGCGTCGGCCACCGGGTGCTCGGCAAGCTCCTGCAGACGGCGCGCTGGCTGGGGGTGCGCCGCGTATTCTGCCTGACCTTCGAGGTGGACTTCTTCGGGAAGCACGGCTTCGTCGAGATCGGGGAGTCCCAGACCCCCGTCGACACCGATGTCTACGCCGAGCTGCTGCGTTCCTATGACGAGGGCGTCGCGGAGTTCCTGGGGCTCGAACGAGTGAAGCCGAACACCCTGGGCAACAGCCGCATGCTTCTGCACCTGTGAGGGCAGCATGGGCCGGAGGGAAGCAGCGAACCCTATGTCCGAATCGCGTACGTTTCCCGCGTTCTCGTGGTTCTGAACCTCGGCCGAGGGTTTGTGTTTTCCACGGAAAAGCGGTTTCCTTTCCGCGTACTGCATTTTTCGATGAAAGGAAATCCGGTGGCGCAGAAGGTTCAGGTCCTTCTTGTCGACGACCTCGACGGCGGCGAGGCGGACGAGACCGTGACGTTCGCTCTGGACGGCAAGACCTACGAGATCGACCTCACCACCGCCAATGCGGACAAGCTCCGGACACTGCTGGAGCCTTACGCGAAGAACGGCCGGCGAACCGGCGGTCGCGCCGCGGCGGGCCGGGGCAAGGGCCGTGCGGCGGCGGGTGGCAACAAGGACACCGCGGAAATCCGCGCATGGGCGAAGGCGAACGGCTACGAGGTCAACGACCGCGGCCGTGTCCCCGCCGCCGTGCGCGAGGCCTACGAGAAGGCCAACGGCTGAATCCCCGTCCCTCCGGCACGGGCGCGCACCGCGCGCAGCAGCCGGACCCGGTGGCACTCGGCGGCCGCCGCGGCCACCAGCCGGACCAGGTCGGGGCCGTCCGCCCTGCCCCCGAGTCCGCTGAGGGCCGGGAGCTGCGCCCGGCGTCCTGCCACGGGCGGGCGCAGCCAGCGGTGCTCCCCGCGGGCGGCCTGCCCGGGCGGCGGTGGAGCGGTGATCCGCCCGCCCGCCCCCACGGAGGCGAGGTCCAGGTCCACGCCGCCCCAGTCCAGCCACTCCAGCAGGGACGGCAGCTCGTCCGCCGTCCCGGCGGCCGTCAGCAGCCGCATCCGGTCCCCGGCCGCGGCGGCGGGCCCCGTCGCGGGCCCGCGCGCGAGCAGCGCGGCCCCGGCGTCGAGCGGCAGCTCCAGCACGTCGAAGACGGCGCCGGTCAGCAGCTGGACGGGTGGTCCGGCCACCGCGTCCCAGCCGAGCGCCGTGCGGTACCAGTCCGCCGCGCCGTCCTCGGCGGACGCGCGGGGGTGCGGGACGGCGGGCGGGACGGTTGCGGCCATGATCCGGGAACTCCTCGACCCTCCGGGACGTCACACAGGGTGTGTGCGACATCGCACAGTGTGTCGGATCGGGCAGGGTCCGCGGGGGGTGAACGGCGCAAGGTTGTTCGCCCGTAGCTGAGGGAACGGGGGTGCGCCGCATGGACTGTCGGTGGCGGCGGGTAAGACATTCCTAGTGGGGAGGGGCGACACGCTCGCCGGGCCGTCCCACGTTCGCCATCGGCGTACTGGTGGCGAGCGTATGTGCCTGGCCTGCGGGAACATCGTCTCGCACCATCGGGTTGGAGCAGTTGTCGGCGTTCAGGGGTCAGGAGGCCACAGACGGGTGTCGGCAGTTGGAATGAGCGGTCCCCGCTTGCGGGACTAAGCTGCGGAAGGACAGGGAGGGGACCGACCCCTTACTGCCTGACCGCTCTGAGGAGCGATTAACGATGTTCGAGAGGTTCACCGACCGCGCGCGGCGGGTTGTCGTCCTGGCTCAGGAAGAAGCCCGGATGCTCAACCACAACTACATCGGCACCGAGCACATCCTCCTGGGCCTTATCCACGAGGGTGAGGGTGTCGCCGCTAAGGCCCTGGAGAGCCTCGGGATTTCGCTCGAGGCGGTCCGCCAGCAGGTGGAGGAGATCATCGGCCAGGGCCAGCAGGCCCCGTCCGGGCACATCCCCTTCACGCCCCGTGCCAAGAAGGTCCTGGAGCTGTCGCTCCGGGAGGCCCTCCAGCTGGGCCACAACTACATCGGCACCGAGCACATCCTGCTCGGCCTGATCCGCGAGGGCGAGGGCGTGGCCGCCCAGGTCCTCGTGAAGCTGGGCGCCGATCTCAACCGGGTGCGGCAGCAGGTCATCCAGCTGCTCTCCGGGTACCAGGGCAAGGAGGCCGCCACCGCGGGCGGCCCGGCCGAGGGCACGCCCTCGACCTCCCTCGTCCTCGACCAGTTCGGCCGGAACCTCACCCAGGCGGCCCGCGAGTCCAAGCTCGACCCGGTCATCGGGCGCGAGAAGGAGATCGAGCGGGTCATGCAGGTGCTGTCCCGCCGCACCAAGAACAACCCCGTGCTCATCGGCGAGCCCGGCGTCGGCAAGACGGCGGTCGTCGAGGGCCTGGCGCAGGCCATCGTCAAGGGCGAGGTGCCCGAGACCCTCAAGGACAAGCACCTCTACACCCTGGACCTGGGCGCCCTGGTCGCCGGCTCCCGCTACCGCGGTGACTTCGAGGAGCGCCTGAAGAAGGTGCTCAAGGAGATCCGCACCCGCGGCGACATCATCCTGTTCATCGACGAGCTCCACACCCTGGTGGGTGCGGGCGCCGCCGAGGGCGCGATCGACGCCGCCAGCATCCTCAAGCCGATGCTGGCCCGCGGTGAGCTCCAGACCATCGGCGCCACCACGCTGGACGAGTACCGCAAGCACCTGGAGAAGGACGCGGCCCTCGAGCGCCGCTTCCAGCCGATCCAGGTCGCGGAGCCCTCGCTCCCGCACACCATCGAGATCCTCAAGGGCCTGCGCGACCGCTACGAGGCGCACCACCGGGTCTCCATCACCGACGAGGCGCTGGTCCAGGCCGCCACCCTGGCCGACCGGTACATCTCGGACCGCTTCCTGCCGGACAAGGCGATCGACCTCATCGACGAGGCCGGCTCGCGGATGCGCATCCGCCGGATGACCGCGCCGCCGGACCTGCGCGAGTTCGACGAGAAGATCGCCGGCGTCCGCCGGGACAAGGAGTCCGCGATCGACTCCCAGGACTTCGAGAAGGCGGCTTCCCTCCGCGACAAGGAGAAGCAGCTGCTGGCGGCGAAGGCCAAGCGGGAGAAGGAGTGGAAGGCCGGCGACATGGACGTGGTCGCCGAGGTCGACGGCGAGCTGATCGCCGAGGTCCTCGCCACGGCCACCGGCATCCCGGTCTTCAAGCTGACCGAGGAGGAGTCCTCGCGTCTGCTGCGCATGGAGGACGAGCTCCACAAGCGGGTCATCGGGCAGAAGGACGCCATCAAGGCGCTCTCGCAGGCCATCCGCCGTACGCGGGCCGGCCTGAAGGACCCGAAGCGCCCCGGTGGCTCGTTCATCTTCGCCGGCCCCTCGGGTGTCGGTAAGACCGAGCTCTCCAAGACGCTCGCCGAGTTCCTCTTCGGCGACGAGGACGCGCTGATCTCCCTCGACATGTCGGAGTTCAGCGAGAAGCACACGGTCTCCCGCCTCTTCGGTTCGCCCCCCGGCTACGTGGGCTACGAGGAGGGCGGCCAGCTCACCGAGAAGGTGCGCCGCAAGCCGTTCTCCGTCGTCCTCTTCGACGAGGTCGAGAAGGCCCACCCCGATATCTTCAACTCCCTGCTCCAGATCCTGGAGGACGGTCGCCTGACCGACTCCCAGGGCCGGGTCGTGGACTTCAAGAACACGGTCATCATCATGACGACCAACCTCGGGACCCGGGACATCTCCAAGGGCTTCAACCTGGGCTTCGCCGCCCAGGGCGACGTCAAGACCGGCTACGAGCGGATGAAGGCGAAGGTCAACGAGGAGCTCAAGCAGCACTTCCGGCCGGAGTTCCTCAACCGTGTCGACGACACCGTGGTGTTCCACCAGCTCTCGCAGGAGGACATCATCCAGATCGTCGACCTGATGATCGCCAAGGTCGACGAGCGTCTGAAGGACCGGGACATGGGCATCGAGCTCAGCTCCTCGGCCAAGCAGCTGCTCGCCAAGCGGGGCTACGACCCGGTGCTGGGCGCCCGGCCGCTGCGCCGGACGATCCAGCGCGAGATCGAGGACGTGCTCTCGGAGAAGATCCTCTTCGGCGAGCTGCGCCCCGGTCACATCGTGGTCGTGGACACCGAGGGCGAGGGCGAGGAGAAGAAGTTCACCTTCCGCGGCGAGGAGAAGTCGGCCCTGCCGGACGTCCCGCCGATCGAGCAGGCGGCCGGCGGCAGCGGGCCGAACCTCTCCAAGGACGCGTGAGCGGCCCGCCGGGGCACGCCTGAGACACGGTCGGAGGGCCTGGCCCGGACACCCCTGGAGGGGTGTCCGGGCCAGGCCCTTCCGTGTGCGCGGGCCCGGCTCAGCAGGAGGCCGGCTTGCGCCAGGAGCACTCCAGCCCGTCCTCGGCGCCGCCCTCGCGCGCGGCGGGCGGGCGGACCGCCCCGATTCGGCCGGCCGCCGTGTCCGAGGAGGCGAGCAGGACCACGATCGCGTCCTCCACGCTCTTCACCGAGGGGGCCAGGTAGTCGTTGAGCAGGATGCCGAACACCAGCTCCCGCCCCCCGGCGTCGGTGACCGTGCCGGACAGGGCGGAGGCACCGGTGAGTGAGCCGGTCTTGGCCCGGGCGTTGAGCGCGGCCGGTGTCGAGCACATCCGCGAGCGCAGGGTCCCGCCCACGGCCCGGTCGGGTGCGCAGGCCACGGGCAGGGAGGCCGACCACTGCGCGTACCAGGGGGCGTCGCGCACCGCGAGGAGCAGGGTGGTGAGCTCCTCGGCGGGGAAGAGGTTCATCCGGGACAGGCCCGAGCCGTCGGCCTGGCGCACGGTGGCGGTGCGGACGCCCCGCTCCGCGAGGTGGGCCCGCACCTCGGAGAGTCCGGCCGCCCAGCTCCCCTCGCCCGCCCGTACGCGGCCGATGGTCTTCACCAGGGCCTCGGCGTGCATGTTGTTCGACAGCTTCATGAACGGGTGCATCACCTGGGACAGCGGCATGGAGCGGTGGGAGGCCAGCACCCGTGCGCCGGGCGGGGTGGGCCGCCCGGTCCGGGTCGTGCCCCGGACCCGCACACCGTGCGAGGCGAGGGACTCCGCGAAGACGGAGGCCGCGTAGCCGGACGGGTCCCGCACGGCGATCCACTCCTTCGTGGCGGGCGCCCCGAGGGGGATCGTGCCCGTCACCGTGATCGTGGCGCCGCCGTGCGGCCGGTCGACGGTGAGGGTGTCGGCCCCGCCCTCGTCGACCGTGCGGCCCGTGACCTCGAGGGGCACATGCCCGGTGGGCGGCGTCAGGGAGACCCGCGGCGGGTCTCCGGGCCGGGCGCCCGGACGGGCCTCCACCAGGACGGTCCCGGCGTCGTAGTCGGTGTCGGGGGCCAGCGTCAGGGCGGAGACCGGCGCGGAGTAGTACGCGGACTCGTCCTCGGCCGCCCAGGAGCGGCCCAGCCGGACGCCGTCGAAGGCGGTGTCGTCCGCGAGGATCCGGCCCGTCACACGGCGGATGCCGGCGGCGGCCACGTCCGCGGCCAGCCGCTCGTAGTCCGCGGCGAGCATCGTCGGGTCGCCGTCGCCCCGCAGGTACAGGTCCCCGTGCAGGGTCGAGCCGTGGCGGTGGCCGCTCGCCAGTACCCGGGTGGTCCAGCGGTGGCCGGGCCCGAGCAGGGCCATGGCGGCGAGCGATGTGGCGATCTTGGTGGTGGAGGCGGGCATCAGCCGGTCACCCGCGTCGCGCCGGTAGAGGCGCTCGCCGGTGGCGGCATCGGCGACGACGACGCTCACGGAGCCCCCGTCGAGCCGGGGGTCGGTGAGGATCTCGTCCAGGGCGCCCTTGAGCCCGGTGTCGGAGGGGCCCGCCCCGGCGGGCGGGCCCCAGGCGAGGAGGGTGCAGGCGAGGGCCGCGACGGCGGCCAGGGCCCCGGCGCGGCGCAGGGCGGAGGGGCGGTGGCGCGCGGGTTCGGGGGGTCTGCTCATGGCACCGGAGGATCCCGCACACCCCCGTGCCGCGGAAGCATGCCGCGGGGCGTTGCGCCATGTGGCACCGGTCACTCCCAAATGGTGCAAAACGGGCGCGCGTTGGCCTCACCCGAACGGCGGTTCCGCGTGGCCCGGGTCACCTTTCGAGCCTCCGTGGGGCGCTTCGCCCGTGACAAGGCGCACAGGACGAAACGGACCTACTAGATGGAATAGTGCGGGACTCCGGTGCTCTTCCGGGGGGTCGGGCCTCCGGTGGTGCCGGCCCTGCGGGCCCCGGGTGCCACGTCCGGCGGGCGCACGGGCCGAAGGTGCCGCTGCTGGGCCCCGACATGCGGCTAAACCTGATCCAATCCGGACATCCCGGTTCGTTCTTCGGGGCTTCGGGCGGGGGGTGTCCGGTGCGTCAAGAGTCCGATTTCCCTCGCCCTCTCTACGACCTGATGTCGTAGTTGAGGCATTTGAGGCGACTTGGGTGGACGGGTTACCAAGGTGGGGCCAGCCCGGCGAGCACGCCGGGTCCATTCATGCCCGGAGGTTTCCCGTATGTCGAAGCGCACCATGATCCACCGTCTCCGCCCGTCCGTGCTCCGTACCCGTGGTGCCGTCGTGGCCGCCGGAATGGGCGCCGTGATGGTCGTCGGAGCCGGTGCGGGTGTCGCCTCCGCAGACGCGGGCACGGCGGTCAAGCCCCTCGCCGCGAGCGCCGCCTCCGCCGTGGCCGCCCAGGCCGAGGCCCAGGCCGGCGCCGCCGCCAAGGCCGCGGCCGCCAAGGCCGCCGCCAAGAAGAAGGCCGCCGCGAAGAAGGCCTCCTGGGTCAAGCCGGTCGCCAAGTACACGCTGACCGCGAGCTTCGCCCAGGGCGGCTCGATGTGGGCCAGCAAGCACTCCGGCCAGGACTTCGCCGTCCCGGTCGGCACCCCGGTCAAGGCGGCCCACGCCGGCACCGTCGTCAAGGCCGGCCCCAACGGCGGCGGCGACGGCCCCGCCTACGGCAACGCCGTCGTGATCAAGCACGCCAACGGCAAGTACTCGCAGTACGCGCACCTGTCGAAGATCAACGTGAAGCCCGGCTCCAAGGTCAAGACCGGCCAGACGATCGCCAAGTCCGGCAACACCGGCAACTCCTCCGGTCCGCACCTGCACTTCGAGATCCGCACCACCCCGAACTACGGCTCCGCGCTGAACCCGGCCAGCTTCCTGCGCTCCGTCGGCGTCACCATCTGACGCACCGCGCGACGCAGCCCCCCGGCGCACCCCGCCCGGTCACCGCACCGGGACCCCGGCGGCCCCGGAACCGGCCTCACCCCCGGTTCCAGGGCCGCCGCCGGCGTCGCGGGGGCCCCTCCGGGACCACCGGGAGCGGGAAGCTGCCCGTGACCGTCGGCGCCTGCTCCGGCAGCCACAGCACCGCGACCGCCCCGCCCGCCTCGCCGTGCGGCGCCACCCCCTCCGCCGCGGCGTTGCGGAAGGTCAGCCGCGCCCCGAGGACCCGCGCCTGGCCCGCCGCGATGGTCAGCCCCAGCCCGTGCCCGGTCCCCGCGCGGTCCCGCGCCCCGGTGCGGAAGCGGCTCGGGCCCTCGCGCAGCAGCGCCGGGGGGAACCCCGGACCGTGGTCGCGCACCCGGACCACCCGGCCCTCCACCGTGACCTCCACCGGGTCCACGCCGTACTTCACGGCATTGGTCACCAGGTTGCCGATGATCCGCTCCAGGCGGCGCGGGTCGGTGGACACCCACGACTCGTGGACCACCCGCACCACCGCGTCCGGATGCAGGGCGGTCACCCGGCGGGCGGTGAACTCGCCGAGCAGGATCTCCTGGAGCTCCGCCCGCTCCGACGCGCCGTCCAGCCGGGCGACCTCCAGCACGTCCTCCACCAGCGTGCGCAGCGCCTGCGCCCGGTCCCGCACCAGCTCGCTGGGGCGCCCGGGCGGCAGCAGCTCCGCCGCCGTCACCAGCCCGGTGACCGGAGTACGCAGCTCATGGGCGATGTCCGCGGTCACCCGGCGCTCCGCGTCGATGCGCGCCTGGAGCGCGTCGGTCAGCGAGTCCACCGCCCGCGCCAGGTCGTCGGTCTCGTCCCTGACGATGCCGCCGATGGCCTCCCGTACCCGTACCCCGGTGTCCCCCCGCGCCACGTTGCGGGCGGCGGAGGCGGCCTTGCGCAGCCGGCGCGAGAGCTGGCCGCCGATCAGGACCCCGAGCGCGGAGCCGCCGAAGACCACCGCCACCGAGCCGATGATCAGCGCCCGGTCCAGGTCCTTCAGCACGGTCGCGCTGCGGCCGGTGAACTCGGTCCGCAGGGAGAGCACGTCCCCGCCCGCCAGCGGCACGGCGGCCCAGATCTCGGGGGTGTCCCCCTCGTCGTCGACGTAGCTGCCGCGCCGCCCGTCCCGGACCAGGCGGCGCAGCTCCGCGGGGAGCGCGGGGTCGTTGATCCTGCTGTTGAAGCGCGGGTCCCGGTTCTTGGACGACTCGTACCAGCGCTGGGCCAGCAGGATCCGGTCGATCTGGACGTCGCGGGCGTTGTCGAGCATCGAGACCCGGGCCGCGTTGTGCACCACCAGGCTCAGGGCCACCGCGATCAGCGCGCCGACGGCCGCGATGGCGACGCTGATCTTCCACCGGACGCCGGTGCGCAGGTCGGGACGGATCATGGGCCGGGTGCTCACCCTTTGAGCTTGTAGCCGAAGCCGCGGACCGTCTCGATGCGGTCCTGTCCGATCTTCGCGCGCAGCCGCTGGACATGGACGTCGACGACGCGTGTGTCACCGCCCCAGCCGTAGTCCCAGACGCGCTCCAGCAGCCGGTCCCGCGACAGCACCGTGCCGGGCGCGGTGGAGAACTCCAGCAGCAGCCGCATCTCGGTGGGCGTCAGCCCCACGGGAGCACCCCCGCGGCGCACCTCCATGCCCTCGGTGTCCACCTCCAGCTCTCCGAAGACCAGCGGGCCGCCCTGGCCCCCCTGCCCCGGCGCGAGGGCGGCGGCGTGCCCGAAGCGGCGCAGCACCGCCCGGATGCGCGCCATGAGGACGGCGCCGTCGAAGGGCTTGGTCACGTAGTCGTCGGCCCCGGCCTCCAGGCCGAGCACCACGTCGATGGCGTCCGCACGGGCCGAGAGCATGATCACGGGCACGGTCGACTCGTCGCGGATCCGGCGGCACAGGCTCACTCCGTCCAGGCCCGGCACCATCACGTCGAGCAGCGCGATGTCGGGCCGGTCGGCGCGGAAGGCCTCCAGCCCCGAGAGCCCGTCGGGCACGGCCGTCACCGCGAAGCCGTCCCGCTCCAGGGCGAGCTGGGTCGCCTCGCGGATGACGTCGTCGTCCTCGACGAACAGGACATGGGTCTCGGCCATCCGTCAGCTCTCGTTCCCGACCGGTCCGCCCGGTCGCCGTGTCGTGATGGGTTCCGCACGCCCGGTGCGCGGGCGGAGCGGCGGTCAGTCCTCCGCGGGGGTCGGTGTCTCCGCCGAGGCGACGCCCTCGCCGCCGCCGACGGACCGGCTGTACTCGTTGCGCACCCAGTACTCCTGCGCGAACTTCCCCGCCGACCAGCGGTAGGTGGTGACCTCCTCGCCGGAGGGCTCCGCCACCGGGTCGCCCGAGGCGTACACCTGCTTGGTCACCACCAGGTCGCCGCGGTCGATGGCCGCGTACACGGCGGGCTCCTCCACGGCGAAGACGTTCTCGTAGCGCCCCCCGTCCGCACGGTACACATAGGTGGCGAGGCCGACCGCGTCGCCGCAGGTCATGACGTTGACCACGACATCGGGGGAGCTGCCGCCGGTCAGCATCCCGTAGGAGGTGTCCACCGGGTAGGAGTCCGCGGCGCAGGGCCGCAGATCGGCCTTGACCCGGGCGCTGACCTCCGGGTCGGCCTTCAGCAGCGCGGCCGCGTCCACCGCCTGGGCGAACAGGCCCGTGCTCGACGAGGGCCCCGGCGACGGCGTGCCCTTCGTCGGCGCGTCCGGCGCCTCGCCCTCGTCCTGGAGCCCCGAGCCGCCGGCCGAGCAGCCCGCCGCCAGCACGGCGAGGGCGACCAGCGCGGTCACCACCGCGCCGGCCGCCTTCCTCGCTCCGGTCCCGCTCTCCGCCTCGCCGTCCGTGCCTCTCAGGCCGCGCACCGCTCCTGCTCCCGTCCGCCCTGCCGGTGGATACGCCGCGTCTCCGCGCGCTCCAGGGCGCGGGCGTCCCGGTCCCGCGCCTCCAGTTCCTGGCGGAGCTTGGCGAGCGCCCGGTGCAGCGTGCTCTTCACCGTACCCGGCGACATGCCCAGGGCGTCGGCGGTCTCCTCGGTGCTCAGCTGCTCCCAGTGCCGCAGCACCACGACGCTGCGCTGCTTCGGGGCGAGGGCGTCGAGCAGGTCCAGCAGCAGGGCGCGGTCGGCGCGCTGCTCGCTGCCGTCCTCCACGCTGGCGTCCGGCAGCTGCTCGGTCGGGACCTCCTCCAGCTTGCGGGCGCGCCACCACTCGGTACGGGTGTTGATCATGACGCGGCGGAGGTAGGCGTCCGCGAGGGACTTGTCCGATATCCCCTCCCAGCGGCCGTAGGTGCGGACCAGTGCGGTCTGCAGCAGGTCCTGGGCATCCACCGGGTCGGGCACGAGCCGGCGTGCACTGCGCAGCAGGGCCTCCTGCCGCGTGCGTACGTACTCCTCGAACCCGAGCACCTCGCCGTGCGCCATGCCGATCCGCCTCCGTGTCCCCGTCAAGCCCCGTTGTCCGTGCCCCACAGAAGCTACGGGGGGTCTGTCACGGGGCTGTGCGGGGCAGCCGTCGGTCGGCGCACGGCCACCCATCGGTTGTGTAACGGTCCAGGTCGCGGACGCGGGAGCGGCCGCTCGGCTCGGGTCCCGGCGGGTGGCCGCCGGGGCCCGGGAGGAGCGCTGCGCACGGCGTGCCCGGGCCGCTCGGCGGGCGGCCCGGGGCGGCCTACCGCGTCGCCGGGCGCCCCGAGGGGAGCCGGTAGCGGCCCCCGTCGAGCGGCTCGACCAGCCCGTCCGCGACCAGCCCGTCCAGGGCGCGGGCGCGCTGCACGGGCTCGTGCCAGACCGTGTCCAGGACGGACTGCGGCACCGGGGAGGTCGCCTCGCGCAGCACGGCGAGCAGCCGCCCCCGCACCTGGCGGTCGGTGCCCGCGTAGGACTGCCCGCGGCGGGCCGGGCCCTCGTGCGCCGGTTTGCCGGCCAGCCGCCAGGCGCAGCGGTCGGCGATCGGGCAGCGACCGCAGTCCTCGTTGCGAGCCGTGCAGACGAGGGCGCCGAGCTCCATCGAGGCGGCGGCCCAGCGGGCGGCGGTCGCCTCCTCCACGGGGAGCAGGGCCCGCGCCAGCCGGCGCTCGGCGGCCGTGGTCGCGTTCGGCGGGTACTGCACCCCGGTCGACGCACGGGCGAGGACGCGGCGCACATTGGTGTCCAGCACGGCATGGCGCTGGCCGTAGGCGAAGGAGGCGACGGCCGCCGCGGTGTACTCGCCGATGCCGGGCAGGGCGATGAGCTGGGCGTGGTCGCTCGGGACCTCCCCGCCGTGGCGTTCCGCTATGGCCTGGGCGGCGCCGTGCAGCCGCAGGGCCCGGCGGGGGTAGCCGAGGCGGCCCCAGGCCCGGACGGCCTCGCCGGGTTCCTCGGCGGCCAGGTCCGCGGGGCGCGGCCAGCGGGCCAGCCACTGCTCGTACACCGGCAGGACCCGCGCGACGGGGGTCTGCTGGAGCATGAACTCGCTGACCATCACCCCCCAGGCGCCCGCTTCCGGGCGGCGCCAGGGCAGGTCGCGGGCGTGCTGCTCGAACCAGGCGATCACGGGCCCGTGCAGGGCGGCGGGGTCCTGGGGGGAGTCGGGGATCGGGGATGCGTGGGCGTGAGTGGCAGTCATGGCAGTCACGATCCTGGCACGTCCGGGCGGGCGGACGCCGGATGCGGGCGGCGGGGCGCTGATCCTGCCGCCCCTCCCGGCGGACCGCCGAGGGGCCCGCGCCGCCGGGTCCGCCCGCGTGCGGGGCTCAGGAGGCGCGGCCCGGCCCGGCGAACCAGAGGACCACGCCCGTGCGGCTCGTGCGCATGGTGCCCAGCAGCGCCTGCGCGGGACGGCGCAGGGCGAGGACGAAGACGAGCGCGACCAGGGCGCCGACCACGAGGCCGACCGCCACGTCGTGCGGGTAGTGGACGCCGACGAACACCCGGGAGAAGGCCATCAGCACCGCCAGCGGCACGGTCAGCAGCGCGATCCGGGGCCAGGCCAGTGCCAGTGCCAGGGCCGCGGCGCCCGCGATGGCCGAGTGGTTGCTGGGGAAGGACCAGTCCCCGGTGGGCGGGCAGGGCACCAGCGAGGCCGCCGCCTCGGTGACGGTCCGGCACGGACGCTCCTCGTCCACAACGGACTTGAACGACTCGCTCACCACGTATCCGGCCGCGGTCGCCAGCGGGGCGAGCACGGCGAGGGCTATGGAGCCCTCGTCCCGGGTCCGCGAGCGCCACCAGGCCGCCAGGAAGAGCACGGCGAAGAGCAACAGCCCCAGTTCCGTGAAGAGTTCGGCGAAGTGCTGGACCCAGGGGGGTGTGGCGTGGGCGAAGTCGACGATGTCCCGGTAGAGATCGCGGGTGATGCTGCTGTCCATGGTCACGGACCGTACCCTCTCCCGCGGAGCGGTCACGCGGCGCCATCGGCCGGGGGCCGCGCCCCGGGGGCCCCGGCGGGCGCCGCGGTGTCCCCCTCGGGCTCCTGAACGATCATCAGGAGAACTATGATCCGCAGAACTTCACGCACGAGCGGCGGGTGGGGCGGGAGACGGGCCCGATCTCTCGTAGAGTTTCGCCCGTGGGATCTCTGCGCAATCCGATCGGGCCGCTTCCCTCCTCCATCTACTGGCGACGGAGGGTGGTGGCGCTCGCCCTTGTCGCCGCGCTCGTCGCCCTGCTCGCCTGGGTGCTCTCCTCCGGCGGGGACGAGGACGGGAAGACCGCCGCCGACGGCAAGGGCCCCACACCGGCCCCCACCATCTCCGCGGGCCCCGACCCCTCGGGGCCGGCGATCAGCCAACAGCCCGGTGGACGGGACGAGTCCGGCGGCGGCTCCGGCGGCTCCGGGAGCGGGGGAGGAGCGGACGGCGAGGGCCCGGACGCCTCCTGGAGCCCCGGCGCCCCGGGCGCGGAGGACGGCTCCGGAGGCTCCACGGGCGGCTCCGGGGACGCCGCGGGCCAGCAGGTCCCGGCGAGCAGCCCGCTCCCCTCCTGCGCCCCCTCCGCCCTGAAGCTGACGCTGCGCACCACCGAGGTCTCCTACGCGCCGGGCGAGAAGCCCTCCTTCGAGCTGGTGGCCACCAACACCTCGGCCGCGGACTGCAAGGCCGACTTCGGGCCCAAGGCCGCCGTGCTCACGGTCAGCGACGCCGAGGACGAGGACGTCTGGTCCTCCGAGGACTGCCCCCGCACCGCCCCGCCCCGGCTCCTGCGGGTCCCGGCGGGCGGGACGATCACCCACACCGTCACCTGGGACCTCCGCCGCAGCACCGACCGGTGCGCGACGCCGGAGGCGGGCACCGCCGGGCCCGGCACCTACCTGGTCGAGGCGGTGTTCCCCGGTGTGAAGGTGCTGCCCGCCTCCTTCCGCCTGGAACAGGACTGAGGACAGCGGGCGCGAAGGCCGTCCGGGCCCGCGACGCGGCCGCGGCCCGCGTGGAGACCCGTGTGTGAAGTCCCGTGTGTGAAGTCCCGTGCGTGAAGTTCGCGGCCACGGCGTCCGGAGCGGCCGGGACCGCCCTGCGGATCACCGGCTGCACGGGTGCCATGACCGGGGAGCGCAGGCCGTGCCGGTCCCGCCGCCGGCCAGGGGCCGGCGACGGGACCGACGGAGGGACCGGGAGGCGGCCCCTGGCCGCGTGGCTCGCGGCCTCGGCCGGCCTCCCGCCCTGTGCGCCGACCGGGAGGGGGTGCCGCGGTCACCGGGGAGGCGGTGCCCCCTGCCGGTGCAGGGGCCGCGCCGGGGAACCCGGGGGTCCGACGCGGCCGCTGACCCGGTGCGGTGGGTGTCAGACGGTGCCGGGGGCCGAGCTGCGACGGCGCACCAGGAACGTGGCGCCCACACCGACGGCGACGGCGGCGCCACCCGCGAGGGCGATGACCGGCAGCGCGGAGCTGGAGCCGGTCTCGGCGAGTCGGCCCTCGGGGTCGATCGGGGTGTTGCCGGTCGGCTTCTGCGGCAGGGGCTTGCTGCCGCCCTGCGGCTTGGCGTCGCCGGTGTCGACGGGGGTGGATCCGGCGGCCAGGATGTCGAACTCGTAGTAGCTCTCGTCGTCCGCGTAGACGCAGTTGCCCTCGTCGTCGGCGTACATGCCGATGCTGATGGCGAAGCCGAGGCCGGCCGGGGCCTTCTTGTCGACGCTCAGGCGCAGGTCGACGGAGAAGGACTCGTGGGCCTTGATGTCGGTGTAGCCGAGGTAGCCGGCGTGCTCGTCCTCCTCGTCGAGGGAGATGCCGGTCCAGGCGCCGGTGGCCGGGTCCTTGTACTGCAGGGTGAGGTTGCCGGTGTCGACGAAGAAGTCGTTCTCGTCGATCAGCGCGGCGAACACACCGAAGTCGATGCGCTCGTAGCCGTGGTCGGCCTTGTTGTCGACGTTCAGCGTGAAGCCGTGGAAGCCGCTGCCGGCCACGATCTTGGAGGGCAGGCCGGAGAGGCTGGTGCGCAGGTCGCCGTCGAACCTCATGTCCTCGTCGCTGCACTCCGCCGGACCGGCGGGGCTCGTTTCGGAGGGCGAGGGCGAGGGCGAGGTGGACCCGGCCTCCGGCGTGGAGTCGTCCGACGGGGCCTTCTCCTCGTCCGACGCCGTCTTCTCCTCGGCTGCCGGGGAGGTGCTCTCCTCGGCGGGCTCGGCCTCCTCGGCTGCCGGCGTGGTGCTCTCCTCGGCGGGCTCGGCCTCGTCGGCTGCCGGGGTGGTGTCGTCCGCCGCGGGAGTGGACTCCGCCGGGGCGGGAGTCGTCTGGCTTTCGGAGGACGACGGACCGTTGTCCGTCGCGTACGCGGCCGGAGCTGCAAGCAGCACGGCCGGCGCTATGGCGGCCGTCGCGGCGGCGAGTGCGAGGGAACGGCGAATCTTCATGTGTACCTCTGAGAGGAAGTGACCGATGCGTCGCCAGACATGACCAGGTCAACGAAAGAAAGGTTGCATGATCCTTATGTTTTCTTCACGTGGCGTGCGTCACTGCGAGGTGCGCCCGGGCCGGGCAGGAGGAGCAGGCCGCATCGGCGTCCACGCCACCCCGCGGAACCCGGGCGGGCGCCTCCGCCCCGCGGCCCGCGGCTCCGCGCCGCCGGGACCGCCGGGATCCTCCCCGAAGCCGGCCGCGCCGCGCGGATCTGCAAGACTGCCGGGACCGGCCCCGGACTACGCGGCGGGAGCGGAGGCCCGGCCCAGCCGCACACCCTGACCCCTGCTCACCCGCGGGCACGGTGGCCGGGGCCGCAGGACGAAGGGAGGCTCGCCCGTCGTGGCCGACAGGAACCGGGCCTGGGTCCTCGGGGCCGCCCTCCTCTCCGTGCTCACGGGATGCGGCGGCAGTGGGGGACCTCATGAGCCGCACCCCTCGACGGCGCACCACGCCACGCCTCTCGCCCGGCTCGAACCGATCCCCCTGGGCGGCGCCTCGCCCCCCGAGGACGCGGGACGCCTCACCTTCCTGGCCGAGCTCTCCTTCCCGCACGGCCGCCTGGTCGCGTACGTCGCGGAGGACGCGTGCGGCCTGCTGACCGACCCCGGTGACCGCACGGAAGGCGGAATCCGCCTCGAGTCGGGCTTCCCCGGCGAGGGCCAGGGAAGCGACCGCTACCCGGGAGGCCCCTACGGGACCGTCTCCGGCGCGGACGGTGCGGGGCGCTGGGCCTCCCTGTCCTGCAGCAGGAACGCCATGGTGATCGACTACGTCTCCGGCGACCCGGGGGCACCCGGGCGAACCCGCGGCCACGCCACCCTCACCGAGGTCGCCGACAACCCGGCGACCACCCGGATCGTCGTCGGGGACACCGGCATCCGGGAACGGATCAGCCGTCGGGCGGCGGCTGCCGCACACCGGACCTGACGCCCCCGCACGGGACGTCCCTCAGACGTAGCGCTCCAGGATCGAGGACTCCGCCAGCCGGGACAGGCCCTCGCGGACGCTGCGGGCCCGCGCCTCGCCCACGCCGTCCACCGCCTGGAGGTCGTCCACACTGGCCGCGAGCAGCTTCTGCAGGCCGCCGAAGTGCTCCACCAGGCGCTCGATGATCGCGCCGGGCAGCCGGGGGACCTTCGCCAGCAGGCGGTAGCCCCGCGGGGACACCGCCGAGTCCAGGGTCTCGGGCGAGCCGCTGTACCCCAGGGCGCGTGCCACCACGGGCAGTTCCAGCAGCTCGGTGTGGCTGAGGGCGTCCAGGTCGGCGAGCGCCTCGTGGACCGTGCGCGAGCGCTGGGAGCCGCGGCCCGTGCCCGTCCGGGGGGCGGTGGCCTCGGGCGCGTAGTCCCGCACGACCAGCTCCCGCTCGGGCTCCACTCCCGCGATCAACTCGTCCAGCTGGAGGGCGAGGAGCCGGCCGTCGGTGCCCAGCTCCACCACGTACTCGGCGATCTCGGTGGCGATGCGGCGCACCATCTCCAGCCGCTGCGCCACGGCCGTGACGTCCCGGACCGTGACCAGGTCCTCGATCTCCAGCGCGGAGAGCGTGCCCGCCACCTCGTCCAGGCGCAGCTTGTAGCGCTCCAGGGTGGCCAGGGCCTGGTTGGCCCGGGAGAGGATCGCGGCGGACTCCTCCAGGACGCGGCGCTCGCCGTCCACGTAGAGCGCGATCAGGCGCATCGACTGGGAGACCGACACCACCGGGAAGCCGCACTGGCGGGAGACCCGGTCCGCGGTGCGGTGGCGGGTGCCGGTCTCCTCGGTGGGGATGGAGGCGTCCGGGACCAGCTGCACCCCGGCCCGGTGGATCTTGGAGATGTCCTTGTCGAGGATGAGCGCGCCGTCCAGCTTGCACAGCTCGCGCAGCCGGGTCGCGGTGAACTCGACGTCCAGCACGAAGCCGCCGGTGCACATCGACTCGACCGTCCTGTCGAGGCCGAGGACGATCAGTCCTCCGGTGTTGCCCCGCAGGATGCGCTCCAGTCCGTCCCGCAGCGCGGTGCCCGGGGCGACCGCGCTCAGGGCCGCGCGGATCTGCGCTTCGTTGCCCGTGCCTTGGCCGGACTTTCCGGGTGCTGCTGCCCCGTCCTTGGCTGCCACTGCACTCCTCCGGCTCGTACGGGTGGGCGAGACCAGGGCAAAGTCTACCGGCGAGCCCCGTCGCCCCGTGGGGACTACGTCTCAGGCGCCCTCGGGCGTCTTCCTCCGGCCACGGGGGAGGACCCGCAGGGCGTCGCCCATGTCGGCGACCTCCGTGACCCTCATCCCGGCCGGCACACGCCCCGGATCGGCCGGGACGAGCGCGTGGGTGAAGCCCAGGCGGTGCGCCTCGGCCAGCCTGCGCTGGACGCCCGTGACCCGCCTGACCTCGCCCGCGAGGCCGACCTCGCCGATCGCCACCAGGTTCTTGGGCAGCGGGGTGTCGCTCGCCGCCGAGGCCAGGGCGAGGGCGACGGCGAGGTCCGCGGCCGGCTCGGAGAGCTTCACGCCGCCCACCGTGGCGCTGTAGATGTCCCGTTTGCCCAGGGACGAGATCCGGCCACGCTGCTCCAGTACCGCGAGCATCATCGAGACCCGCGAGGTCTCCAGCCCGGAGGTGGTGCGCCGGGGCGAGGGGATCTGGGAGTCGACCGTCAGGGCCTGCACCTCGGCGACGAGCGGACGGCGGCCCTCCAGGGTCACGGTCAGGCAGGTGCCCGGGACCGGCTCGGCGCGCCGGGTCAGGAAGAGGCCCGAGGGGTCGGCGAGGCCGGTGATCCCCTCGTCGTGCAGCTCGAAGCAGCCCACCTCGTCGGTCGCCCCGTAGCGGTTCTTCACACCCCGCACCAGCCGGAGCCGGGCGTGCCGGTCGCCCTCGAAGTGGAGCACCACGTCGACCAGGTGCTCCAGCAGCCGCGGGCCCGCGATGGCGCCGTCCTTGGTGACGTGGCCGACCAGCAGCGTGGACATGCCGCGCTCCTTGGAGGCCCGGATCAGCGCGCCCGCCACCTCGCGCACCTGGGCCATGCCGCCCGGCGCGCCGTCGATCTCCGGGGACGCCACCGTCTGCACCGAGTCCAGGACCAGCAGGGAGGGCTTGACGGCGTCCAGGTGGCCCAGCACCGAGGAGAGGTCCGTCTCCGCGGCCAGGTACAGGTGGTCGTGCAGGGCGCCGATGCGGTCGGCGCGCAGCCGCACCTGGCTCGCCGACTCCTCCCCGGTGACGTAGAGGGTGGGGCGCTCCTCGCTCGCGGCCTTGGCCGCCACGTCGAGCAGCAGGGTGGACTTGCCCACCCCCGGCTCGCCCGCCAGCAGGACCACCGCGCCGGGCACCAGCCCGCCGCCGAGCACCCGGTCGAGCTCGTCCACCCCCGTGCTGCGGGCGGCGGCCTGCCGCCCGTCGACCTGGCCGATGGGCAGCGCGGCGCTGGTCACCCGCCCCGCCGCGGTGGTGCGGACGGCCGGTGCGCCCTGCTCCTCGACGGTGCCCCACGCCTGGCACTCGGGGCAGCGGCCGAGCCACTTCGCGGTGGTCCAGCCGCACTCGGTGCAGCGGTAGGCGGGGCGGTCCTTCGCGGACCTGGTACGGGCAGCAGCCATGCGCACACCGTATCGGTGCCCGCCGACACCCCGGCCGCGGCGGCCCGCACCGGGCCCGGGCGCGCTGCGGGACCCGGCGCGCGCCGGGCCGCGCCGTGGCCCGCCCCCGCTCCCCCCGGGCCCCATGTTCACCCGTAGGGGTTAAAAGCGCTCAAGCGGTGCGAAGGGGCTGCGCCCCTGCCCCTACGGTCGCGGAGTGACGAGCAGCAGGCTGGAACCTCCTTCCCGCACCACCGGCGCACACCGGGCGCGCCGCCGTCCGGTCCGTACCACGTCGGCGCGGTCCGCCGCGCGCCACGATCCGTATCTCGACGGCCTGTTCACCTACTGCCTCTCCGTGCTGTGCGACCGCGGGGCGGCGACCGCCGCGCTGGGCGAGGTGCTCGCCGCCGCCGACCGCCATCGCGGGCGCTGCCCCTCGGGCGAGGAGCGCCGCAGGGCCTGGCTCTACGCGCTGGCCCGCTGGGCCTGCCTGCGCCGGATGGCCGAGGACCGGCGCAGGCGCCCCGGGGCGCACTCCGGGCGCGTCCGGTCCGTCCCCGTCCCCGTCCCCGCGCAGGACGAGGAGCTGCGCGCCGAGCTGGCCCGCCTCGCGTGGCCGGAGGCGGCCGGCACCACCCCCGAGCAGCGGGAGGCGCTGGAGCTCTCGGTCCGCCACGGCCTCGGGCCCGCGGAGGTGGCCGCCGTGCTCGGGCTGGGCACCACGGCCGCACGGGAGCTGCTGGCTGCCGCGGCCTGCGAGCTGGAGCGCACACGCGCGGCGCTCGCCGTCGTCGAGAAGGGCACCTGCCCGGCGGTCGCCCGCCTCGCGGGGGACAGCCGGGTGCTGGTCTCGGCCGCGCTGCGGCGCGAGCTGGTGCGCCACGTCGACGACTGCCCCCGCTGCCGCCGGGCGGCGGAGCGGGAGGGCGCGGGCGGGCCCTGGCCCGGCTCCTGCCGGACCCCGGCCGCGCTGCCGCTGGTCCAGGCCCCGCGCTCCGCCGCGTACCTCGCCGCGCTCCCCGCCTCCCGGGCCCGGTCCTCCGGGCCCCGGCTCGGCCCGGACGGCTTCCCGCTGGACGCCAGGGACCAGGCGGCCCGGCGGGACCGTCTGCGCGCCCGCGCCGTGACCACGACCGTCGTGGCCACCGTCGTGGCGGCCCCGGTGCTCGCGCTGTGGGCGGCCTACCGCTCGGAGCCGCCCGCGGAGGAGGCGGAGCGCGCCACCGCGGTCAGCGCCGAGGAGGCCGAGGGCGGCGGCTACGGGCGCTACGAGAACGCGGGCAGCGCCAACGCGGGGTCCGGCCCCCGCCTCGCCCCGGGCCGCGATCGGGCCGCGGTCTCCGTCGAGGTGGTCAGCACCGGGACCCCCTCGCCCCCGTCCGCGCACGACCGGGGCCCCGGCCGGCTCACCGTCCGGGCCCGCTCCGCGGGCGGGGCCACCCTGGTCACCCTGTCCGCCTCCGGCGCGTCGCCGGTCGCGTGGCGGTGGTGGACGGATGCCTCCTGGCTGGTCGCCGACCGGGGCTCCGGCGTGCTGGAACCGGGCGAAACGATCACTCTGCGCATCACGGTGGCCGCCTCGCGCCAGCCGTCCGGACCGTGGCGGGCCCGGATGGGCGTCGACCCCTCCGGGTTCGTCGTCGCCCTCCGGGGCAGCGGCCCACGGCCGGGAACGCCCCCGCCGCCCGCCCCGGACCCGGTGCCGGAGCCCTCCGATCCCGCGCCGTCACCGGACCCCTCGGGCCCCGGTCCGGACCCGGTGCCGGAGCCCTCCGACCCGCCGCCCTCGCCGGAGCCCTCCGATCCCGCGCCGTCACCGGACCCCTCCGGCAGCGGGCAGCCGCCCGCCCCCGAGCCGTCCGCGGAGGATCCGTCGCCGGACCCGGCGGGGTGAGCGCCCCCGTGCCGCCCTTCGCGGGACGGGCCCGGCGGTCGCCCTCCGCGGGGACCGCCGGGGGCGCGTCAGCCCTCCGCGGCCTTTGCCGTCCCCGAGGCCTTCGTGGCCTCCGTGCGCGGAGGGTCCGCCGGGTGCGGGGCCACCAGCGGCAGCGAGGAGGCGAGGCGGGCCTCGCACAGCTCCACCAGCACCTCGTAGGCCGCCTTGCCCATGAGCTCGGTCAGCTCGGCCCGGTAGCTCACGTAGACCGGTTCGCCGGCCCCGTGCGCCGAGGTCGCGGAGGTGCACCACCAGTGCAGGTCGTGCCCGCCCGGGCCCCAGCCCCGGCGGTCGTACTCACCGATGGAGATCTGGAGCACCCGGGAGTCGTCGGGCCGCTCGATCCAGTCGTAGGTCCGGCGCACGGGCAGCTGCCAGCACACGTCGGGCTTGGTCTCCAGCGGCTCCCGGCCCTCCCTCAGGGCCAGGATGTGCAGCGCGCAGCCCGCACCGCCCGGGAAGCCGGGACGGTTCTGGAAGATGCAGGAGCCCTTCCAGCGGCGGGTCTGGCGCTCCCCGTCCTCGTCCTGCTGCACCCAGCCGGTGCCGGTGCCCGTCTCGTGGAACTGCCAGAGCTCCGGGGTGAGGCGCGCCACGTGCTCCGACACCCGCCGCTCGTCGTCCTCGTCCGAGAAGTGGGCTCCCAGCGTGCAGCAGCCGTCGTCGGCGCGGCCCGCCCGGATGCCCTGGCAGCCGCTGCCGAAGATGCAGGTCCAGCGGGAGGTCAGCCAGGTCAGGTCGCAGCGGAAGACCTGCTCGGGGTCGGCGGGATCGGGGAACTCCGCCCACGCCCGGGCGAAGTCCAGGCCCTTCTCGTCCTGCTCGGTCACCGGGCCGGGGGCTGTTTTGCCCGGCTTCGTCTTTTTCGTCTTTGGCACGGCTCCAGCGTATGCGCGAGACCGCAGTAGCGTTCCGCCCATGAGACTCGGAGTCCTCGACGTCGGATCGAACACGGTGCACCTGCTCGCAGTGGACGCCCACCCGGGCGCCCGCCCCCTGCCCGCGCACTCGCACAAGGCGGAACTCCGCCTCGCGGAGCTGCTGGACGAGGCGGGCGCCATCTCGCCCGAGGGCGTCGACGAGCTGGTGAAGACCATCGGCGAGGCGCAGCACGCCGCCGAGGACCAGGGGTGCGAGGAGGTGCTGGCCTTCGCGACCTCGGCCGTGCGCGAGGCCGTCAACGCCGAGGCCGTCCTGGCCCGGGTGAAGGACGAGACCGGGGTGGACCTGACCGTCCTGTCCGGTGAGGAGGAGGCGCGGCTGACCTTCCTCGCCGCCCGCCGCTGGTTCGGCTGGTCCGCGGGCCGCCTGCTCGTACTGGACATCGGCGGCGGCTCGCTGGAGGTCGCCTACGGCATGGACGAGGAGCCCGACGCGGCCGTCTCGCTGCCCCTCGGCGCCGGGCGGCTGACCGCGAGCCTGCTGCCCGGGGACCCGCCGGACCCGGAGGACGTCCGGGCGCTGCGCCGGCATGTGCGCACCGAGATCGCCCGCACCGTCGGGGAGTTCAGCCGCCTCGGCCGCCCCGACCACATCGTGGCCACCTCGAAGACCTTCAAGCAGCTCGCCCGGATCGCCGGTGCCGCGCGGTCCGCGGAGGGCCTGTACGTCCAGCGGGACCTGAGTCGTTCGTCACTCGCCGAGTGGCTGCCCAGGCTCGGTGCGATGACCGTCGAGGAGCGGGCCGCCCTCCCGGGCGTCTCCCCGGGCCGGGCCGCCCAGCTGCTGGCCGGGGCCCTGGTCGCGGAGGCGGCGATGGACCTCTTCGGCGCCGCCGAACTGGAGATCTGCCCCTGGGCCCTGCGCGAGGGAGTCATCCTGCGCCGCCTCGATCACCTCCCGGCCCGCTGAGCGGCCCCCGTAGGCTGTCCCCCGTGTCAGAACCAGTGCTGCGCATTCCGGACGCGAAGGTCGTCCTGTCGACGGCCTCCGTCTATCCGGAGAGCACGGCGACGGCCTTCGAGGTCGCCGCGCGCCTCGGCTACGACGGTGTCGAGGTCATGGTCTGGACGGACCCGGTCAGCCAGGACATCGAGGCGCTGCGCAGGCTCTCCGACTACCACGGCGTCCCGGTCCGCGCGGTGCACGCGCCGTGCCTGCTGATCACCCAGCGGGTCTGGTCCACCGACCCCTGGACCAAGCTCCAGCGGGCGCGTGCCGCCGCCGAGAGGCTGGGCGCCTCGACGGTGGTCGTGCACCCGCCGTTCCGCTGGCAGCGCGGCTACGCGCGCGAGTTCGTGCGGGGCGTCTGGCGGATGGCCGACGAGACGGACGTCCGCTTCGCCGTGGAGAACATGTACCCCTGGCGCTACCGCGACCGGGAGATGCTCGCCTACGCGCCCGACTGGGACGTCACCAAGGACGACTACCGGCACTTCACGATCGACCTGTCCCACACGGCGACCTCGCGCACCGACACCCTGGCGATGGTGGACCGGATGGGCGACCGGCTCGCCCATGTGCACCTCGCCGACGGAAAGGGCTCGGCCAAGGACGAGCACCTGGTGCCCGGCCGCGGCGACCAGCCCTGCGCCGAGTTCCTGGAGCGGCTGGCCCACGGCCGCTTCGGCGGCGATGTCGTCATCGAGGTCAACACCCGCCGGGCGATGTCCGCGGCGGAGCGCGAGGCGGACCTCGCCGAGGCCCTGGCCTTCACCCGGCTGCATCTGGCCTCCGCCCGCACCCCCGGTCCGTGACCGGCCAGGACCGCCCCGTCCGCCCCCGGCCGGGGGCCCGGTGGGCGACCGGCGACGGGGGCCGTGCCCGCCCGGCCGCCGACCCGACCCCTCCCCCCGCCACCGAGGAGCAGGAGCCCGCCAGGTGACCGAGGAGCCCAGACGACGGGGACGCCCCGCGCGCCGGGCGGCCGACGCGCGCCCCGGGGCCCGGGAGCGGATCCTGCAGGCCGCCCGCACCGAGTTCGCCGAGCGCGGCTACGACAGGACCACCATGCGGGGGATCGCCCGGGCCGCCGGGGTGGACGCCGCGCTGGTGCACCACTACTTCGGCACCAAGGACGAGGTCTTCGCCGCGGCCATCGAGCTGTCCTTCGAGCCCGCCATGGTCGTCCCGCAGATCCTCGGGCAGGGTGCGGAGGGTGTCGGCGAGCGGCTGGCCCGCTTCTTCATCGGCATCTGGGAGAACCCCGCCACCCGCGCCCCGCTGCTGGCGGTCATCCGGTCGGCGCTCACCCACGAGGCCGCGGCCGCCGTGCTGAGGGGCTTCGTGCTGCGGCGGCTGCTGGAGCGGGTGGCCGCGGAACTGGAGGTGCCCGAGCCCCGGCTGCGGGCCGAGCTGGCGGCCTCGCACATGGTCGGCGTGGCGGTGCTGCGGTACGTGCTGCGGGTGGAGCCCCTGGCGTCAGCCGACCCGGAGGAGATCGTGCGGCTGGTCGCGCCGTCCCTCCAGCGCTACCTCACCGCGGCGGACGCGGCGGGTGAGGCGGCGGCCGACCTGCCCGGCGGGCAGGGCCCCGCGGGTGGCGGCGCGGACCCGGGACCGGGCGGCGCGGACGCGGGACCGGGCGGGGCGGACCCGGGACCGGGCGGTGCGGGCGGGGGCCCCGGCGGGGCCTGAGCCCGGCCCGCGAGGCCGCACGCGGCCTGCTCGCAGGGCGGTCTCCGCGTCCCACATTCCGGGCATGCTGTCCAGATCTTGGAGCGACGGCGTACGCTCGACCCAGGCACATCCATCACGAGGAGCGAGCGACGATGCCCGAGCTGAGGTCCCGCACGGTCACCCACGGACGCAATATGGCGGGCGCCCGCGCCCTGATGCGCGCCTCGGGCGTAGCCGGCGAGGACATCGGCAAGCCCATCGTCGCCGTCGCCAACTCCTTCACCGAGTTCGTCCCCGGCCACACCCACCTCGCGCCGGTCGGCCGGATCGTCTCGGAGGCGATCAAGGCGGCGGGGGCGGTGCCGCGCGAGTTCAACACCATCGCCGTCGACGACGGCATCGCGATGGGCCACGGCGGGATGCTCTACTCGCTGCCCTCGCGCGACCTGATCGCCGACTCGGTCGAGTACATGGTGGAGGCGCACTGCGCCGACGCCCTGATCTGCATCTCCAACTGCGACAAGATCACCCCCGGGATGCTGATGGCCGCGATGCGCCTGAACATCCCCACCGTCTTCGTCTCCGGCGGGCCGATGGAGGCCGGCAAGGCGACCCTGGTCGACGGCACCGTCCGCAAGCTGGACCTGATCAACGCGATCGCCGACGCGGTCGACGAGAACGTCTCGGACGAGGACATCCTCCGCATCGAGGAGAACGCCTGCCCGACCTGCGGCTCCTGCTCCGGCATGTTCACCGCCAACTCGATGAACTGCCTGACCGAGGCGATCGGCCTCTCCCTGCCGGGCAACGGCTCCGTCCTCGCCACCCACACCGCCCGCCGCGCCCTGTACGAGAACGCGGCCCGCACCGTCGTGGACATCACCAGGCGCCACTACGAGGGCGGGGACGACTCCGTCCTGCCGCGCAGCATCGCCACCCGCGCCGCCTTCGAGAACGCCATGGCCCTGGACATCGCCATGGGCGGCTCGACCAACACGATCCTCCACCTGCTGGCCGCCGCCCAGGAGGCCGAGCTCGACTACGACCTCTCCGACATCGACCAGGTCTCCCGCCGGGTGCCCTGCCTGGCCAAGGTCGCGCCGAACGTCGCCCCCGGCGGCACGTACTACATGGAGGACGTGCACCGGGCGGGCGGCATCCCGGCGATCCTCGGCGAGCTGTACCGCGGCGGTCTGCTGAACGAGGACGTCCACACCGTGCACTCCCCGTCGATCAAGGAGTGGCTGGACACCTGGGACGTGCGCGGGGGCTCCCCCTCCGAGGAGGCCGTCGAGCTGTGGCACGCCGCCCCGGGCTGCAGGCGCTCCGCCGAGGCGTTCTCCCAGTCCGAGCGCTGGGACACCCTGGACCTCGACGCCTCGGGCGGCTGCATCCGCGACGTGGAGCACGCCTACTCCCGGGACGGCGGGCTCGCCGTGCTGAAGGGCAACCTCGCCGTGGACGGCTGCGTGGTGAAGACCGCGGGCGTCGACGAGTCGATCTGGACCTTCGAGGGCCCGGCCGTGGTCTGCGAGTCGCAGGACGAGGCCGTCGACAAGATCCTCCGCAAGGAGATCGCGGCGGGCGACGTGGTCGTCATCCGCTACGAGGGCCCGCGGGGCGGTCCGGGCATGCAGGAGATGCTCTACCCGACCTCGTTCCTGAAGGGCCGCGGGCTCGGCAAGGCCTGCGCCCTCGTCACCGACGGCCGCTTCTCCGGAGGCACCTCGGGCCTGTCGATCGGCCACGCCTCGCCGGAGGCCGCCTCCGGCGGGACCATCGCCCTCGTCGAGGACGGGGACCGCATCCGCATCGACATCCCCGGCCGCTCCATCGAGCTGCTGGTGGACGAGGCGACCCTGGACGCCCGCCGCGAGGCCCTGGGCGGGGTCTACGCCCCCCGGGACCGCGAGCGCAAGGTGTCGGCCGCGCTGCGGGCGTACGCCGCCATGGCGACCAGCGCGGACAAGGGCGCCGTCCGCGACGTCTCCCGGCTCGGCTGACCGCCGACGGCCCCCGCGACCGGCCCCGGCCGGGGCCGGTCGCGGGAGCCGTCACCAGCCGCCGGGGGCGGCCGCGTCCAGGGCGAAGACGCTGCCGTCGGGTGCCGTCGCATGGACCCGGCCCCCGGCGAGCACCGGGGCGGGCAGCCGCGGGCTGAAGGTGTTCGGCCCGGTGTGCATCCGGGGGTCGCTCTGGCCCACGAGGGTGCCCCGGGCGGCGTCCACCGCGAGCAGGCGCCCGTCGCCGGACGAGACGAAGACCGCGCCCGCCCCCGCCGCCGGGCGGGAGAGCCTCGCCGCCGAGGTCTCCAGCCGCCACACCTGTGCGCCCCGCCCGCCGTCCGCTGCCGTGTCCACCGCGATCAGCGGGCCGCCCGCCCCGGTGACGTGCACGGTGTCGCCGTGCGCGGCGGCCTGGGCCTGGTCCACGGGCGCGTCCAGCGGGACGCGGGTCACCGAGCCGCCCGCACCGGAGAGCTCCAGGCGCACCACGGCATCCGTGAAGCCGTCGAGGTCCGAGGCCAGCAGATGCAGCACGGGGCCCGCCGGTTCCACCGGGGAGAGCAGCCCGTCCAGCCTCCGCTCCCACAGCGGACGGCCGTCGTCCGGCGCCACCGCGCCCACGGTGGTGGCGGAGCCGTCGTCGGACGGGGTGACGGCGAGCAGCGGCCCGCCGGGGGAGGCCACCCACTGCGCCCCGGCCCGGCCCCGGGCGGTCCAGCGCCCGGCTCCCGTCGCCGCGTCCAGCGCCTCCAGCCGGCCGTCCGCGGACACCAGCAGCACCAGGCCGCCGGCCACGCGCACCGCCGCGTAGCCGGAGGTCTCGCGCTCCCAGCGCACCTCCCCGCTCACCGGGTCGAGCGCCCGGTGCCGCCCGCCGTCCGAGGGGGTCACCTGCAGCAGACCGCCGGAGAGCACCGGTGCCTCGCCCTCGCCGGCAGGGGTGTGCGCTCCGGCCGTCCATGCGGTCCTGCCGTCGCCCGCCTCCAGCCGCACCGCGGTCGTCCCCGGCGCCGTGCAGAACACCGCGGCTGCCGAGGCCGTGCATGCGGGGATGCCGCTGCCGGACGCCTCCCGCAGCGGCACGCTCCACGGCCGGAGGACACCGTCGGCTGTGTTCGCCGCGGGGGCGGGCGCCCCGCCCCCGCGGTCCCCGGGTGCCGCGACGGAGAAGGCCGCCGCCGCGGCGGCCGCCGCCGCGCAGGCGGCCGTTGCCAGCCGCACCGCGCGGCGCCGCGGCCGGGAGCGGCGCGGTGGGAGTGCCTGCGCCCCGGGGGCGGCGCACCCGCCGGCCCCCTCCGCCTCCCCGGAGCCGGCCGCCGGCCGAGCGGCGGCGGAGTCCGGGCCGGGCCCCCGCTGTGCCGGGATGTGGGCCTGGGTGTCGTGGGCGGCCGAGGGCGAGGCGGCCCGCAGGGCCACCATCACCTCGTACGGGGAGGGGCGGCCGGCCGGGTCCTTGGCGAGGCAGCGGCGCAGCAGCGGCACCAGGTCGCCGGGCACGCCCGTCAGGTCGGGGTCGTCGTGCACGACCTGGTAGGCGACGATGTAGGGGCTGTCGGAGTCGAAGGGACCGCGGCCGGTCGCCGCGTGCACCAGCACCGCGCCGAGCGCGAACACATCGGCCGCCGGGCCGACTTCCCGCGGGCGCTGGAACTGCTCGGGCGCCATGAACGGCGGCGTCCCGATCAGCTTCCCCGTCTCGGTGCGCAGTTCGCTGTCGCGCGGGCGGGAGATGCCGAAGTCGATGACTTTCGGCCCGTCCTGGGCGAGCAGCACATTGCCCGGCTTGAGGTCCCGGTGGACCACCCCGGCGCGGTGGATGTCGCGCAGCGCCTCCGCCAGCCCCGCCCCGACCCGGCGCAACCGCGCGGAGTCCAGCGGTCCGTGGCCCTTGACCTCCTCGGCCAGGGTGGGGCCCTCGATGAACAGGGTGGCCATCCACGGGCGGGGCGCGTCCGGGTCGGCGTCGACGACCGGCGCGGTGAAGGCCCCGCTCACCCGGCGGGCCGCGGCGACCTCCTGGCGGAACCGCGCCCTGAACTCGGGGTCCGCCGCGTGCTCGGCGTGCACCACCTTGACCGCGAGCCGCAGCCCGGAGGCCGACGAGGCCAGGTGCACGACACCCATCCCGCCGTGCCCCAGGCACTCCTCCAGCCGGTACTGCCCGGCCTGCTCGGGTTGTTCCGCACCCGGGAACGCCCCGGTGCTCCGCAGCGGCGGCATCCCCACCCCCGTCCGATGGTGCGCACACGCGACGCTCGGAGCCTAGTCGATGACGCATGCGATTCGGCCATCGCTTGCTAGCCTGCGCGCGGCGGGCCGGGGCGGTCCGCGAGGACGTGACGACGGGGGGTTGCCATGGGGGCCGACGAGGTGTCCGGCGCGGGGACCGAAGGGGTGCGGACGGCGGGGTACACGGTGCGGCGGTACCCGGTCGCACCGGGGGTGCGGCTGAACGTGCGCTCGGGGCCGGGCACGCAGTACCGGGTGGTCCGGGTGCTGCCGTACGGGGCGAGCGTGCCGGTCAACTGCCAGACGACCGGCCAGTGGGTCACCGGCCCCTACGGCACCAGCAACATCTGGGACAACATCGCCGACGGCCAGTTCGTCTCGGACGCCTATGTCCTGACGGGCAGTGACGGATACGTGGCCGTCCGCTGCTCCTGACGGCCGAGGGGGCGGCCCCGGCCGTCCACCGCCGCACCGCGAGGCCCGGGGCCCGGCGCGCAGCACGCGCACCGGACCCCGGGCCTCGTGCCGTGCGGGAACCCGGCCTTCGCCTCGGGTGGGGCGCACATCCCTGTGGCCAGCACCATGATGTGGGACTGGCATTAGTGTGCGCCACACAGTATGGTGTCACTCGTGGCCGTAGAAGAACTGTCCCTGAGCCAGGCTCAGGAGCTGCGCCGCGGGACGGTCGTGCTGGCCTGCCTGGCGCTGCTCCGCACGCCCCAGTACGGGTACGCCCTGCTGGAGACCCTCAACGAAGCGGGGGTCTCCGTCGACGGGAACACGCTCTATCCGCTGCTCCGCCGACTGGAGAAGCAGGGCCTGCTCACCAGCGAATGGAACACCGACGAGTCCCGGCCGCGGAAGTTCTACCGGGTCAGCCCCGACGGCTCCCGCGTCCGCACCTCCCTGGTGCGGGAGTGGGAGGACCTCGTCGCCTCGATCTCACGACTCACCAAGGAGAACGGATGAGCACGAGCACGCTCACCGAGCGCTACGTGCATGAGGTCGTCCGGCGGCTCCCCGCCGACCAGCGCCAGGACATCGCGCAGGAGTTGCGCGCCACCATCGCCGACACCGTCGACGGCCGCGCCGGTGCCGACCCCCGGGCCGCGGAACGCGAGGTGCTGATCGAACTCGGCGACCCCGTGCGCTACGCCGCCCGGTACACCGACCGGCCCGCGGCCTTCATCGGCCCCGAGCTCTACCCCTCCTACATCCGCCTCCTGCGCCCGCTGATGGCCGGTCTGCTGCCCGCCGTGGCCGTCGTCCTCACGGTGCTCGACCTCCTGGACGGGCGCGGCGTGGGCCAGGCGCTGGCCACCGGCGCCGGCACCCTCTTCTCCTTCGGCGCCCAGCTCTTCGCCGCGGTCACCCTGCTCTACGCCGCCGCCGACCGGATGCGCCGCCCCCGCGGCATGCTCGCCTCCGCGGCCACCTGGTCCCCGGAGGACCTGCCCGAGGTCCGGCACGGCGAGCGCACCGGCACGGCCGCCGCGAGCCTGGCCGCGGCGGCCCATGTGGTGCTCATCGCCCTGGTGTTCTGGCAGCACACCGCCCGGCCCTACCGGCTCGGTGACGGCACCCCGGTCGAGGTCCTGGACCCCGCCCTGTGGTCGGGCTGGATCTGGCCCGTCCTCGGCGGACTGGCCGCCCTGGCGGCCGTCGGCGTCGCCCGGGTCGCCGCAGGCGGCTGGACCCTGCGTCTGGCCGCCTGGTACACGGCCGCCCAGGCGCTGTTCAGCCTGCCGCTGGCCTGGGTGCTGCACCGCCAGCTCCTGCTCAACCCCGAGTTCCTGGCCGACGCCACGGCGCTGTGGGACTCCCCGGACCCCGTCTACGACGGCCTGGCGCTGCTCGTGCTGCTCGGTGCGGCGATCGGGGTCTTCACGGCCTTCCGCGACGCCCGCCGATGAGACCGCGCTCCGGTGCGCGGGGTACACCCCCGGCCCCCGCACCGGAGCGCACCACACAGGAGGGGCCGCCCGGCCGCAAGGCGGTTTCCAGCGGCGGGGCGGCCCACGTACCAGGACCACGGGCGCGGTCAGCGGGCGTGTCCGCCACAGAGGCCGTGCTCCTGCGGGGGGAGGCCCACCCGGAAGACCACCGGCCGGCCCGCCGCCTCCGCCCTCCGCGTCGATCACGCGGACAACCGCCACGCCCTTCCGGGCGAGGCCCCGACCGTCCGGACAAACGGATGGCCGGGGGCGGGCGTGACGCGGCAGGATGCTCCGCATGACCTTGCCCACCCCCGAGCTGCGCACCGCCCGCCTGCGACTGCGGCCGTTCACCGACACCGACGCGGCGTCGCTGTACGCGCTGCACAGCGACGCCCACGTGCTGCGCTACTGGGACTCCCCACCGTGGACCGAACCGGCCCGCGCCCAGCGCTTCATCGCGAGCTGCCGGACGATCGAGGAGGAGGGCACGGGAGCGCGGGTGGCCGTCGACCGTGTCCGCGACGGCGCGTTCATCGGCTGGTGCGGCCTGACCAGCTGGAACCCGGACTTCCGCAGCGCGTCCCTGGGCTACGTCCTCGATGCCGCCGCGTGGGGCCGCGGCTACGCCACGGAGACCGCGCACGCCGTCCTGCGGTGGGCGTTCGACACCCTGGACCTGAACCGCGTCCAGGCCGAGACCGACACACGCAACGTGGCGTCCGCCCGGGTCCTGGAGAAGCTGGGCTTCGTCCGCGAAGGCACCCTCCGCGAGGACTGCGTCGTCAACGGCGACGTCTCCGACTCCTGGGTCTTCGGCCTCCTCCGCCGCGAGTGGTACCCGATGTCGCCGCCTGCCCCACCGGTCCCGGCCAACCGCACCACCGGGGCATCCGGTGGTTCATAGGGTCTGCCCGAGGAGGCGACAGCCTCAACGGCCCGGGTACCTCCCGGAGCAGTGAACAACCGCTGCCGAAACCGGGGTTCCGGCTCAGCTCCCGGGAAACGGTTGCGGAGAGTCGATCTCCCCGAGGAGCACGCTGGGATGCCACGCCTGCCCCCGGGACTGGCACAGCGCCGGTCAGGCGCGGACCAGGAGTACGACACCTCCGGCCGAGGCCGCAGGGCACGGCGACCGCCCCGGCCGCAGCGGCCGGGCGGTCCTCCCGCGGCCCCTCCCCGTCAGCCCCCGGCGGCCAGCAGCTGTTCCCGGATGCGGTTGCGGTCCACCTTCCCCGTGGACGTGCGGGGCAGCGGCTCCCGGACGGTCTCGATGACGGCCGGCACCGCCGCGCGCGCCGAGCGCTGCGCGCAGTGCTGCCGGAGCGCCAGCACCCCCGCCGCACCGGGACCGGTCAGCCGGATGCGGGCGTGCAGCCGGTGGCCGGCGACCGGGTCCGGCAGGGCCACGACCGCCGCCTCCACCACCTCCGGGTGCTCCAGCAGCACGTCCTCCACGCTCTGCGTGCTGACCTGGAAGCCGCGGACCTTCACCAGGAAGTCCCGCCGCCCCACCAGGCGCACGGTGCCGTCCGCCTCCCGGGTGGCGAGGTCCCCCGTGCGGTAGTAGACCCGGCCCGCGACGCCGTCCGGGTGCGGGCCGAAGCGTTCGCCGGAGGCGGCGTTCGCGTAGCCCGCCGTCTGGAACGGCGTGCTGACCAGCAGCTCCCCGCTGCCCGGGCCGTGCAGCGCCCGGCCGTCCCCGCCGGTGATCAGCCACTCGACGCCCGGCAGCGGGCGGCCGATCGGCAGCGGCGCGGTGACGGGCAGGGCGCGGTCCACCTCGTGGAGGAAGCTGTTGTTGGTCTCGGTGCAGCCGTAGTTGTTGTACCAGCGCGCCCCCGGCAGCAGCCGCGGCAGCTCGTCGAGGAGGCGGCCCGGCATCGCGTCCCCGGCGAAGACGACGTGCTCGGGGCCCTCCAGCGGCCCCTGCTCCGCCGCCGTCTCCAGCAGCAGCCGGAAGAGCAGCGGGACGCCCTGGACCACGCGGACCCGGTGGCGGACGATCTGCTCGCGCAGGTGCCGGGGCACGGTGGCGCGCTCCGGGTCGACCAGCACCGCCGTCCCGCCGCAGGCCAGTGTGGACCAGACGTCCAGGAGGCTGATGTCGAAGTTGAGCGGGGCGTAGTTGAGCACGGCGGTGCCCGGGCCGACACGGAAGGTCTCGCCCACCCAGACCGAGAAGCGCGTCACGGCCCCGTACGGCAGGGGGACGATCTTGGGCAGTCCGGTGGAGCCCGAGGTGGTGAGCAGGAAGCCGGGGGCGCCCCCGGCGGTCCTCCGGGGCAGTGGCAGGCCCCCGGGGCCGCCGCCCGGGTGCCCGGCGGGCGCGGCCGGACCGGTGTGCGGGTCCACGACGACGTCCACCAGCTCTCCCGGCTGCGTCGAGAGGACCGCGGAGCAGCCCGCCTGCCGGACGAGTTCCCCGAACGGGGCGTCGGGCAGCTCGTGCGAGGGGAGCAGGAAGCTGCGGCCCGCCAGCAGGCAGCCGAGCACCAGGGCGACGGTCTCCGGCGACTTGCGCACCCGCAGGCCCACCGGGCGGCCGTCGTCCGGGACCGCGGCCTCCACCTGCGCCCGCGCCCGGCAGGCCAGGGCGTACAGCTCGGCGTAGCCGACCGGCCGGTCCTCCCAGACGAGCGCCGCGGCCCCGGGCCGGTCGGCGGCGTGCCGGGCGAACGCCTCGACGAAGGACCCGCTCATGCGCCGCCCTCCCCGCGCGCCGCGCGTTCGGCGACGGCCCTGATGGCCGCCACCGTGCGGAAGTTGCGGCCGGCCAGGTCGGCGTCCGGCAGGACGATGCCGTACCGCCGCTCCAGCCAGGCGGCGATGTGCAGGATGCCGAGACTGTCGATCACGGCGGTGGCCAGCAGGTCGTAGTCGGGGTCCAGTTCCCCGGCGTCCACGCCGGGGAGGAACCGCTCGACGACGAACGCGGCGATGTCGCCGTCCAGGACGTCGGGGGCGGCCGTGGCGGCGGGGGGCTCGGCGGGCATGGTGCTTCCTTCCGGTGCTTTGTGCGGCGCGGTCCGGCGGGCGCCGCGTCAGATCTCGATCAGGGTGCAGAACCAGTGCATGCCGGGCGCCGCGACACCGACCAGCGCCACCAGGTCGCCCTTGGCGAGTTCGCCCCGCTCGATGTGCTTCCAGAGGCAGACGAGCTGGTCGGCGGCGCCCATGTGCCCCAGCTCGGCGGCGAGCCGGGCGTTCGTGCGGTCGAGGGGGACCCCGAGGGCCTCCGCGGCGTTGGCGATCGCCTGGCGGCTGTCGTTGAGGTGGATGACGCGGGCGAGTTCGCCGCGCTCGCGTCCGGCGCGGGCGAGCGCGGTGCCGACGACGGCGGCGAGACGGTCGCCGATCTCCCGCATGAACCCCTGGAACCGCTCGGGGTCCCGCCCGAAGTGCCGGTAGACCCGGGCCATCGGGTCCACGACCAGGTCCGTGCTCCCCTGCGGGGGGAGGGGCGCCGCGGCGCCGCCGTACTCGATCCGGAAGAGGTCCGCGTACTCGGGGTTGGTGGTCCGGGCGGAGGAGAGGCGGCGCAGCCGGGGGTGGTCGCGCCGCAGCACCGCGGCCACCGCCCCGTCGCTGGCGATCGACCCGTTGAACTCCATCCGGTTGGTGTGCGCCTCGCTCACCACGTTGACCAGGACCACCAGCACCGTGCCGGTCTCGGGCGAGAGCGCCATCGCCCCGGCGGCGTGGTCGAGCGCCACCGACCAGGCGGCGCAGGACTGGGCGAGCAGGACGGTCGGCGTCTCCCGGGAGCCCAGCTCCCGCGCGAGGGCGGCGGAGGGGTCCCAGCCCAGGTACTCGGGGACGTCGGAGTTGCCGAGGACGATCAGGTCCACCTCGCCGATGCCGAGGCCGGCCATCTCCAGGGCCTCACGGGAGGCGTCGGCGGCGAGTCGGGTCGCCGTGGTGCCCTCGGCCGCCCGGTGGTACGAGGTGTACCCGAGGGCGAGGACCGCCTCGGGGTCGGGGACGTAGTCGGCGGCCGTCCCGGCCACACTCCGCCGCTCGCCGAAGGCCGTGCCGGTGCTGACGATGCCCAACTCGACTGTACTGCTGCCCATAGGGTGTCCGTTCGCTCGTGCGTGGCTCGGGGCCGGGGGCCCCGCCGGGCGTCGCGGCAGGTCTCAGGCGGCGTCCGCGGAGACCTGCCGTTCCAGTTCGGCGGCCCAGGCGAGCAGCGCCTCGTCTCCGCCCGGATGCCCCACCAGCTGGAACCCCAGCGGCAGTTCGCCCTCGGTGCGGGCCTGGGGGAGGGTCAGGCAGGGCAGCCCCGCCCCGCTCCACGGCAGCGACATCACCGACTCGCCCGGGTTGCCGAGGTCCCCGGGGGCGGGGCCGGTCGCCGCCGGGGCCGCCCAGAGGTCCACCCCGTGGGCGCGGGCCGCCTCGGCGATCGCCCCGCGGAAGTGCTCGCGCTGCTCCAGGCACGCCCGGTGGTCCTCCTCGGAGGCGCCCTGGCCCTGGACGATCGCCTGCGCGGTGCGCTCGTCGTAGAGCTCCCCGAAGCGCCCGAACCGTTCGGCGTGCGCCCGGGAGAGTTCGTAGAGGTTGATCACGAAGAGGGGGAAGGCCTCCTCCTCCAGCTTCTCGAAGAGGGGCACGCGCACGATCTCGTAGCCCGCGGCGGCCAGCGCGGCCAGCTGCCGGTCGTAGGCGGCGCGGGCCCCGGGTTCCGCGAAGTCCAGGTAGGGGCCCTCGGGGACGCCGAGCACCGGGCGGCCCGCGGGGGCCTTCGACGGGTCGAAGCCGTCGCAGAGCACCTCGGCGGCGAGCGCGGCGTCGGCGACGGTGGCGGCGGCCACGCCGACCGTGTCGAAGGTGGGCGCCACCGGGAGCACACCGTCCAGCGGGATCCGCCCGTGGCTGGGCTTGAAGCCGACCACACCGCAGTAGGCGGCGGGGCGGATCAGCGAGCCGATCGTCTGGGTCCCGATAGCGAGCGGGACCATGCCCGCCGCCACGGCGGCCGCCGTGCCGCTGCTGGTTCCGCCCGGCGTGTGGTCGGGATGGTGCGGGTTGCGGGTGGGGGCGGGGGCGGTGACGGCGAACTCGCCGGTGGCCGTCTTGCCCGCGATCAGCGCGCCCGCCCCGACCAGCCGGTCCACCACCGCCGCCTGCGGACCGGCCAGTTCCTCCGGCGGCAGCGCCGAGCCGGCGGCCGTGGGCAGACCGTCGACGTGCACGATGTCCTTCACCCCGACCGGCACCCCGTACAGCGCGGGCCGGTCGCCGGGCGCGGTGCCCCGCGCCGCGAGTTCCCGGGCCGCCGCGCGCAGCCGTCCGGCCCGGTCCGGCTCGGGCACGAAGGCCCGTACCGTGCCGTCGGCCTCGGCGATGCGCCGGAGCGTGCGCTCCGCCTCGGCGAGCGGCTCCGTGTCGCCGCTGCGCAGGCGCTCGGCGACGCGGACCAGGGAGACGGGCTGAACGAGATCTTCCATGGGTGTCCTCGGGTCCTCGGGGTGGTGGTCCGGTGCGGTCGTCGGTCGTCGGTCGTCGGTCGGCGGTCGGCGGTCGTCGGTCGTCGGTCGGCGGCCGTCGCCTCGGTGCGGCGGTCCGCCCTCCGCCCGCACGGGTCAGGGGGAGCCCTTCGCGGGGCCGGTGAGCACGTCGTCGGCGGACGCGTCCCCGGCGGGGGGCCCGGCGGGCGGCTGCCCGCCGGGGGCGTCCGGGCGGATCGGGGCGGGGCCGCCCGCGGTCGGCGCGGGCAGCTCCTCCACCTCGGCGAGCGGGATGTCGAGGACGGCGAGGTGGCGGCGGCCGAACGGCAGGGCGAGCGCCAGCAGCACCATCAGCCCGGCCAGCAGCAGCGTCGCCGAGGGCGCGCCCATCGCGTCGGCGAGCACGCCGGCCGCCAGCGGTCCGATCCACTGCACGGCCTGGAAGCAGAACCTGCTGGTCGCCGCGACCCGTCCCACATAGGCGTCGGGCACCAGCCGGACCTCGTAGGACTCGGTGACGACGTTGATCGGCACCATGCAGGTCATGCCGAGCAGCATCACCAGGCCGATCTGCCACGGCTGGGGGACCAGGGCCACCAGGGCGAAGGACCCGGCGAAGGTCCAGGCGGCGAGCGTCAGCACCCGGCGCGCGCCCAGCGAGCGGATCAGGTTGGGGGCCGCCACCGCGCCCACCACGCCGCCGACGACGGCGAGCGAGGAGGCGAGGCCGACCGCGTTCGGCCCGCCCCCGCGGTGGTGGATCAGCACGATGAACAGCAGGGTGAGCCCCTGGGCCACGGTGTTCAGCACCGCGCCCCAGACGAGCGTGAACACCAGGTACTCGCTGCGGCGGATCATCCGCACGCCGTCCCGCATCTCCGCGACGAGGCCGGGCCGCTGCTCCCCGCCGGGGGCGCGATCGGGTCCCAGCGGACGGCGGATCAGCAGCGAACTGACCGTGATGAAGAGGAAGGAGAGGGCGTCGAAGAGGAAGGGGACCCAGCGGCCGACGGTGTAGAGCAGGCCGCCGAGCGGTGCCCCGAGCAGCTGGACCACCATGTCGCGGCCCATCATCTGCGCGGTGGCGTCGGGCACCTGCTCCTTGGGGACCACCCGGCGCAGCACGGGCGCCGCCACGCTGTTCTTGAGACCGGCGGCGAGGCCGCTGGCCAGGGCGAGCGCGTCGAGCGCCGGGATGGAGGGGTCGCCCCGGTAGACCAGCAGGGCCACGGCGCCCATGGCCAGCGCCTCGGCCAGCGAGGACAGGCACAGGATGGCGCGGCGCGAGACCCGGTCGGCGAGCGCCCCGCCGACGGCGAGGGTGGCCAGTTTGCCGAGCATCTGCAGACCGGTGATGGTGCCCGCCTGGGCGGCGGAGCCGGTGGCCCACAGCATCAGCAGCGGGAAGGCGATCATGGACACGCTGGTGCCCAGCGTGGACAGGCCGTTCCCGGTCCACCAGTACAGGTAGTCGAGGTTCCGCCACAGGGAGGGGGGCCTGTCCCCGGCCGCCTCCGCGCCGCCGCCGCCCCCGCCGGCCCCGGCGCCCTCCGCGCCCCCGGCGCCCTCCGCGGTGCCCTCCCCGGTGGTGGAGCCGCCGCCGGGGGGCGTCTCGCCCGGGGCGGCGCTCGCGCCCCGGGCCGCGCCTCGCGGGTCCTTCTCGTCCGGGGGTTCGCCGCTGTGGTCCGACAGGTGCCCGGTGGCCTCCGCGGGGGCCCCCGTCTCCTCGGGTTCCGTCTGGTCGGGACGTGGCTGAGCCATCGCCGTCCGCCCCCCGTCCTTTCGCGATCGGATCCCACCGGACCCGGGCCGTCATCCGGGCCGTCGCCTGTACGGCCGACCTCGCGAGCATGCTGGTCGATCCGTCGCGGCCGGTGCCAGGCACCGCACCGGCAACTCACGGGGGCAAGTTGCCGCCGGGTGCGGAGCGCCCCGGGCCGCCTCCGGCCGGGCTCAGATCCAGCCGCGCTTGGCGGCCTGGTAGCCGGCCTCGAAGCGGCTCGCGGCGCGCAGCCGTACGCACAGGTCGGCCACGATCCTGCGGACGGTGCGCAGGGAGACGCCGAGCCGGCGCCCGATGACGTCGTCGTTGAGCCCCCGGGCCAGCAGCCGCAGCAGTTCCTTCTCCCGCGGACTCAGTCCGTGCTCGTCCGGCTGGGTCGGGGTGCCGAGCGGGACGCCCTGCTCCCAGACCCCTTCGAACAGCGCGACAAGGGCTTCCAGGGCCCCCGGGGCCGTCAGCTGGACGACACCCCGCCAGGGGTCGGCCGGGTCGGCGGGGAGCAGCGCGCAGGCGCGGTCGGCGATGACCATGGGGACGGGCAGCGAGGGCACCGTGCGGACGGGGCAGCCCAGCCCGCCGCTCCAGCCGTCGCCGTGCAGGCCGCGGGTGTCGCTGCGGACGCTGTCCGTGGAGACGGTGCGGGTGGCCACCCCCCGGCCGCGGACCTGGCGTTCCAGTGCCTGGGCGGTCTCCAGCCATTCCCCCGGGGCACCTCCGGGGAGGAAGGCCAGCCACTCGCTGCCGACGGCCTCGGCGAGGTCGCGCAGCCGCCCGGCGACCGCCTCACGGCCCGAGAGGCACTCGCTGCCGCCGTCGGCCCCGGGCGACCGGTGCACCTCGGCGAAGCGGTCGGCATAGCGGTCGACGAGTGCGAGCACGGCGGCCCGGTCCTCCTCGAACTCGCGGAGCCGGGACTCGATTCCGGCCATCTGCCGGAAGAGCAGCGACTGGAGGCCGAGCCGGGGGTCGACGAGCCGGCCGACGCCCTCGCCGACGGGGTGGAGCAGATCCAGCTTCTCCAGGCGTCCCAGCGCCGAGAGCACCTCGTCGACGGGGTGCCCCAGATGGTCCGCCAGGCCCTCGGCGCTGTGGTACCGGCCGCTCATCAGGCGTTTGTAGACTGCCGCGGTCAGGCCGTCGAGTCCTAGCCGTTCCAGCATCGAGCACGCCCCCGGGTTCCCCGCCGCCCCTCGTCTCCTGCGCACCATCTTCACATGGGGGCCCCTGCCGCCGCAGGCGCACGGGAAGCCTCCGTACGCAGCCGGCGCCGGAGTCAAACCGGCGCGCCGTGAAAGGAGTTCGCGCGGTGATGGCCGATCTCGCGCCCCCCGGGGTGCACACGGCGGAGGCGACGGGGGACGCGGGCCCGGACGGTGCCGCGGAGCTGCATCCGGACGAACTGGCCTGCGTGGCGGGGGCGGTGGCGGAGCGGAGGCGGGAGTTCACCACGGTCCGCGGGTGCGCCCGGCGGGCCCTCGCCGAGCTGGGGGCGGCCCCGGTGCCGCTGGTCCCGGGGCCGATGGGGGCCCCGGAGTGGCCCGCCGGGGTGGTCGGCAGCATGACCCACTGCCGGGGCTACCGGGCGGCGGCGGTGGCGCGGTCGGCCGCGTACGCCTCGCTCGGCGTGGACGCGGAGCCGGTGGAGCCGCTGGCTCCGGTGGTGGCCCGCCGGGCGCTGCGCGCGGCCGAGCGCGCACGGCTCGCGGAGGTCTTCCCGCCGGGGGACGAGGCTGTCGCCCGGCGCCTCGCGGTCTCGGCGAAGGAGGCCGCCTACAAGGCGTTCTCCCCCTGGCTCGGGCGGCGCTTCGGCTTCGCCGACTTCACCGTGGAGCTGTTGCCCGCAGGGGTGTTCACCGCCCGCCCGCCGGCTCCGGTTCCCTTCCGTTCGTCCGCGGGCGAGGGGGTATTCACGGGCCGTTGGGTGGTGGGTCCGGGAATTCTGCTCACGCTTCTCGCGCTTCCCGCCGTTCCCCCCGCCTCATGCTGACATGTCCGGCTCTCTCCGTATTCGCTGGAGCTGGCATCAAGCGGTCATGCGGCCCCTACCTGCCATCTTCTCGTCTCCCCATCGAGCAACTTGTCGAGTAGGGTCCGCTTCAGGCCACGTCGGGCGTATTCCGGGGGAAGTCGTCATGTAGAACGAGCCATTAATCGAATATTTCAAGCCATGTCATCGTGGGACCCTTGCGGACCTGCTCGGCCGGGTCGCCAGCGGCCGGAGCGCGTCGGAGCAGCCTGCCGTGCGCTGCGGCGCGAGCGGGCCGGGACGCGCCCTGCGGCCACGAGGACAGTGGATACCAGCCATTCTCCGCCACGGGGTACGCCGTGGGGGAACGAGCGTGTCGAGCGGCGGAATTGCCGGTCGCCCAGGAACGACCGCCACAACCGATTCACGGCGGCCCGCCACGAGCGAGGGGCCGCCGAGCGCGTCCGTGCGGTGCGGATTCCCCAGGAACACGGCATTCCGTTCTTTCGGGGGTCCGGTGGGGTGCGCGGACGTGGCACCTGCTGTGAATTCTGACAAGGGGGATGTGTCCAATGGTGATGTCGAGCGAGTTCGTACCCTTCGACAGAACGGACATCCACCAGCTGCGCGACTTCCTGCTGAATCAGCGCAGGGTCTCCGGCTGGACGCAGGAGGAACTCTCCGAACGCTCAGGGGTCAGCGTCCGGACCATCCGCAACCTGGAGACGGGCTCCAACACCAATCCGCGGCGCACGTCCGTGGCCCTGCTGCTGTCCGCGCTCGGCGCGGCACCCGCCGCGCCCTCCGAGGCCCCGGGCCGGGACGGCTCCTGCTGGCCCGCGCTGCCGGACCGGCAACCGGAGCCGGCGCACGCGCCGCAACGCGCGTCGACCCTCTCGCCCTGGCAGGGGCCCCGTCCCCAGCGCGACCCCCTGGTGGGCCGCCAGGCGGACATGCGCCATGTCCTCGCCGCCGCCCAGCGCAGCCGGCTGGTCATCCTCACGGGCTCCGGCGGCGTGGGGAAGACCCGCCTCGCGCTCGCCGCGGCCGCCCGTCTGCGGCCGCTGTTCCGCGAGGGCGTCGCCGTCGCCGAGCTGCGCGACTGCCCGCCCGAACACCTCGACCCGGTCCGCACACGCGCCGAGTTGACGCGCGTCGCACGGGAGCTCGTGGGCGAGCCGGCCACCGCCTCCGGCGACAGCGGGTCCACGGGACGCCGACTGGTGGTGCTCGACGGGGCCGAGCACGTCGTGCAGCAGACCGCCCGGCTGGCCCGCCGGCTGCTGGACGCCCACCCCGGGCTGCACCTCATCGTCACCTCGCGCCGGGCCCTGGCCTCCGGGTCGGCCGAGACCTGGGAGGTCGAACCCCTGCCCGTGGAGGGCCACGACGGGCAGGACGCCCGGGACGCCGCCGTGCCGGGAGCGGTGGAACTGCTGCTGCGGCGCGTCCAGGCCGGGCTGCCGCTGCTGGACCTCGCCCACCACCTGCCCCAGGTGCACCGGTTGTGCCGGCTGCTCGACGGAGTGCCGCTGGCCATAGAGATCGCCGCCCAGCGCCTGCGGTCCCTGCCGCTCAGCTCGCTGCTCGACGAGCAGACCCTCTTCCACCTCCTCGACCAGGCCGACACCGGCGGTCTCAGCGCCCACCGCACCCTCTCCGAGAGCGTGCGCTGGAGCTACGACCTTCTGCCCGACCAGCACCGCGAGCTGCTGCACGAACTGGTCGCCCTGCCCGACGGCTTCTCCCTGGAGCAGGTGCTCACCGCGCGGCCCGCCCGGCGCCTGGGGATGATGCGGGTCGCCCACCTGCTCGCCGAGCTGGCCGACGCCTCCCTGGTGCAGACCCACCGCGAACGCCACTACACCTACCGCGTCCACGCCCTCGTCCGGCACGTGGTGGCGCAGACCACCCGCCCCGCACCGGAACTCCGGGCCGACCGGGTGCCGGTCCAGAGCCGCGGGGCGGCGAGGATCACCCGCGAGCGGCCGGTGCCCGCGGGACGCTGACCCCCCGGGGCCGTCCCCGGGGAGCGGGGGGCCGAGGACGGGCCGCGGGCCGCCGGCACCGCCGCCCCGCCCGGACCCGCCCCTCCCCCGGGGGGACGGCCCCGCCCGGCCGCTCAGTCCCGCGCCGCCGCCAGCACGGCGTCCAGCGAGAAGTGCTCCGGCCCGTCGAGACGGGCGAACATCAGCTCCTCCAGCCACGGCAGCAGGCTCTCGTCCAGCTCCGCCGTCGGGTCCAGCCGCTGGAGCAGGCGCTGCAGCACCAGCACCAGCCAGCCCGCGCCGCGGACGGTGGCCCGCTCCGCTCCGCCGCCGTGGAGCCAGGTGTAGAGGCAGGAGGCCGCGGCGTGGTGGAGGCAGTGCTCGACCGCGGTGTCCTGCGCCTCGGTCGTGGCGGCGTCCGGCGCCTGCGCCGCGAGACGGGTGTAGAACGCCGCCCGGCGGGAGCCGAGTTCGTCCAGCACCTTCGCCAGCGCGCCGCCCACCCCGGACGGCAGGTCCCGGGCGGCGATCTCCCGGGCGCGGGCCGCCGCGGGCTCGAAGCCCCGGGTGATCTCGTCCTCCGCCGCGTTGGTCAGCCGCAGCGCCCGGCCGGACGGCTCCCACACGGGCGCCTCCTCCGAGCGGTCGAAGAGCCGCCGCAGCACCTCCTCCCCGCCCGGCTGCGGCCGGTCGGCCACGCGCGCCACGGCGGGCAGCTGGGAGGCGATGGCGTGCAGGTTCACATGCGTGGTGCCCTCGAAGATGCTCGCGATGGCGTGGTCGCGCTGCAGCTTCTGGAACGCGCCCCCGGCCACGCCCTCGCGCAGATAGCCCCGGGCTCCCAGCACCCGGCCGCACTCCTGCACGACCTCCTCGCCGAGCGTGGGCACCAGGTACTTCACCACCGAGGACCACAGGCTCAGCCGGGACGGCACCAGCGACAGCGACCGGGCGACCGGGAGGGTGGTGCACTCGGCGACCAGCAGGTCCAGATGGGCGCGGACCAGATGCCGGCGGATCACCGGGATCCGGTAGATCTCCTCGCCGTACAGCACCCGTTCGCGGGCGTGGCGCAGGGCGATCCGCAGCACCGAGTCCATGGTGCCCAGGGAGAGGGCGCCGATCGCGGTCCGGGTGATCTGGAGCACCGTCAGGACGGCGGTGAGCCCGGCACCCGGGCGGCCCAGCAGCGCATCCGCCGGCACCCGGGTGCCCTTCAGGACGATGCCGCTCAGGTCGTGGCCGCGCAGGCCCACGGTGCGCACGAAGGGGTGGTTCTCGAACTCGGCCGGATCCGCCTGCTCCTTGTCGAGCAGCAGCAGCGAGGACCCCGCGTTCTCGACGGCCGCGTAGACGGTCACGAAGCGGCCCCGGGTCGCGTTGCCCACCGGCCACTTCTCGCCCGTGAGCCGGTAGCCCTCCCCGTCCGCGACCGCCCGGGTCGTGTTGGTGCCCAGGTCGCTGCCGTGGTCCGGTTCCGAGACGGCGAAGCAGGCCAGCGCGCCGCCCAGCATCCCCTCGGCGACCCGGGCCCGCTGCTCCTCGTCCCCCCACAGCCACACCGGGTTGACGCCCAGCAGCGCCGATCCGAACATCACCGACACCGTCAGGTTGCGCCGCGCCAGCGGCCGGGTGAGCAGGACCAGCTGCTCCAGGTTGCGCAGACCGCCGCCGAAGGCCTCGGGCACCAGATAGCGCGCGAAGCCCCAGGAGCGCACCAGGTCCACCGCGCCCGGCGGCAGTTCGCCCGCCTCCTCGTGGGCGACCGTCCGGGCGAAGCCGAACGGGCCGTCCGGGTCGGCCGGGTCGCCGAGGAGCCGGTCCAGCTCGGCGGCGAGGGCGTACGAGGGGCGGTCCGCCGCGGTGCCCGTCATGCCGCCGGGGCCTCGGCGCCGTAGCGCGCGAACATCGAGGACACCTCGTCCTCCTCGGCGGGCTGCGCGCGCCCCGCGGCGATCTCCTCCGCGACGAAGGCGATCACGTCGCTGACGCGCTCCAGCTTCATGGCCTCCTCGGGGGTCAGCGTCCGCAGCCCGTAGAGGTCCTCCAGGTTGTAGCCGAGCTCGGCGAGGACGAGGGAGTGGAAGCCGAGGTCCCCGATGAGGCGGTGGCCGGGCTCGACCGCGTCGAGCTTGCGCGGGGCGATCAGCCGGACCATTCCGCACACCACGGGGGAGACGGCCTCGGCGCCGACGGCGGCAGGAGTCTGAGTCATGCGCCGAACCTAGGGCGGCGCCCACGGGCTTCCCAGGCAACCGGCCCGGCAAGCTCACGGCAACTCGGCTCCTCCCGCGGCCGGGTCGGGCCCACGATGCCGCCGGGCTGCCTGGCCCGCCCCGGCCCGGATGGGCGAGGCTTGGGGGCATGAGTGCCACCGACGCCCACGCCCGGGGAGCGAGCTGGGTCAACGCCCGCTTCACCGCGGGAAACCCGCGGCTCCGGCTGATCTGCCTGCCCCAGTCCGGGGGCGGCGCGACCGCCTTCACCGGATGGCGGCCCCACCTCCCGGAGGGAGTGGAGCTGGCCCCCGTGGAACTCCCCGGCAGGGGATCGCGGATGGCCGAGCCGGTGATGGGCGAGTTCGGGCCGCTGCTCGACGCGCTCCTCGACGGGCTCCGCGGCGAACTCGACTCCCCCTACGCGCTGTTCGGCCACAGCTTCGGCGCCCTGCTCGCCTACGAACTCGCGCTCAGGACCGAGCGGGACGGACTGCCGTCCCCCGCGGCCCTGTTCGTCTCCGGGTCGCGCGCCCCCCAGGTGCCGCTGGGCCGGGCCGCGGTCGCCGGGAGCAGCGACGAAGAGCTCGCCGGCTGGCTGCTGCGGACCGGCGGCCTGCCTAGGGAGCTGCAGGACCACCCCGACTTCCTCCGCGAGATCCTGCGCGCCGTCCGCGCGGACATGGCCATGGCGGAGCGGTACCACGTACCGGAGCCGCTGCCCGTCGGCTGCCCCCTGCTCGCCCTCGCCGGGCGGGACGACGAGGTCAGCCCGCCCCGGGCGGTGGCCGCCTGGTCCTCCTGCACCACCGCGGTCCACCGCACCGCGCTGGTGCCCGGCGGCCACTCCTATCCCCGGACGCACCCGCGGGAGACCGTCCGCGCCGTCCGCGAGGGGCTCGCCCTGGCCGGGATCGGCCTCTGAGCGCCTCCCCGGCGGGCCCGGCGCCCGGGCCCGCCGGGGAGAAGGGTCAGCGGGCCGGGGTGAGGGCCACCGGCAGCGAGGAGAAGCCGCTCAGGAAGTTCGAGTACACATGCCGCGGCTCCCCGTCCGGACGCGCCGAGCCCACCAGCTCCCGCAGGCTCTCCAGCAGCGCGCCCAGCTCCGCACGCGCCAGGAACGCCCCCAGGCAGAAGTGCGGCCCGTGTGCGAAGGACAGGTGCTTGTTGGGGGTGCGGGCCAGGTCGAACCGGTCCGGGTCGGTGAAGACGCGCTCGTCGCGGTTGCCCGACGCCAGCCACGCCACCACGATGTCCCCCTCCTCGACGAACTGGTCGTCCACCAGCACGTCCTGCGTCGCGGTCCGGCCGCTGTGCAGGGCCGGGCTGGTCCAGCGGAGCACCTCCTCCACGGCCGGGGCGGTGCCCACCCGGCCGGAGACCAGGGCCTGCCACTGGTCCTCGCGGTGCATCAGCGCATGGAGCCCGCCGATCATGGCGAAGCGGGTCGTCTCATGGCCGCCCATGATGATGCTGTAGCAGTTGAAGACGATCTCCTCGTGCGTCAGCGGGCGCCCGTCGATCTCCTTGGTCACCAGCAGGCTGACGACGTCGTCGTAGGGCTTGGCGCGCCGCTGCGCCGCCAGCTCGGAGAAGTACAGCAGCAGGCCGTTGCGGGAGGACCAGGTGGCCTCCTCGGTGGGCGCCCCGTCGGCGGAGGACAGCGCCGTGGAGGTGAGGTCGATGATGTGCTGCCGCTCACCGGCGGGCACACCCAGCAGGTCGCAGATGGCCGCCAGCGGGATGTGGGCGGCCACGTCGGCGGCGAAGTCCACCCGGCCGCGCTCCACGGCCTCCTCGACCAGCTGCCGGGTCCCGCGCCGCACGCTGCGGACCACCACGTCCAGGGAGCGCGGGGAGAACGGCTTCAGCAGCGCGCTGCGGAGCGCCTTGTGGGGGCGCCCGTCGGTGACCGCCAGCATCTGCCCGGCGGCGGAGTCGCCCCCGGCGAGCAGGGTGTCGAGCACGTTCCCCCGCTCCGAGGTGAAGGTCTCGCTGTCGTTGAGCACCGAGACGATGTCGGCGTGGCCGCTGACGACCCAGAAGCCCGGGCGGTCGGCGGTCTCCGGCTGCCAGTGCACCGGCGACTCGCTGCGCAGCCGCCGCCACAGCGGCCCCAGGTCGTGGTCGGCGTGCAGCAGCGGGTCCGCGAGGTCCAGGGCGTCGAGCGGGCCCGGGGCGAGGGCGGGGCGGGTGTCCATGGGGGTTCCTCGGGTCGGAGGGCGGATACGGGGGGCCGCGGTGCCCGGGCGGGGCGCGGGCACCGCGCACGGGCTCAGCCCAGGGGCTTCAGCGGGCCGGGGAAGAAGGCCGTGGTCGCCCCGGCGGTCTCGGCGCCGTCGACGGTGAACTGCTGGCCGGAGACGAACGCGGCCTCCGGCGAGGCCAGGAAGTGGAACATTGCGGCGATCTCCTCCGGCAGGGCGTGCCGCCGCGCCGGGATGCGCTCGTTGACCTCCTGGAGCATCGCCTCGGTGTACTCGGCGCGCTGCATGGGCGTGAGCACGGCGCCGGGGGCGACGCACGCGGTGCGGATCAGCGGGCTCAGCTCCACGGCGAAGGTCTGGCAGAGCGAGGCGACACCGGCCTTGCTGGCGTTGTAGTCGGCGTAGAGCGGGTATCCGCGGGAGCCGTTGACGGAGGCGGTCGCCAGCAGCACGCCCTCGCCCCGGCGCAGCATGTGCGGCACGCTGTGGCGCCACAGGGCCAGCACGCCCATCAGGTTGACGTCCAGGGTGCGCCGCGCCTCCGCCTCGGTCAGCTCGCAGATGCCGTGCCGGATGCTGATGCCCGCGTTGGCGACGACCACGTCCAGGCGCCCGCGTGCGGCGTGCACCCGGTCGACCTCCTCGCGCACGGCGTCCCAGTCGGCCACGTCCACCTCCCTCCAGTGGACCGCCCCGCCCCCCTCGCGGGGGCCGTCGGGGGCGCCGGGGGAGGGCGGGGCGACGTCGAGGTTCACCACGTGGTCGCCGGCGCGGGCGAACCGCTCCGCGGTGGCCTGGCCGATGCCGCTGGACGCGCCGGACACGATGACGGTGCGCATGGGTGCTGCCTTTCTGGTTGTGCCACGGAGAGGACTGGCTTGTGCCACGGAGAGGACTGGCTTGTGCCACGGGGAGGTCTGGTTGTGCCACGGGGAGGCGGACCCGCCGGGAGCGGTCCGCGGGACGGGGCGGTGCGGCCCCGGGCCGCACCGGTCAGACGACGACCCGCTGGTGCCCGAGCGCGTAACCGGTCTGGTCGCGCCGCAGGTTGCGGCTGACGGTGAGCTTCTTCAGCCAGCGGTCGCCGCCGTCGTAGCGGGGGACGAACGGCCTCCGGCCGTGTACCGCCCGGTAGTTGTCCACGACCAGCAGCGAGCCGGGGCCCACCGCGACGTCCCGCTGCACCCGGTGGAGCTCCGCCGTCAGGCGGTCGAGTGCCGCCTCGGCCCCGGTGTCGCCGGGGCGTACGTCCATGAAGGGGCGGTCGATGCGCAGGTAGGGGTTGAACCGGTCGCCGAACAGCACCGCCGTCGGCACCGGCCGCTCGGCCATCTCGCGCAGCCGCGCGAGCGCCGGGTGCCCGGGGTCCGACTCCTCGAGCTGCCGGATGTGCTCGGTGTCGGGGCGGATGCGGAACCGGGGCTCCGCCAGGACCGAGCGGTCCGCCTCGCTCAGCCGCACCTCGCCCACCGAGGCCACGATGGTGGGCACCAGGTCGGGGTTGCGCAGCCCGAGCAGCAGCAGGTAGTCGCAGCGGTTCGGGTGGAAGCCGTCCTCGGTGTGGAACTCCAGCAGGCTGGTGCTGCCGTACCCGCTCTGCCGCTCCTCGTCGCCGCGGACGGGCAGGATGTTCTGGATGATCCGGCCCTCCTGGAGCGTCGCCCAGCCGAACGGGTCGCCCAGCACCATCCCGCACATCGCCAGCCACAGCTCCTGCTCCCGGGCGGTCTCCCCGCGGATCGCCTCGCTCCAGTGCCCGGGGGTGGGCCCGAGGAGGGCGTCGTCCACGGGGAAGCCGTGCACCAGGGCCGCGGCGCTGCCCTCGGTGCGCCGGAAGGACTGCAGGAAGGCGCGCAGCCCGGCGGGCAGCAGCTCCTCGGGTGAGTGGTCCAGGTCGTAGAACTCGGCGCGGTCCGGCCGCACCCGGGTGTCCGCGAGCGCGGCGGCCGCCTGCCGGAGTGCGCGCACCTCGCCGCCGCCGAGACGGTACTCGGCGAGTGCCGGGGCGCCCGGGGCCCCGGACGCGGTCGCGGCCGGGCGGGCCGCGCGGGAAGCAGGAACGGTGCTCGTCATGTCGGTGGTCCTCACCAGGTCGTGACCGCTCGGGTCGTCGGGCGTTCGGTCCTGTGCGGTCCGCGCAGCGGGTGCCGGGCCGCGTGTCGGTACCCCCTGGACCGGCCGAGCAGGGTCCCGGCCGTCCTGGTCCAGGGGCGGTGCGGTGGTGCGGGTCCCGCACGAGGTGCGCGGGCGTGCGGGGCGCTCTCGGGGGAGCGGTGGTGCGGGGGCGGGCCGGGGCCCGGCGGCGCGGGCGGGCCGGAGCGGCGCCGGGCCCGCCCGCCGAGGCGTCTCAGCCCCCGTCGCGCCAGTCGGCGGCGAACGCATCCAACTCGTCCGCGCCCAGCTCGATCAGGGGCTCCTCCGCCGCGTCCCCGTCCGGATCCGCCCCGGGGTCCGGGGTCCGCTCCCGCACGGCGACCGCGAGTGCGGCCACCGTCTTGTGGGCGAACACCTCGCGCGGGGACAGGTCCAGCCCCTCGGCCTGGGCCAGTGTCACCAGCTTGATCGAGCTGATCGAGTCGCCGCCGAGGTCGAAGAAGCTGTCCTCCGCCCCGACCGCGTCCAGCTCCAGGGCCTTCGCGAACAGCGCGCACAACTGCTCCTCGCGCGCGGTCCGCGGTGCCCGCCCGCCCTCCGGGCCGGCGAACTCCGGTGCGGGCAGCGCGGCCCGGTCCAGCTTGCCGCTCGGGGTGGACGGCAGCCGCTCCAGCACCACGACGGCCGCCGGGACCATGTGCTCGGGCAGCGCCGCGGCCGCCCGGGCGCGCAGCGCCCCCGGCTCCGGCCGGGCGCCCGGCCGCGGGGCCGCGTACGCCACCAGCTGCCGCAGCCCCGGCCGGTCCTCGCGCACCACGACGACCGCCTGCGCCACCGACGGGTCCCGGGCCAGCACCGCCTCCACCTCGCCCGGCTCGATGCGGAAACCGCGCACCTTCACCTGGTCGTCGGCCCGGCCCAGGTACTCGAGGGCCCCGTCCCCGCCGCGGCGGGCGAGGTCGCCGGTGCGGTACATGCGCGACCCGGGCGGGCCGAAGGGGTCGGCCGTGAACCGCTGCGCCGTCAGTCCCGGCCGCCGCAGGTAGCCGCGGGCCGGACCGTCGCCCGCCAGGTACAGCTCCCCGGGTGCACCGGGCGGCACCGGGCGCAGCGCCCCGTCCAGCAGGTACACGCGGGCCCCGGTGACGGGAGCGCCCAGCGGCGGACGGCACCGGCCCTCCAGCGGGGCGCTCATGGTCGCCATGACGGTCGCCTCGGTCGGGCCGTAGGCGTTGACCATCCGGCGTCCGGCGGACCAGCGCTCCACCAGGTCCGGCGGGCACGCCTCGGCGCCGACGACGAGGGTCACCCCCTCGGGAAGGCCCCCCTCCGGCACGACGGCCAGCGAGGAGGGCGGAAGCAGCAGCAGCGTCACCCCCAGGCGCTCCACCGCGGCCGCCAGCGCGGGCCCCGGCAGCAGCTCCTGCGCGGGCGCGGTCACCGCGGTCGCCCCGGTCAGCAGCGCGGTCGTCCACTCCCACACGGAGGCGTCGAAGCTCGGGGAGGCGAACAGCAGCACCCGCTCCTCCTCGCGCAGCGCCAGCCCCGTGCGCTGCTGGTCGACCATCGCCCCGATGCCCGCGTGCGGCACCGCGACCCCCTTGGGCAGCCCGGTGGACCCCGAGGTGTAGATCAGATAGGCGGGATGCAGGGGGTGCAGGGGCGCGGTGCGTTCGGCGTCCGTCAGCGGCTGTGCCGACCGCCCGGCGCCCAGCGGGCCGTGCTCGCCCAGGAGTTCGGCCGGATCGCCGTCGAGCAGCAGCACCGGTGCGGCCCCCGCCCCCGCGGGCAGCGAGGGCGCCCCGCCTCCGGTGACCACCAGGGCGGGCGCCGCGTCGCCGAGGATGTGCCGCAGCCGCTCCTCGGGGTAGGCGGTGTCCAGCGGCAGGTAGGCGGCACCCGCCTTCAGCACCGCGAGCACGGCCGCCAGGAAGGCCGCGGACTTCGGCAGCGCGACCGCCACCACGTCCTCCGGCCCCACTCCGCGCTCGGCCAGCACCCGGGCCAGCCGGTTCGCGAGGGCGTCCAGCTCCGCGTAGGTCAGCCTCCGCCCGTCGTCGTCCACCGCCACGGCCCCGGGCCGGGCCCGGACCTGCTCCTCGAACAGCTCCGGGACGGTCGCCGGGGCGCGTCCCGGCGCGGGCCCGGCCGCCGCGGCCGCGAGCGCCTCGCGCTCGGGGTCCGTGAGCAGGCCGATCCGCCCGAGCGGTGTCTCCGGGTCGGCCAGGAACCCCTCCAGCACCCGGCGCACCCGGGTGAGCAGGGCGGCGCACTCCCCGGCCGTGAACAGGTCGGAGCGGTAGCTGAGTTCCAGCCCCAGCCGCTCTCCCGGAGACACCACCAGGCTGAGCGGGTAGTGCGAGGCGCCCGGCACCGGCTCGTCGTCCACGGAGATCCGCAGCCCGGGGACGAGCTCCTGGATCGCGGCGCCGTCCAGCGGGGTGTTCTCGAAGCCGACGACGGTGTCGAAGAGCTCGCCCGCCCCGACCAGCCGCTGCACCTCGGTCAGCCCCAGGTACTGGTAGGGCAGCAGCTCCGCCTGCTGCGCCTGCAGGTCCGCCAGCACCCGGCCCAGCGGCCGCGCGGCGTCCAGCCGCACCCGCACGGCCACCGTGTTCATCAGCAGACCGACGATCTCCCCGGCACCCGGCAGCTCCGCCGGACGGGCCGCGGTCGTCGCCCCGAACACCACGTCGTCCCGCCCCAGCAGCAGCCCCAGGGACACCGCCCAGGCGCCCTGCACCAGGGTGTTGAGGGTCAGCCCCGCCGCCCGGGCCGCGGCCGACAGCCGAGCGGTGTCCTCGGCCTCCAGATGCGCGGTCACCAGGTGCGGCACGGTCGCCGCGGCCGCCTCGGCCTCCGGCGCGACCAGCGCCGGCTCCTCGAAGCCCGCGAGCGCCCGGCGCCAGGCGTCGGCGGCCCGCTCCCCGTCCTGGGCGCCCAGCCAGCGCAGGAAGTCCCCGAACTGGGCCGCGGCCGGGGCGCCCGGCGCCCCGCCCCGCGCGTACAGGGCGAACACGTCCCGGAAGAACAGCGGCAGCGACCAGCCGTCCAGCAGTCCGTGGTGGTGCGAGACGACCAGCAGGTGGTCGTCCTCGCCGAGCCGGACCAGCGTGGCCCGCAGCAGCGGCGGTTGCGCCAGGTCGAAGCGGCGGTGCCGCTCCTCGTCCAGGAGCGCCGCGAGGCGCTCCCGGCGCTCCCGCTCGCCCGTCCCGGACAGGTCCACCTCCCGCCAGGGCACCCGGACGTCCTCGTGGACCGCCTGGACCAGGCGCCCCGAGCCCAGCAGCGTGAAGGAGACCCGCAGCGCGTCATGGCGGGCCACGGCCCCGTCGAGGGCCGCCCGCAGCACGGCGGGGGACAGCGCGCCCTGCAGGCGCAGCGGCGCCTGGGCCGTGTACACGTCCACCCCGTCGGCCGCCAGCAGCGCGTGGAAGTGCATGCCCTGCTGGAGCGGGGTCAGCGGCAGCACCTCGGAGACGCCCCGCCCCCGCGCGTCCAGCTCGGCGGCCTCCTCCTCGCCGAGGACGAGCAGCGGGCCCCGCTCCTCGGGTGCGCCGTCCGCGCCGTCCGGCTCCTTGGGGACCTCCCCGGCGGCCCGGGCCAGCCGTGCGACGGTCCGGTGGACGAAGACGTCCTTCGCGGACACCGCCAGCCCCGCCCGATGGGCCCGCGCCGCCAGCTGCATGGCCGTGATCGAGTCGCCGCCGAGGTCGAAGAAGCTGTCGTCGACGCCGATCCCGGACTGCCCGAGCACCTCGGCGAACACCTCGTGCAGCGCCCGTTCGCGGTCCGTGCCGGGCGCGCGGTGGACGCCCCCCGCGCGGAAGGAGGGCTCGGGCAGCGCCCGGCGGTCCACCTTGCCGTTGGCCGTGAGCGCGAAGGTGTCCACCGCGACCACCAGCGCCGGGACCATGTACGAGGGCAGCCGCTCCGCGACCGCCTCGCGCAGCGCGGCCGCGTCCACCCGTGCCCCGGCCGCGGGCCTGACGTAGCCGACCAGCCGGCGCACACCCGAGGGGTCCTCCGCCACGGCGGCGACGGCCTGGCCCACCGAGGCGTCCGCGGCCAGGGCCGCCTCCACCTCGCCCAGCTCGATGCGGTGGCCGCGGATCTTCACCTGGAAGTCGGAGCGGCCGCAGTACTCCACGGCCCCGTCCGCGCGCCGCCGCCCGAGATCGCCGGTGCGGTACATCCGGGACCCCGCCGGGCCGAAGGGGTCGGCCGTGAAGCGCTCCGCGGTCAGGCCCGGCCGTCCCAGGTAGCCGCGGGCCACCCCCTTGCCCGCGATGTACAGCTCGCCGACCGAGCCGTCGGGAACGGGGCGCAGGAACCCGTCGAGCAGGTACACGCGCGTGTTGTCGGCCGGGGAGCCGATCGCGGGCCGGTCCAGGGCCCCGCCGTGCCACAGCATCGCGTCCACCGTGCACTCGGCCGGGCCGTAGAGGTTGTAGACCGACAGGCCCTCGGCTGCGCCGAGTTCGGCCCACAGGTCCTCGCCCACCTCCTCGCCGCCGAGGGCCAGCACCCGCACCCGGTGCCGGCCGTGCGCCGCCTCGAACATGCCCGCCGCCAGCATCTGGCGCGCCACCGACGGGGTGGTGTCGAGCACGTCGACCGACTCCCGCGCCGCCTGGGCGACCAGCGCCACGGCGTCCCGGCGCACGGTGTCGTCCACCATGAACAGCTCGTGCCCGGCCACCATCCACAGCAGCTGGCTCCAGGAGGCGTCGAAGCCGAGGGAGTTGGTGAGCGCCGCCCGCAGCGTGCGGCCCCCGGCCCGGGCCTGCTCGGGCTCGAAGAGGTTCACCCGGTGGCTGTGGAACATGTTGACCAGGTTGCGGTGCTCCACGGCGACGCCCTTGGGGCGCCCGGTCGAGCCGGAGGTGTAGATCACGTAGGCGAGGTGGGCGGGCCGCAGGGGGGCGGTACGGTCCGCGTCGCCCAGGTCCGCCTCCAGTGCCTCCGCGTTCAGCGCCTCCGCCTCCAGCGCCTCCGCCTCCTCCGCCGAGGGGCGCGTCCGCTGCGTCCGCGGCTCCGGGGCGTCGAGGAGCAGCACCTTCGCGCCGTCCGGCAGCGAGGCGGCGGTGTCCCCGGCGGCGAGCACCACCGCCGGGCGGGCCTCGTCGAGGACCGCCGCGATCCGCTCCGCGGGGTGGCCGGTGTCCACCGGCAGGTACGCGGCGCCGGACTTCAGCACGGCCAGCACCGCCACCACGGCCTCCACCGTGCGCGGCAGCGCCACGCCCACCGCCCCGCCCGGCCCGGCGCCCTCGGCGACCAGCCGGCGCGCCAGCCGGTTGGCGCGGGCGTTCAGCTCGGCGAAGGTCAGGTGCGCGGTGCCGTCGGACACGGCGCGCGCCCCCGGGGCCGCCCGCACCTGCTCCTCGAACACCTCGGGCAGGGTGCGCGGGTCGACCGGGGCGGTCCGGCCGCAGGCGGCGCGCAGGAACTCCGCCCGCTCCTGCCGGCTCGGCAGCGGCAGCCGCCCGGCCGGGACCTCCGGGTCGGCGGCGATGTCCGCCAGCACCCGGCACAGCAGCTCCAGCACCCGGCGGGCCGCGTCGGCGGGGACGGCGTCCTCCCGGTGGTTGAGCTCGAAACGCAGCTCCCGGCCGGGGTGCACCGCCAGGCTCAGCGGGTAGTGGGTGCCCTCGAAGGCCTCGTCCACGGCGTCGCGCAGGATGCCGACGGCCAGGTCCGGGATCCGCGCGCCGCGCACCGCATGGTCGACGGGGACGTTCTCGAAGGCCACCGTGGTGTCGAACAGCTCGGTGGCGCCGACCGCGCGGTGGATGTCCGCCAGGCCCAGGTAGTCGTGGCGGGTCAGGGCGCTCTGCTCGCGCTGGATCCGCTCCAGCAGGGCGGCCACCGGCTCGGCGGGGTCGAGGACGACCCGGGCCGGCACGGTGTTCATCATCAGGCCCACCATGCGCTCGCTGCCCGGCAGTTCGGGCGGACGGCCGGCGACGGTGTTGCCGTAGACGACGTCCTCGCGGCCCGTCAGCACACCCAGCACCAGCGCCCAGGCGCCCTGCACCACGGTGTTCAGGGTCAGTTCGCGGGCCCGGGCCACGGCGGTCAGCCGCTCGGTCTGCTGCGCGGTCAGCTCGCCGACGACCCGCTGCTGCCCCCGGTCCGAGCCGCCGGTGCCGGTGCCGCCGGCCACCAGCGTGGGACCCTCGACCCCGGCGAGCGCGGCCCGCCAGGCGCGCTCCGCCTCCCCGCGGTCCTGGTCGGCGAGCCAGGCCAGGTAGTCCTGGAAGGACGCGGGCGGCTCCAGGCCGTCGGCGGAGCCGCCGTCCCGGTAGATGCGGAACAGGTCCGCCAGCACCAGCGGCAGCGACCAGCCGTCCAGCAGGATGTGGTGGTTGGTGAGCACCAGGACATGGCGCTCGGCCTCCAGCCGCACCAGCAGGAACCGCAGCAGCGGCGGCTTCGCCATGTCGAAGCGCCGCGACCGGTCCTCCGCCAGCAGCCGGGCGAGCCGCAGCCGCCGCTCCTGCGCGCCGAAGCCGGAGAGGTCGGCCTCGTCCCAGGCGGGTTCCACGGAGCGGGCCACGGCCTGCACCGCCTCGCCGTTGCGGCGCCGCAGGAAGCCCGCCCGCAGGCTGACATGGCGTGCGGGCAGGGCCGTGCAGGCGCGGCGCAGCAGCCCGGTGTCGAGCGGGCCGGTCAGCTCCAGCGGAGTCTGCACGGTGTAGAAGTCCACCTGCTCGGCGTCGGCGTCCCCCTCGTCGAAGAGGGCGTGGAAGAGGATGCCCTGCTGCAGGGGCGAGAGCGGAAGAACCGCTTCCAGGGATGTCTGTCTCACGGTGTTGTCCCCCACTGGGCTTCGAGCTCGTCGAGTTCGTCGGCGTCGAGCCGCACCAGGTCCTCGGCGCGGCGGGTGCCCGGCTCCGTCGGGGCGGCGGCGTCCGCCGCCGCCTCCGCCAGCCGTGCGATGGTCTTGTGGACGAAGACGTCCTGCGCGGTGACGGCGAGCCCGGCCCGGTGGGCGCCGGCCGCCAGCTGCATGGCGGTCACGGAGTCGCCGCCGAGGTCGAAGAAGCTGTCGTCGACGCCGATCCGGGGCTGCCCGAGCACCTCGGCGAACACCCCGTGCAGCGCCCGCTCGCGGTCCGTGCCGGGCGCCCGGTAGACGGCGGCCGCCTCGAAGGCGGGCGCGGGCAGCGCACCGCGGTCCACCTTGCCCGCGGGGGTGCGCGGGAAGGCGGGGAGCACGACGACGGCCGCGGGCACCATGGAGGCGGGCAGCCGCTCCGCGAGGTACGCGCGCAGCCGCGCGCCGTCCGCGCCGGGTGCGGTACCGCGGCCGTCCGCGCCGGGTGCGGTACCGCGGCCGTCCGCGCCGGGTGCGGTGCCGCCGCCGTCCGTGCCGGGTGCGGTGCCGCCGTCGTCCGTGCCGGGTGCGGTGCCGCCGCCGTCCCGCCCGTTGCCGTCCGCGCCGGGTCCGGTGCCCCCGGGGCCGCACGCCGGTGCCTCCGGCGGGGCCAGCGCGTAGGCCACCAGGTGGCGCAGCCCGGGCCGGTCCTCGCGCACCAGGGCGGCCGCGGCGGCGACGCCCGGTGCGGCGGCCAGCACCGCCTCGACCTCCCCGAGTTCGATGCGGTGCCCGTGCAGCTTCACCTGCCCGTCGGCCCGCCCGAGGTAGGTCAGCCGGCCGTCCGCGGTCCGGCGGGCGAGGTCCCCCGTCCGGTACATCCGCGTGCCCGGGGCCCCGAACGGGTCGGCCACGAAGCGCTCCGCCGTGGTGCCGGGCCGCCCCAGATAGCCCCGGGCGAGCCCGTCGCCGCTCAGGTACACCTCCCCGGCCGCACCCGGCGGCACCGGCCGCAGGGCCGGGTCCAGCAGCAGCACCCGGCAGCCGGGCACCGGACTGCCCATCGGGGGCACGGCCCGCCCCTGCAGAGGGCCCGTCTGCGTGGCGATCACCGTCGCCTCGGTGGGCCCGTAGGCGTTCACCATGTGCCGCCCCGGCGACCAGCGGGCCACCAGCTCCGCGGCGCACGCCTCGGCACCCACCACCAGCGCGAGGCCCTCGGGCAGCCCCCCGGGCGGCACCGCCGCCAGCGCCGAGGGCGCCAGCAGCAGGCAGTCGACGCCGAGTTCGGCGACCAGCTCGGCCAGCGGCGGCCCCGGCGTGAGCCGCTCCGCGGGGGCGACCACGGCCGCCGCCCCGGTCAGCAGCGCGGTGGTCAGCTCCCACACGGAGGCGTCGAAGGAGGGCGAGGCGAACTGGAGCACCCGCGAGGGCGGGGCCGGGCGCAGCCGGTCCCGCTGCGCCGCCACCAGCCCGGCCAGGCCCGTGTGGGTGACGACCACGCCCTTCGGGCGGCCCGTCGACCCCGAGGTGTAGATCACGTACGCCGGGTGCTCCGGCCGCAGTGGGACCGGCCGCTCCCCGTCCCCGGGGCCGGTCCCGGACAGGCCGCCGGGGAGCGGTTCCTCCTCCCCGTCCGGGGCGCCCCCCTCGGCGTCCGCGTACAGCCGCGGCACCCGCGGGGCCAGGTCCGGGTCGTCGGCCGCCCGGGCGGTCAGCATCAGCAGCGGGGCGGTGTCGTCGAGCATGGCGGTGATCCGGGCCCTCGGGTAGGCCAGGTCCACCGGCAGGTACGCCGCCCCCGCCTTCATGACCGCCACCACCGCCGTCAGATACGCCTCCCCCCGCGGCAGCGCGACGGCCACCAGGCGCTCCGGGCCCGCGCCGCGGGCCCGCAGCACCCGGGCGAGCCGGTCGGCGCGGGCGTTCAGCTCCGCGTAGCTGAGCACCCCTTGGGGGGACACCACCGCGGGCGCCGAGGGCGTGCGCCGCACCTGGGCCTCGAACAGCGCGGGGAAGGTCCGGGGAGCGGGCGCCTCCGTACCGGCGCCCGCCGCCCGGAGCGCCTCGGCGCGCTCCTGCTCCGAGGCGACCTCCGTCCGGCCGATCGGCTCGTCGCCGGGCGCCGCCAGGAAGCGGCCCAGGAACTCCGTGAAACGCAGCCGGTGGGCCAGCAGCTCCTCCGCGGTGTACCGCTGCGGGTTGGCCTCGAACTCGACCCGCGCCCCGCGGCCGTCCGGACCGGGGTGGCAGGTGATGTTGAGATCGGTCACCGGACCGCCCGACAGCACATGGAGCACGGCGTCCCGGCCGGTGAAGGCCGTCTCCGAACCCGCGGGCATGATGTTCACCAGCACCCCGAACATCTGCTCGTCGGTGCCCAGCAGCCGCTGGTCCCGCCGCAGTTCGTCGTACGGGTAGCGCTGGTGCACCAGCAGCTCGCCCAGCGCCCGGGCCGCCTGCCGGACCAGCTCCGTGCGGCCGGTGGCGGGGGCGAGGGACAGCCGCAGCGGCAGCGTGTTGGAGAGCATCCCGGGGACGGTGCGCGAGCGGGTGCCCACCCGCGCGGTGACGGGCACCCCGAGCGTCAGGTCCCCGGCGCCCGTCATCCCGTGCAGATACGCCGCGACCGCCGCGTACAGCACCACCGTCCACGGCGCCCGCGCCTGGCGGCCCGCGGCGTGCAGCGCCCGCAGCTGCCCGGCGGACAGCTCCCCCGACGAGGACAGGGCCCGCCCGGCCGGCCGGGTCGGCACCCCGGGGGCCGGGCTGGCCGCCTCGGGCCGGTCGGCGAAGACGCCCGCCCAGTACTCCCGGTCCGCCGCGTACGCCGTGGAGGCCCGGTACTCCGCCTCCTCGGCGAGCAGTTCCCGCAGCGTGCCGAGCGGTTCGCCCGACGGCTCCCGGCCCGCGGCCAGTGCCTCGTAGCAGGCGGCGATCCGCCGGGAGTGCAGCACCGAGCCGAAGCCGTCGGACAGGACGTGGTGGCTGCGCTGGTACCAGAACCAGTGCTCCTCGCCGACCCGCATCAGCCAGTGCCCGGAGAGTTCGTCCGCCAGCAGGTCCAGCGGGGTGGTCCGGTCGCCCTCCACGACCTGCCAGGCGGCGGCCACCGGGTCGGGCGCGCCGCGCAGGTCCACCTCCCGCCAGGTCGAGCAGCCCGGTGCCACCGGCCGCTGGTAGAGCCCGTCGGCCCGCTCCACCAGCGCGACGTCGAAGCTGCCGCTCTCGCCCTCGGCCACCCTGATGGCCCGTCGCAGCAGCTCCCCGTCCACGGCCCCGCGGATCTCCATCACCGCCACCGTGTTGTACGCCGGGTCGTCCGGGGAGCGGCGCTGGGCGTGGAAGACACCGCGCTGCGCGGCCGTCAGCGGAAGCAGTGCGTCCTCGGCATGGCGTGGTGGCATCAACTCGTAACCGCTCTCGTGCACGACGACGGATCGGGAGGGTGGAGCCCGCTCGGGCCGCGACCCCGGACCCCGTCCGATGCTGCAACGGCCCACCGGCGGCCACCAGGCAACCGACCGGCAATCGGGGGTGCGGCCGAAGTGCCGCCCGGACCGGGTGAGTTACCGGCCGCCTGCCTGGCGCACACCCCCCGCCCGCCGGAAGCTGGCACCGAGCCGGGTACGCCGGAACCGCCGGTGTGTGCACCGGCCTCCGCCGTGACCACCCGGAGAGGACGAGGACGTTGGCAATCCCGGACCGGGGCCTGCTCGACTGGCTGGACGAGGCGTCCGCCGAGCGGGGCCTCTCCTACGCGAACCGCGACGACGACTGGGACTTCGTCTCCTACCGCGAGCTGGCCTCCCTGGTGCTGCGCACCGCGGCGGCGCTGCGGGCCCGCGGCGTCGGCGACGGCGACACCGTCGCCCTGGTGCAGCGCTCCAGCCCGGGCTTCGCCGCCGGGTTCTTCGGCGCGCTCGCCGCGGGGGCCACCCCCTGCTCCCTCGCCCCGCCCTTCGCCTACCAGCGTGCCGACGACTACGCCCGGCACGCCGGGCACCTGCTGGCCGCGGTCCGCCCGCGGGCCGTCGTCTGCGACGACGAGTCGCTGGAACGCATCGCCAAGCTGTCCGCGGACGCGGGGCTCGACGCGCCCGTCACCTTCGGTGCCCTGGTCGAGGGGGTCGAGCCCCTGCCGCGCCCCCTGCCGCTGCCCGCGACCGCGCTGGTGCAGTTCACCTCCGGATCCAGCGGCCACTCCCGCGGTGTGCGGATCTCCGAGGAGGCGCTGCGCACCAACCTCACCGGGATGCGCCGCTGGCTGGGCTGCCGCCCGGAGCTGCCCGCGGCCAGCTGGCTGCCCGTCCACCACGACATGGGGCTCGTCGGCTTCCTGCTGAACGTCGTGGTCACCGGCTTCGACGGCTGGATGATGCAGCCGGACGACTTCGTCCGCTCCCCGCTGCGCTTCCTGCGCTGCCTCAGCGAGCGCCGGATCGCCATGACCGCGATGCCCAACTTCGGTCTCTCGTACATCCTGCGCCGGGTGCGCCCCGCCGACCTGGAGGGGCTGAGCTTCGACGCGCTGCGCTGCGTGATCATCGGCGCGGAGCGGGTCGACCCCCGGGTGCTGGAGGACTTCCACGCCCTCCTGGGCCCGCACGGTCTGGACCGGGGCGCCCTGCTCCCCGCCTACGGCAGCGCCGAGGCCACCCTCGCGGTGACCGGCCTGCTCCCGGGGGAGGGCTGGTCCGCCCGGGAGCCCGACGACAGCGACGCCGCCGCCCTCGCCGGGACGTCCGTCGTCGGCTGCGGCCGCCCCCTCGAGGGGCGCACGGTCTCCATCCGGTCCGAGGACGGCTCCGAGCTCCCCGAGGGCCAGGTCGGCGAGATCGTCGTCGAGGGGGTCTCGATCGCCGACGGGTACGTCGGCGACGCCGGCTCCGCCTCGGGCACCAGCCTCGGCGAGGGCGGGCTGCGGACCGGCGACGCCGGATTCCGGCGCGCGGGCCAGCTGTTCGTCATCGGGCGCCTCGGCGACGGCCTGAAGGTCAACGGCAAGATGGTCTTCGCCGAGAGTCTGGAGACGCTGCTGCACCAGCGCGGCCTCCCCGAACGCCGGGTCGCCGTGCTGCTCGGCGTGCGCGAGGGCGTGCCGACCGGTGTGGCCGTCTTCGCGGGGGTGCAGGACGGCTGGCGGGAGACCGCCCACGAGGTGCTGGCCGAGTGGCTGCCGGGCGCCGAACTGCTCTCGGTGGAGGTGCCCCGGGGCGGCATCGCGGTCACCTCCAGCGGCAAGCCGCGGCGCCGGGTGATCTGGAAGGCGGTCTGCGCCGGCTGGTTCTCCGAGTCGACCCGGGCCCTGGCCCCGGAGGGCTGACCGGGCGCCGCCCCTCGGCGGCCCCGCCCCGCACCCGGTCCGCCGGGGCGGGCGGGGCCCGTCGCCGTCCGGCCCGCCCCGCCGGGAACGGGCCTTCCCCCGGGCCCGTCGCGCTCCCGCACGCAGCCGGTCCTGCCCGGACCGGCCGAGCGCCCCGGACCGGCCGAGCGCACGGGACCGGCCGAGCGCACGGGACCGGCCGAGCGCCCCGGGGCGGAGGCCACCGTGCCCGCGCACGCAGATACCGGCCGCCCGCGCATCGGGGGGTGCGCGGACGGCCGGGGCCGGGGGAGGGCGGGGAGGGGTCAGCGGGTGGCGGCCATGATCTCCGGGCGCACCAGGTTCTCGTCCAGCAGCAGCCGCTTGACCTTCTCCGACAGCATCCCCAGCTGCCGCAGCACATGGATCACCTGCTGGAACAGCATCTGCCGGTAGGTCGCCATCATCGGGTTGGTCCGCGCGAAGCGCAGGCCCGCCTCCACGTCCAGCTCCATCCGCTCCCACACCTCGCGGAGCATGAACCGCCGCGACATCAGCCGGATCGACTCCAGCAGGAAGTCCTCCCGGTCCTTCAGCTCCGCCGCCGTCACCTCGTTGTACATGCCGGTCAGAGCGGTGACGCCGAAGGCGATGTGGCGGGCCTCGTCACTCGCGACCATCCGCGTGATCTGCCGGATCACCGGATCGCCGAACCCGCTGCTGGCCAGCCGCAGTCCGGTGATCGCCAGCCCCTCCACGACCACCTGCATCCCCAGGTAGACGATGTCCCAGCGGGACTCCGACAGCAGGTCGTGCAGCAGCCTCTGCAACCCCGGGTTGATCGGGTACACCGTCCCGAGCTTCTCGTCCACGTAGCGGGCGAACGCCTCCACGTGCCGGGCCTCGTCGGCGACCTGGGAGGCCGCGTAGGTCTTGGCCTCCATGTCCGGGACCGTCTCCACCAGCCGGGCCGTGGTCACCAGCGCGCCCTGCTCGCCGTGGAGGAACTGGCTGCACATCCACGCCTGGTACTCCCAGCGGAAGGCGGTCAGCAGCTCCCGCGGCACCGGGCTGCCCTCCCCGACGACGAAGGAGGCCAGCCGTGCGCCGTTCTCCTCCGACAGCTCGGCCCCGAAGTCGACCTCGTGGTCCCAGTCGATGTCGGTGGTGGCGTTCCACTGGTTGAGCTTGTTCTTCTCGTAGAGGCTCCAGACCCGGCCGTCGCGCTTGCCGTAGTCCCAGTTCAGGCAGGCCCGGAAGCGCGCATCGACCTCCATCAGATCCGCCGTGACGGCGTCAAGGGTGAAGAACGTCGCGTCGGCTGTCTCTTCGGGAACAGCGGTCATCGGTGGCGATCCCCTCGGGCACGGGAAGAGAAGGGCAGTCAGGACTCGGGACTGTCGCCAGCGATCCTCGGGCGCGGGCGGGCGCGGAAGCCAGGCAGGCCCCGGGCAACTGGGCGGCAGCCCGGTTGCCGGTCCCCGTGCCTGGTCCCGCCGGCCCCGCGGTCCCACCATGTCCCCCGGAGCGCCGCGGGGCCACCGCCCCGACCACGCGCCGGCCGACGAAAGGACCGGGATGCGAACCCCTGCCGCAGCACGACCCTCCGACTCCGGGCGCACCCCCGCGCGGGGCGCGGACAGTCCGTGGATCGTGGGACGGGTCACCGCACCGGCCGCCCGCCTCAGGCTGTTCTGCCTGCCCCAGGCGGGAGGCAGCGCCGCCTCGTTCGCCCCCTGGCGGCTCACCCCACCCGCCCGCATCGAGCTCGCCACCGTCGAACTGCCCGGGCGCGGGGTCCGCGGGGCCGAGCCCCTGCCCCCGACCGTCGAGGAGCTGGCCGATGCCGTACTCGACGGCATCACCCCCGAACTGGACATGCCCTACGCCGTGTTCGGCCACAGCTTCGGCGCGCTCCTCGGCTACGAGCTCACCCGCCGCATCGCCGCCCGGGGGCTCACCCCGCCCCTCGCCCTGTTCGCCTCCTCCTCCCGCGCCCCGCACGTCCCCGTGGCCAAGCGGATCACCGGCCGCGACGACGAGGGCCTGCTCCGGTGGCTGGAGGGGTTCGGGGGCTTCCCCTCCGAGCTGCGCTCCTACCCCGCCTACCTGCGCTACGCCGTGCGGACCGTGCGCCAGGACCTGGCGCTCACCGAGGCGTACCTGGCCCCCGGCCCCGGGCCGGTCGCCTGCCCGCTCCACGTCCTCGGCGGGAGCGGGGACCCGCTGGTCGGTGCCGAGCAGCTGGACCGCTGGCGGGACGTGGCGGGCGGCCCCTTCAGCCGGACCCTCCACCCCGGCGGGCACGACCACCCCTTCACCGGCGCGCCCGGAGTCCTCGCCCGGATCGGCGCGGTACTGGCCTGACCCGGGCCGGACCGGCGGCCGCGCCGGGCCCGGTCCCTCCGCCGCCCGGCCCGCCCGCGCCCCGGCACCCGCTCCGCCCACCTCCGAACGCCCGACCGCTGCCAGGGAGTTGCCCACCGTGAACGTTCTCAACGGAATCCCGCTCGTCGAGGCGGACGGCGCCGAGCTGGGGGACTTCCTCCGCACCCGTGCCCCGTCCGTGGAGGCGGCCCTCGCCGAGAGCGGCGCCGTGCTCGTCCGGGGCGCGTCCGGCGACGGCGTCGGCGGCTTCCAGCGCGCGCTGGACGCCCTCGGCTTCGCCCCCCTGGAGTACACCGAGCGCTCCACCCCGCGCAGCGAGGTGGGCGACGGGGTCTTCACCTCCACCGAGTACCCCTCCCGCGAGGTGATCCCCCAGCACTGCGAGTCCTCCTACGCGGGCGCCTGGCCGGGGCGGCTGGCCTTCCACTGCGCCGTCCCGGCGGAGAGCGGCGGCGCGACGCCGGTCACCGACGTCGCCCGGGTGCTGGAGGACATCCCGCCGGAGATCGTCGAGGCCGTCGACCGGCGCGGACTGCGCTACGTCCGCAACTACGGCAGCGGCATCGGGCTGGACTGGCGCGAGGCGTTCCAGGCCGGCAGCCGCGAGGAGGTCGACCGCTTCTGCCGGCTGGCCGGGCTGGAGCACCGCTGGCTGGACGACGACTGCCTGCGCACCACCCGCCGGGCCCCCGGGCTGGCCGTGCACCCCCGCACCGGCCGCCGCATCTGGTTCAACCACCTGCTGCTCTTCCACCAGTCCTCGCTGCCCGGCACGCTGCGCACCGACCTGGTCGGCCTGTTCGGCGAGGACGGGCTGCCCAACGACGTCCTCTTCGGCGACGGGGAGCCCGTCCCGGACGACATGGTCGCCGCCGTCCGGGACGCGTTCGACCGCCGCGTCCAGCGCTTCGACTGGCGCCTGCACGACCTCATGGTGATCGACAACATGCGCTGGTCCCACGGCCGGGAGGCGTTCACCGGCGACCGCCGGGTGCTGGTCTCCATGTCGGACCTGATCACCCGGGCCGACCTGACCCAGCCGGACCGCCCGGCGCCCCGCTGACCACCACCCGCCCCACCGGCAACCCGGCCCCGCCCACCGCCCGGTGCGGGCAGGGAAGCTGCCGGTCGGCTGCCTGGTACGCCCCTCGGCACCCGAGCCATCATCACCGACGTGGCCGAAGCGGCCGAGGCGGCCGAAGTCCACGCGGCCGGTTGCCGGTCGCCCGCCTTCCGATGTCCGGCGGCCCGCTCCCGCAGCGCGCACGCCGACCGTCCCGGGGAAGACAGACCTGTGAACGAAGAGCCCCAGTCGCCCATCGAGTCCGCGCTGCCCCTCACCCCGCTCCAGGAGGGCATGCTCTTCCACGCCCTGTACGACACCGAGGCGGTGGACGTCTACACCGTCCAGGCCCCCTTCGAGCTGCGCGGCCCGGTCTCGGCGGGGGCGCTGCGCGCGGCCTGCGGTGCGGTACTCGCCCGGTACGGGGTGCTGCGGGCGGGGTTCCGCCAGCGCGCGGGCGGGCAGCCGGTACAGCTGATCCGCCGCACGGTCGACACCCCCTGGACCGAACTCGACCTCTCGGCGGAGCCGGCGCCTGACCGCCGCAAGGGACTCCTCGCCTTCCTGGAGGAGGAGCGGCTGCGCCGCTTCGACATGGCGGCTCCTCCGCTGATGCGCTTCGCCCTGGTGCGCCTCGGGACGGACCACCACGTCTTCGTCCTGACGTACCACCACATCCTGCTGGACGGCTGGTCGGTACCGCTGGTGCTGCGCGACCTGTTCGCCCTGTACGGGCGCCAGGCCGGACTCCCGGCCCCCGAACCGGCCGATCCGCCCGCCGACTTCACCGACTTCCTGCGCTGGCGGGCCCGCCGGCGCACCGGCGAGGCCGAGGACGCCTGGCGCCAGGCGCTCGCGGGACTGGCCGGACCGACGCTCGTCGCCCCCGGTCTGCCGCACGGCGGTTCCGGAGGGATGCCCGGCCTCACCCGCCTCACCCTCTCCGAGGACGCCACCCGGCGGCTCACCGCGGCGGCCCGGCGCCACGGACTGACCCTGAACACGGTCGTCCAGGGGGCCTGGTCCCTGCTGCTCTCGCTGCTCACCGGCCGCGAGGACGTGGTCTTCGGGCAGACCGTGCACGGCCGGCCGCCCGGACTGCCGGGCGCCGAGGCGATCGTGGGACTGCTGATGAACGCCGTCGCCGTCCGGGTGCGCATCGACCCCGCGGAGTCGCTGGCCGCCTTCCTCGGCCGCATCCAGGACGAGCAGCTGGCCCTCGCCCCGCACCAGCACCTGGGGCTGACCGACGTCCGCCGGCTCACCGGTCTCGACACGCTCTTCGACACTTCCATCGGCTTCGGGGACACCCGGTTCGACCGCGAGCCGCTGCCCGAGTGGGTCCCCGGCCTGCGCATCGCCCCCCTCACCGAGGACTCCGCCGACCGCCCGGCCGGCACCGACGGGGACGGCGAGGGGCCGGGCGAGATCAGCGGGGCCACCCACCACCCGCTGAGCGTCTTCGCGGTGCCCGGCCGCCGGTTCCGCCTGGACCTCAGCTACGACAAGGAGGCGTACGGCCCCGCCGAGCTGCGGCAGATCCGCGACCGGCTGCGGCTGCTGCTGGACGCCTTCGCCGCCGACCCCGAGACCCTCGTCGGACGGGTCCCGCTGCTCACCGGCGCCGAGCGGCAGCAGGTGCTGGAGCAGTGGAGCCGCCACCCGGGCACCGGACCCGCCCCGGCGGCCTCCGGTGCCGCGCCCGCCCCCGCCCACCCCGCCACCGTGCTCGCGCGCTTCGAGGCGCAGGTGGCCGCCACACCCGCCGCGCCCGCCGTCGCGGACGGCCGGGACCACCTCGACTACCGCTCCCTCGACGCCGCGGCCGACCGCCTCGCCCGCCTCCTGCTGCGGCGCGGTGTGCGGCGCGGCGACCTCGTCGCCGTGGCCCTCCCCCGGGGGACGGAACTGGTCGCCGCGCTGCTCGGCATCTGGCGGGCGGGCGCCGGGTACCTGCCCCTCGACCTCGGCCACCCGGACGAGCGCATCGCCTTCATGCTGGCGGACGCCGCGCCGTCGGCGGTCCTGTGCGAACAGGCCGCCCACCCCGCCCTTTCGGGCCACCGGGCCGCCGTCGTCCCGCTCGGCGACCCGGCGACCCGCGCGGAGGTGGCCGCCCTGCCCGCCGGCCCGCCCGAGGACGCCGAGCGCGGCGGCCCGCTCCACCCCGCGGACCTCGCCTACGTCATCTACACCTCCGGGTCCACCGGGCGCCCCAAGGGGGTCGCCGTCGAGCACCGCACCGTGGACCGCTACCTGTCCTTCGCCCGCGCGGCCTATCCGGGGCTCTCCGGACAGGCCCTCGTGCACTCGCCGCTCTCCTTCGACCTCACCGTCACCGGGATCCTCGGCCCGCTCACCGCGGGCGGCCTGGTGCGCCTGGTCGACCTCGACGACTTCGACGCCCCGGCGGGCGCCGCGGACCGGGCGGTCTCCTTCGTGAAGGCCACGCCCAGCCATCTCCCGGTCCTGGAGGCCGCCGACCCCTGGTACTCGCCCACCGGCGAACTGGTCCTCGGCGGGGAGCAGCTGACCGGCGAGGCCCTCGCCGCCTGGCGGGCCCGCCACCCGGGGACGGTGGTCGTCAACGAGTACGGCCCCACCGAGGCGACCGTCGGCTGCATGGAGCACCGGATCGAACCCGGCGACCCGCTCCCGCAGGGTGCGGTGCCGATCGGCCGCCCGGCGCCCGACGCACGGCTGTACGTCCTGGACGCCTGCCTGCGCCCGGTGCCCCCGGGAGTCCCGGGCGAGATCTACATCGGCGGCGGGATCCTGGCTCGCGGCTATGTCGGCCGTCCCGGGACCACCGCCGCCCGCTTCGTCGCCGATCCCTTCGCCGCCCCCGGGGCGCGGATGTACCGGACCGGAGACCTCGCCTGGTGGCGACCCGACGGGACCATGGTCTACGGCGGCCGCACCGACGACCAGGTCAAGCTCAGGGGCCACCGCATCGAGCTCGGCGAGGTCGAGGCCGCGGTGGGCGCCGTCCCCGGTGCCGCCCGCGCCGCGGCGGCGGTCCGCCCCGACCGGCGGGGGACGCCGCGGCTGGTCGCCTACGTGGTGCCCGAGCCCGGCGCCGCACCCGGCCCCCGCGCCCTCGCCGACCGGGTCGCCCGGCGGCTGCCCGGCTACATGGTGCCCTCGGCGTATGTGACGCTCCCCGGCCTCCCCCTGACCCCCAACGGGAAGGTCGACCGGGCCGCCCTGCCCGACCCCGGCCCCGAGAGCTGGACGGCGCCGGACGCGGACGCTCCGGCGACCGTGGCCCCGGACGCGAGCGCCGCCGCTCCTCCCGCCGGACCCGAGGCCCTGTCCGCCCCGGGTTTCGCCTCCGGTTCCGCCTCCGTTCCGCTCCCGTCCGCCCCGCCCGCCGACTCTGGACCCGGTTCCGCCTCGGACTCCGCCGTCTCCGGTGGAGAGCCGGTGGTCTCGGTGCTGGTGAGGTTGTTCGGTGCGGTGCTGGGTGTGGAGGGGGTGGGTGCGGAGGATGACTTCTTCGCGTTGGGTGGGGATTCGATTCTGGTGATCCAGTTGGCGGCGCGGGCGCGTGAGGCGGGTGTGCGGTTGACGCCGAAGCTGGTGTTCGCGCATCGGACGGCGTCGGCGCTGGCGGCGGCGTTGGCGCCGGTGGCCGGGGAGGCCCCGGCGCCCGCCGCGGAGGGGACCGCCGCCCCGGCCCCCGCTCCCGGGCACGCTCCCCCCTCCGACTCCGCCGTCTCGGTGCTGGTGGGGTTGTTCGGTGCGGTGCTGGGTGTGGAGGGGGTGGGTGCGGAGGATGACTTCTTCGCGTTGGGTGGGGATTCGATTCTGGTGATCCAGTTGGCGGCGCGGGCGCGTGAGGCGGGTGTGCGGTTGACGCCGAAGCTGGTGTTCGCGCATCGGACGGCGTCGGCGCTGGCGGCGGCGTTGGCGCCGGTGGCCGGGGAGGCCCCGGTCCCCGCCGCGGAGAGGGCCGCCGCCCCGGCCCCCGCCCCCGGGCACGCCCCCGCCCCCGCCCCGGCCGCCGCCACCGTGCCCGCCACCCCGATCATGTGCTGGCTGCGCGAACAGGGCGGCGCCATCGACGCCTTCCACCAGTCGACACTGCTGCGCGTACCCCCCGCCCTGGGCCTCGACCGGCTCGCCCATGCCCTGGAGGCGGTGGCCGAGCGCCACCAGGCGCTGCGCGCCCGCCTCCAGGACGACGGCTCGCTCGCCGTCGACCCCGTCCGCCCGGAGGCCCTGCGCGCGGCAGTCCGCCGCATCGACACCTCGGGGCTCGCCCCCGGGGCGCTCCGCGACAGGATCGCCGCCGCGGCCGAGGAGGACGCCGACTCCCTCGCCCCCCGACAGGGCGCAATGGTGCGGCTCAGCTGGTTCGACGCCGACGCCGACGCCGACGCCGACGCCGACGCCGACGCCGCCCCCGGGCCCGGCGGCCCGGCCACCGGCGCCCGGCAGGGGCGGCTGCTCGTCACCGTCCACCACCTCGCCGTGGACGCGGTCTCCTGGCACATCCTCCTCACCGACCTCTACACCGCCTGGGAGTCCGCGGGCCGTGTGGCGGCCCCGCGGCTGGACGCCGTACCGCTCCCGCTCGACGCGTGGTCCCGCGCCCTGCGCGCCGAGGCCGCCGCCCCGGCAGCGCTCGCCGAACTCCCCTACTGGAAGCGGCTGCTCCGGGCGCCGCACGCGACCGTCGCCGGCGCCCGCCTCTCCCCGTCCAAGGACATCCACGCGACGGCCGGTGAACTCCGGCTCACCCTCCCCGCCGAGACGACCGCCCCCCTGCTGACGACGGTCCCGGCCGCCTTCGGCACCCGTACCCACGAGGTCCTGCTCACCGCCCTCGCCCTCGCCCACACCGCCTGGCGCCGCTCGGACACCGGCTCCGGCACCGCACTGCTCGTCGACGTCGAGGGCCACGGCCGCGAGCAACTGGCCGACGACACCGACCTGTCCGCGACCGTCGGCTGGCTCACCACCCTCCACCCGGTCCGGGTGGACCCCGGCATCCCCGACTGGGACCCCGAAGGCGACCCGGCCGACCTCCGGCTCGGCGACGCCCTGCGCCGGGTCGCCGCCGAACTCGCCCGGGTGCCCCGCCGCGGCCTCGGGTACGGCCTGCTGCGCCACCTCAACCCGGACACGGCGCCCGATCTGGCCGCCCTGCCCGCCCCCCGGATCGGCTTCAACTACCTCGGACGCGGCGGCGCACAGGACACCGGAGCCGACTGGAGCGCCGCCCCCGAGGCGGACGCCCTCCCCCTCGGCGCCGACCCCAGGATGCCGATGGCCCACGCCGTCGAGGTCAACGCCGTCGTCGAGGAGCACGAGGACGGGCCACGCCTGAGCGCCCACTGGCTGTGGGCGGGGCGGCTGCTGACCGCCGAGGAGGCGGACGAACTCGCCCGCCTGTGGTTCGCCGCCCTCGGCGCCCTCGTGGCGCACACCGCCGCCGCGGCCCCCGCCGGGACGGCCTCCGCCACCCCCGTCCTGCCGCAGGACGCGGCCGACGCGGACCCCGGGGAACTCGACCGGCTGACCGCCCGCACCGGTCTGCCCGTCGCCCGGCTGCTGCCGCTGACCCCGCTCCAGGAGGGCCTGCTCTTCCACGCCCGCTACGACAGCCGCGACCTCGACGTCTACAACGTGCAGATCACCCTCGCCGTGGAGGGGCCGCTGCACGCCGAGCGCTTCCGCACCGCCTGCGACGCCCTGCTGCGCCGCCACCCCGCGCTCCGCGCCGCCTTCCTCCAGCTGCGCTCCGGCGACCCGGTCCAGGTCGTCCCCCGCGAGGCGGCCATGCCGTGGACCGTCCACGACCTGTCCGGGCTGGGGGAGGAGGAGCGCCGGGAGCGCGCGGGGGCCCTGCTGGAGGCCGACCGCCGCCGGCGCTTCGACCCGGCGCGCCCGCCGCTGATGCGCTGCACCCTCCTGGCCCACGGCGAGGAGCGCCACACCCTCGCGCTGAGCATGCACCACCTCCTCGTCGACGGCTGGACCACCTCCCTGGTCCTGCGCGACCTGCTCGCCCTCTTCGACCACGACGGGGACGGCACCGCCCTGCCGCCGCCCGCGGACTACACCGCGTACCTGCGCTGGCTCGCCGACCAGGACGCCGAGGAGGCGCGCACCGCCTGGAGCGGGGCCCTCGCGGGGCTCCGGGAGCCCACGCTGCTCTGCCCCGGTGCGGACACCGCCCGCGTCGCCGCCCTGCCCGAGCGCGTTCCCGTCGACCTCACCGAGGCCGAGACCGCGGCCCTGCTGGACGTCTCCCGCCGCCACGGCGTCACCCTCAACACCCTGCTGCGCGTGGCGTGGGCGCTGTGCCTGCAGCGGCGCACCGGCCACCGGGACATCACCTTCGGGGCGACCGTCTCCGGGCGCCCGGCGGAGCTGCCCGGTGTCGAGGAGATGGTGGGCCTGTTCATCAACACCGTCCCGGTGCGGGTCCGGTTCGACGCGGCGGAGCCCGTGGCCGGGCTGCTGGAGCGGATCCAGGGCGAACACGCCGAGCTGCTGCCCTACCACCACCTGGCGCTGCCGGAGATCCAGCGGGCGGCCGGCCTCGGTCCGCTCTTCGACAGCTGCGTCGTGGTGGAGAACTACCCGACGGCCGCCTCGCACCCCGGTGAGGAGCCCGACGACGGCCTGCGGCTCTCGGGCGTCTCCGGCCACGACGCCTACCACTACCCGCTCAAGCTGATGGCGGCCCCCGGCACCGAGCTGCACCTGGAGGTCAGCCACCGCCCCGACCTGGTGGGCGCCGGGACGGGACGGGCCGTCGCCGCCGACCTCCGGGAGCTGCTGACGGAGCTGCCGGGCGCACTCGCCGTCCCCACGGAGCGCTTCCTGCGGCCCGCACCGGGCCCGGCCCCCGGGCAGCTCGTCGAGCGGCTGCGCGAACTCGTCGCGGAGGTGCTCCGGACCGGCCCGGTCCGGGCCGACGACGACGTCTTCGACCTCGGGTGCGACTCACTGGGCGCCCTGCGCCTGGCGGGGCGCATCGAGGCCGAGCTCGACCGGGCCGTCGACGTGGCGACCGTCTTCCGCTGCCGCACCGCCCGGGCCCTCGCCGCCGCCCTCGCCCGTCCCGCCTGACCACCCGTCCCGCCTGACCGCCCGCCCGCCCGACGCCCCGCCTCCTCCCACGACCTCCCGCCCCGGGCGCTCCACCGCCCGCCCGCTCCACCGCCCGACCAGGAAGGAACCTGCCACCGTGACCAACCCCTTCGACAACGAGGACGGCACCTTCCACGTGCTCGTCAACGCCGAGCGCCAGCACAGCCTCTGGCCCGCCTTCGCGGCCGTGCCGAGCGGCTGGGAGGTCGCGGTGGCCGACAGCGACCGACAGGTATGCCTCGACTACATCGAGCAGCACTGGACCGACATGCGTCCCGCATCCCTGGCCGACGCGACCGGGACGGCGTGACCCCCGCCTCCCCGATCGCCCTGGGCCGTGCAACGGATCGCCGGATGGACCTCGCGGGCGTGCACGGAACCTCTCTCGAACCACTGCCACTACAGATGGGTGACCGTGCCATGCCTCACGACCCGGCGACGCCCCAGGACTCCCTGGCCGTCAACTCCTGGAACGAGTGGGACCCGCTGGAGGAGATGATCGTCGGCTCGGCCGACAACGCCTCCTTCGAGCCGACCGAGCCGGGCAGCCGCCCGGCGATCCGCAACCGCCCCGAGACGCCGTTCCCCACGGGCCCCAAGTCCCAGGAGGCCGTGGACCTGGCCAACGAGGAGCTGGCCGGGCTCGCGGACCTCCTCCGGTCCCAGGGCGTCACCGTCCGCCGCCCCGGGCCGCACGACTTCTCCGCCCCCGTGCGCACCCCCGACTTCGAGGTGGAGAACCAGTACTGCGCCGTCTGCCCGCGCGACGTCATGATCACCATGGGCAACGAGATCATCGAGGCCACCATGTCGCGGCGGGCCCGCTACTTCGAGTACCAGCCCTACCGCAAGCTGGTCTACGAGTACTGGAACTCCGACCCCCGCGTCGGCTGGACCACGGCCCCCAAGCCCTCCATGGCCGACGGCATGTACCGCGAGGAGTTCTGGGACTGGCCCCTGGAGAAGCGCCACGAGCGGATGCACTCCTTCGAGTTCTGCGTCCACCAGGACGAGGTGGTCTTCGACGCCGCGGACATCAGCCGCCTGGGCCGCGACATCCTCGTCCAGGAGTCGATGACCACCAACCGCGCCGGTGTCCACTGGCTGAAGCGCCACCTGGAGCCGCGCGGCTTCCGCGTGCACGCCGTCCACTTCCCGCTGGACTTCTTCCCCTCGCACATCGACTGCACCTTCGTGCCCGTGCGCCCGGGCCTGATCCTCACCAACCCGGACCGCCCCCTGCGCGAGGGCGAGGAGGCGATGTTCCTGCGCAACGACTGGGAGCTGGTGGACGTCCCCGAGCCCGTGCTCGGCAACCACGAGATGCCGCAGTACTGCCAGTCCTCGAAGTGGCTGTCCATGAACGTGCTCAGCATCTCGCCGACCAAGGTCGTCGTCGAGGAGCAGGAGAAGCCGCTCCAGGACCTGATGGCCAAGCTGGACTTCGAGGTCTTCACCGTGCCCTTCCGCAACGTCTTCGAGTACGGCGGCTCCCTCCACTGCGCCACCTGGGACGTCCGCCGCCGCGGCACCCGGGAGGACTACTTCCCGGACCTGGACTACCGGCCCCTGGTGTGACGGCTCCCGTCCGCGGGGCCGTCCGGGGATAATCGACCCCGTGAGCGAGCATCCCCACCCCACCCCCGACGCGGACACCGGCACCGACGGCGGCTCCGGCCCGCGCCCCGAACCCCTGCGCTTCTTCGGCACCACCTGGGTCGAGCACGACGGGGGCTACGGGCTGCGGCGGGCCGCCGTCGGCGCGGGCGCCCTGGTCACCGCCGCCGCCGCGGCCCTGGTGCTGCGCCTCGCCTACCAGGGCCTGTCCATCGCCCAGGTCGGCGGCTTCGTCAACACGATCGTGGTGGTGATGTTCGCCGTGTGCAGCGCGATCGCCTTCCGCAAGACCTGGGAGGGCTTCTCCCGCAGGCCGTCCGGCGCCGCCTCCGAGGACGCCCTGCGCAGCCTGAAGGCGATCGGCTTCCTCGGCTCCCTGCTCGCCTACGCCCTCCGCTGCTTCACCGAGGCGCCCGGGGAGCGGCTGCACCGGGCCGAGTACGAGGCGGCGCTGCGCCGCTTCGAGAAGCGCCGGACCACCCGCTCGGGCAACCCGGCGGCCCGCGCCCCCCGGCGCGGGCGCGGCTCCGGCCGCCGGTAGCACCGGGCCGCCCCGCCCGCCCCGATCCTTGACGGCCCGGGCGCGGCGGGACCATTGTTCATCGCATGATGAATAAATCCGATGCGGCGGCCGTGCAGGCCCGGGGCCTCACCGTCGTCCGAGGGGGCCGCACCGTCCTGCGCGACCTGGACTTCTCCGTACGCACCGGCCGCATCACCGGACTCCTCGGCCCCTCCGGCTGCGGCAAGACCACGCTGATGCGCTCCGTCGTCGGCACCCAGGCCAGGGTCGAGGGCACCCTCCGGGTCCTGGGACGACCCGCCGGGGACTCCGCTCTCCGCTCCCGCATCGGCTATGTCACCCAGGCCCCCTCGGTCTACGACGACCTCACCGTCCGCCAGAACCTCGACTACTTCGCGGCCGTCCTGACGCCGGGCCGCGCCGCCCGCGAGGAACGCCGCGAGGCCGTCGCCCGCGTCCTGGCCGACGTCGCCCTGACCTCGCACACCGACGTCCTCGCCGGCCGCCTCTCCGGAGGCCAGCGCAGCCGCGTCTCCCTGGCCGTCGCCCTGCTCGGCACCCCCGAACTGCTCGTCCTCGACGAACCCACCGTCGGCCTCGACCCGGTGCTCCGCCGCGACCTCTGGGACCTCTTCCACCGCCTGGCCGCCGAGCGCGGCACCACACTGCTGGTCTCCTCCCACGTGATGGACGAGGCCGAGCGCTGCCACCACCTGATCCTGATGCGCGAGGGAGTCGTCCTCGCCGAGGAGACCCCCGAGGAGCTGCGGCGCAGTACCGGCTCCGAGACCGTCGAGGCCGCCTTCCTCCACCTCGTCGACGCGGCCGACGCCCGCGGGAGCGCCCGCGCCGACACCCCCCGCGACGGGCTCCCGGCCCCCGCCGACGCACCCGACGCACCCCGGAAGGACACCCGATGAGCACCGCCCGCACCCTCGCCACCGCCGCCCGCGTACTGCGCCAGCTCCGCCACGACCCCCGCTCGATCGCGCTGATGCTCCTGGTGCCCTGCGTGATGCTCTTCCTGCTCCGCTACGTCTTCGACGCCGACCCCGCCACCTTCGACGGCATCGGCGCCTCGCTGCTCGGGATCTTCCCGCTGATCACCATGTTCCTGGTGACCTCGATCGCCACCCTGCGCGAACGCACCTCCGGCACCCTGGAGCGGCTGCTCGCCATGCCCCTCGGCAAGGGCGACCTCATCGCCGGGTACGCCCTCGCCTTCGGCCTCGTCGCCACCGTGCAGTCCGTGCTCGCCACCGCACTCGCCCTGTGGGGCCTCGGCCTCGACGTCGTCGGCTCGCCCTGGCTGCTGCTGCTCGTCGCCCTGCTGGACGCCCTGCTCGGCACCGCACTCGGCCTGTTCGTCTCGGCCTTCGCCTCCTCCGAGTTCCAGGCCGTGCAGTTCATGCCCGCGGTGATCTTCCCCCAGCTGCTGCTCTGCGGCCTCTTCGCCCCCCGCGACACCATGCAGCCGGTGCTGGAGGCCGTCTCGAACGTGCTCCCCATGTCCTACGCCGTGGACGCGATGAACGAGGTCCGGGCGTACGCCGACCCCACCGGCGACTTCGTCCGCGACGCGCTCGTCGTCGGCGGCTGCGCCCTCCTCGTCCTGGTGCTCGGAGCCGCCACCCTGCGCCGCCGCACCGCCTGACCGCCCGCCCCGGGGCCTCCCCCTCCGGCCGGCACCGCACCTGCCCGCCCAGCGGACGGGTCCGCGGACGGGCGGCCCCCGGTGCGAGGATGTCACCGCACGCATCCCGACCGGCGAGGTGAACGAAGCCATGACCCAGACAGTCGCAGTCCTCGGCACGGGCAAGATCGGCGAGGCCCTGCTCAGCGGCATGATCCGGGCCGGCTGGCGGTCCGCCGACCTCCTGGTCACCACCCGCCGCTCCGACCGCGCCGAGGAACTCCGCAACCGCTACGGCGTCGAGCCCGTCACCAACGCGGAGGCGGCCAAGCGCGCCGACACCCTGATCCTGGCCGTCAAGCCCCAGGACATGGGCAAGCTCCTCGACGAACTCGCCCCCCACACCGCCTCCGACCGCCTCGTCGTGAGCGCCGCCGCCGGCATCACCACCGCCTTCATCGAGGAACGCCTCGCCGCCGGCACCCCCGTCGTGCGCGTCATGCCCAACACCCCCGTCCTCGTGGACGAAGGCATGTCGGTGATCTCCGCGGGCAGCCACGCCACCCCCGCGCACGTCGCCCACACCGAGGAGATCTTCGGCGGCGTCGGCAAGACCCTGCGGGTCCCCGAGTCGCAGCAGGACGCCGCCACCGCCCTCTCCGGGTCCGGCCCCGCCTACTTCTACTTCCTCGTGGAGGCCATGACCGACGCGGGCATCCTCCTCGGCCTGCCCCGCGCCCAGGCCCACGACCTCATCGTCCAGGCCGCCATCGGCGCCGCCGTCATGCTGCGCGACAGCGGCGAGCACCCCGTCAAGCTCCGGGAGGCCGTCACCTCGCCCGCGGGCACCACCATCAGCGCCATCCGCGAACTCGAGAACCACGGGGTGCGCGCCGCCCTGATCGCCGCCCTGGAAGCCGCCAGGGACCGCAGCCGCGCCCTCGCCTCCGGCAACGGCTGACCCCGCCCGCGGCCGGGGTCAGCGGGCCCCGGCCGCCGCCAGCAGCTCCCGCGTCGCCACCACCCGGGCGAACCCGCCGCCGTGGAGGTTCACCGCGGTCGCCCGGGTCAGCTCCTGCGCCGTGGCCGTCCAGCCGAACGGCCCCGCCAGGTCGAAGGTGTGCATGGCGTCGATCGGGAAGAACACCTCGTAGCCCAGGTTCCCGCCCATCCGGGCCGTGGTCTCGTTGCACATGTTCGTCTGGATCCCGGCCACCACGATCTGGCGCACCCCCGCCCGACGCAGCCACCCGTCCAGGTCCGGAGTGCCGTAGAAGGCCGAGTTCACGGACTTCGACACCACCAGCTCCGGTCCGCTCCCGAGCCCCCTGCGCCGCTCCACGCACTCCTGGAAGGCGTTCCCGGGACTCCCGGGGTGCAGCGGGGACTCCTTGGAGCGGGAGTCGTGCCGGACGAGGACCACCGGCCGGCCCGACGCCTGCCAGGCGTCGATCAGGGAGGCGATGTTCCCCTCCGCCTCCGGGTTGTCGCGCCGCCCCCAGTACCCCGCGTACTCCTCCTCGAAGCCCTTCTGCACGTCCACGACCACCAGCGCTGCGTTCTGTTCGATCTCCATGCCCCGAATCGTGCCGGTGGCCGCGCCCCGCGAACAGTGGCCGTGATGCCGGGCATCGATGGGATACCGCCACCCCGCCCGGCGGGTCCCCGGAGCCCGCCGGAGGCCACGGCACTGGCACACTCGGCGCATGTACCGCGTCGCGCTGCTCGCCTTCCCCGGTGTCCGGGCCTTCGACATCGCGGTGATCACCGAGGTCTGGGGCGGCGGCCGCGCCCTCGACGGCACCCCCGCCTTCGACCTGCGCCGGGTCGCCGCCGACCCCGCCCCCATCCCCCTGAGCGGCGGCCTCGCCCTCACCCCCGACCGGACCCTGCGCTGGCTCGACCGCGCCGACCTCGTCCTGGTCCCCGGCGTGGAGGAACCCTCCGCCCCCACACCCCCGCCCGCCCTCGACGCCCTGCGCCGCGCCCACGCCGCGGGCACGCCCGTCGCCGCGCTGTGCGCCGGGGCGTTCGTCCTCGCCCGGGCCGGACTCCTCGACGGCCGCCGCGCGGTCACCCACTGGAACCTGGCCGACCGCCTCGGCCGCGAGCACCCCGCGGTCCGGGTGGAGCCCGACGCCCTGTTCGTGGAGGACTCGGGGATCTGGACCTCCGCCGGCGTGGCGGCCGGCATCGACCTCTGCCTCCACCTCCTGCGCACCACCCACGGTGCGGAGGCCGCGGCGCACACCGCCCGGTCCATGGTCACCGCCCCCTTCCGGACCGGCACCCAGGCCCAGTTCATCCGGCGCCCCACCCCCGCGGCGGACCGCGACGCGGACGCCCTCGCCGCCGTCCGGGAACGCGCCCTGCGGCAGCTCGCCGAGCCCCTGACCGTGGCCGACCTGGCCGGCTGGGCGGGCATGTCCCCCCGGACCTTCACCCGCCACTTCACCGCCACCACCGGTACCACCCCGGTCCGCTGGCTCCTGGAGCAGCGGGTGGCCGCCGCCCAGGGACTGCTCGAACGCACCGACCTGCCCATGCCCGAGGTGGCGCGCCGCGCGGGCTTCGGCAGCGAGGTCACCATGCGCCAGCACTTCGCCTCCCACCTCGCCGTCAGCCCGCGCGACTACCGGGCCGCCTTCGGCAGCGCACCCGGACGCCCTCCTCAGGCCGGCGGCAGCAGCCCGATCGCGCGGTAGGCGGTGTCCACCCGGGGCCGGGCCATCGCCCGCGCGCGCTCGGCACCCTCCCGGAGCACCCCGCCGACGTAGGCCGGGTCCGCGGCCAGCTCGGCGTGCCGCTCGCGGACCGGAGCCAGCAGCTCCACCACCGCCTCGGCCGCGTCCTTCTTCAGCGCCCCGTACGAGGCGTACCCCCCGGCCAGGTCCCGCGGGTCGCCGCCCCCGCACGCGGCCAGCAGGTCGAGCAGGTTCGCCGGGCCCGGCCGCTCCGCCCGGTCGTACACGACCCCGGAGCCGCTGTCGGTGACCGCCCTCCCCACCTTGCGCCGGACCGTGTCGGCGTCGTCGAGCAGGTAGACGATCCCCGCCGTGGACTCGTGCGACTTCCCCATCTTGGACGCCGGGTCCCGGAGGTCCATCACCCGTGCCCCGACCCTCGGCTGCGTCGCCCGCGGCACGGTGAAGGTGTGCCCGTACCGCCCGTTGAAGCGGACCGCCAGGTCCCGGGCCAGCTCGACGTGCTGGGTCTGGTCCTCGCCCACCGGCACCTCGTCCGCGCCGTACGCCAGGATGTCCGCCGCCATGAGGACCGGATAGGTCAGCAGCGACAGCCGCACGCCCTGCCCCGCCGCCTCCGCCCGGGAGGCCTTCTCCCGGTACTGGATCATCCGCCGCAGCTCGCCGTCCGCGGCCGTGCACTCCAGCAGGTAGGACAGCCGGGTGTGTTCGTCCACATGGCTCTGGACGAACACCGTGCACCGGGCCGGGTCCAGCCCGGCGGCGAGCAGCAGCGTCGCCGCCTGCAGGGTGAGCCTGCGCACCCGTGCGGGGTCGTGGTGCACGGTGAGGGCGTGCAGGTCGACCACGCTGAACAGCGCGTCCGTCCGGTACTGCTCCTCCTCGACCCACCGCCGCACGGCGCCGAGGTAGTTCCCCAGGGTGAGGTGCCCGGTGGGCTTGATCCCGCTGAAGATCCGCTTCATCCCGTTGCTCCGTCTCCGGACCGGTCCGGCCGCGGTGTCCGCCGCGGCGGGAGCGGCCGCCAGGTCGGGGCCGCCGCGTCCGGCGGGCCGTGCCCCGGAGAAGGGGAAACGCGAACGGCCGCCGGAGCGGCGGCCGTCGAGTACATGCGCAGGGGTGCCGGCCGCCGTCAGGCGGCCCACCAGAAGGAGAGGCACATACGCGTGGTCATGCCGCCGAGACTACCCCCACCGGGAGCCCCGGCCGGGGGTTGACACCGGGAACCCCCCTCCGTAGTGTTCTCCGGGTTGCCCGACGTGAGAACCGACTCCGGTCGGCCCCGGGCAGTCATTCCGTACGAACCACCCAGAACGAGCGACACTATTCGTCGCCCGCATTTCCGTGTGTTCTTGCGAAATGGGGATGCCGTGTTCGATTCGTCGGACCGGTCGGCTCGATTAGCGTCGAAGCCGGTGAATCCGCTAAGGTCTCACCACGTCGGAACGGCTCAACGGCCGGGAGGACACCCCCTTCTGACGGGGAATCGGAGCCGAAAGGGTCTGATAGAGTCGGAGCCGCCGGAAGGCCGA
>NZ_JBIDBN010000012.1:0-296436 GCF_043203115.1 Streptomyces sp. NPDC048001
CCCGGGGGCAACCACCGCCGTCCACCCCCGCCCCCGGGGCGCCCCGCCCACCATCTCCCCCCGGCGGTGCGGGGGGGGCGGCCCGCCCCGCGGGGCGGCCCGCACCCCCCGCACCGATGATCTTCCCATTTTCTTGTACATGACAGCCATCCGCTGCTCTGACGGGCGGACCTGCGCTCTGTTCGTTATGAAGCCACGACGCGCAGGCTCTTACGCGCCAGGGGAACGCGCTCTACCCTGATCACGGCTCGATGGTTACTCGCCAGTTAAACAACCAGCCAGTCGTGCAGTGCTGCCGCAGGCCCGGAGGACGTCGTGAGCGAAACCCAGACCTTGATCGAGAACCGCCCGCCGTCGGTGGCGGCCCTGTTCACCGAGCGGGTGGCGGCCACGCCCGACGCCGAGGCGTACCGCTATCCCGTCCCGTCGCCCTCCGGGTCGGGACCCGACGAGTGGAAGTCCCTGAGCTGGGGCCAGGCCGCCGAGCGGGTGTACGCCGTCGCGGCCGGGCTGATCGACCTCGGCGTCGCTGCCGAGGACCGCGTCGCCCTGGCCTCCTCGACCCGGGTCGAGTGGATCCTGTGCGACCTCGGCGTGATGTGCGCCGGCGGGGCGACGACCACGGTCTACCCGTCCACCAACGCCGAGGAGTCCGCCTACATCCTCGCCGACTCCTCCAGCCGGGTCCTGATCGCCGAGGACGCCGCGCAGCTGGCCAAGGCGCGCGAGCGCCGCTCCGAGCTGCCCTCGCTCGCCCATGTCGTCGTCATCGACCCCGCGGGCGTCGAGGCGGCCCCCGGTGACCCCGAGGGCTGGGTGCTGAGCCTCGCGGACCTCGAGGTCCGCGGCGCCGCCTACCTGGAGAAGCACCCGGAGGCGGTCAAGGAGCGCGTCGCGGCCATCACCGCCGACCAGCTCGCCACCCTCATCTACACCTCGGGCACCACGGGCCGCCCCAAGGGCGTCCGCCTGCCGCACGACAACTGGTCCTACATGGCCAAGGCCCTCGCCGCCACCGGCCTGATCACCAAGGACGACGTCCAGTACCTCTGGCTGCCCCTCGCCCACGTCTTCGGCAAGGTGCTCACCTCCGGCCAGATCGAGGTCGGCCACGTCACGGCCGTCGACGGCCGCGTCGACAAGATCATCGAGAACCTCCCGGTGGTCCAGCCCACCTACATGGCCGCCGTGCCCCGGATCTTCGAGAAGGTCTACAACGGGGTCGCCGCCAAGGCCCGGGCCGGAGGCGCGGCCAAGTACAAGATCTTCCAGTGGGCCGCCGGGGTCTCCCGCGAGTACGCGAAGACCACCCAGGACGCCTTCCGCCGCACCGGCAGGGCCTCGGCCCCCTTCGGCCTGACGGCCCGGCACAAGGTCGCCGACGCGCTCGTCTACGCCAAGCTCCGCGAGGCCTTCGGCGGACGGCTGCGGGCGGCCATCTCCGGCTCCGCCGCGCTCGCCCCCGACATCGGCTTCTTCTTCGCCGGGGCCGGCATCCACATCCTGGAGGGCTACGGCCTCACCGAGTCCAGCGCCGCCTCCTTCGTCAACCCGGGCGAGGCCTACCGCACCGGAACCGTCGGCAAGCCGCTGCCCGGTTGCGAGGTGCGCATCGCGGACGACGGCGAGATCCTGCTCCGCGGCCCCGGCATCATGGAGGGCTACCACGGGCTGCCCGAGAAGACCGCGGAGGTCCTGGAGTCCGACGGCTGGTTCCACACCGGCGACATCGGCGAGCTCTCCCCCGACGGCTACCTGCGGATCACCGACCGCAAGAAGGACCTGATCAAGACGTCGGGCGGCAAGTACATCGCCCCCGCCGAGGTGGAGGGCCAGTTCAAGGCCGTCTGCCCGTTCGTCTCGAACATCCTCGTGCACGGCGCCGACCGCAACTTCTGCACCGCGCTGATCGCCCTGGACGAGGCCGCGATCCTCGGCTGGGCCGCGGAGAACGGGCTGGAGGGCAGGAGCTACGCCGAGGTCGTCGCCGCCCCGCAGACCGAGCAGCTCGTCGACGGCTATGTGCAGCGGCTGAACGAGGGCCTCCAGCGCTGGCAGACGATCAAGAAGTTCCGGCTGCTGCCGCGCGACCTCGACATCGAGCACGGCGAGCTGACGCCCAGCCTGAAGCTGAAGCGCCCCGTCGTGGAGCGCGAGTACAAGGAGCTCATCGACGGCATGTACGCGGGCTCGCGCGAGGGCTGACCGCCCGCCCCGGGCAGCCCCCCTCCCGCCCCGCCGGGCGCCGGGCGGAAGGGGGGCGCACACGGGTGAGCCCGGCGCGCCGTCGGCCGCCCCGGGCAGTGGCCCCGCCGGGTGCCCGCCCGCGGCCCGCCGCCCCGCGCGCCCCCCGCCACCCGCGTGCGCGGGCCCCCGTGCCCCGGCCCGGGACCTGGGACGATGCGAAACACCTCGGCCAGTTCAGTGACTCCGTGCATATGGGCACGCTCGGTCTGTCACCCTGTCGGTGTCATCAGCGGCGCACAACAGCACCGACCAGGAGCCGCACGTGGGGTCCATTCCGTTGCAGCGAGACACCGCCAACCGCTCGGCGTCCATGTCGCCCGGCTGGTCCGACCCCCGGGCCGACGGCGTGCGCGTCAGCCTGCCCGGGAGCCTGCTGGCGCCCGGTACCGCGCGCCGCCTGGTGCGGGCGGCGGTGGCCGACTGGGAGGCGCTGGGCCTGCTCGACGCCTGCCCCGGCTGCGCCGCCCGGGAGGGCGGCTGCCCGCCCGGGGTGCCCTGCCCGGAACGGCTCGCCGAGGACGCGGCCCTCGTCGCGGGGGAGCTGGTGACCAACGCCGTCGTCCACGCCGGCACCGAGGCCGAGCTGCTGTGCCGCTACGAGGAGCCCTTCGACGACGAGCCCGCGGCTCTCGTCGTCGAGGTGTCCGACCGCCACCCCGACCGGCCCGTGCACAGCCACCCGCACGGCTCGGAGCAGTCGGGCACCCCGGACTACGGCCGCGGACTGCACCTGGTCGCGGCCCTCGCCGAGCGCTGGGGCATCACCTACCGCGCCGCGCTCAAGACCGTCTGGGCCCGGCTGCCGCTGGACGGCCGCGGCGCCCGCCTCCGCACCGCGGACGGCGGCCGGGCGGCCTCCGGCGCCCCCGACCGGGAACAGGCCGCGGGTGCCCTCCCCGCCCAGGCCCGCGAGGAGTGGGACTGGCTGGCCCGCGGCGGTGCCGCCTCCTTCCTGGCCGAGGCGTCCGACCTCCTCGCCGGTCAGCTCGACGAGGACAGGGCCGCCGCCCTCGCCGGGCAGCTGCTGGTGCCCCGTCTCGCCGACTGGTGCGCCGTCTGGCTCGACGCCGAGGGCGGGGCGCACGCCCCGCAGGCGGGCGGACGCGCCGCGCCCCCGCCGCGGCTCACCGGCGTCTGGCACCGCGACGAGGCGGCCGTCGAGCAGCTGAGGGAGCACCTGGCCGCAGCCGCCCCGGCTGCGCCGGCACCCGGCTCGGGCGTGCCGCTGTCCGTCCCCTGGCCCGGCGCGCCGGGCTCCGGGGCCGCGGTGGCCTACCGGCTCGCGGTCGGCAACCGGGGGCTCGGCGTCCTCCTGGTGGGCCGCGAGGGCGGCGCCCGGCTGCCCGACGAGGTGACCTCGCTGGTCGAGGACTTCACCCGTCGGGTCGCCCTGGCCGTCAGCGCGGCCCGCGAGTACACCCGGCAGGCCACCATCAGCCGAGTGCTCCAGCGGGGCCTGCTGCCGAGCAAGCTGGGCCGCATCCCCGGGGTCGACACCTGCCTCGTCTACGAACCCAGCGGCGACGGCGTGGTCGGCGGCGACTTCTACGACGTGTTCCCCGCCGGGTCCGGCGACCGCTGGTGCTTCGCCCTCGGCGACGTCCAGGGCAGCGGTCCCGAGGCGGCTGTCGTCACCGGCCTCGCCCGGCCCTGGCTGCGTCTGCTCGCCCGCGAGGGCTACCAGGTCGGGCAGGTGCTGGACCGGCTCAACGGACTGCTCCTCGACGACGCCATGGAGGCCGCCGAGGCGGCCGCCCTGTACGCCACCGGAGGGCACGGAGCGGGCCTCGCCGACGGCCAGCCCTCCCGCTTCCTGTCCCTGCTCTACGGCGAGGTCGTGCCGGCCCCGGACGGCTCCGGCGGCGTGCGCTGCACGCTGGCGAGCGCCGGGCACCCGCTGCCGCTGCTGCTGCGCCCCGACGGGGAGGTCTCGGCCGTCGGCGAGCCGCAGGTGCTCCTCGGGGTGGTCGAGGACGTGGCGTACGGCAGCACCACCTTCGACCTCGGACCCGGGGAGACGCTGCTGTGCGTCACCGACGGGGTCACCGAGCGGCGCTTCGGGGCCCGGATGTTCGACGACGAGGACGGACTGGCCGTCCTGCTCGCGGGGTGCGCCGGTCTGTCCGCCCGGGGCGTGGCCGAGCGGATCAGGAGCGCGGTGCACGGGTTCGCGCCGACGCCCCCGGGTGACGACCTGGCGCTCCTGGTCCTCCAGCCCGGCCCCGCCGGACCGGCGGGCGCCCTCGCGGACGGACCCGGCGACTCCGTGGACGGGCCTGCGCCGGAGCACGGGTAGCGGCCCGCCCGAGGGCCCCGCGGCGGGCCCGCCCGCACCGGACCCGGGCGCCCGCCCGGTGACGGACAATGGGGCCATGCCTTCCGTACTGCCCGACGGCGAGCCCGTGCCCGAGGACGGCGCGCTCCCCGCGTCCGCCCTCGACTCCGCGGGCAGCCGACCGCTCGCCTTCTACCTGCACGTGCCCTACTGCGCGACCCGCTGCGGCTACTGCGACTTCAACACCTACACCGCCACCGAGCTGCGCGGCTCGGGGGGCGTCCTGGCCTCCCGCGACAACTACGCGGGGACCCTCGCCGAGGAGGTCCGCCTCGCCCGCAAGGTGCTCGGCGACGACCCCCGCGCGGTACGGACGGTCTTCGTCGGCGGCGGCACCCCGACGCTCCTCGCGGCGGAGGACCTGGTGCGGATGCTCGACGCGGTCCGCCAGGAATTCGGCCTGGCCGACGACGCGGAGGTCACCACCGAGGCCAACCCGGAGTCGGTCGACCCCGCCTACCTCGCGACGCTGCGCGAGGGCGGCTTCAACCGGATCTCCTTCGGCATGCAGAGCGCGCGGCGGCACGTGCTCAGCGTGCTGGACCGCACCCACACCCCCGGCAGGCCCGAGGCATGTGTGGCCGAGGCCCGGGCCGCGGGCTTCGACCACGTCAACCTCGACCTGATCTACGGCACCCCGGGGGAGAGCGACGACGACTGGCGGGCCTCCCTGGAGGCGGCCGTCGGCGCCGGGCCCGACCATGTGTCGGCCTACGCGCTGATCGTCGAGGAGGGCACGCAGCTGGCCCGCCGCATCCGGCGCGGCGAGGTCCCGATGACCGACGACGACGTCCACGCCGACCGCTACCTCATCGCGGACGAGGTCCTCACGGCCGCGGGGCTCCACTGGTACGAGGTCTCCAACTGGGCCGCCTCGGACGCGGCCCGCTGCCTGCACAACGAGCTGTACTGGCGCGGCGCCGACTGGTGGGGTGCCGGGCCCGGGGCGCACAGCCACGTCGGCGGTGTGCGGTGGTGGAACGCCAAGCACCCCGGCGCCTACGCCGCCGCCCTCGCCGGGGGCCGCTCGCCGGGTGCGGGCCGCGAGGTCCTGGCCGCGGAGGACCGGCGGGTGGAGCGGATCCTGCTGGAGCTGCGCCTGCGGGACGGCGTGCCGCTGGACCTGCTGCGCGAGGCCGGCCTCGCGGCCGCCCGCCGCGCCCTCGCGGACGGCCTGCTGCGGCCCGGCCCCTACCGGCAGGGCCGGGCCGCGCTGACCCTGCGCGGCCGCCTGCTGGCGGACGCCGTCGTCCGGGACCTGGTGGACTGAGCCCGGAGCCCGGAGCCCGGAGCCCGGAGCCCGGACCCCGGAGCCCGGACCCCGGAGCCCGGACCCCGGACCCCGGACCCCGGACCCCGGCACGGCCGCGGTGGGCGCCCCGCCCCGGGGCCCCGCCGCACGGAAGGCCCGCCGGCCCCCGCTCCCTCCGCCGTGCGCGCACGCACCGGACGTGCGCGGATCCGCCGCGCCCGCACGATCCCCCTCCGCCGTGCGGGCGCCCGCCCCCGGCACCGCGGCCCCGCCGCACCCGGCGGCCCCACCGGTCAGCCGCATGAACAGGCGCCTGCGGGTCAACACACCTGCGAGCCGGGCTCCGTGACGAAGTCGATCAGCTCCTCCACCCGGCCGAGGAGCGCCGGCTCCAGGTCCCGGTAGGAGTGCACCCGGGACAGGATGTGCCGCCAGGCGGCACCGGTGTTCCCGGGCCAGCCCAGCGCGCGGCAGACGCCCGTCTTCCAGTCCTGGCCCCGCGGCACCACGGGCCAGGCGGGGATGCCGAGGGAGGAGGGCTTCACCGCCTCCCACACGTCGACGTACGGATGGCCCACCACCAGCACGTGCGGGTCGTCCACCGACGCCGCGATCCGCGACTCCTTCGACCCCGGGACCAGGTGGTCCACCAGCACGCCGAGACGTGCGTCCGGGCCCGGCCCGAACTCCTCGACCACCGCGGGCAGGTCGTCCACGCCCTCCAGGTACTCCACGACCACGCCCTCGACGCGCAGGTCCTCGCCCCAGACCCGCTCGACCAGCTCCGCGTCGTGGCGCCCCTCGACGTAGATCCGCCCGGCGCGGGCGACCCGGGCCCGGGCACCGGGCACGGCCAGCGATCCGGAGGCCGTCCGCGACGGCGCGGCCGGGGCACCGGAGGAGGGACGCACGAGCGTCACCGCCCGGCCCTCCAGGAGGAAGCCGCGCGGCGCGAGCGGGAAGGCGCGGTGCTTGCCGAACCGGTCCTCCAGGGTCACGGTGCCCGCCTCGCAGCCGACCACCGCCCCGCAGAAGCCGGTGGAGGGCTCCTCGACGACCAGACCGGGCTCGGCCGGAACCTCCGGCACGGCGGCGGAACGCTTCCAGGGCGGCGTGAGATCAGGACTGTAGCTGCGCATATCGGAGGACGATACGGGCGGTCCTGTTCACGACACGCCGAAGCGCGCCGCCAGTTCGCCCCGCTGCGCCCGGACGAACGCCGCGTCCACCGCCGCCCCGTGGCCCGGCACGTACACCGCCTCCCCGCCGCCCAGGCGGAGCAGGCGGTCGAGCGCGTCCGGCCAGCGCGCGGGGACGGCGTCCGGACCGGCCTGCGGCGGGCCGGACTCCTCGACCAGGTCGCCGCAGAACACGACCGGGTCCGGGCCGGCGACCAGCAGGACCAGATCGCGGGCGGTGTGGCCGGGCCCGACATCACAGAGCACCACCGTCCGCCCGCCCAGGTCCAGGGTCAGCTCACCGGCCACCTCGCGGTCCGGGCGCCGCAGGGCCGCCGCGGCCTCGGCGGCCTCGCCCCGTTCGACCCCGTGGCGCACCGCGTCCTCGCACAGGGCGTCCCGGTCCGGGCCCGGCGGCAGGCCCGGCCCCGCGGCCGCGTACACCTCGGCGCGGGGGAAGGCGGCCGTACCGAGCACATGGTCGAAGTGGGGGTGGCTCAGTGCGATGTGCGTCACCCCGCGCCCGCCTCCCAGCAGGGTCTCCGCCTCCCGCCGCACCCCGGCCCCCTCGCGGAGGGTGGAGCCCGTGTCGAAGAGCAGCGCCCCCCGCTCGCCCACCACGAGGCCCACGGTCGCGTCCCACACCGGCAACCTGCGCCGCCCGACGCCCTCGCCGAGCCGCTCCCAGCCCTGTTCCTCCCACGCCACGTCCATGCCCGGACGCTACCGCGCACCGCCCGCCGCGGACCGGGTCCGGGGCCGGGAGGGGAGGACGCGAAGGGCCGCCCGGCCGCCCGCGCGGTCCGTTCGGTCGGTTGCCACCCTTGCTACGGGCGTACCCGTCGGCCGTACACTGGCCGGGGACCCCTGGCACTCGGGCCCACCGAGTGCCAGACGACACACCGAGGACCGACGCAACGCAGCTGGAGGTGCGCGGAATGCTCAGCGAACGGCGGCTGGAGGTGCTGCGCGCCATCGTGCAGGACTACGTCGGCACCGAGGAACCGGTCGGCTCCAAGGCGCTGACCGAGCGCCACCGGCTCGGTGTGTCCCCGGCCACGGTGCGCAACGACATGGCCGTGCTGGAGGAGGAGGGCTTCATCGCCCAGCCCCACACCAGCGCCGGCCGCATCCCCACGGACAAGGGCTACCGGCTGTTCGTCGACCGGCTCGCCGGGGTGAAGCCGCTGTCCGCCGCGGAGCGCCGGGCCATCCAGAGCTTTCTCGACGGCGCGGTCGACCTCGACGACGTCGTCGGCAGGACCGTCCGCCTGCTCGCGCAGCTGACCCGGCAGGTCGCCGTGGTGCAGTACCCCTCGCTGACCCGCTCGACGGTCCGGCATGTGGAACTGCTCTCACTGGCGCCGGCCCGGCTGATGCTCGTGCTCATCACCGACACGGGCCGCGTCGAGCAGCGGATGGTGGACTGCCCCGCGCCCTTCGGGGAGACCGCGCTCGCCGATCTGCGCGCCCGGCTCAACAGCCGTGTCGTCGGCCGCCGTTTCACCGACGTGCCGCAGCTGGTGCAGGATCTGCCCGAGTCCTTCGACGCGGAGGACCGGGCCACCGTCTCCACCGTCCTCGCGACGCTGCTGGAGACACTGGTCGAGGAGACCGAGGAGCGGCTCGTGATCGGCGGCACCGCCAATCTGACCCGCTTCGGACACGACTTCCCCCTGACCATCAGGCCGGTGCTGGAAGCGCTGGAGGAGCACGTGGTGCTGCTCAAGCTGCTCGGCGAGGCCAAGGAATCGGGCGTGACGGTGAGGATCGGGCATGAGAACGCCCACGAGGGGCTGAACTCCACATCCGTCGTCTCGGTCGGTTACGGTTCGGGCGGCGAAGCAGTCGCCAAACTCGGCGTGGTCGGACCGACCCGCATGGACTACCCCGGAACGATGGGAGCGGTACGCGCAGTGGCACGTTACGTCGGACAGATCCTGGCGGAGTCGTAAGTGGCCACGGACTACTACGCCGTACTCGGCGTGCGCCGCGACGCATCGCAGGACGAGATCAAGAAGGCGTTCCGCCGCCTCGCCCGCGAGCTGCATCCGGACGTGAACCCGGACCCGAAGACGCAGGAGCGCTTCAAGGAGATCAACGCCGCCTACGAGGTGCTGTCGGACCCGCAGAAGAAGCAGGTCTACGACCTCGGCGGCGACCCCCTCTCCCAGGCGGGAGGCGGGGGAGCGGGCGGCTTCGGTGCGGGCGGCTTCGGCAACTTCTCCGACATCATGGACGCCTTCTTCGGCACGGCCTCGCAGCGCGGCCCGCGTTCGCGGACCCGCCGGGGCCAGGACGCCATGATCCGGCTGGAGGTCGAGCTCGGCGAGTCCGCCTTCGGCACCACCAAGGACATCCAGGTCGACACGGCCGTGGTCTGCAACGGCTGCTCCGGCGAGGGTGCCGCCCCCGGCACCTCGGCGCAGACCTGCGACATGTGCCGCGGCCGGGGCGAGGTCTCCCAGGTGACCCGGTCCTTCCTGGGTCAGGTCATGACCTCCCGGCCCTGCCCCCAGTGCCAGGGCTTCGGCACGGTCGTCCCCACGCCCTGCCCCGAGTGCGCGGGCGACGGCCGGGTCCGCTCGCGCCGCACGCTGACGGTGAAGATCCCCGCGGGCGTCGACAACGGCACCCGCATCCAGCTCGCCGGGGAGGGCGAGGTCGGCCCGGGCGGCGGTCCTGCGGGCGACCTGTACGTGGAGATCCACGAACTCGCGCACCCGGTCTTCCAGCGGCGCGGCGACGACCTGCACTGCACGGTGACCATCCCCATGACCGCGGCGGCCCTCGGCACCAAGTGCCCGTTGGAGACCCTCGACGGGCTGGAGGAGGTCGACATCCGGCCCGGGACCCAGTCCGGTCAGTCCATCCCGCTGCACGGCCGGGGCGTGACGCACCTGAGGGGCAACGGCCGGGGCGACCTGATCGTCCATGTCGAGGTGACCACCCCGGGCAAGCTCGACGCGGAACAGGAGCGCCTGCTGCGCGACCTGGCCAAGCTGCGCGGCGAGGAGCGGCCCCAGGGCCAGTTCCAGCCCGGCCAGCAGGGGCTGTTCTCCCGGCTGAAGGACGCGTTCAACGGTCGCTAGGTCCGCGCCCTCGCGGCGGCGACCCGGCCCGGCGCCCCGGACCACCGGTCCGGGGCGCCGGTGCGCGGGGCCCCGCGGCGCCCCGCACGACCGGCCGCATCCGCCGCGCGCACCGGCAACCGCCCGCCCGGTCAGCGGACCTGACGCCCCGCGGCCACGCGATTCGGCGGCCCCCGTGGGACGTGGCACGATGCCTGCATGTCCTTGGCACCGACCGGCCTGTTCCGGTACCCGATCGTGCAGGCGCCCATGGCAGGGGGCGCCTCCCGCCCCGAACTGGCCGCCGCCGTGTCCGAGGCGGGCGGCCTCGGCTTCCTCGCCGCGGGGTACAAGACCGCCGAGGCCGTGCGCCGGGAGATCGACGAGGTCCGCCGCCTGACCTCCCGGCCCTTCGGGGTCAACCTCTTCATGCCCCAGCCGGCCACCGCCGACCGCGCCGCCGTCGGCGCCTACCGCGACCGGCTCGCCGGGGAGGCGGCCCGCTACGGGACCCCCCTCGGGGACCCGGACGGCGGCCGGGACGACGGCTACGAGGCCAAGATGGCGGTCCTCGCCGAGAACCCCGTGCCGGTGGTCTCCTTCACCTTCGGCTGCCCCGCCCCCGAGGCGCTGGCGGCCCTCGCCTCCGCCGGTATGGTCACGGTGGTCACCGTCACCTCCGTCGAGGAGGCCCGAGCGGCCGAGGAGGCCGGTGCGGCCGTCCTGTGCGTCCAGGGCGCGGAGGCCGGCGGCCACCAGGGCACCCACCGCGACGCCCCGGGCCCCCGACCGCCCGCGACACCGCTGGCGGCCCTGCTGCCGCCGGTCCGCGACAGCGTCCGGCTCCCCCTGATCGCCGCCGGCGGACTGATGCGCGGCGGGGACGTCGCCGCCGTCCTCGCGGCCGGCGCGAGCGCCGCCCAGCTGGGCACGGCCTTCCTCGCCTGCCCCGAGTCCGGGGCCCACCCCCTGCACAAGCAGGCGCTCACCGACCCCCGGTTCGCCCGCACCGAGCTGACCCGCGCGTTCTCCGGGCGCCCGGCGCGCGGCCTCGTCAACCGCTTCCTGCACGAGCACGGGCCGCACGCACCGGCCGCCTACCCGGACGTCCACCACCTCACCAGCGGTCTGCGGCGCGCCGCGGCGGCCGCCGGGGACCCCGAGGGCATGGCGCTGTGGGCCGGTCAGGGCCACCGGCTGGCGCGCCCGCTGCCCGCCGCCGAACTGGTGCGGACGCTGGCCGCGGAACTGGACGCGGCCCGGACCGCGCCCGGCGGCCACTCCGCGGCCGGGCCCCCCGCGGGGGCCCCGGCCGCCGCCCCGGGGGCCGCGGGAGGTGCCCGGTGACCGCTCCCGTCTTCGTCGTCGGCTCCCTCGACGGCGTCCGCCCCGGCACCACCGTGACCCTCGACGGCCCGGAGGGGCGCCACGCCGTCTCCGTCCGCCGCCTGACGCCCGGTGAGGAGGTCGTGCTCACCGACGGGCGGGGCTCCGGCGCGTCCGGCACCGTGCTCGCCGCCGAGGGCAGGGACCGCCTCGTGGTCGAGGTGGCCGCCCTCCCGGCCGAACCGGAGCCGGTGCCGCGGATCACCGTGGTCCAGGCGCTGCCCAAGGGCGACCGCGGGGAACTCGCCGTGGAGACGATGACGGAGACCGGGGTGGATGCCGTCGTGCCGTGGGCGGCCGCCCGCTGCATCACCCAGTGGCGCGGCGACCGCGGGGCCAAGTCCCTTGCCAAATGGCGCTCCACGGCACGCGAGGCGGGCAAGCAGGCCCGCCGCCTGCGCTTCCCGGAGATCGCCGAGGCGGCGACGACCAGGCAGGTCGCCGCGCTGCTGGCGCAGGCCGACTTCGCCGCGGTGCTGCACGAGGAGGGCGCCGAGCCCCTGGCCACCGCGGCACTGCCGGCCGAGGGGTCGATCGTGCTGGTGGTCGGCCCCGAAGGCGGCGTCTCCCCGGAGGAGTCGGCGGTCTTCGCCCAGGCGGGGGCCCGGCCGTACCGCCTGGGCCGCAGCGTGCTGCGCACCTCGACGGCCGGTACCGCCGCGGTCGCCCTGCTGCTGGGGCGCACCGGCCGCTGGTCCTGAGCGGGACACCGGCGCGCGACAGGGGGACATGGCCGCAACTCGCCTTCTCAGCCGGGTTCCTGCATGGGACCATGCCCCGCATGAGGGCGTGGAGGACCATGGCCGCCGCCGGTGCCTGCGCGGTGGGCCTCGCCGGGACCGCCGCCTGCCAGCCGGTCGGCGGAGGGCTCAATTCCGCTGCCGTGGCCGTCACCACCGACCGCACGGCCACCAGCACACTCGAACGACTCACCTTCGAGGTCGCCTGGTTCAGCTGCCGGGCGCAGGCCCCGACGCCGGCGCAGGGCTCCCCGGCGGCGGAAACCCCCGCCGCGGCCACCGTCGACTGCGAGGGGGAGACCGAATCCGGCCAGGAGATCACGCTCGACGGCACGGTGACCGAGGAGCGCGGGGGGGTCTGCGTCCGCGGGGACATGACCGCCAGGATCGCCGGGGAGATCGTCTTCGAGGCCACCATGCTCGGCGACTGCTCGGCGGCGGCGACCGCCTCGCCTGAGCCCTCGCGGCAGCCCGGCGACCGGCCGGCCCCCGGGGCGACCGTCACCGTCACCCGCACCGTGACGGTCACCGCCGAGCCCGCCAAGTGACCCCGCCCGGTCCGGGCCGCCCGGTGGACGGCCGCTCCCCGCGCTGCGCCGATCCGGCCAAGTGATCCGAAGCCCTCCGCACCGGGTGCCGCCGCGCCTAGGGTGAGTCCGTGACGCACCCTGCCTACCTCCGGTTTCCGCATCTGCACGGTGAGTTGATCGCCTTCACCGCCGAGGACGACGTCTGGGTGGCGCCGCTCGACGGCGGCCGGGCGTGGCGTGTCAGCGCCGACAACATGCCCGTGAACCACCCCCGCTTCTCGCCCGACGGCACCCGCATCGCCTGGAGTTCCCACCGGGACGGGGCACCCGAGGTGCATGTCGCACCCGTCGAGGGAGGCCCCGCCGACCGCCTCACGCACTGGGGGAGCATGCGCACCGCGGTCCGCGGCTGGACGCCGGACGGACGGGTGCTGGCGCTCGCCGCCCACGACCAGCCCTCCCCGCGCCGCACCTGGGCCCGCGCGGTGCCGCTGGACGGCGGTCCGGCCGAGAGGCTGCCCTTCGGGCCCGTGGGCGATGTCGCCTTCGGCCCGCGCACCCTGCTGCTCTCCGCCGCCATGGGGCGTGAGGCCGCCGCCTGGAAGCGCTACCGCGGAGGCACCGCGGGCAAGCTGTGGATCGCGTCCGGGGACCCTGCGGACGAGGGCACCGCGGACGGTGGCACCGCCGCTCACGCCCCGCCGGAGGGGACGGGGGCCGAGGGGGGCTTCGTCCGCGTCCACGAGGAACTCGACGGCAACCTCGAGTACCCGCTCTGGGTCGGCGGCCGGATCGCCTTCCTCTCCGACCACGAGGGCGTCGGTGCGCTGTACTCCTCCCGGCCCGACGGGTCCGCGCTGCGCCGGCACACCCCGCTCGGCGGCTTCTACGCACGCCATGCCGCCACCGACGGCACCCGCGTCGTCTACACCGCCGCGGGGGAGCTGTGGATCCTCGACGACCTGGAGGACGCCGCCCCCCGGCGCCTCGCCCCCCGCCTCGGCGGCCAGCGCACCGACCTGCGCCCCTGGACGGTCGGCGCCGAGCACCACCTCGGCGCCGCCGCACCCGACCACACGGGCCGGGGCAGCGCCGTGGAGGTCCGCGGCGGCATCCACTGGGTGACCCACCGGGAGGGCCCGGCCCGGGAGCTCTCCGCCGACCCCGGCGTGCGCGCCCGGATGCCGCGCACCTTCCGGGCGGACGGCGAGGAGCACGTCGTCTGGGTGACCGACGCCGAGGGCGACGACGCGCTGGAGTTCGCCCCGGCCACCGGAAGGCCCGCCGGAGCCACCCCCCGCCGCCTCGCCGCGGGCCGTCTGGGCCGCGTGGTGGAACTGGCCGCGGCACCGGACGGCAGCCGTGCGGCGGTCGCCGCCCACGACGGCCGCGTCCTGCTGGTCGAGCGGGAGTCCGGCGAGGTGCGCGAGGTCGACCGCAGCGAGCACGGCGACGCCGAGGGGCTGTGCTTCTCACCCGACTCCGCCTGGCTCGCCTGGTCACACGCGGGCCCCGAGCCGCTGCGGCAGATCAAGCTCGCGAGCACCGGCGACCTGACCGTCTGCGAGGCCACCCCGCTGCGCTTCGCCGACTACCAGCCCGCGTTCACGCTCGACGGCAGGCACCTGGCCTTCCTCTCCGAGCGCGCCTTCGACCCCGTCTACGACTCCCATGTCTTCGACCTCGCCTTCGTCGGCGGCTGCCGCCCCCACCTGATCACCCTCGCGGCCTCCACCCCCTCGCCGTTCGGCCCGCAGCGGCACGGCCGCCCCTTCGAGGCGGAGGACGAGGGCGACGGGCAGGACGGCGACGAGCCGTCCGCCCCCGCCACCCGGATCGACCTGGACGGCCTGGCGGACCGGATCGTGCCCTTCCCGGTGGAGGCCGCCCGCTACTCGACCCTGCGCGCGGCCCGGGACGGCCTGCTGTGGCTGCGCCACCCGATGAGCGGAGTCCTCGGCACCACCCGCGCCCACCCCGAGGACTCCGGTCCCACCACTGCCCTGGAGCGCTTCGACTTCAGCCGGCTGCGGGTGGAGGAACTGGCCGGCGACGCGGGGCGCTTCCGCGTCAGCGGCGACGGCAGGCGCGTGCTGCTGCACACCGACGGCAAGCTGAAGCTGGTCCCCAGCGACCGCCGCGCCTCCCGGGACGAGGACAGCGACACCAACATCACCGTGGACCTCGGCCGGGTGCGCCGCACCGTCGACCCGGCCGCGGAGTGGCGCCAGATGTACGACGAGGCCGGGCGCCTGATGCGGGACCACTTCTGGCGCGAGGACCTCGGCGGTGTCGACTGGGACGGGGTGCTGGAGCGCTACCGGCCCGTCCTCGCGCGGGTGGCCACCCACGACGACCTGGTCGACCTGCTCTACGAGGTGCAGGGCGAACTCGGCACCTCCCACGCCTATGTCATCCCGCCGGGCGGCCACGGCGGCCGCGGTGGCCGGCAGGGGCTGCTCGGGGCCGACGTCTCGCGGCACGAGGACGGCTCCTGGCGCATCGACCGCATCCTGCCCTCCGAGACCTCCGACCCGCTCGCCCACTCGCCCCTCGCCGCACCGGGCGTGGCACTGCGGTCCGGCGACGCCCTGGTCGCCGTCGACGGCAGGCCCGTCGACCCGGTCCGCGGGCCCTGGCCGCTCCTGGTGGGCGCGGCCGGACGCCCGGTGGAACTGACCGTGTCCCCCGCGGGAGGGGGCGACCTGCGCCACGCCGTGGTGGTGCCGATCGGCGACGAGGAGCCGCTGCGCTACCACGCCTGGGTCGCCGACCGGCGCCGCCATGTCCACGAGCGCTCGGACGGGCGGCTCGGCTACCTCCACGTGCCCGACATGCAGGCACCCGGCTGGGCGCAGATCCACCGCGACCTCAGGGTCGAGGTCGCCCGCGAGGGACTGATCGTGGACGTGCGGGAGAACCGCGGCGGGCACACCTCCCAGCTGGTGGTGGAGAAGCTCGCCCGCCGCATCGTCGGCTGGGACCTCCCGCGCGGCCGCCGCCCGGTCAGCTACCCGGTGGACGCCCCGCGCGGTCCCGTGGTGGCCGTGGCCAACGAGTTCTCCGGCTCGGACGGCGACATCGTCAACGCCGCCGTCAGGGCCCTCGGCATCGGCCCCGTGGTCGGCACCCGCACCTGGGGCGGCGTGGTCGGCATCGACAGCCGCTACTCGCTGGTCGACGGCACCCTGGTGACCCAGCCCAAGTACGCGATCTGGCTGGAGGGCCACGGCTGGGACGTGGAGAACCGGGGCGTGCTGCCCGACGTCGAGGTCGTCCCGACGCCCGGGGACCACGCGGCGGGCCGTGACCCGCAGCTGGACGAAGCGGTCCGGATCGCGCTGGCCGCACTGGAGGTCTCCCCGGCGAAGACCCCGCCGTCGCTGCCCTGACCCCGGGGGAGCCGCCAGGGGAGCCGCTCGGGGAGCCGCCGGAGGAGCCCGGCGCGCGGAGCCCGGTCGCGCTCCTCCGGCGGCTCCCGGGCGCGCGGCGGCCCGTGGGACGGGCGGATAGCATGCCCTGACACGTGATCGACACCGCGAGGAGGCTCCGCGCACATGGCCGGAGAACCGCAGGCGGACTGCCTGTTCTGCAAGATCGTGGCCGGGGAGGTGCCCGCCACCGTCGTCCGGGAGACCGACACGACGGTCGCCTTCCGGGACATCAACCCCCAGGCACCCAGCCATGTCCTGGTCATCCCCAAGGCCCACCACCGGGACGCCGCCGCCCTCGCCGCCGAGGCACCGGAGACCGTCGCCGACCTGCTGCGCGAGGCGGGCAGGGTGGCCGCCGACGAGAGGATCGACGAGACGGGCTACCGGGTCGTCTTCAACACCGGTTCCGGGGCGGGGCAGACGGTCTTCCACGCCCACGCCCACGTCCTCGGCGGTCGCGGGCTCGCCTGGCCGCCCGGGTAGCCGGCCGTGTCCGCCCGCGAACTGGTGGTTCTCGGGACCGCCAGCCAGGTCCCGACCCGGCACCGGAACCACAACGGCTACCTGCTGCGCTGGGACGGCGGCGGCATCCTCTTCGACCCCGGCGAGGGCACCCAGCGCCAGATGCTCCGCGCCGGGGTCTCCGCGCACGACATCGACCGGATCTGCGTCACGCACTTCCACGGCGACCACTGTCTGGGCCTGGCCGGGGTGATCCAGCGGATCAACCTGGACCAGGTCCCGCACCCGGTGTCCGTCCACTTCCCCGAGAGCGGCCGGCACTTCTTCGACCGCCTGCGGTACGCCACCGCCTACCGCGAGACGGCCGTCCTCGACGTGCACCCCGTCTCCGGCGACGGGCCCGTCGCGGAGTCCCCGGCTTTCACGCTCCACGCCCACCGGCTCTCCCACCCGGTGGAGTCCTTCGGCTACCGGCTGGTCGAGCCGGACGGCCGGCGGATCCTCCCGGAGCGGCTGGCCGCCCACGGGATCCAGGGCCCGGACGTGGGGCGGCTCCAGCGCGAGGGCGTGCTGCGCGGGGTCAGCCTGGAGGAGGTCAGCGAGGTGCGCCGCGGCCAGCGGTTCGCCTTCGTGATGGACACCCGGCTGTGCGAGGGGGTGCGGGTGCTCGCCGAGGGCTGCGACCTGCTCGTCATCGAGTCGACCTTCCTCGACGAGGATCTCCGGCTGGCCACCGAGCACGGCCATCTGACCGCGGGCCAGGCGGGCCGGGCCGCGCACGAGGCGGGGGTCCGCCACCTGGTCCTGACGCACTTCTCGCAGCGCTACACCGACTCGGCCGAGGTCTTCGAGCGGCAGGCCCGCGAGGCGGGCTTCACGGGGGAGGTGACCGTCGCCCAGGACCTGTCGCGCATCCCCGTGCCGCCGAGGACCTGAGCGGCGCACCCACCGGCCGCCGGGGTCCCCGCGCCCGGCACACGCCGACGCGGCCCCGCCGGGACGGCCCGATCAGGCACACTGGCCCCGACCGCACATGCACGGGAGCGCAGACGGTGACCACACCCGACCCAGACGAGCCGCAGCGGCGGACGGCGTGCCTGGACCCCCTGGCCGCCCTGAGGACCCCCGGCGATCCGGCCTGCGACGTCTACCTCACGGGCACGGTCTTCCTCGACATCGTCTTCACCGGCCTCGACTCGGCGCCGGTCCGCGGCACCGAGTCCTGGGCACGGGGCATGGGATCGAGCCCCGGAGGGGTGGCCAACATGGCGACCGCGCTCGCCCGGCTCGGCCTGCGCACCTCGCTCGCGGCCGCCTTCGGCGACGACCACTACGGCGAGTACTGCTGGGACGCGCTCGCCCGGGGGGAGGGCATCGACCTCTCGCTCTCGCGCACCGTGCCCGGCTGGCACTCGCCCGTCACCGTCTCCATGGCCTACGAGGGCGAGCGCACCATGGTCTCGCACGGGCACGAGGCCCCGCCGCCCGAGCCGGCCCCCGAGTGCCCGCCGCCGGCCCGGGCCGCGGTGGCCTCCCTCGCGTCCGGGGCGGCCGCCGACTGGATCGCCGCGGCCGCCCGGGGCGGCACCCGGATCTTCGCCGACGTCGGCTGGGACGAGTCCGGCCGCTGGGACCCGGCCGACCTGGCCGACCTCGCGCACTGCGAGGCCTTCCTGCCCAACGCGGAGGAGGCCATGCACTACACCCGCACCGACTGCCCCCGCGCCGCCGCCCACGCCCTCGCCGAACGGGTCCGCCTGGCGGTCGTCACCCTCGGCGCCGAGGGCGCCTACGCCGTGGACGCCGCCACGGGGGAGACCGCCCAGGTCCCCGCGATCGCGGTGGAGGCACTCGACCCCACGGGCGCGGGGGACGTGTTCGTCGCCGGGTTCGTCACCGGCACCCTGGCGGGCTGGCCGCTGGCCGACCGGCTCGCCTTCGGCGGGCTCACGGCCGCACTGTCGGTGCAGGAGTTCGGCGGCTCGCTCTCCGCGCCCGGCTGGTGGGAGGTCGCGGCCTGGTGGCAGTCCGTGCAGAGCCTTCCCGGCCAGGATCCCGCCGCCCTGCGCCGCTACTCCTTCCTGGAACGGCTCGTGCCGCCCCCGGCGCGCCCCTGGCCCCTGAGGCGCGCCGTCCCCACCATCGGCTTCGGCCGCTCCTCCTGACCCGCACGGGCGGGAGCGCCCCGGCCCGCAGCCGCATCCCGGCACGGGCCACCGGCCTGACCCCGCACGGGGCAGGAGCGCCCCGGCCCCGGGCGCGGTCGGCCCTCACCTGCGGGGCGAGCCCATCGGCGCGCGGACGAGGGTGTCGTCGACGAAGCAGAACCGCCAGTCCTCACCGGGCTGCGCGGACTGGATGACCGGATGCCCGGCCGCCTCGGCGTGCGCCCGGGCGTGCCGGTGCGGCGAGTCGTCGCAGCACGCGACGTGGCCGCAGGTGACGCAGAGCCGCAGCTGGACCCAGTGGGTGCCCAGCCGCACGCACTCCTCGCACACGGCGGTGTCCGTGCCGGTCACCCGGATCCGGTCCAGATGGGTGCACGAGGTGCTGATGGTCTCCTCGCGGACATAGGTCCAGTTCGCGCGCAGCAGCCGGTCCGGCATGACGCGGGCCAGGAGGTGGGAGCGGGCCGCGAGCACCGGGCTCACCACCGCCAGGACCAGCACGTAGAGCGCCACGAACGGCCCGATCCGGGCGTCGAGCCCCGCCCCCAGCGCCAGGGTCGCGAGGATCAGCGAGAACTCGCCCCGGCCCAGCACGGTCAGCCCGATGTTGGCCGCCCCCCGCTGGTTGAAGCCGAACAGCCGCGCCGCCACGATCCCGGCCGTGACGTTGCCGAGGAGGGTGACGAGCACGGCGACCAGGACCGGTACGACGACCGCGCCCATCTCGCCGACCTCGATGCTCAGCCCGAAGGCCACGAAGAAGACGGTGGCCAGCACGTCCCGCAGCGGAAGCACCAGGCGCTCCAGGCGCTCCTTCAGGCGGGTCCGGGAGATGACCAGGCCGATCATCAGCGCGCCGATCGCATCGGAGACCCCGACCTCCTCCGACACCCCCGCCACCAGCACGGCCAGCCCCACGGTCAGCACGATCAGCAGCTCGTCCTCGCGGTCCCCGACCAGCCGGGCCACCGCACGGGCCCCGAACCGGGCCACGGCGAAGAGCAGGGCGAGGAACCCGAAGCTGACCGCGACCTCCCCCACGAGCGCCAGCGGCGACTCGGCGTCCGAGAGCACCGGGGACAGCAGCGCGAGGTAGAAGGCGAGGAACAGGTCCTCGATCACGATGATCCCCAGGATCACCGGGGTCTCCGCGTTGGTCAGCCGGTGCAGCTCGACGAGCAGCTTGGTGACGATCGCCGAGGAGGACACCCCGAGCGCCCCGGCGACGACCAGCGCCTCGGCACCGCCCCAGCCCAGTGCGAGCCCGAAGAGGAACCCGGCGCCGACGTTGAGCCCGATGTAGCAGCCGGCGGCGAGGAAGAGGCGGCGGCCCCCGCCGAGCACCTGCTCCAGGGGGAACTCCACGCCGAGGTGGAACAGCAGCAGCACCAGCCCCAGGGCCGCGAGCAGCCCCAGGTCCTCGGGGTGGGAGATGACGGACGGCCCCGGGGTGCCGGGGCCGAGCAGGATGCCCACCAGCATGTAGCAGGGCACGGAGGGCAGCCCGACCCGCCGCGCCAGCCGGGCGACCAGGCCCGCGACGAGCACCGCCAGGCCGAGCCCGACGAGGTCCACGTGCACCGGCCGGACCTCAGCCCTCGAAGTACGTGGACGACAGCACCGCGCCCACCTTGCGCGCCTCCTCGTCGCTCAGCTCGATGACCGCCGCCGGTTCGGAGGAGCGGTCGTCGAACACATAGAGGTCCCGCACACCGCCGGACCGCACGACCACCGAGATCCGCTGGTCGGAGCGGCCGAGCTCGATGTCGTACCGCTTGCCCATCCCGGGCAGCTCCTGGACGTGCACTCCCTGGCCCATGGCTCCTCCTCGCGCGGTCCGTCGACGGACGGGGGGCCCGGCCCCGACCCGGGGAGGGCTCACCCCTTCAGGGACAGAATGTCAGGCTGTGCAGGGGTTCGCGTGCCTTGTCGGGGCCGGGAAAAGCCCTCGGCGCACCGGGCCCCAGGCCGTACCCTGGATGGTCAGAGGTTGTCGATCGGCGAGAACCCTGCAACGGGAGGTATGTGCAGGCCACAGAGCCGGCCCATGACTCAGACACCCACAGCCAAGAACCCGGCGCCTGGGCAGGCGCGAGCCCAGTTCACCGTCCCCGCCAAGCATCCGATGGTGACGGTCCTCGGCTCGGGTGACGCCCTGCTGCGCGTGATCGAGAAGGCCTTCCCGGCGGCCGACATCCACGTCCGGGGCAACGAGGTGAGCGCGGTCGGCGACCCGGCGGAGGTCGCCCTGATCCAGCGCCTGTTCGACGAGATGATGCTCGTGCTCCGCACCGGGCAGCCGATGACGGAGGACGCAGTGGAACGCTCGATCGCCATGCTCAAGGCGGCCGAGGACGGCACCGGGGAGCCGGGCGCCGAGTCCCCGGCCGAGGTGCTCACCCAGAACATCCTCTCCAGCCGCGGGCGCACCATCCGGCCGAAGACCCTGAACCAGAAGCGGTACGTCGACGCGATCGACAAGCACACCGTGGTCTTCGGGATCGGCCCGGCGGGCACCGGCAAGACCTATCTCGCCATGGCCAAGGCGGTCCAGGCACTGCAGTCCAAGCAGGTCAACCGGATCATCCTGACCCGGCCCGCGGTCGAGGCGGGCGAGCGGCTGGGCTTCCTGCCGGGCACCCTCTACGAGAAGATCGACCCCTATCTGCGGCCCCTGTACGACGCGCTGCACGACATGCTCGACCCCGACTCCATCCCGCGCCTGATGGCGGCGGGCACCATCGAGGTCGCACCGCTCGCCTACATGCGCGGGCGGACCCTCAACGACGCCTTCATCATCCTGGACGAGGCGCAGAACACGAACCCCGAGCAGATGAAGATGTTCCTCACCCGGCTCGGCTTCGACTCGAAGATCGTGATCACCGGTGACGTGACGCAGGTGGACCTGCCGAACGGCACCAGGAGCGGGCTGCGCCAGGTGCAGGAGATCCTGGACGGGGTGGAGGACGTGCACTTCTCCCGGCTCACGAGCCAGGATGTCGTACGGCACAGGCTCGTCGGCCGTATCGTCGACGCCTACGAGAAGTACGACAACGGGAAGTAGTCACAGCGCACCATGTCGATCGACGTCAACAACGAGTCCGGCACCGAGGTCGACGAGCAGGCCGTCCTCGACGTGGCCCGCTACGCGCTCGCGCGGATGCGCATCCACCCGCTCTCCGAGCTCTCGGTGATCGTGGTGGACGCCGAGGCCATGGAGCAGCTCCACATCCAGTGGATGGACCTTCCCGGGCCCACCGATGTCATGTCCTTCCCGATGGACGAGCTGCGCCCGCCGGCGAAGGACGACGAGGAGCCCCCGCAGGGGCTCCTCGGCGACATCGTGCTCTGCCCCGAGGTCGCCGAGCGGCAGGGCGCCGAGGCGCCGACCCGGCACTCCATGGACGAGGAGCTCCAGCTCCTGACCGTCCACGGGGTGCTGCACCTGCTGGGCTACGACCACGAGGAGCCGGACGAGAAGGCGGAGATGTTCGGCCTCCAGGCCGCCATCGTCGACGGCTGGCGGGCGGAGCGGGGGCTGACCGGCCCCTCGCCGGCCCCGACCGTGTCATGACCGGCCAACTGCTCGCCGGCGCGGTCGCGCTGGTGGTCGTGGCCTGGCTCGCGGCCTGCGCGGAGGCGGGCATCGCCCGGGTCTCCGGTTTCCGGGCCGCGGAGGCGGTGCGCAACGGGCGCCGCGGGGCGGCGCGGCTGGAGCAGGTGGCCGGCGACCCGACCCGCTACCTCAACGTCGCCCTGCTGGTGCGGGTGGCCTGCGAGATGGCGGCGGGTGTCCTCGTCACCTACGTCTGCCTGGAGGAGTTCGAGGAGACCTGGGCGGCGCTGCTCGTCGCGATCGCCGTGATGGTGCTGGTGAGCTATGTGGCCGTCGGGGTCTCCCCGCGCACCATCGGCCGCCAGCACCCGCTGAACACGGCCACGGCGGCGGCGTACGTCCTGCTGCCCCTGGCCAGGGTCATGGGCCCGGTCCCGCAGCTGCTCATCCTCCTCGGCAACGCGCTCACTCCCGGCAAGGGCTTCCGCAAGGGGCCGTTCGCCTCGGAGGCCGAACTGCGGGCGCTGGTCGACCTCGCCGAGCAGGAGAGCCTGATCGAGGACGAGGAGCGCCGCATGGTGCACTCGGTCTTCGAGCTGGGGGACACCCTCGTCCGGGAGGTGATGGTGCCGCGCACGGACCTGGTCAGCATCGAGCGGTTCAAGACGGTGCGCCAGGCGCTGACGCTCGCGCTGCGCTCGGGCTTCTCCCGCATCCCCGTCACGGGCGAGAACGAGGACGACGTGGTCGGCGTCGTCTACCTCAAGGACCTGGTCCGCAAGACCCACATCAACCGCGACGCGGAGGCCGACCTCGTCTCGACGGCGATGCGTCCCGCCGTCTTCGTCCCCGACACCAAGAACGCCGGCGACCTGCTCCGCGAGATGCAGCAGAAGCGCAACCACGTGGCCGTGGTCGTCGACGAGTACGGCGGCACGGCCGGGATCGTGACCATCGAGGACATCCTGGAGGAGATCGTCGGGGAGATCACCGACGAGTACGACCGCGAGCTGCCGCCCGTCGAGGACCTGGGCGAGGGCCGCTTCCGTGTCACGGCGCGCCTGGACATCGGCGACCTGGGCGAGCTGTACGGGCTCGGCGCCGACGAGTTGGACGACGAGGACGTGGAGACGGTCGGCGGCCTGCTGGCCAAGGCCCTCGGCAGGGTCCCGATCGCCGGTGCCGGTGCGGAGGTGGACCTGCCGGACGGGCGCTCGCTGCGGCTGACGGCCGAGTCGCCCGCCGGGCGCCGGAACAGGATCGTCACGGTGCTCGCCGAACCGGTGGACAAGCCCGAGGGCGACGAGGCGAGCGGATGAGGGCCGCGGGGCTGCGGGCGCTGTGCCTGTCCTTCCCGGCGGCCGGCGAGGAGTTCCCGTTCGGCCCGGAGACCTCCGTGTTCAAGGTCGGCGGGAAGATGTTCGCCCTCGCGGCGCTGGAGGCCCGGCCGCTGACGGTGAACCTCAAGTGCGACCCGGAGGACGCGCTCCGGCTCCGGGCCGCGCATCCGGAGGCCGTCGTCCCGGGGTGGCACATGAACAAGCGCCACTGGAACACGGTGACGGTGTCCGCGCTGCCCGAGCGGCTGGTGCGCGAACTCGTCGAGGACTCCTACGACTTGGTCGTGGCCGGGCTGCCCCGTGCCGAGCGCCTGCGGCTGGACCGCCCGTAGCGCCGGGGAGCATGTCCCGGCGCCCCGGACCCGGGTGGCGAACTGGTGTTCGGGGGGCCCTGTATCCTCGGTGATCGCCCGAGGGGAGGGGCCTCCCCGCGGTCCTTCGCATCCTGGGGAGAACCCGCCATGTCCGTCCGTGTCCGCCGCGGCGCCACCGCTCTGCTCGCCCTGTCCGTCCTGTGCCTCACCGCCGCCTGCGGTGGCGGTGGCGAGGAGGGGAGGCCCGCGGCCGACGCGCCCGCCGCGTCGGCCGAACCGCTGACGGCGGAGCGGATGGCGGCGGCCGTGCTGGTCCTCGGGGACCTGCCCTCCGGCTGGGCGAAGACGAGCGCGCCGACCTCCGAGGAGCCGCCCCCGAGGGCCGCCGAGCCGGAGTGCCAGCCGCTCGCCGACATGCTGGGCAGCAGGGTGGGCGGTGCCGAGGCCGGAGGCAGCGCCGACTTCCAGCAGGACGGGGGCAGGGCGGAGCTGACCCAGCAGGTCTTCACCTTCCCCGGCAGCGGTGCCGCCGACCGGGTGGCGGCGATCGGCGAGGCGGTGGAGGCCTGCCCCACCGTGAACGTCACCGTGGAGGGCAGCGAGGTGCCGGTGAAGATCGCGCGCACCGACGTGCCGAAGATCGGTCAGAGCTCGCAGTCCTTCTCGATGACCCTCGCCTTCGCTCCCGGCGCCGAGGTGACGGCCGACCTGGTCGTCGCCCAGGAGGGCACCGGCTTCACCCGTGTCGCCTTCGTCAACGACGGTGGCGCCGAGGCCGGGAAGACCCGTGCCGACCTCGTCACCCGCGTCGGCGACAGGTTCGTCGAGGGGGTCCGCGGCTGACCCGCGGTCCGGCCCCGGGGCGGCCTTCGCGGCGCTTCCGGGGCCGATCTATGCTCGCTCCATGACGCAGAGCCCCGAACCCGGCCCCGAGGACCGCAAGATCATCACGCTGGCCCGCAGTGCCCGGGCCCGCAACGGCGTCCCCGAGGGCGCCGCAGTCCGCGACGAGACCGGTCGCACCTATGTCGCCGGGACGGTGGCTCTGGCCTCGCTCCGGCTCAGCGCCCTGAGGACGGCCGTGGCCATGGCGGTCGCGAGCGGTGCCACGTCCCTGGAGGCGGCCGCGGTCGTCTCCGCGGAGGAGGCGCCGGCCGAGGAGGACCTCGCGGCCGTCCGGGAGCTCGGGGGCCCCGGGACGCCGGTGTTCCTCGCCGGTCCCGACGGTGGGCTGAGGTCCCGGGTGGAGGCCGGCTGAGGCCCGGATGCGGGGCCCGCTCCCGGCACCGGCCGGGTACGGCGCCCCGCCCTGCCGGACACGGCGTACCGGAGGGCCTCCGGCATCAGGGAGAATGGGCGCCATGAGCGCTCGTACCCAGTCCTCCGAAACCGTCCACCGGGCCGGTTTCGCCTGCTTCGTCGGCCGCCCCAACGCGGGCAAGTCCACCCTCACGAACGCTCTGGTCGGCCAGAAGGTGGCCATCACCTCCAACCGGCCGCAGACCACGCGGCACACCGTGCGGGGCATCGTCCACCGCCCCGACGCCCAGCTGATCCTGGTGGACACCCCGGGGCTGCACAAGCCGCGCACGCTGCTCGGCGAGCGGCTCAACGACGTGGTGCGGACCACCTGGGCGGAGGTCGACGTGATCGGGTTCTGCCTGCCCGCCGACCAGAAGCTCGGACCGGGCGACCGGTTCATCGCCAAGGAGCTCGCCGGGATCCGCAAGACGCCCAGGGTGGCGGTGGTCACCAAGACCGACCTGGTGGACTCCAAGGCGCTCGCCGAGCAGCTGATCGCCGTCGACCGGCTGGGCAAGGAGCTGGGCATCGAGTGGGCGGAGATCATCCCGGTGTCGGCGGTCGGCGACCGGCAGGTCGGCCTGCTGGCCGACCTCCTGGTCCCGCTGCTGCCCGAGGGCCCGGCGCTCTACCCGGAGGGCGACCTCACCGACGAGCCGGAGCAGGTGATGGTCGCCGAGCTGATCCGCGAGGCGGCGCTGGAGGGCGTGCGCGACGAACTGCCCCACTCGATCGCCGTGGTGGTCGAGGAGATGCTGCCCCGCGAGGACCGCCCGGCGGACCGCCCGCTGCTGGACATCCATGCCAACGTCTACATCGAGCGGCCCAGCCAGAAGGGGATCATCATCGGCCCCAAGGGCGCACGCCTGAAGGAGGTCGGCATGAAGTCGCGCCGCCACATCGAGGCGCTGCTGGGCACCCCGGTCTACCTGGACCTCCATGTGAAGGTCGCCAAGGACTGGCAGCGCGACCCGAAGCAGTTGCGCCGTCTCGGCTTCTGACGGCTCACCGGCACCCCCGCACCGGCCGGGCGCTCCCGTGCCCTACGGGCCCGCCCCGGGCACCCGGGCCGGCCTCCCCCCGCCCCGCGGCCGGCTCTCCGTGCCGAGGGCCCGGCCCGGGCACCGGAGCGCTCAGGCGCCCTCGCCCAGGACGAGCGCGACCAGCTCCCGCTGGGCCGCCGACAGCAGGGGGTCGGCGCAGTGCGTCGTCCGCCCGTCGACGGTGATCCGGTAGGCGAAGCCGTCGGGGACGCCCGGTGGCGGTGCCCCGTGCCCGTCCGACACGGCCCGCTCGGCGAGCGCCCGCAGCTTCGCCTCGTCCTCCCGCGCCGAGGTGTCGACCTCGCCCTGCCGCTCGATGCCGGCGAATCCGCCGCTGCGCCGTACCTCGATCCTCATCGCGTCCCTCTCGTGGTGGCCGGCCCGCTGTTCCGGGACGGCTCCATGGTGGCGGCACCGGGTGCGGTGCGGGAGGGGCCCGGCCCCGTGCGGCGCCGGGTGGCCGGCCTTCGTTCCCGGGACGGACGGGCCCGGGCCGCTCCGGCCGGTTCGCGGGCGGCGGGCGGGTGCCGATTCAGGACAGGTTGAAGGGTCGTGGACGGTCCTGACACCGGCGCGATCAGCGGCCCTCCGAGTCAAGGCCCGTCTTTCGGCCGCGCGTTCGATCGGCGGCGTGTTTGCCGTACCACCATCCGGATAGCGTCAGCTCGGTCGTGCTGCGCCCCTCCACTGCGCCCCGTGGGCGTTCCGTGTGGGGAACCAGACATGTTTCGTACATTGCAGTGGACTGCGCAGTCCACTGTGTTGCACTACAATGGAGAGTGCGCGGTCCGGCGTGGCGTCTACCGACGGGGGGACAAGGTGGCGATACAGCAGAGGGCGGAACGGACGAGACTGGCGATTCTGACGGCCGCGGCGCGAGTGTTCGACGCGGTCGGCTACGAGCGGGCCTCGCTCGCGCGGATCAGCGCCGAGGCGCAGGTGACCACCGGGGCGCTGGTGTTCCACTTCGCGACCAAGGCGGACCTCGCGGCCGCCGTCCGCGAGCGGGCGCGCGCCGTCACGGGTGTCACGGTCGAGACGGCCTGCCTGTCCGGCGGTACGGCGGTCGAGAAGCTGGTGTCCGCGACCAGGGCGCTCGTCCGGCTGCTGGAGACGGACTGCGTGGCGCGTGCGGGGGAGCGCCTGGCCCGGGAGTTACAACCCGCCGGATCGCCGATGACACTGGAGTGCCCGTGGCGGCGCGAGGTGGCACGGCTGGTCCGGCGCGCGGGGGACGAGGGCGCGCTGCACCCCGGTGTCGACGGCACGGTGGTGGCGGCCCTGATCGGCTATGTCGTCCAGGGGGTGGAACTCGCCATGAGGGCGCCCGCGTCGCCGGACGGGGAGCCCTGGCCGGGTGAGATCGGCGCGTTCCACGGCTCCGCCGCCGAACGGCTGGAGCGCATCTGGGAGTTGATCCTGCCGGGCCTGGTGCCGCCGGGTCCGGCGGGCCTGCCGTGCCGGGGGGTGCCGTCCGTGCGCGCCCGCGAAACCGTTCGGGCGCCCGCCTCCTGACCTCCCGTCCGCCCGCAGACGCCCGCCGGGAGGGTGCGGCGGGCACCTGCGGGCCCCGGGCTCCCCGGCGGCACCTCAGCCGGGTGGGATGAGCCGTCGGGCGAGGTCTGTCAGCGAGGTGGCGATCCGGTCCCGAGAGAGCCCCATCCCATGGCGCTGGAACCGGAAGAGCTCCGGCGCCAGAGGGCTGAGGACGATGTCGATGAGGGCGTCCGGATCGGCTGCCCGGCCCTCCACCAGCAGGGTGCGCACATGCACCCGCCAGAAGCCGTAGGCGCCGGTCGTGTACCGGTCGGGCCCCACCTCCGCGCCGAGCGCCAGCGGCAGATGGCGCTCCAGCAGGTCGAGCATGGCGAGGTAGAAGGCCGAGAGCCGCTCGGCCGGGGGCGCCCCGGGGCCGAGCGGCGGGGGGCCGTAGATGAGCTGGCCCTGGAGCCGGCGTTCGTGCTCGTCCAGCAGGGCCACCGCGACCGAGGAGGGGTCGGGGAAGCTCCGGTACAGCGTCGCCCGGCCCACGCCCGCGGCCTTCGCGATCCGGTCCATGGTGATCGTGCGGGGGTCGTGCTCCGTGAAGAGCTGCTCGGCGGCAGCCAGGATCTGCGCACGGTTGCGCACCGCGTCCGCCCGCCGCCGGGGCGTGGCCGGGTTGTCCTGCGGGGCCTGCAGGTCGCCCAGGGGGCCGCCGACGCGGTGTACGGAGGCGGACGGGCGCCCACGCTGCTCGTCGCTCATGGGCCGACCTTACTTCCCCTTCCGTTAAATGGACATCTTGTCCGCTTGGGCTGCCGCGTGCCATGCTAAGTGGACACACAGTCCACTTACCCCGTCCCTACCGTCCCTACCCACCCGCTCCAGGGAGATCCAGATGCACACCGCGCTCCTCGCCGCGGCCCTCCTGGTCGGCTGTCTGCTGGCCGTCCAGGCCTCGGTGAACCTCCAGCTCAACTCGGCAGTCGGCACTCCGTACGGCGCCTCGACGATCCAGCTCGGCGTGGCGACCGGGCTGCTGCTGGTCCTGGCCGTCGGCGCGGGTGCCCTCGGCGCCCTCGGCAAACTGCCGGACGTGGAGCCCTGGCAGCTCCTCGGCGGGCTCGCGAGCCCCCTCTACATCACCAGCGGCATCCTGCTGTTCCCCCGCCTCGGCGCCCTCGCCGCCGTCGGGCTCTTCGTCACCGGCCAGATGTTCGCCTCGCTGGCGCTGGACCTGTTCGGCCTGCTCGGCCTCGCCCGGAAGGACCTGAGCGTCGGCATCGTGGCCGGAGCCCTGGCCGTGCTGGTCGGCATCGTCGTGATCATCAGGGGCCAGAAGGCCGCCGCGCCCGCCGGGGCGCCCAGGATGTCCCCCGTGGGGCGGGTGGGCTGGCTCGGGCTGGGCATCCTCGCCGGCGCCGTGCTCCCGGTGCAGGGCGCGGTCAACGCGCAGCTGCGCGCCCGGCTCGACGAGCCCATCACCGTCGCCGTGATCAGCTTCGCCGTGGCCACCCTGACCATCGCCGTGGTGCTCCTGGTCCTCTACGCCACCCGGCGGACGCCCAAGCCGAAGATCGCGCCGCTCAAGAAGATGCCCTGGTGGGGCTGGCTGGGCGGGGCCTGCGCCGCCGCCTATGTCACCGGCACCTTCCTGCTGATGCCGTCCATCGGCGCGGCCGTGACCATCGCGCTCACGGTCACCGGCCAGCAGCTCACCTCGGCGCTCATCGACCACCGCGGCCTCTTCCGCCTGCCGCAGCGCACGCTCACCGCACCCCGTCTGACCGGCCTCGCCCTGCTCATCGCCGGCTCCCTCACCATCCAGCTCGTCTGACGCCCCGGACCGACCGCGACCCACCGGAGTACGCCATGAAAGCGCCCTACACCGCCGGGCCGGACATCCACGTCCTGCCGTCCGTGCTGCCGATACCCGGGCTGGGCGACCAGCCGGTCAACGCCTTCCTCGTCCGCGGGGCCGAGCCCCTGCTGGTGGACGCGGGCATGCCCGTCGACCGGGAGGAGTTCCTGGAGGCCCTCTGGTCGCTCATCGACCCCGCCGACCTGAGGTGGGTCGCGGTCACCCACGACGACCGCGACCACACCGGTGCGCTGAGGTCCGTCCTCCAGGCCGCTCCGCAGGCGAAGGTCGTCGCCAACGCCATATCCGTCACCCGAATTTCCGAGGAATTTACCATTCCTGGAGAACGTGTTGTGACGGCCAACCCCGGGAGTCGAATCAAGCTCGCCGACCGTGAGCTGAGTTTCCACCGGCCGCCCACCTTCGATTCACCCGGAACGCTCGCCCTGTTCGACCACTCGGACGGCACCCTCTACAGTTCCGACAGCTTCGGAACGGTACTGGAGGAAATCGGCCATGATTTCTCCGAGGTGGCCGAGAAGGAATTCTTCGAGGGCTTCGACGTCCTCAACCGGGCCATAGCGCCGTGGACCGCGATCGTCGACGAGGAGCGGTTCGCCGCACGGCTGCGCCCGCTGGCCGGGCTGAGCCCCGAGCGCCTGCTGAGCGCGCACGGGCCCACCGTGCGGGGCGCGGCCGTCGAGCGGCTCTTCGAGGCGATGGTGCGCATACCCGCGCTGCCCGCCTGGCTCCCGGAAGCGGACCTCGACCTGGAGGCCGCACTCGACGCCCACGAGGCGGCCGGCGGGCGCTAGCCCCGTCCCCTCGTCCCCGTCCCCGTCCCTGTTCCGACCCCGTCCCGACTCCGCCCGTACCGACGCGGACCCCCGCACGCACCGAACCCGAGGAGTACGCCATGCCCGACGCCCCCCGCACCGAACTGGCCCCGCCGCGCGGTGTGATCACGGTCTTCTCCGACATCTGGTGCTCGTTCGCACACATCGCGATCCACCGGCTGCACGCCACCCGCACCCGCCTCGGCCTGGACGAGCAGGTCGCCTTCGACCTGCGGGCCTTCCCCCTCGAACTGCTCAACGACGCCCCCAGCCCCCGTCCCGGCACGGACAGCGAGGTGGCCCGGATGGCCTCCCTGGAGCCGGGCGCCGGCTGGCAGCTGTGGCAGGCCAAGGACTGGCTGTACCCCTCCACGACCCTGCCCGCGCTGGAGGCCGTCCTCGCGGCCAAGGAGCAGAGCCTGAACGCCTCGGAACAGCTCGACCTCGGTCTGCGCCGGGCCTTCTGGGCCGAGTCCCGCTGCATCAGCCACCGCAAGGTCATCGTGGACGTCGCCAGGGACACCGAGGCGGTGGACGTCGACGCGCTGGTCGAGGCGCTGGACGACGGCCGGGCCCGCAGGGCCCTGGCGGACCAGGCCCGCGTCTCGGCCGGCGAGCAGGTGAACTGCAGTCCGCACCTGTTCCTGCCCGACGGGTCCGACCACCCCAACCCCGGCATCGAGGTGGGCTGGGAGGGCTCCTACGGCATCGGCTGGCCCGTGATCCACTCCGACGACCCGAAGGTGTACGAGGACCTCCTCCTCCAGGCCGCCACCGAATAGCCGCACACCGCCGCCGAACGGCAGGGCGGCGGGACGGCGACCAGGCATTCCGGGAAGCGGAATGCCCGGTCGCCGTTTTATTTTTCTCCCGCATATCATCGCGGTGATTATTAATTGCGTGACCCGGCCGTTATTCGCGAAAGCGGCCGAAGCTCATACAGTGAATTCCGCAGGATCGGGAACACCACTCCGACACACCCGCAGATTCGATTCGATCCGGAGTTCTTCATGTCCCTGAGCGAAAAGGCTGACGTCAGCACCTTCGTCGACCTCACCCAGCACGAGATCGAAGCACTCAAGACCCGGTTCAACCTGGCCGACGCCCACACCCACCAGCGGCAGTCCGCGTCCCAGGAGCGGATCGTCTCCCGCCTCCCCGAGCTCTGGCACGAGTCCGAGACGAAGCAGCAGGCCCACTTCGAGCGCCGCTTCCTCGACGCCTTCTTCCGGCTGCACCGCCAGCCCACCGCCCTGGCCATGGGCCGCACCCTGCTCTCCTACTCCGCCAGCGTCTCCACCATGGTCGCGGGCATGTACCTCAAGCAGCGCGGCATGTCCGTCGCCCTGGTCGAGCCCTGCTTCGACAACCTGGTCGACCTGCTGCGCAACATGCAGGTGCCGATCTCCCCGCTCGACGAGTCCGCGCTGCACGACAAGGACGCCCTCTACGAGCGCCTGGTCGAGCAGGTCGACGCGGACGCCATCTACCTGGTCGACCCGAACAACCCCACCGGCTTCACCCTGCTCGCGGAGGGGCTGGAGGGCTTCCGGGAGGTGGTCCGCTACTGCGTGGACCACGACAAGGTCCTGGTGATGGACTTCTGCTTCGCCTCCTTCGCCCTGTGCGACGAGACCATCGGCCGGGTGGACGTCTACGAACTCCTGGAGGAGTCCGGCGTCACCTACATGGTCATGGAGGACACCGGCAAGACCTGGCCCATCCAGGACGCCAAGTGCGCCATGATCACCGCCAGCCGGGACATCCAGGACGAGGTCTACAACCTCCACACCAGCGTCCTGCTCAATGTCTCGCCCTTCGTCCTCAACATGGTCACCCAGTACGTCGAGGACTCCATCAGCGACGGCTTCGCCTCCGTCCGCGGCATCATCGAGACCAACGGCGAGGCCGCCCGCAAGGCCCTGAGCGGCAGCGTCCTGGAGTTCCAGGAGCCCGTCGTCGGCACCAGCGTGGCCTGGTTCCGCATCACGCCCGAGAACCTCACCGCCACCGAACTGCAGGCCGTCCTCTTCGACGAGGAGGTCTACGTCCTGCCGGGCACCTTCTTCTACTGGAACACCCCGGCCAGGGGCGAGCGGTACCTGCGCCTGGCGCTGGCCCGCGAGCCCGAGGTGTTCGCCGGTGCCATGGAGCGGATGCGGAAGGTCCTCGAGCGCTATGCCGGCTGACCGGGACGGCGCCCGGGCCGCCGGCGCAGGCCCCGCGGACTTCGTCGACGCCACCCTCTTCATGGGCATGCACAGCAAGGACGACACCGTCCGTGCCGCGGCCAAGACCTTCTTCGCCCGGCGCCTGGCGGCCGGCGAGGCCGGACGGGTCGTCATGAGCTGGGAGCAGGTGGGCCGCTGCGACGACCTGGTCTGGGGCTACGGACGCAGCGTCCAGGACGACTACTACCCCTTCATGGACGTCCTCCACACCGACCTCGCCATCGACCGGATCGGCTATGACGAGGACGACGTCCGCCGCGCCTTCACCAGCCCCGAACTGGACGGCCTCCCGGCCCACGAGCGCCTCCTGCTGGCCCAGGTCGTCGGACGCGGAGGCCGGCTGTACACCGCCAGCCCCCGGCTCTCCCGGCTCACCGGGCTGCCCGTCGCACCGGTCGCGGCCGCCGCGGCGGGGGAGGAGGAGTCCTTCCCCGAGCCCCTGGAACGCCTCTACCGGCGGTCCCTGGTGCTCACGGTCGTATCCGAAGACCTCTGAGAACCGCGAGGAGCAACTCCCATGCAAGGCAGGTACGCAGGGACCATCGTCCCTCTCATCACCCCGCTCGACCCGACCGGGACCGTCGACGAGCAGAGCGTCCGCCGGCTGGTCGACCACGTGCACACCGAGGTCACGGGCCTCATGCCCGCCCTGACCTCCGGCGAGGGGTGGAAGCTCGACGCCGGGCAGTGGCGGGACATGGTGTCCCACACGGTCCGGCACTCCCGGGGCCTCCCCGTCCTCGCCGGAATCCAGCTCCCCGACACCGCCTCGGTGGTCGACCGGGCGCGCACCGCCGCCTCGATCGGCGTGGACGCGGTGGTCGTGACCACGCCCTTCGGCAAGGACGTCGGCCAGGACGCCATCGTCGACCACTACAAGGCGCTCCGCGCCGCCACCGAGGTGCCGATCTTCCTCTACAACGAGGAGGCGCTGTCGGGGAACCGCATCGAGTACGGCACCCTGCTGCGGATCTGCGCCGAGATCCCCGGGATCGCGGGGATCAAGGAGTCCAGCGGCGACGCGGCCTTCACCCGGCGGATGGCCGCCGCCGGGACCGGCATCCCGGTCTTCGAGGGCTGGGAGAACCTGCTGGCCGACGCGACCGGTGTGGACGGCTTCATCGGCCCGCTCGCCAACCTGGAACCGGGCCTGTGCAACGCCATGCTCGGCGACCCGACCCCCGCCCGGCAGGCGGAGGTCGACGCCGTCTGCGAGCGGTACGGCGTCTTCAAGGACGACTGGTACCGCTGGGTCAAGAAGGAGCTCCACCGGCGCGGGGTCATCGCCTCCCCGGCGGTCCGGGACGAGGTGGCGGCGGTATGAGCCCCACCCCGCCCGTGGCGGCCCACTCCGTGCGCGCCCCCGCCCTGGCCGCCCAGCGCGAACTGCACCGCCTCTACCGCCGGGTGCCGGACGTCGGCGACTACGCGGCGATGACCGGTATCGAGGAGAAGTGGATCCTGCCCAAGGCGCGCGCCTACGAGGCGTCCGCCCCCCGGTTCGGCTCGGCGGGCGAACTCCTCGGCGCCCTGCGGGAACTGCTCCTGGAGGAGGAGGCGTCGCTCCCCGAGAGCCACACCTTCCTCGCCGAGCACGCCACCCGCGAGCAGTTCCGTGTCGTGGTACGGGAGTTCGCGCTGGACGGCCTGACCGAGTCGGAGTCCCTGCTGCCGGTCGTCCCGCGCCTGCCGTACCGCTCGGGCATGGCCGTCTTCCGCGTCCTGATCGACGAACTGGGCTGCGGCAACGAGGACAAGGCGCACTCCCAGCTCTACCGCGACCTGCTCTCCGAGCTGGGCATGAGCCTCGAACTCGACGACTACCTCGACACGACCAGCGCGGCGGGCTTCGCCTACGTCAACATGTTCCACTGGCTCGCCGGCCGGGCCGCCTCCCCGCAGTACTTCCTCGGCGCCTACGCCTACTTCGAGTCCAGCGTCCTCTACGGCTTCCAGAGCTTCGCCCGTGCCGCTCAGCGGCTCGGCATCCGCAACGGCGGCTACTACTCCGAGCACCTCTACATCGACGAGTACCACAGCAACCACATGCGGACGGCGATCCGCGTCCTCGACCAGCCCGACCTGGCCAAGATCTGGGCGGGGGTCAGGCTGACCAGCGACATCGTCGGCGAGGCCACCGAGACCGCCATCGCCCTGGCCCAGGAGACCCCCCGGTGACGGCCGCCTCCGCCGCGGCGCGCCCCGGCCCCGGCCCGGCACCCGAGCCGACCGTCCGCCAGGTGACCGAGGACCTGGTGCTCGTCGAGATAGGGGACCGCAAGGTCCTCGCGGCCGCCCGCTGCCCCCACCGCCAGGGCAGGCTCAAGTTCGGCCGGGTCGACGGCGACCGCCTGCGGATCACCTGCCCGCTGCACTACTCCACCTTCGACCTCGCCAGCGGGGAACGGACCTCCGGGCCGGCCTGCGACACCCTGCGCGTGCTGGACGCGCTGCCGGAGCACCTCGCGGCCGCGCCCCCGCCCACCCCGGGCGACACACCCCACGGAGCCGCCTCATGACCCTCCACCCGACCGGGGCGGCGCCGCTCACCGCGGTGCCGCCCCGTGCGGAGGCCGAGCACGACGGCATCGCCCCGGTGCCCGAGTCCGACCGCACCTCCCGCACCTCCGACTTCGGCTGGATCTGGCCCTCCGCGCAGTTCTCCTTCGGCACCGTCGTGCTCGGCGCCCTGCCCGTGGTCTTCGGGCTCGGCTGGTGGGCCGCCGCGAGCGCCATCCTGGTCGGCGTCGCCGCCGGGACGGCCCTGCTCGCCCCGCTGGCCCGCTTCGGCGTCCGCACCGGCGTCAACGACCCCGTCGCCAGCGGGGCGCACTTCGGCGTGCGGGGACGCATGGTCGGCAGCGTGATCACCGTGGTGACCGCCCTCGGCTTCTTCGCCATCGCCGTGTGGACGGGCGGCACCGCGGTGATGGTCGCCTCCCACCGGCTGCTGTCCACCCCCACCGGCCCCGGAGCGCTCACCGCCGCGATGGCCGTCACCACGGCGGCCGTCGCCCTGGTCGCCGTGCGCGGCCACCAGGTGCTGCTGCGCACCTACAAGATCACCGCCCTGGCCGGGGGGACGGTCCTGCTGGCGACCGTGCTCGTGCTGGCTCCGGACTTCGACCCGGGCTACGCGGGCGGCCCGCTGGCGCTCGACAGCCCGCTGCACACCTGGCTCCTCGCCACCACCGCGGCCGCGACCGTCCCGCTCTCCTACGCCACCTTCCAGGGCGACTACACCCGCTTCATGCCGCGCCGCACCCCCACCGGCCGGCTGGTGCGCCACAGCGGCGCCGCCATGTTCCTCAGCAGCCTCGCCGCACTGCTCACCGGCGCCTATGTCACCACGCTGTTCCCGGTGCCCGAGGAACCCTGGCTCCAGGGGCTGACCGACGCGGTGCCCGGCTGGTTCGCCGTGGTGGTCGTCGTCTTCGGCTTCGCCGGGACGCTCCCGCAGGCCGGGCTGTGCCTGTACGCGGCCGGGCTCTCCGCGAACTCGGTGTTCTGGCGCACCTCCCGCACGGTCGTCACGGGCGTCGTCTCCGCGCTGGCGGCGGCGGTGCTGTACCTGGGCGCGGTGGTCTACGACGCGATGGACGCCATGGCGGCCTTCGTGACCCTGCTGCTGACCGTGGTGGCGCCCTGGGCCGCCGTGCTGTTCGTCGGCTACGCCCAGCGCCGGGGCCGCTACGACCCCGAGGCGCTGCGCACCTTCACCACCGGCGGCGGGGGCCGCTACTGGTTCACCGGCGGGGTCAACCCGCGGGCGCTCGCCGCCTTCGCCACCGGGTCCGCGGTGGGGATCCTGTGGGTCAACAGCCCGATCCACCTGGGGCCGCTCGCCTCCGCCACCGGCGGCGTGGACCTGAGCCTGCCCGCCTCCTTCACGGTCTCCGCCCTGCTGTACGCACTGCTGTGCCGGCTGAGCCCGGAGACCGGGGCGCTGCTGCCCCCGGCCGGCCCCGGGCGGGAGGGCCCCGCGGAGGTGCGCTGAGGCGGCCGGCGTCCCGGCGGGGCACCGCGCCGCCCGGGGCACCGGCCGCGCCGGACCACCACAGACGAGGAGACACAGCCATGGCCCTGCTCAGGGTGCGCTCGACCGTCCGGGAGGCCGAGGGCGTCCTCGGGCTCCTCCTCACCGACCCCGAGGGAAGGGACCTGCCCCCGTGGGAGCCCGGCGCCCACCTGGAGGTGGAGCTTCCCTCCGGGAGGGTGCGCCACTACTCCCTGTGCAGCGATCCGGCCGACCGGGGCGCCTACCGCCTCGGTGTGCTCCGCGAACGCGGCGGCCGGGGCGGCTCCGAGGAGGTCCACACCGCCGTCCGGCCCGGCACCGCACTGCGGGTGCGGGGGCCGTTCAACCGCTTCCCGCTGGTCGCCGCCGACCGCTATCTGTTCCTGGCCGGGGGGATCGGCATCACCCCTCTGCTGCCGATGGTCCGCTCGCTGCCGCCGGGCGGCTTCACACTGCTGTACGGGGGGCGCAGCCTGGCGTCGATGGCCTACCGGGAGGAGCTCGCCGGCCTGCCCGGGGCCGTGCTGGTGCCCGAGGACCGCGAGGGGCCGCTCGACCTGGACGCGGCGCTCGGCGGGCTCGCCCCGGGGACCGCCGTCTACGCCTGCGGCCCGGAGGGCCTGCTGCGCGCGGTCGCGGAGCGCTGGGGCGGGCCGCTGCACACCGAGCGCTTCGGGGCGCGGCCCGCCGCGGGCGCCGCCCCCGGCCCGGAGCCCGCCGGGCTCCCGGACCGCGGGGAGCCCGCGGAGACGGGCGAGGCCGCGGACCCGGTACCCGGCGGGGCCTTCGAGGTCGAACTCCGGCGCAGCGGCGCCGTCCTGAGGGTGCCGCCGGAGCGGAGCCTGCTGGAGGTGGTCCGCGAGGTGGTACCCCGGGTGCCCTCCTCCTGCGAGGAGGGCTGGTGCGGCACCTGCGAGACCAAGGTCCTCGGCGGTGTGCCCGAGCACCGCGACAGCGTGCTCGGGCCGGCCGAACGGGAGACCGGCGCCACGATGATGATCTGCGTGGGGCGCTCCCGGAGCCGGCGCCTCACCCTCGACCTGTGAGGGCCGGGGCACCCGCTGCCGCCGCGCGTCCGGTCCCCGCCGCGCGGGGCGGGAGCGCGGGGCCCCGAAGGCCGTGCGCGGGCCTCAGCGCGCGCCCGGGTCCACTCCCACCTGCGACCAGGCCTTGAGCACGGCGTCGTGCTCCTCGCCCCGGCCGTAGCGCTCCGCGGCGGCGGCCGCCGTCAGCCGGGCGAAGGCGGCGAAGTCCGCGTCCCGGTGCAGCCTCCCCCCGGTCAGCACGTCGAGCCAGATCCGTCCCGCCCGCTCCCATGCCGGGCCGCCGAGCCGGGTGGCCAGCAGGTAGAAGGCGTGGTTGGGAATGCCCGAGTTGATGTGCACACCGCCGTTGTCACGAGGGGTGCGCACATAGCCGGCCATGGTCGCCGGCTGCGGATCGGCGCCGAGGAGCGCGTCGTCGTAGGCGGTCCCCGGAGCCCGCAGCGAGCGCAGGGCCGCGCCCGGCACCCGCGGCCCGAGCAGCCCGGCGCCCACGAGCCAGTCGGCCTCCTCGGCGCCCTGGCCGAGCACGCGCTGCTTGACCAGGCTGCCGACGACGTCGGAGACGGACTCGTTCAGGGCACCGGGCTGCCCGAAGTGCGCGAGTCCGGCGCTGTGCTGCGTCAGCCCGTGGGCCAGCTCGTGGGCGATCACGTCCACGGCGGCCGTGAAGTCGCCGAACACCTCGCCGTCGCCGTCGCCGAGGACCAGCCGCCGGCCGTCCCAGAAGGCGTTGGCATAGCCCTCGCCGTAGTGGACGCTCGCCTCCAGGGGCAGGCCCGCCCCGTCCAGGGAGCGGCGCCCGTAGACCTCGTGCAGCAGCGCGGCGGTGGCCCCCAGCCCCGCATGGACGCGGTTGACGCAGGCGTCCGCGACGGGCTCCCCGCCCTCGGAGCGCACCCGCACGCCCGGCAGCAGGGTGCGGTTGCCCGCGTCGTACAGCGTGCGGCGGGCGGTGCCGCCGTCCCCGCCGTCCCCGGCATCCCCGCCGTCCCCGCCGTCCCCGGCGGCGCGGGCCCGGTGCGCGGGGTCGAGGCGCCGCGCGGTGCGCAGCCGGGCGTCGGTCTCCAGGGTGCGGCGCGCGGCCTCGGCGGGCGCCGCACCGCCGGAGCGGGCGAGCCGTTCGAGGAGATGGGGCGGCACGATGCCGCAGGGGGCGGGGAGGGCGTGGTCCATCCGGGCAATGTCGCAGAGGGTGTCCGGGTGATGGCGCCCTGCCACTCCGGAGCTGCTGCGATGGGGTGATCCGCGGCATATGCCTGTTCCCGGCCGGTCGTCCCGCATACTGAAACGGGATCCGCGTCGGTGCCGAAGCTCGGCTAGGCTGCTCCGCATCATGCGTTTCGGGCTGCTTCTCCTTAGCTGCCGCGGCGAGGGTCCCCTGTCGTAGGCCGACCCCCTCCCCGCGGAGTCTGGTGCTGCGTGCGACCCGGTCGGCCCTACCCCCGCAGGATCCCGAGGAGCCCTACGCCATGACGCAGTCGCAGTGGATCGGCCGCCCCACGCCGATCACCAACACGACGCACAGCCAGAAGCCGTCCGGTATGCCGATCCACCGCTACGGCCGCTACGAGGCCGTCGACATCCCGGACCGCACCTGGCCCGAGAAGCGGATCACCCGGGCTCCCCGCTGGCTCTCCACCGACCTGCGCGACGGCAACCAGGCGCTGATCGACCCCATGAGCCCGGCCCGCAAGCGGGAGATGTTCGACCTGCTGGTGCGCATGGGCTACAAGGAGATCGAGGTCGGCTTCCCGTCCTCCGGCGACACCGACTTCGCCTTCGTGCGCTCGATCATCGAGGAGGGCGCGATCCCCGACGACGTGACCATCTCGGTGCTGACCCAGGCCCGCGAGGACCTGATCGAGCGCACGGTGGAATCGCTGGTCGGGGCGAAGCGCGCCACCGTCCACCTGTACAACGCCACCGCCCCCGTCTTCCGCCGGGTGGTCTTCCGCGGGTCGAAGGAGGACATCCGCCGGATCGCCGTCGACGGCACCCGCCTGGTGATGGAGTACGCGGAGAAGCTGCTGGGCGACGACACCGTCTTCGGCTACCAGTACAGCCCGGAGATTTTCACCGACACCGAGCTGGACTTCGCCCTGGAGGTCTGCGAGGCCGTCTGCGACGTGTGGCAGCCCGGCCCGGGCCGGGAGATCATCCTCAACCTGCCGGCCACGGTGGAGCGTTCGACGCCCTCCACGCATGCCGACCGCTTCGAGTGGATGTCCCGCAAACTGACCCGCAGGGAGCACGTCTGCCTGTCGGTCCACCCGCACAACGACCGCGGTACCGCGGTGGCCGCCGCCGAGCTGGCGATCATGGCGGGCGCGGACCGCATCGAGGGCTGCCTGTTCGGCCAGGGCGAGCGCACCGGCAACGTGGACCTGGTGACGCTGGGCATGAACCTGTTCTCGCAGGGGGTGGACCCGCAGATCGACTTCTCCCAGATCGACGACATCCGCCGCACCAGCGAGTACTGCAACCAGATGGAGGTCCACCCGCGCCACCCCTACGCGGGCGACCTGGTCTACACGGCCTTCTCCGGCTCCCACCAGGACGCCATCAAGAAGGGCTTCGACGCGATGGAGGCCGACGCGGCCGCTGCCGGGAAGAGCGTCGACGCGATCGAGTGGGCCGTGCCCTACCTGCCCATCGACCCCAAGGACGTCGGGCGCTCCTACGAGGCCGTCATCCGGGTCAACTCCCAGTCCGGCAAGGGCGGTATCGCCTACGTCCTGAAGAACGACCACAAGCTGGACCTGCCGCGCCGGATGCAGATCGAGTTCTCGCGGATCATCCAGGCCAAGACCGACAGCGAGGGTGGCGAGGTCACCCCGGCGCAGATCTGGTCCGCCTTCCAGGACGAGTACCTGCCCAACCCGGAGAACCCGTGGGGGCGCATCCGGATCCGCTCGGGTCAGACCACCACCGACACCGACGGTGTGGACACGCTGACGGTCGAGGCGGTCGTGGACGGCACCGAGACCGTGCTGACCGGAACCGGAAACGGCCCGATCTCGGCGTTCTTCGAGGCGCTGAACGCGATCGGAGTGGATGTGCGCCTGCTGGACTACCAGGAGCACACCCTGAGCGAGGGCGCCTCCGCGCAGGCCGCCTCCTACATCGAGTGCGCCATCGACGGCAAGGTGCTGTGGGGCATCGGCATCGACGCCAACACCACCCGGGCCTCCCTGAAGGCCGTCGTCTCGGCGGTCAACCGCGCCGCTCGCTGACCCGGCCCCCGGCAGGGGGACGTGCCGCGCCGGCGCGTCCCCCCTTGCCGCCGCCGGAGGAGCGCATCCTTTCGGCCACCTGGCACCGCGCCCCCCGGCGGTGCGCCCGCCACTGTTGCTCGTGTTGGGAGGTTTGGGCGATTTATGTGTATTGCCGTTCAATCCGGCTAGCACGTATCTTGCCTGGCGGGCCGGGACCTCAGTTCGAGGCTCTCATGTGCACTTTCAAGGGGGAGACGCGCATGTACCAGGTCTTAGCCGCGGCACGGGCAGACTTACCCCGTCGGCGGCCGCGAGGAGGCGGCCCCGAGGTGGCCCGGCCCCGCCGCTTATCCGCCTCCGCACGCGCCACCGCGGACCGGGCCGCCCGGTACCGGGACCGAGGGGGCCGGACATGACCTCCGAGGAGAGCTCCCCCGCCCCCGGCGGTGCACCACCGCTCCGCATCGAACTGCTGGGCCCCGTCCGCGCATGGCGCCAGGGCCGGGAGATCCCCCTCGGGCCCCCGAAGCAGCGCGCCGTACTCTGCCTCCTCGCCTGCCGCGCCGACGAGTTCGTGGCCGTGGAGACCATCGTGGACGCCCTGTGGGGGAGCGACGTCCCCCAGACCGCCGTCAACGGCGTCCACACCTACGTGGCCGGACTGCGCCGGGTGCTCGAACCCGGCCGGGGGCGGCGCGAGGGCGGCGCCCTGCTCACCTCCGAGTCCGGCGGCTACCGGCTGCGGATCGACGCGGGCGAGGTGGACGCCGTCCTGTTCGCACAGCACCGGACCACCGCGCGGCGCCTGCGCGGCGACGGGGACCTCGACGGCGCGCTGCGGTGGCACGAGGCCGCGCTCGGCCTGTGGCACGGGGCGGCCTACTCCGGGGTCCCGGGCCCCTTCGCCGCCCGGGAGCGGCGGCGCCTGGCCGACCTGCGGCTCACCACGGTGGAGGAGTGGGCCGAGGACCTGCTGGAGGCCGGACGCCACGGCGAGGCCGTCACGGAGCTGTTCGAGGCCGTCGCCGAGGAACCGCTGCGCGAGCGGCTGCGCTGGCTGCTGATGCTGGGGCTGTACCGCAGCGGCCGCCAGGCCCACGCCCTCGCGGTCTACGCCGAGACCCGGCGGATGATGAGCCGGGAACTCGGCATAGAGCCCGGCTTCGAACTGCGCACCCTGCACCAGCAGATCCTTGCCGGCTCCCCGGAACTGGCCCCGTCGGGCGGTCCGTCCGGCGCTCCGGCGGCCACCGCGACGGGTGCCCCGCAGGAGGCGCCGAGGCCCCCGGCCGACGCCCGAAGGGCCCCCGCCGCGGACCGGGAGGGGCCGTCCGCACCCCTCGCCGCCGGTATGCCCCGGCCCCTTCAGCTCCCCCCGCTGGCCCGGGGCTTCGTCGGACGGGAGGCGGAGCTGTCCTGGCTGGAGGGGCGGCTGCGGGACACGGCGTCCGCACAGGGCTCCGCCACGCCGATCGCCGTGGTCGACGGCCCCGCGGGTGTGGGCAAGTCGGCGTTCGTGCTGAAACTGGCCCACCGGCTCCTCGACCGCTATCCCGACGGACAGCTGTACGTGGACCTCGACGCTCCGCCCGACCCGTGGGAGGGGCATCCGCCGCGGTGCGCCTCGGAGGCGCTGCGCCGCCTCCTCGGCACCCTGGGCGTCGAGCCCGCACGGATCCCGCCGGACCTGGCCAGCCGCGCCGCCCTCTACCGCAGCGTGCTGTCCGGGCGGCGGATGCTCGTCGTGCTCGACGGGGTCGCGGAGGCCGACCAGCTGCGCCCGCTCGTCCCCCGGGGCTCCTCCTGCGTGCTGGCCACCAGCCGCGAACGGCTGACCGGACTGGCCGTCAGGGACGGCGCACACATGATCACCCTCGGGCCGCTCTCCGACAGCGAGTCCGCGCAGCTGCTGCGCAGCCTGACCCGCAGCGGGCTGGTGGAGGGGCAGGCGGCGACCTCCCGGCTGGTGCGCCTGTGCAAGGGGCTGCCCATGCCGCTGCGGGAGGCCGCCGTCCGCCTGGACACGGCCCTCGACCCGCCCGACCCCGGCGGGCCGGAACGCGCCCTGGGGCTGGCCGGCCACGGCTTCCCGCCGTGACACCGGCACCGGACGGCGTCAGGCCGGCATGTCGTCCGGGCCGGTCGGCATGGTCCGCAGTCGGCCCACCGGCGAGAGGACGATGGGGACCAGCATCAGGGCGGAGAGCACCCCCGCCACCCACAGCGCCTCGCGCAGGCCCACCACACCGGCCAGCACACCGCCGACCGGCCCGCCGAGCGCGCCGCCGCCGTACAGCAGCATCCGCATCGCGGCCGTCATCCGGCCCATCAGGTGCTGCGGGGTGATGGCCTGGCGGAGGCTCACGATCAGCACGTTGGAGACACTGCCGCCCAGGTACTCGAGGAAGAACGAGGCCACGAACAGCGACATCAGCAGCCACTGCGGACCACCCGCGGCGGGCACCAGCAGCGGTCCCAGGAAGATCACCGACACCGAGACCCGGTAGGCCGTGCCCACGCTCAGCCGGCGCACCACCGTGGAGGCGATCACCGCGCCCAGCAGCCCGCCGACGGCGGCCGCGCCCATGACGAAGCCGACGGCCGCCGCGGACAGGCCCCGCTCCCGCACCGCGTACAGCAGGAACAGCGACTGCACCATCGTCAGGAAGAAGTTGCACGAGCAGCCCACCAGGCCCATCGCGCGCAGCCACCGGTTGCCGAAGACCCATCGCAGGCCCTCGGCGAGCTCGGTGCGCAGCCGCCGCGTCGTCTCCCGTGCGGGAGGCGGCGGCTCCGGTGCCCGGATGACCAGCAGCGAGACGACGGACACCGCGTACGAGAAGGCGTTGGCGACCATCGCGAAGGGCGCCGACACCGCGCTGACCAGGGCGCCCGCGATGCCGGGCCCGGCCACGTCCGCGGACGAGAGGGTCGCGTTGAGCTTGGTGTTCGCCTCCAGCAGGCTGCGCCGGTCCTTCACCAGGATCGGCACGTACGACATCCAGCTGACGTCGAACAGCACGGTCGCCACACCGACGCCGAAGGCCAGCGCGTACAGCATCGGCAGGGTCAGCAGGTCGAACTGGTACAGCAGGGGCACCAGGCCGATCAAAACCAGCCGGGAGAGGTTCGCCCCCAGCATCACCGGGCGCTTGCGGACCCGGTCCACCCACACCCCGAACAGCAGCGCCAGGCCGAGGAACGGCACCAGCTGCGCGAAGCGCAGCAGGCCCAGCTGCTCCGGACCCACCTCGAAGACCAGCACGGCCGTCAGCGGCAGGGCCAGCGCGGTGATCTGCGTCCCGTAGACGGACAGGGCCTCGCCCACCCAGAACACCATGAAGTCGCGGTTGCGCCACAGACGGGGCGGTGGGGCGTCCCGGCGCTCCGCGGGGGCGCCCACCGTCCCCGCCGTGTCGCCGCTCACCGGGCCGCCCCGGCTTCCAGCGCCGCGGAGACCACCGCGCCGATCTCCCCCAGACCGGGCTCCCGCCAGATCGAGTGGTGGTCACCGGTCACGACGTGGGAGGACAGCCGCGGCAGGAACGGCTTCCACTCCATCAGCGCGTGGTTCGACTCCGCGGCCCGGATCAGCACCGCGGGCCCGTCGTGCACGGAGGCCACGGTGTGCGCGTACATCGCCGTGACATGGGCCCGGAAGAGCGCGAACCGCTCCAGCAGGAACTCGGCGTCGAACTCCTCGGGAACGGCACCGGACGCCTCCACGGCCGCCAGCCGCTCGGCCGGACCGGCCGCCGGTCCGAGACCGTCGAGCACCGCGTCGAGAGCGGGCGCCTCACCGGTGGCCGAACCGAGCATGCCGCTCATCACACCGAGGAAGTCGTGCAGGAAGTAGCGCACCATCTCGTTCTCGGGCGGCAGGGCGATCTGCTGCCGCAGGGCCGCGTCGATGACGACGACCAGCGGCACCTCCCGCCCGGCAGCCGTGAGCAGCCGCGCCGTCTCGTAGGCGAGCACGCCGCCGAGGGACCAGCCCAGCAGCAGGAAGGGGCCCTCGGGCCGGGCGTCGAGGAGCGTGGCGGCATGGCGCTCCGCCAGTTCCGCGATCGATCCCGCGGGCTCCGACTCGCCGTCGAACCCCGGGGCCTCCAGCCCGAAGGCCGGACGCCGCGGGTCGAGGGCGTTCACCAGACCCGAGTAGCAGTAGGGGGATCCGGACACCGGGTGGATGCAGTAGAGGGGGGCCAGGTCTCCGGTGTCCCTGAGGGGGACGAGGCTGTCCGCAGTGGGCGCGGTCACGGTGTCCGTTCTCCGTTCGGGGGCGTTCGCGCCGCCGACAGCTGCCGGTCCACGGCCGACGCGATGGCGGCGACCGTGTTCCCGCCGTACAGCAGGCGCACGTTGACTTTGATGCCGAAGTGCTTGTTGATCCGGGTGACCGCACGCACGGCCTGGAGCGAGTTGCCGCCCGAGGCGAAGAAGTCGCTGTCGGCGCCGAACCGCGGGGCGGGCAGCACCTCGGAGAGGATCTCGGCGATCTTCCGCTCGGTCGCCGTGGACGGCGGAACGACGCCCGCCGCCTCCGCCGCGGCACCGCCGCCGGGCTCCCCGTCCTCCGGCGCGGGCAGCGCCCGCCGGTCCACCTTGCCGTTCGGGGTGAGCGGCAGACGGTCCAGCACCAGCACCGCACCCGGCACCATGAACGGCGGGAGGAGTCCCGCGGCGTGCTCCCGCAGCTCGGCGGGCGCCGGGGACCGCCCGGGCACGGGCACCGCGTACCCGACCAGGCGCCGCGTCCCCGCCGCGTCCTCGCGGGCGGCGACGACCGCCTCCCGGACCGCCTCGTGACCGCGCAGGGCGGCCTCGATGTCGCCCAGCTCGATCCGCAGCCCGTTCAGCTTGACCTGGAAGTCCGAGCGTCCGAGCAGCTCGATCAGCCCGTCGTGGCCGAAGCGGGCGATGTCCCCCGTGCGGTACAGGCGCTCGCCCGCCACCTCGCCGAAGGACCAGTCGAAGAACCGCTCGGCGGTACGCTCCGGCTGGTCCAGGTACCCGCGCGCCAGGCCGTCGCCCGCCAGATGGAGCTCCCCCGGCACACCGGGCGGCACGGGCCGCGACTCCGCGTCGAGGATGTAGGTCCGCTGGTTGGCCATGGGGCGGCCGTAGGGGATGCTCGTCCACCGTGGAGAGGTCTCGGCCACCTCGTACAGCGTGGAGTGGATGGACGCCTCGGTGGCGCCGCCGAGGGCGACGAAGCGCAGCCCGGGTGCCAGCCTTCGGACCCGGTCGGGCAGGGACACGGGGATCCAGTCCCCGCCCAGCAGGGCGAGACGCAGACTGCCCGGGGCCGCCGCGCCCGTGACCTCCAGATGGTCGACGGCCAGCTCCAGCAGTGCGGGCGCCGAGTTCCACACGGTGATCCGGTGGGCGGCGAGCAGCTCCGCCCAGTGCCCCGGGTCCCTGGTCCGCGCCGGGTCGGGCACCACCACCGTGCCTCCGGCGGCGGTGAGCCCGAGGAACTCGTAGACCGACATGTCGAAGCTGGGCGAGGACAGCGCCAGCACCCGGTCCTCGGGGCCCACGCCGAAGCGGGTGTTGAGGTCCGCGATGTTGTTCACCACCCCGCGGTGCCGCAGGGCGATGGGCTTGGGGGCGCCGGTGGAGCCGGAGGTGTGGATGACGTACGCCAGGTCGTCCGGTCCCGCACCGCCCTCGGGGGCGTGCGCGGGCAGCGCGTCGAGGGCCGCCCCGTCCCGGTCCAGGAGCACCAGCTCCGGCCCCGCCTCCCCGGCTCCCCGTGCGGCGGGCAGGTTCCCCGCCAGGTCCCCGCGGCTGACGACGACCGAGCAGGAGCTGCCGGCCACCATGGCCGCCAGCCGTGCGCCGGGGTAGTCGGGGTCGAGGGGCACATAGGCGCCGCCCGCCTTCAGCACCCCGAGCACGGCCACCAGCAGGTCGGTGGAGCGGTCCAGGCAGACGCCGACGCGGGCGTCCGGCCCGATCCCGAGCCCGCGCAGACGGTGGGCGAGGCGGTTGGCCGCCGTGTCGATCTCGTCGTAGCCGTGCTCCCGGCCGCCCTCGATCACGGCGGGTGCCTTCGGCGAGAGCAGCGCCCGCTGCTCGAACGCCGTGTGCAGGCAGCTGTCGCGGGGAAGGGCCGCGGCCGTGTCGTTCCACTCGACGAGGATCCGGTGGAGCTCGTCCGGGCCCAGCAGCCGCAGGCCGGTCACGGGGGTGTCCGGACGGGCGAGGGCGTCGTGGAGCAGCGTGCGGTAGGAGCCGAGCAGCCGGCGGGCGGTGGCGGCGTCGAAGAGCCGGGCGTCGTAGCGCAGCTCGACGGTGCGCCGCGGTTCCGGCGAGGGCGCGCACGGGTGCAGCACCAGCTCGAACTCGTCCGCGGAGTGCGGCTGCCCGGCGTCCGGCCCGTCCTGCACCTCGTTCCCGGAGGCGGGGCCGGCGGGCGTCGCGGCGCGTGCCAGGTCGGCGGCGGTCGTGCCGGAGGCCACCCGGTGGTGCAGGCGGACGCGCGCCGCCCGCGATCCGGTGCGGGCGCTCCAGGCGAACGCGTCCTGCTGGGTGAAGCGGTGCAGCACGGCGGCGAACGCGCCCAGCAGCGCCGGGTCCTCCGCCGCGGCGGAGGACCCCTCCAGCACCAGGCGCTCGCAGGCGGGCGGTGCGGGCGGCAGGCCGGGCTGGCGGGGCCGGTCGGCGGGCAGGAGCGCGGGCGGCGCCGCGGGGAGCGGCGGCGGAGTGGTGTGCGCGGTCAATGCCTCTCTCCTGAGCGCTCAGGGGCCACCGCGGTGCGGGCGGTGGGCCAGAAGGGCAGCGGGTGGGCGCGGCAGAGCGCGGCGACCTCCCGGCGGACCGCGTCGCGGACCCCGGGGTCGACGCGGTGCTCCGTGTCGCCGAGGACGGTGGTGGCGCCGAGCACCCGGTCCATCAGCTCCGCGCAGCGCGGCATCTCGTCCGGCCCGATGCCCCGCTGGGCCAGGATGTTCGTTCCCAGGCGCAGCCCGCTGGTGACGAGCGGCGGCCTGGTGTCCGACGGGATGCGGTTGCGGTTGGCCAGGATCGCGCACTCCTCCAGCGCGCGCTCCGCGACCACCCCGCTCATCCCGCGGGCCCCCATGTCCAGCAGCACCATGTGGTTGTCGGTCCCCCCGGTCAGCACCCGGTGGCCGCGCAGGGCGAGCGCGGCCGCGAGCGCCGAGGCGTCCTCGACCACCAGCCGCATGGCCTCCTTGAAGGCCGGCTCCGCGACCAGGGCGAGTGCCCGTGCCTTGGCGGCGATCGCCGCCGGGGCCGGGGTGCCCTGCGACTGGGGGAAGACCGCCCGCTGCACCAGCCGCTCCAGCGGGGTGCGTCCGTCCGGGCCCGGGGTGCGGTGCTCGGCCCCGCTGAGGATCAGCCCGCCCCGGGGGCCGCCCAGCTGCTTGTACGTGCTGGTGGTGGTGAGGTGGGCGACATCCACCGGGCTGGGGTGCTCGCCGGCCGCCACCAGCCCCGCGATGTGCGAGATGTCCGCCACCAGGTAGGCGCCCACCTCGTCGGCGATGCTCCGGAAGCGCTCGAAGTCGAGCCGCCGCGGATAGGCGCTGGCCCCGGCGATCAGCACCTGCGGCCGGTGCCGGTGGGCCAGTTCGGCCACCGCGCCGTAGTCGACGAGCCCCGCGGCGTCCAGCCCGTAGTGCACGGCCCGGTAGTGGCGCCCGGTGACCGAGGCCGGGGAGCCGTGGGTGAGATGCCCGCCCGAGTCCAGGTCGAGGGCGAGCAGTGTCCCCCCGGGGGCCAGCAGGGCCGCCAGCACCGCCTGGTTCGCCGAGGAGCAGGAGTGCGGCTGGACGTTGGCGTACGCGGCGCCGAAGGCGTGCCGGGCGCGTTCGGCGGCCAGCCGCTCCACGGCGTCGAACCGCGCGGCCCCCGGGTGGTACCGGGCGCCGGGGTAGCCCTCCGCCGTCACGTTGGAGAGCGCGGCGCCGCCCGCGGCCAGCACCGCGGGGTCCGCGACACTGGCCGAGGCCACCATGGCGAGGGTGTGCGTCTGCTCGTCCGCCTCCGCGTCGAGCAGCCGGGCCAGTTCCGGGTCCGACTCCTCCAGCAGGGCGGCGCCCCGGCGCAGCAGCCGGTGCTGCGCGCCCTCGCGCCCGGCGCCGGGGCCCCCCGAGGGGGCCCCGGCCCGCAGGGCCTCGGTCACCGGGCGCCCGCCGTCCCGGCGGCCTTCTCCGCCACCAGGGCGTCGATCGCCTCGGCGATGGTGGCGATGGTGGCGCTGCCGTACAGCAGGCGGACGTTGACCTTCACCTTGAAGTGCTTGTTCAGACGGCTCACCACCCGCATCGCCTGGAGCGAGTTGCCGCCGAGGCCGAAGAAGTCGCCCGCGGTGCCGATCTCACCGCGCTTGAGCACCGCCTCGAAGGCCTCCACGACCTTCTCCTCGGTGGGCGTGGCGGGCGCGACGTAGGAGCCGCCCCCGCCCTCCGCACCCGCCGGGGCGGGCAGGGCGGCCCGGTCGATCTTGCGGGCCGGTGTGAGCGGGAACTCCGGCAGCTCCACCCAGGCCGTGGGCACCATGTACTCGGGCATGGTGCGGCCCAGGTGCTCCCGCAGCTCGGCCACCGCCGGGGACTCCTCGCCGAGCACCGTGTAGTAGGCCACGAGCTGCTTCTCGCCCCCGTCCTCGCGCAGCAGGACCAGCGCCATCCGCACCTTGGGGTGGGTCAGCAGCCCCGACTCGATCTCGCCGAGTTCGATCCGCAGACCGCGCAGCTTCACCTGGTTGTCCAGGCGGCCGATGAAGTCGATCTGCAGGTCGGGGGTCCAGCGCACCAGGTCGCCGGTCCGGTAGACCCGCCCGGTCTCCTGGAAGGGGTCCGGGACGAACTTCTCGTCGGTCATCTCGGGGAGGTTGAGGTAGCCGCGGGCCAGGCCCTCGTCACCGCCGATCAGCAGCTCGCCCGGCACGCCGACGGGCACCAGGTTGAACTCCCTGTCCACCACGTAGTGCAGGCGGCCGAACTCGGGACGGCCGATGGGCGGCGAGGAGCGCCACTCCTTGTGCTCGCACAGGTACTCGGTCGTGGCGATGGACGCCTCGGTGGGCCCGTAGAGGTTCACGAACATCCGGCCCGGCTGGTTCCACTTGTTGACCAGCTCGGCGGGCAGGGCCTCGGCGCCGCCCATGATGTGCTTCAGGTCCGGGTAGGGGCCGGCCTCGACCACCGAGAGGATCGCCGGCGACAGCCCCGCGTAGGTCACCCGCTGCCCGCGCATCAGCGCGGCCAGGGACTCGGGGGAGGAGGCGTCCTCGGGCGCCACCAGCACCATGGCCGAGCCGCTGATCAGACCCGCGAAGATCTCGCCCTGGGACATGTCGAAGGTCAGCGCGGGGAGCTGGAGCAGCCGGTCCCGGTGGCCCCACTCGCCGAAGGAGCGCCGGTACGCCTCGATGAAGATCCGCAGGCCCCGCTGCTCGATCATCACGCCCTTGGGGCGGCCGGTCGACCCGGAGGTGTAGAGCACGTACACCAGCGAGGTGGGCGTCGCCCACTCCTCCAGCGGCTCGTCGCTGTGCAGGGCCTCGACGGCGTCCCACTCGGTGTCGACCAGGAACCGCTCCCAGCCGCAGGAGTCGGGGAAGTCCTTCACCGAGGACCGCGTGATGACCAGCGGCGAGGCGGTGTCCCGCAGCATGTGGTCCAGCCGCGCGTTGGGGTGCGAGGGGTCCAGCAGGGTGTACGCCGCGCCGGAGACCATCACGCCCAGGACGGACACCAGCGCGTCCAGGTCGCGGTCCATGGCGATGGCCACGACCTGCTCCGGCTTCACCCCGCGGGAGCGGATGTAGCGGGCCAGCGCGGTGGCGCGGCGCATCAGCTCGCCGTAGGTCATCTCCACGCCGCGGCACACCGCCGCCACGAGGTCCGGGTGTTCCCCGGCGATCCGCGCGATGGTGGCGTGGACCGGCTCGGAGGGGAAGTCGAAGTCCGCCCCGCGGCCCGCCTCGAGCAGCGCGGTGCGCTCCTCCCCGGTGAGCAGCGGCAGCTGGGTGACCGGGGTGTCGGGCGCCGCGGCCGCCGCGCCGAGCACCGTCCGGATGTGCCCGACGAGGGCCTCGATCCGCCAGCGGTCGTACAGGTCGGTGGCGTACTCGACGATCAGGCGCAGCCGCCCGGTGCCCTCGATGAAGGTGAACGACAGGTCGAACCGGGACTGCCCGCCCGCCACCGTGATGGTCTCCGACGCGAGCCCCGCCAGCGCCAGGGCGTCGCCGGAGGTCGTCTCGCCGAGCAGCTGGCAGGCGATCTGGAAGAGGGGGTTGCGGCCCGCGTCGCGGGCCGGCTGCACACGGTCGACGACCTGGTCGAAGGGCACGTCCTGGTTGTCGTACATGTCCAGGTTGGCGTCGGCGATCCGCTCGATCAGCTCGGCGAAGGTGATGCCGCCGGACAGGTCCGAGCGCAGCACCGTCATGTTGATGAACAGGCCGACGACGTCTTCCAGTTCGGGCTCGGTGCGGCCCAGCATGGGCACGCCGAGCGCGATGTCCTCCCGCCCGCTGTAGCGGCTGAGGACCACGTTCACCGCGGCCGCCGCCACCATGTAGAGCGAGGCGCCCTGCTGCTGGGCCAGGGCCCGTGCCTGCGTGAGGAGTTCCGGCGGGAACTCCACCACGAAGGTCTCGCCGCTGTGCGTCGGCTGCGCCGGGCGCAGCCGGTCCGCCGGCAGTTCCAGGGCCTCCAGGCCCGCCAGCCGCTCGGCCCAGAAGTCCAGTTCGGTCTCCCAGACGTTCTCGGCGCGCTGCTGCCGCTGGCGCCGGATGTGGTCCAGGTAGCCGGCCTCGGGCTCCGGCAGGGCGGGGGTGCGCCCGGCGGCGAGCTCCCGGTACGCCTCCGCGATCTCCCGGTTGATCACTCCGCCGGACCAGCCGTCCGTGACGATGTGGTGGAAGCTGGTGCAGAGCACATGGTGGTCGTCGCCCAGGCGCAGCAGGCGGAAGCGCCGGATCGGGCCCGCCGACAGGTCGAAGGGGGTGTCGCCCTCGGCCTGGAGCGCCTCGCGGAGCGCGGCCTCGGGGTCGTCCGCGCCCGCCAGGTCCTCGACGGCCAGCGGTGTGTCCTCGGCGGGGGCGACGACCTGGTAGGGGACGCCGTCCGCCTGGTGGAAGGTCACCCGCAGCTGGTCGTGGCGCGCGACCAGCAGGTTGAGGGCGCCTTCCAGGGCCGGGACGTCCAGGGACCCGCGCAGGCGGTACGCGGAGGTGACGTTGTAGGTGGTGGTCCCCGGGTTCATCTGGTCCAGGAACCACAGCTGCTCCTGCCCGAAGGAGAGGGGCATGCGGTCCTCGGCGGCGTCCAGGGTGCTCATCGTTGCGGGACTCCATTCGGCTGTCGCGGGGTGGTCACTCGGTGGGGCGCCCGACCGCCCGGGCGCGGGGCCCGGACGGAGGGAGGGGGCGGGAGCCGGGGACGGCGGGGCCGGGCCGGCCGGGGGTCAGGAGGGCGGGGGCGGGCCGGTCGGTGCCTCGGGGCCGGGGGCCGCGCCGGGACCGGCTCCCCCCGGGGGTCTGAGGACCCTCTCCACCCGCCGCAGGCCCTCGGCCACGGCCTCCGGTTCCCGGGCGAAGCAGATCCGGAACCCGTCCCGTGCGCCGAGCGTCTCGCCGGGCATCAGCAGCACGCCCAGGTCGAGGGCGCGGCGGCACATCGCCAGCGGCCGCTCGCCGGTGGTGAGCCAGAGCCAGGCGAAGGGGGTGCCCTGCGGTTCCACGAGCCGCACCGCGTCGGCGTTGCGCTCGGCGAAGCCGCGCACCAGGGCCAGGCCCTGGCCGGTCAGCTCCCGGTAGGCGGCCAGGTGCCGCTCCCGCTCGTCCAGCACCGTGCAGGCGAGCTCCTCGCACAGCACGGAGTTGGAGATGGTGGCGAGGAACTTGCTCCGCGCACAGGCGTCGACGAGGGCCCGCGGCCCGTACATCCAGCCGACCCGCAGCCCGGGGAAGCCGTAGACCTTGGACAGGCTCGACACCGAGACCACCCGCTCCGCTCCGACGGCGAAGGACGCGGAGAGGCCGAGCGCGTACTCCTCGTCGAGCAGCAGGTAGGCGTCGGTCCGCGCGGCCAGGGCCGCCAGCCTGCGCAGGTCGGCCCCGGCGATGTGGCGACCGGTGGGGTTGCACGGGCTGTTGACGACGATCAGCCTCAGGTCGGGACCGGCGACCCGCTCCGCCGCCTCCACGTCGAAGGTGAGGTCGGGCCGGTAGCCGACGAGCTCGACCCGGCAGCCGAGTTCGGAGGGGACGTCCCAGGACTGCTGCCAGCCGGGACGGAAGGTGACGACCTGGGAGCCCGGCGTCAGCAGGGTCGTGTACACCAGGTGCAGCGCCTGCTGGGCGCCCTGGGTGACCAGCACGGAGCCGGGGTCGCCGCCGTAGAGCGCGGCCACCCTCCCGCGCAGGCCCGGGATACCGCGGTCGTGGCCGTAGTCCAGCTCCAGCCCGGGCGGCACGGTGAGCTCGTCGAACCGGACGGGGCGCATGTTGCTGTCCCCGAGGTCGATGTCGAAGCGCCCGGCGGCGTCCTCGAACACCCAGGTGCGTATGGGGTAGTCGTGGTCCTCGCCGGTGCCTGCGGCAGCCGCGGGCGCGCTCACCGCGAGCCCTCCGCCGCGGTCAGCCGGGCGAGCCGGGCGCGCAGGGCCGGCGCGAGGACCCCGGACGCCACCTGCTCGGCGGTCCCGGTCATGGTGACCGCGCCGTCGGCGGCGAGGCCGATGTGCACACTGCCGCCCGGCATCCGCACCTCCACGCGGTCGCCGCACAGGCCCCGCTCGCGCGCGGCGGAGGCGGCGGCGCAGGCGCTGCTGCCCGAGGCGGTGACGTACCCGGCGCCGCGCTCGAAGACCTCGATCTCCAGCACGTCCGGTCCGGCCGCCCGCATGAACTGCACGTTGGTGGCCTCGGGGAAGCGGTCGTGCCGGGCGATCGCCGGACCGAGGCGCCGGGCCAGCTCCGCGGTCGGGCGCTCCACCGGGACCACGGTGTGCGGGTTGCCGTTGTGCACGCAGGTGACGTGCAGGACCTCGTCGCCCACCGACAGCGGCACGTCGACCGCGCGGCCGGAGAGAGGCTTGCCGTCCTCGTCGGTGAGCGGGAGGTCGGCGGCGTCGAAGCTCGGACGCCCCATGCCCACCCGGACCCGTCCGGCGGCCGCGTCGGTGATCCGCACGGGGCTGTCCCCGGCGAGGGTGCGCACCGTGAACCCCTCGCCCCCGCCCCAGGTGCCCGGCTCCTGCTCGGCGAGGTGGAGGGCGAACATCCGCAGCCCGTTGCCGCTGCGCCCGCACACCGAGCCGTCCGGGTTGTACATCGCCAGGCGGACCGGCGCACCGGGGGAGAAGGGCTCCAGGGGGCCGTGCAGCACCCCGTCCGCGCCGACGCCCAGGTGCCGGTCGCAGAGCAGCCGGACGGTCTCGGGGGTGACGGCGACGCCGGTGTGGCGGGGGTCGATCACCAGGTAGTCGTTGCCCGCTGCCTGGTACTTGAAGAAATCGGTCATGGACCCGTCCTGTCAGGCGGCGGGTGCGGTCCGCCCCGGGCGGCGTGCGCCGCGGGGCGGACCGCACCGGGAGTCGCTACTGCTCGGCGAGTGCGGCGGCGTCGTGCTCCTCGCCGTACCACTTCTCCGCCCAGCGGGAGAAGGCGATGATGACGATGTCCCGGTGGCCGGGGCCGCCGTCCGCGGAGAGCACGTCGGTCACGTCGTGCGCCAGCGCCCGGTCGTCCAGGACGACCGCCTGCCCGGGCTCCAGGGTGCCGGTCCAGAAGGGCTCGTCCGCCCCCGGGTTCCACAGCCGCGTCGTCCCGCCGGCGGCGTTCACCTTGTTGAGGATCCCGATCATGACGAACTCGTGGCCGTCGTGGTGCACGCCCTCGGGCGTCAGCGGGCCGGGCCGGTCGCCGTCGGCGCGTGTCCGGTTCTGGTGGACGTTGATCTGCCAGTCCTCCGACCGGTCCAGGCCCAGCTCGGTGATACCGGCCCGGATCAGCGGGGTGAAGTCGACCTTGATCGGCTCGTAGACGCGGCGGATGCCGCCGCCGACCGAGTTGAACTTCCGGTAGGTCGTGTAGTCGCGGTGCGGGAGCCGCTCGAACGACCACGCGTCGGTGCCCTCCGGCCGGAGCCGGTACTGCGAGAACCGCTTGAAGCGGGTGCCGTTGCCCATGTACTCGTCGACGGGGCAGTCGTCGTAGCTGGGCAGGATGTCCGGTGCTGTGTCCGGCAGGTCGATGATGCTGAAGCCTTGGCTGCCGAGCGGCATGGCGTGTCTCCTCCAGAGCCGGGTGGACGAAAGGGTCAGGCGGCGGCCGACGGCATACGCTCGTCGAGGTATGCGGCCGAGGAGTTGAGACGCCACAGCACACCGCGCGCGATCGCGCGCCGCATGGCGGGGGACTCGGCGGCGGGCAGCACCACGTTGTGGAACCAGCCCTGCGCGTGCTGGGAGTCGATGGTGATGTGCAGCCGGTGGTAGGTGATGCCCACGTCCGGCAGGCCCAGCCGCTCCCAGGCGTGCACGACCTGGACGAACCGGTCGGGTGCCATCCACTCGGTCATGCCCAGGAAGCCCACGGACTCCCCGTACAGGGCGCGGTAGCGGGCGAGCAGCACGGCGAGGTTGCCGTTGAGCAGGGAGGTGGCGCTCAGCGAGCGCTCCAGCTCCTCCTCCGGGATCTCGAAGACCTCGAAGATCTTGTTGAAGAGGTGGGTGTGGACCTCGGCGGGATCGCCGTTGCCCATCTCGTCCCAGAAGTTGGAGGCGATCTCCAGCTTGGCGGCCCCGGCGGTGCCCACCTGCATCATCGCGAGCAGGTCGTCGAAGCGGCCGTCCACGACCGACTCCTGCATCACGTAGTTGCGGAGGTCGTTCTCGGTGGCATCGTTGCGGATGAACTCGTGGTAATAGGGGTGCTTGTACACCCGGTGGTTGCGCGCGGTCTGCTTGAGCCAGGAGAGGTACCGGCGCGGCTCGGAGGGCAGCTCGTCGAGCAGGCCGGGCTCGACGAGCGCGTCCTGGGCCTGCGAGGTGGCCGTCTCCAGCATCCGTCCGATCTCGTGGACGACGACCGAGCCCTCGGCGCTCTCCTGCTCCGGGAGCTTGGTGTGCAGTCGGTAGACGCGGTCCAGCAGGAACTGCTGCGCGTAGAGCGCCTGCCGGTCACCGGCGGCGGCTGCGTCGTTGATCCCCGCGACCCTGCTCAGCACGCGTTCCCGCTCGCTGCCGGAAAGAGCCGCGTCCACCTTCTCCGGGGAGGAGGCGAACCATGCGGTGATCTCGTCGACCGTGGACAGGAAGGGGTCGGTGGGTACGGGGGCGGCTTCGGAACGTCCGGCTGTGAGCATGTGCTTCCTTTTGGGGTTCACGTGGGGTCACAGGGGTGGATCACTTGCCGTGTGCATGGGTGTGCAGGGCGGTACGTCCTCGCGGCGGGCACGGGCAGGGGCAAGCCCCGACCGGTACGGCGGGCGTCACGGGACGACCGGTGCGCGGGCGGACGTGCCGCTGGTTCGGCCCGCCGCCGGGCGTGTGCCTCCCGCCGCGGTCGTTCGGGTGGCCGGGAGGCGGGAGCCGCGGTCCGCTGTCGGCGGGCTCACGCCATTCTGCGGCGCTCCTCTGGGCGCGCTCTGTATACCGTCTGGATACGGGGAGGTCCGGCGCCGGCCGTCGGTCCCGCCGGCCCGCCGGCCGTCGGTCCCGCCCGCCGCGCCGGCCCCGGGAGCGGCTGCGGGGCGCGTACGGCGGGTGCCACCCCGGCCGGGCGCGCCGCGGCCCTCGCCCGACCGGGTGGTCCGGGGGAGCGGTGGCCGGTTCCGTTCGGTCCGGGCCGCCGGACGGCCGCCCGCGGGGCGGGCGGACGGCCCTCGGGATCCGGCCACCTCCGGGACCGCCTCCCGCGGAGGTGCTGACGCGACATCAACGGTGTGGTTAACATCACGTCCACGCGGCAATGTTGCCGCAGCATGACGGAGGTGTGACGTGCTGCAAGCCCGGGGACTGTTCGGCCGGAATGCGCGGGTCTGCGGTATCCGCACGTCATGGACCACGATCGGGGACGGGGAGTTCTTCTGCCCCGGGTGCGGAGGGGACCGCAACTACCGGCACCGCACCGGCCGCCGCCGCTTCACCCTGCTCGGGGTGCCCCTGCTGGGCCGGGGGGCCGCCGGACCGGTGGTCGAGTGCGCGGCCTGCCGCACCCGTTTCGGCCCCGAGGCGCTCGACCAGCCGACGACGGCGCGCTTCTCGGCCATGCTCAAGGACGCCGTGCACACGGTCGCGCTGGCCGTTCTGGTCTCGGGAGGCACCTCCTCGCGCGCGGTGCGCAGGACCGCCGTGCACACGGTGCGTGCCGCCGGGCTCGCGGACTGCACGGAGGACCAGCTCACCTCGCTGATCGAGGCGCTCGCCGCCGACACGGGGCGCTATGTCGCGGACACCACCCCCTACGGTGCGGCGCTCGCCATCGAGCTGCACGAGGCCCTGGAGCCCCTGGCGCCGCACCTCGCCCCCGCCGGGCGGGAGTCGATCGTCCTCCAGGGGGCCCGTATCGCCCTGGCCGACGGCCCGTACACGCAGGCCGAGCGTGAGGTCCTGGCGACCGTCGGCGTGGCGCTGCGGCTGTCCGAGGACGCGACCGCCCGCCTGCTGGAGACGGCCCGCACCCCTTCCTGACCGGTCCGCCTCCCCGGCCGTGGGCCGCGGAGGCCGTGCGGGCGGCGGGGCGGGCGGCGGGGCGCGGTTCCCGGCCGCCCGCCCGCCCGTCGTCTCAGGCGCCGCTGGCGCGGAGCATGTCCTCGCGTTCGACGATCTTCACGCGCTCCCGGCCCTGGGGCTCGCCCAGCGCCTTCTCCGCGGCGTCCAGCCGGTACCAGCCCTCCCAGGTGGTCCAGCGCACGTCCTTGCCGGAGAGGAAGGCGTCCACGGCCTCGGGCTCCGGGGACCCGGGGGTCTGCAGCCGGCCGGCCGCGTGGTCCTGGAGGAGGTTGGCGATCGCCTCGTTGGCGTCGCCCTTGGTGTGGCCGATGAGGCCCACCGGGCCGCGGCGGATCCAGCCCGTCACATAGGTGGAGTCCAGGTGCTCCCCCGACTCCTCGATGACCCGGCCGCCCTCGTCCGGGACGGTGCCCGTGGCCACGTCCCAGGGCAGCTTGGGCAGTTCGTCGGAGAGGTAGCCCACGGCCCGGTAGACCGCCGAGACGTCCCAGTCGGTGAACGCGCCGGTGCCCTCGACGTTTCCGGTGCCGTCCAGAGCCGTGCGCTCGGTGCGCAGCCCCACGACCCTGCCGTCCTCGCCGAGGATCTCCGTCGGGGACTCGAAGAAGTGCAGGAAGAGCTTGTGCGGGCGGTCGCCCGTGTCGCGGATCGCCCAGTTCTCCAGGGTCTTGGCGACCATGTCCGCCTGCTTGTTGGAGCGGCGGGTCTCGATCGAGCCCTTGTCGTAGTCGATGTCCTCGGGGTCGACGATGACCTCGATGGTGGGGGAGTGGTCCAGCTCGCGGAGTTCCATGGGGCTGAACTTCGCCTGTGCCGGGCCCCGGCGCCCGAAGACGTGGATCTCCTTGGCGCGGTTGGCCCTGAGTCCGTCGTAGACGTTCGGGGGGATCTCCGTCGGCAGCAGCTCGTCGGCCGTCTTGGCGAGGATGCGGGCGATGTCCAGGGCCACGTTGCCGACGCCGAGCACGGCGACCTTCTCGGCCTCCAGGGGCCAGGTGCGGGGCCAGTCCGGGTGGCCGTCGTACCAGGCCACGAAGTCGGCGGCGCCGTAGGAGCCGTCCAGCTCGATGCCCGGCACGTCGAGTGCCCGGTCGGCCGTGGCGCCGGTGGAGAAGACCACGGCGTCGTAGAAGGTGCGCAGGTCGTCGAGGGTGATGTCCCGCCCGTAGTCGACGTTGCCGAAGAGGCGGATCTGCGGCTTGTCGAGCACCTGGTGCAGGGCGGTGATGATGCCCTTGATCCGCGGGTGGTCGGGTGCGACGCCGTAGCGGATCAGCCCGAAAGGCGCCGGCATCCGCTCGAAGAGGTCGATCGACACGCCGGGCTCGGCGGCGGCCGCCTCGGACTTCAGCAGCGCATCGGCGGCGTAGATCCCGGCGGGGCCGGCTCCGACAATGGCTACCCGCAGGGGGCGGGGCATGGCAGGTTCCCTTCGAGCGGCGACAGGAGGCTCGACGGCAACCCTAAACAAAGGCAAGCCTAAGTCAGTACCCGGTCCCACTCTATGAGCTCATAAGGTGATCTTATGGCAACCCAAAGGGATGCTTGATGGGTGCCCTCCGGGGGTTCCGGTAGGGCGGCGCCCTCCGGTCCGCACGTCGGCTCCCCCCGGGGCGAACGGCCCCTGGCGGCCCCGGCGGAGCGGCTTCACGGGCCATGGCGGGGGGCGTCCGTCCCGGTGGGTGCGGCCCGCCCCCGGCCCCGCGGTGTGCATGTGCCGCAGGCACACCTGGCCTCAGCGTACTCGCGCAGTGTTACGCATGTCACACGAAACGTGAATCCGGGAGGGGCCGGGAAACAATGACGCGCGATGCGGAGGACGCGGACGCGCGAGCGTGCGTGCGCAGGATGCGGAGGACGCCGTGAACCCCTTGAGCCCGGCCCGGCGACGTCTCGGGGCCGCCCCTGCACCGTTGTGCGGTGAACCGTCCCCATACGCCCGGGACACGCCGGGCCCGCTCGTCGAATCGGGGCGTCGCCCGATGGACACTGGCCGTCTGATCGCCGCAGCTCTGCCCAGGGAAGGGGGTCGCACGACATGACCCTGCCCATCGGTACGTATGTCGTCGACACCCGCACGGGCCGGGTCGGCCGGTACATGGGGGCGGCCGGTCCCTTCCTGGCGCTGAGACCGGTCGGCGGGGGGCGGGAGTGGGAGTGCGACCCCGAGGCGGTGCGTCCCGCCACCTCCGCGGAGCGCATCAGCGCCACCACCGCCTACGTCAACGCCCGGAGCCGCGGCGAGGTGACCTGAGCGCCCGGGCCCCGGCCCCCGGCCCCCGGCGCCCGCCCCGGAGGTCGTCCCGGCCCCCAGCGCCCGCCCCGGTGCCGCCCCGGAGGTCGTCCCGGCCCCCGGCCCGGGAGAGCCCCGCGGTGCGCGAGAATGGCGGCATGAGCCTGTTCCGTGACGACGGCGTCGTCCTGCGCACCCAGAAGCTGGGCGAGGCGGACCGCATCATCACACTGCTCACCCGCGGTCACGGCCGGGTGCGCGCGGTCGCCCGGGGAGTCCGGCGCACCAAGTCCAAGTTCGGTGCGCGCCTGGAGCCGTTCTCCCACGTCGACGTGCAGTTCTTCGCGCGCGGCAGTGAACTGGTGGGCCGCGGCCTGCCCCTGTGCACCCAGTCCGAGACCATCGCCGCCTACGGCGGGGGCATCGTCACCGACTACGCCCGCTACACCGCCGGCACCGCCATGCTGGAGACCGCCGAGCGGTTCACCGACCACGAGGGCGAGCCCGCCGTCCAGCAGTACCTGCTGCTGGTGGGGGCGCTGCGCACCCTCTCCCGCGGGGAGCACGCCCCGAACCTGGTGCTCGACGCCTTCCTGCTCCGCTCCCTCGCCGTCAACGGCTACGCCCCCAGCTTCGACGACTGCGCCCGCTGCGGCCTGCCCGGCCCCAACCGCTTCTTCTCCGTCGGGGCCGGTGGGGCCCTGTGCGGGGACTGCCGGGTGCCCGGGAGCGTCGTACCCTCTGCGGAGGCCATCGGCCTGCTCAGCGCGCTGCTCACCGGCGACTGGGCCGCGGCGGACGCCTGCGAGGCGCGCCACGTCCGCGAGGGCAGCGGGCTCGTGTCCGCGTACCTGCACTGGCACCTGGAGCGCGGGCTGCGCTCGCTGCGGTACGTGGAGAAGTAGCGCGACGCCGCAGGACGAGGACGTCGCACGCCGAGAAGCCGCCGAGAAGTCACCGAGCGAGGAGTTGTGAACCGCATGGCACGACGCGGAATCCTGGGGCGGTCCCGCCGCGAGTACAAGGTCCCCGAGCCGCACCCGTCCGGCGCGAGGCCGCCCAAGATCCCTGCCGAGCTGGTGCCGCAGCACGTGGCCTGCGTGATGGACGGCAACGGCCGCTGGGCCAAGGAGCGCGGCCTGCCGCGCACCGAGGGCCACAAGGTCGGTGAGGGCGTCGTCCTCGACGTGCTCAAGGGGTGCCTGGAGATGGGGGTCAAGAACCTCTCCCTGTACGCCTTCTCCACCGAGAACTGGAAGCGCTCGCCGGAGGAGGTCCGCTTCCTGATGAACTTCAACCGGGACGTCATCCGGCGCCGCCGCGACGAGATGGACGAACTGGGCATCCGCATCCGCTGGGTCGGCCGGATGCCCAAGATGTGGAAGTCGGTCGTCCAGGAACTGCAGATCGCCCAGGAGCAGACCGTCGGCAACGACGCCATGACGCTGTACTTCTGCGTCAACTACGGCGGCCGGGCGGAGATCGCGGACGCCGCGCAGGCCATCGCGCGGGACGTGGCGGCCGGGCGGCTCGACCCCTCCAAGGTCAACGAGAAGACCTTCCAGAAGTACCTGTACTACCCGGACATGCCGGACGTCGACCTGTTCCTGCGGCCCAGCGGCGAGCAGCGCACGTCCAACTACCTGATCTGGCAGTCCAGCTACGCCGAGATGGTCTTCCAGGACGTCCTCTGGCCCGACTTCGACCGCCGTGACCTGTGGCGGGCCTGTCTGGAGTACGCCCAGCGCGACCGGCGCTTCGGCGGCGCGATCCCCAACGAGGAACTGCTCGCCATGCGGGGCCGTCCCGACGCGCCGGGCGCCTGAGGCCCGCTCGCTCCCCGGACGCGACGGTGCCCGGCCGCTCACCCACCGCGGCCGGGCACCTCCGGTTGCCGTGCGGCGGAGCTCACTCCGCCTTGGCGGCGCACTCCGAGCAGGTGCCGAAGATCTCGACGGTGTGCGCCACGTTGACATAGCCGTGCTGCGCGGCGACGGACTCCGCCCACTGCTCCACCGCCGGGCCCTCGACCTCGACGGCCTTTCCGCAGAGCCGGCAGACCAGATGGTGGTGGTGGTCGTCGGTGGAGCAGCGCCGGTAGACGGACTCCCCGTCGCTCGTGCGCAGCACATCCACCTCGCCGGCGTCGGCCAGCGACTGAAGGGTGCGGTAGACCGTGGTCAGCCCGACCGAGTCGCCGCGGTGCTTGAGCATGTCGTGCAGCTCCTGCGCACTGCGGAACTCGTCCACCTCGTCGAGCGCCGCCGCCACAGCGGCGCGCTGCCGGGTGGACCGGCCTCGCACCGGGGCGGTGTTCCCGCCGGTTGGCGCCGTGGTCACAGGAGCCTCCTCGCTTCGCCCGCAGATACGTCGGGCCATTGTGCCAGGCCCGCGCCCGGCGACGGTCCTGCCGGGCCGTCCCCGGCCACGCGCCGGGACGCGATGCCGCCCCCCCGGGGCGGGCCGCCCGGGGAGCGGCCCCCGCCTCAGACCTTCACGTCGTCGGCGGGAGGACGCCCGCTCCCCGGGGCGGCACCGCACGCGGCCTCCGCCGCCGTCGCCGCCTCCGCCGCCCGGGCCCTGCGCCGCGCCAGGGGCGCGGCGAGCGCGGTCAGGGCGATGAACGCGGCGATCGCCAGCATCACTATGGTCGCTCCCGGCGGGACATCCTGGTAGTAGGACGTGGTGGTGCCGGCGAGGGCCACCACGACGCCGATCCCGACCGACAGCGCGTACGTGGCCCGGAACGAGCGGGTGAGCTGCTGCGCCGCCGCCACGGGCACCACCATCAGGGCGCTGACCAGGAGCAGGCCCACCACCCGCATGGCGACGCTGACGGTGACCGCCGCGGTCACGGCCACCAGCAGGTTCAGCGCGCGCACCGGCAGGCCGGTCACGCGCGCGAACTCCTCGTCCTGGCTGACGGCGAACAGCTGCCTGCGCAGCCCGAGCGAGACCAGCACGACGAAGGCCGCGAGCAGCAGGATGGCCGCGAGGTCGCTGTCGGAGACGGTGGACAGGGAGCCGAAGAGGTAGGTGGTGAGGTTGGCCGTCGTCCCCGTCCCGGAGAGTTCGATCAGCAGCACGCCGCCGGCCATGCCGCCGTAGAACAGCATCGCGAGGGCGATGTCGCCGCGGGTGCGCCCGTAGGTGCGGATCAGCTCCATCGTGACGGCGCCGAGCACGGACACCAGGGTCGCCATCCAGATCGGGTTGGCCGACATCAGGAAGCCCAGCCCCACGCCGGTCATCGCGACATGGCCGATACCGTCGCCCATCAGGGCCTGGCGGCGCTGCACCAGGTAGATGCCGACGGCGGGCGCGGTGATGCCGACCAGCAGGGCCGCGAGCAGCGCCCTCTGCATGAACGGCGATTGCAGCATCTCGAGCATCATGTGAGCAGTCCCGTGCGGAGCGGCTCGTCGGCCGCGTGCGGATGTACGTGGTCGTGGCCGGGCAGCGCATGCTGGCCGACGGCCTCGGGCGGCGGTCCGTCGTGCACGACGCAGCCCTCGCGGAGTACGACGGCGCGGTCGATCAGGGGCTCCAGCGGCCCGAGTTCGTGCAGCACCAGCAGCACGGTGGTGCCGGCGGCGACCTGCTCGCGCAGGGTCCCGGCGAGCACCTCCTGGCTGGCGAGGTCGACACCCGCCATCGGCTCGTCCATGATCAGCAGCTCGGGCTCGGAGGCGAGGGCCCGTGCGATCAGCACCCGCTGGTGCTGGCCGCCGGAGAGGGCGCCGACGGAGTCCCCGGCGCGGTCGGCGAGCCCGACCAGTCCTATGGCGCGGTGGACGGCCTCGCGGTCGCCGCGGGACGGCAGCCCGAACCGGCTGCGTGCCAGCCGGCCCGCGGCCACGACCTCCCGGACCGTCGCCGGGACGCCGCTCGCGGCCGTGGTGCGCTGCGGGACGTAGCCGAGGCGCTGCCACCGGCGGAAGCGGCGCAGCTCCGTGCCGAAGAGCTCGATGCGGCCCTCGGTCAGCGGCACCTGGCCGATCACCGAGCGCACGGCGGTGGACTTGCCGGAGCCGTTGGCGCCGAGCAGGGCCACGACCTCACCGCGTCGGACGGTGAGGTCGACGCCGCGCAGCACGGGGCGCGAGCCGAGGACGGCCCGGGCGCCCCGGACGGATATGACCTGCTCGGTGTTCACGGGCGGCCGCCTTTCGGGGGGAGGGTCACGATGTGCCGAGGGCCTTCTGCAGGGCGGCGAGGTTCGCGCGCATGACCTGGAGGTAGTCGTCGCCGCGGGACTTGTCCGTGATGCCCTCCAGCGGGTCCAGGACGTCGGTCGCGAGGCCGGTGTCGTCGGCCAGGGTCCTGGCCGTGCGGTCGCTGGCCAGGGTCTCGAAGAAGACGGTGGTGACCCTGTCCTTCTTCGCGATCTCCTGGAGCTCCTTGATCCGGGCCGGGCTGGGCTCGCTCTCCGGGCCGACGCCGGAGATGCCCTCCTGCTCCAGGCCGTAGCGGGCGGCGAGGTAGCCGAAGGCGGAGTGGGTGGTGATGAAGGTCCGGGTGGAGGCCTTCTCCAGGCCCTTCTCGAACTCGGCGTCGAGGGCGGTCAGCTCGGCGACCAGCGCCTCGGTGTTCTTGCGGTAGTCGTCGGCGTGGGCGGGGTCCGCCTTCTCGAACCCGGCGCCGACGCCCTCGGCGACCTCGGCGTACTTCACCGGGTCCAGCCAGAGGTGCGGATCGGCCGCCTCGTCGCCGGTACCGTCCTCGTGCTCCTCGTGCCCCGGCTCGTCCGCGTGCTCCGCGTGCTCCGCGTGCTCGGCCTCCGTCTCGCCCTCGTGGCCGCCGTGGTCGTGGTCGTGGCCGCCGCCGTCGAAGTGCCGCAGCTCGGTGAGGTCGGCTGCGTCCACCTTGTGCGGTGCCGCGGCCTGCTCGATCGCCTTGTCCACGGCCGGCTGGACGCCCCTGAGGGAGACGATCAGCCCGGCGTCGTTCAGTTCGGCGGTCTGGCGGGGCTTGAGCTCCAGGTCGTGCGGCTCGACGCCGGGCTTGGTCAGCGTGGTGACGGCGACGTGGTCCCCGCCTATGCGCTCGGCGAGGTACTGCATGGGGTAGAAGGACGCCACCACCTGGAGCCTGCCGTCGTCCGTGCGCTCGGCGGCGCCCGAGGCGGTGCAGGCGGAGACGGCCATGAGGCCCAGGGCGCCGGCTCCGGCGACGGCGGTGGCGGGTATGAGGCGTCGTACGTTCATGACAGTCATTTTCAACAAAAACGGAAACGATTGTCAATAAACCTCCGTGTGCGACTCTTCACCCGGACCGCACTCGGATCCGATTTGATCCGGGGCCCCCGGCCGCCGGTAACCTGAGTCATTCTCCGTTCGTCCTCGTCATGAAGAGAGCACCGTGGCCGCCGACAAGATCGACACGATCGTCAACCTGAGCAAGCGCCGTGGCTTCGTCTACCCGTGCAGTGAGATCTACGGCGGACAGCGGGCCGCCTGGGACTACGGGCCGCTGGGTGTCGAGCTGAAGGAGAACATCAAGCGCCAGTGGTGGCGCTACATGGTCACCTCGCGGGAGGACGTCGTCGGTCTCGACTCGTCGGTGATCCTGGCCACCGAGGTGTGGGAGGCCTCCGGGCACGTGGCCACCTTCACGGACCCGCTCACCGAGTGCACCTCCTGCCACAAGCGCTACCGCGCCGACCACCTGGAGGAGGCGTACGAGGAGAAGCACGGCCGCCTCCCCGAGAACGGCCTGGCGGACCTCAACTGCCCGAACTGCGGCAACAAGGGCACCTTCACCGAGCCCAAGCAGTTCTCCGGGCTGCTCTCCACCCACCTCGGCCCGACGCAGGACTCCGGGTCCGTGGCCTATCTGCGCCCCGAGACCGCCCAGGGCATCTTCACCAACTTCGGCCAGGTGCAGCAGACCTCCCGCAAGAAGCCGCCCTTCGGCATCGCGCAGATGGGCAAGTCCTTCCGGAACGAGATCACGCCCGGCAACTTCATCTTCCGCACCCGCGAGTTCGAGCAGATGGAGATGGAGTTCTTCGTCAAGCCCGGCGAGGACGAGCAGTGGCACGAGTACTGGATGGAGCAGCGCTGGAACTGGTACACCGGCCTGGGTCTCCGCGAGGAGAACATGCGCTGGTACGACCACCCGGCGGAGAAGCTCTCCCACTACTCCAAGCGCACCGCCGACATCGAGTACCGCTTCCAGTTCGGCGGCGGTGAGTGGGGCGAGCTGGAGGGCGTGGCCAACCGCACCGACTACGACCTGTCGGCCCACGCCAAGGCCTCCGGCACCGACCTGTCGTACTTCGACCAGGAGGCCGGCGAGCGCTGGACCCCCTATGTCATCGAGCCCGCCGCCGGTGTCGGCCGCACCATGCTCGCCTTCCTGCTCGACGCCTACAACGAGGACGAGGCCCCGAACGCCAAGGGCGTCATGGAGAAGCGCGCCGTGATGCGCCTCGACCCGCGCCTCGCCCCGGTAAAGGTCGCCGTCCTGCCGCTGAGCCGCAACCCCCAGCTCTCGCCGAAGGCCAAGGGGCTCGCCGCCGACCTCCGGCAGAACTGGAACATCGAGTTCGACGACGCGGGTGCCATCGGCCGCCGCTACCGCCGCCAGGACGAGATCGGCACCCCGTACTGCGTCACCGTCGACTTCGACACCCTCGACGACAACGCCGTGACCGTCCGCGAGCGCGACTCGATGAAGCAGGAGCGCGTGTCCCTGGACCAGATCCAGGGCTACCTCGGCAGCCGCCTGCTCGGCTGCTGACACCCCGACTCCGGCCGCGAAGGCCCCCGGTCCCGCTCCGCCCCGAGCGGAGCCCGGGGGCCTTCGCCGTGCGCGGGGGCGAGCGCTCAGGGGCGCAGTCCGCGCAGCAGCAGGCCCACGACCTGCTCGAACTCCTCCTCGGCCGTCTCGGACTCCCAGGTGGGGGCGTACGAGGGGTCGTGGAAGCGCGCGGTGGCGGTGAACACGGCCCGGGCGGAGGCCGCCGGGTCCGGGGCGGCGAACTCCCCGGCGGACACGCCCTCCTCCAGGATCCGGCGCACCTGGTCCTCCAGCACCGTCAGATGCTGGTCGACGACATCGCTGCTCTCGTCGATCAGCACGTTGTAGGTGGCGAACAGCTCCGGGTCGTCCCCGGCCTTGTGCCGCTTGGCCTCGAAGAGCGTCGCCAGCCAGTCGTGCAGCTTGCCCGGTGCGGGCCCCGGCGCCGCGGTGAGCTCCTCCAGCGCCTGCTCGGTGCGTCCCAGCCAGCGGTGCGTCACCGCCTCGCGCAGTGCCGCCTTGGTCCGGAAGTGCCGGTAGACGCTGCCGTGGCTGACGCCCAGCGCGCGCGCCACGTCGACCACGGTCGCCTTGGCCGGACCGTAGCGGCGCAGCACCTCCTCGGTGACTTCGAGGATGCGCTCGGCGGTCAGGGTCTCGGTGGCCATGGTGCCGACAGTACCCGGGGGCCGCCCGCCCTCAGTGCTCGCTGTCCAGATGTGCCATCTGCGCGGCCGGGTAGCGTTCCCCGGAGGCCGCACCGGCCGGTATCGCGCGCTCGATCGCGGCCAGGTCGTCCGCCGTCAGCCGCACCTCCAGGGCACCGAGCGCCTCGGACAGCCGGGCCCGGGTGCGGGCGCCGACCAGCGGCACGATGTCCTCGCCCCGGGAGAGCACCCAGGCGATGGCCGCTCGCGCGACGCTGGTGCCCCGCGCCTCCGCCACCTGCCGCAGCCGCTCGACGAGATCGAGGTTGCGGTGCAGGTTCCCGCCCTGGAACCGGGGGCTCATCCCGCGGAAGTCGCCGGCGTCGAGTCGGCGGTCGCGTGTGAAGTGGCCGCTGAGCAGCCCCCTGGAGAGCACCCCGTACGCCGTGACGCCGATGCCCAGCTCGCGCACCGTCGGCAGGATGGCGCTCTCGATGCCCCGTGACAGCAGGGAGTACTCGATCTGGAGGTCGGCGATGGGGGCCACCGAGGCGGCACGGCGGATGGTCTCGGGCCCGACCTCGGAGAGTCCGATGTGCCGCACATGCCCCGCCTGGACGAGTTCGGCGATGGCGCCGACGGTCTCCTCGATCGGGACGGCCGGGTCGACCCGGGCGATGCGGTAGACGTCGATGTGCTCCCGGCCGAGCCGCTGAAGGCTGTAGGCGGCGAAGTTCCGCACGGCGTCGGGCCGGCCGTCGTAGCCCGTGAAGCCGCCCTCCACGGTGCGCAGGGCGCCGAACTTCACCGAGACGAGCGCTCGCTCGCGGGCGGCCCCGGAGGCGCTGCGGAGCGCTTCGCCGATCAGCAGTTCGTTGTGGCCCATGCCGTAGAAGTCGCCCGTGTCGAGGAGGGTGACGCCCGCCTCCAGGGCCGCGTGGATCGTCGCGAGCGACTCCCCCCGGTCCGCCTCGCCGTAGAGGGCGGACATGCCCATGCAGCCGAGGCCGAGGGGAAAGACGCGGGGGCCGGCCGCCCCGAGCGGCCGGACGGCGGGGAGGGCGGTGTGCCCGGCGGATGCGGTGGTGGTCATGGCGTGCTCCCGGTGTGGTGGTCGTTGCCGTACGCCAACCATGGCATGACGGCTGACAGATTTCAATATCTGTCATTCCCTCGGATGGGGCGGCCGGGGCGCGCCGCGCGCGGGGCGGGGGAAAACCGGGTGACCGCGCCCGCCCCGCGGCGCTACTTTCGCTGCATGTCCTCGTTCTTCCAGATCTACGAGTGAGAGCGCGGCGGTCCCTCCGCCCACGCGCCACGTACCGGCAGCCACATCTCGACTCGACGGGAGAACCCCATGGCCAAGAGCCGCAACAACCTCCTCGGCGTCGGCGGGCAGCGCAGGAAGCTGTCCCGGACCGACCGGCAGGGGAACGGGCCGGCGCACCACGCCGGCAGCCCCGCCGCCGACCAGAAGCAGGAACTGCTGCGCAGGATGCGGGAGCGCACACGCGCCGCCGCCGAGGCCCCGGACGGGCCGCGTTCCGAGGACGGTGCGCCGCCCGCCGACGGCGGGCGCCCCGACGGCGCCGGCTGACCCGCACGGCCCGAGGGGCCGCCTCCCGCCGCGCGGCGGGAGGCGGCCCCTCGTCATGCCGCCGCGACCGGGCGGGGCGCATCGCGGCCGGGCGGGCGCCCTGCGCGGCTCAGCTGCGTTCGGCCTTGGCGATACGCGGCGTCGTCGGGGTGTCGGACCCGCCCGCGGTGCGGCTGGAGACGTAGCGCTCCACCTGCTCCCCCGGCCCGACGTCGGGGAAGCCGGCGACGACGGTGTCGACCACGGTGCCGTCGCCCGCCACGAAGTCGACCTGCACCGCGTAGAAGGCGGCCTCGTCCGTCGGGTTGGTGACGCGGACCAGTCCGGTGCGCAGGTCGCCCGTGTCGGCCGTGGGCACGCCCTGCACGGACACGTCGTCCATCGCGTCGCCCTGGCCCTCGGCGTCCTCGAGCTGGGCGGAGGCGGAGGACCGGATGCGCTCCGTCTCGGCCGAGACGGACTCCTCCAGGTCCTGCTGGGTGGGCGGCGAGGGGGTGTCGGTGGCCGAGGGCGTGCCGGGTGCCTCGGACGTCGGGGTGACCGTGGTCGGGGTGGCCGAGCCGCCGCTCCCGTCGCCGTCGGAGCCGCAGGCGGCCAGGGCGAGGGCGAGCAGCGGTGCGGCCACCAGTGCGGGGGCGAGGCGGCGGGAGGAGGGCACGGTGTCTCCGATCTGCGGCACCGGGCCTCACGGTGGCCCGGGAGGGGGAGGGCATCGCGATCAAAATAGGTCGAAGTGTGAGCCAACGCATGTTCCACAGGCCGATGGGGGAGGGGTGCGCCATGCGCGACAATGGGCGGATGACCACGCTCGCCCCCGCCGCCCAGCCGCTCAGGATCGGTCCCCACACGGTGCAGCCGCCCGTGGTGCTCGCCCCGATGGCAGGGATCACCAACGCCCCCTTCCGCACCCTGTGCCGCGAGTTCAGCGGGGGCAAGGGCCTGTTCGTCAGCGAGATGATCACGACCCGGGCGCTGGTCGAGCGCAACGAGAAGACCATGCAGCTCATCCACTTCGACGAGACCGAGACACCGCGCTCGATCCAGTTGTACGGCGTGGACCCGGTCACGGTGGGCAAAGCCGTCCGCATGATCGTGGACGAGGGGCTGGCCGACCACATCGACCTGAACTTCGGCTGCCCGGTGCCCAAGGTCACCCGCAAGGGCGGCGGCTCGGCCCTGCCCTACAAGCGGAACCTGCTGCGGGCCATCCTCCGGGAGGCCGTCGGCAACTCCGGGGGCCTGCCCGTCACCATGAAGATGCGCAAGGGCATCGACGACGACCACATCACCTACCTGGACGCGGGCCGGATCGCGGTGGACGAGGGCGTCACGGCGATCGCCCTGCACGGCCGCACCGCCGCCCAGCACTACGGAGGCACGGCCGACTGGGAGGCGATCGCCCGGCTGAAGGAGCACGTCCCGGAGATCCCGGTGCTCGGCAACGGCGACATCTGGTCGGCCGGGGACGCCCTGCGGATGGTGCGTGAGACGGGCTGCGACGGAGTGGTCGTGGGGCGCGGCTGCCTGGGCCGCCCCTGGCTCTTCGCCGACCTCGTGGCGGCCTTCGAGGGCCGGAGCGACTTCCGGCGGCCCGCGCTGCGCGAGGTGGCCGACGTGATGGTGCGGCACGCCGCGCTGCTGGGGGAGTGGATCGGCGACGAGTCCCGCGGGGTCGTCGACTTCCGCAAGCACGTGGCCTGGTACCTCAAGGGCTTCGCCGTGGGGTCCGCCATGCGCGGGCGCCTGGCCGTCACCTCCTCCCTGGACGAGTTGCGCGCTCAGTTGAGCGAGCTGGAGCTGGACCAGCCGTGGCCGCAGGGTGCGGACGGGCCCCGTGGCCGCACCTCCGGCAACAACCGGGTGGTGCTGCCGGACGGCTGGCTCAGGGACCCCTACGACTGCGCGGGTGTCGGCGAGGACGCGGAACTGGACACCTCCGGTGGCTGAGGCCGGGCCGCCGGGGAGCCGGGCCCCGGGCGCCGCCGGGCGTGCGGCCGGGCCCGGACGGGCGGCATGCCCGGCCGTCCGCCCGCCGGTCCGGATCGTGGAATTCCGGCACCTCGGGCGGCGTGATCCTCACCACCCTTGATAGGGGGTGCGCTCAGATGAGCGATATTCGGACGGCTGCACCTTCCAAAGGGTGGCACTCAGTGCCATCCCTGTGGTCTTCATCTTCCGACGGGTTTCGCGACCCACGGTGACCGATGATCGATCAACGATCACGCGCTGGATTGCTCCCTTCAAGTGTTGAAGAAGGTCCTCGTGGTCGTCGTGCACCGTGGGCACTTTCGATCTGCTGGCGGACGAGTGGTTAAGGCCGTATGACGCGCAAGTGGACGTACCCAGGAGCCTTTGATCTGGGTATGTTCCTCGCCGTCAGGGCAGCCACCGAGTCCTCGAGGAGTCGAGACCCGTGTCGGAAAACAAAGATCAGAAGTTCGTCTACGACTTCACCGAGGGCAACAAGGACCTCAAGGACCTGCTCGGCGGGAAGGGCGCGAACCTCGCCGAGATGACCAACCTCGGCCTCCCGGTTCCTCCGGGCTTCACGATCACCACCGAGGCGTGCAAGGTCTACCTCGACAGCGGCGAGGAGCCGCCGGCCCTCCGCGACGAGGTGAGTGCGCACCTCGACGCCCTGGAGCAGGCCATGGGCAAGCGGCTCGGCCAGGCGGACGACCCCCTCCTCGTGTCCGTACGCTCCGGTGCCAAGTTCTCGATGCCGGGCATGATGGACACGGTCCTCAACATCGGCCTCTCCGACGCGTCGGTCACCGGGCTCGCCGCCCAGGCCGGCGACGAGCGCTTCGCCTGGGACTCCTACCGGCGGCTTATCCAGATGTTCGGCAGGACCGTGCTGGGCGTCGACGGCGAACTCTTCGAGGACGCGCTCGACGAGGCCAAGGAGGCCAAGAAGGTCACCGTCGACACCGACCTCGACGCCGCCGACCTGAAGAAGCTCGTCAAGCAGTTCAAGAAGATCGTCAAGACCGAGGCCGGGCGCGACTTCCCGCAGGACCCGCGCGAGCAGATGGACCTCGCCATCCACGCGGTCTTCGACTCCTGGAACGGCGACCGCGCCAAGCTCTACCGCCGCCAGGAGCGCATCCCGCACGACCTCGGCACCGCCGTCAACGTCTGCTCGATGGTCTTCGGCAACCTCGGCCCGGACTCCGGCACCGGCGTCGCCTTCACCCGCGACCCCGCCTCCGGCCACCAGGGCGTCTACGGCGACTACCTCCAGAACGCCCAGGGCGAGGACGTGGTCGCCGGCATCCGCAACACGGTGCCGCTCGCGGAGCTGGAGTCGATCGACAAGGCGTCCTACGACCGGCTGATGCAGATCATGGAGACCCTCGAGACGCACTACAAGGACCTGTGCGACATCGAGTTCACCATCGAGCGCGGGCAGCTGTGGATGCTCCAGACCCGTGTCGGCAAGCGCACCGCGGGCGCCGCCTTCCGTATCGCCACCCAGCTCGTGGACCAGGGCCTCATCGACGAGGCCGAGGCGCTCCAGCGGGTCAACGGCGCGCAGCTCGCCCAGCTGATGTTCCCCCGCTTCGACGAGAACGCCAGGACGGAGCTGCTCGGGCGCGGCATCGCGGCCTCGCCGGGCGCCGCCGTCGGCAAGGCCGTCTTCGACTCCTACACGGCCGTCAAGTGGTCGCGCTCGGGCGAGAAGGTGATCCTCATCCGCCGCGAGACGAACCCGGACGACCTGGACGGCATGATCGCCGCCGAGGGCATCCTGACCTCGCGCGGCGGCAAGACCTCCCATGCGGCCGTGGTGGCCCGCGGCATGGGCAAGACCTGCGTCTGCGGTGCCGAGGAGCTGGAGGTGGACACCAAGCGCCGCCGCCTCACCGTGGGCGGCACCGTCATCGAGGAGGGCGACGTCGTCTCCATCGACGGCTCGACCGGCAAGGTGTACCTCGGCGAGGTCCCCGTCGTGCCCTCCCCGGTGGTCGAGTACTTCGAGGGCCGGATGCACGCGGGCGCCGACGACGCCGACGAGCTGGTGCAGGCCGTGCACCGGGTCATGGCCTACGCGGACCGGGTGCGTCGGCTGCGGGTCCGCGCCAACGCCGACAACGCCGAGGACGCGCTGCGGGCCCGCCGCTTCGGCGCCCAGGGCATCGGTCTGTGCCGCACCGAGCACATGTTCCTCGGCGAGCGCCGCGAGATGGTCGAGAAGCTGATCCTCGCCGACACCGACGGGGAGCGCGAAGAGGCCCTCAAGGAGCTGCTGCCGCTCCAGAAGAAGGACTTCGTCGAGCTCTTCGAGGCGATGGACGGCCTGCCGGTGACGGTGCGGCTGCTCGACCCGCCGCTGCACGAGTTCCTTCCCGACATCACCGAGCTGTCGGTCCGCGTCGCCCTCGCCGAGGCCCGCAAGGACCACAACGAGAACGACCTGCGCCTGCTCCAGGCGGTGCACCGGCTGCACGAGCAGAACCCGATGCTGGGTCTGCGGGGCGTACGGCTCGGTCTGGTCATCCCCGGCCTGTTCACCATGCAGGTGCGCGCGATCGCCGAGGCGGCGGCCCAGCGCATCGAGGCCAAGGGCGATCCGCGTGCGGAGATCATGATTCCGCTGGTGGGCACCGTCCAGGAGCTGGAGATCGTGCGCGACGAGGCCGAGCAGGTCATCGCCGAGGTCCAGCGCCAGACCGGGGTCGAACTCAAGCTGGCGCTCGGGACCATGATCGAGCTGCCCCGAGCCGCGCTCACCGCCGGCCAGATCGCCGAGGCCGCCCAGTTCTTCTCCTTCGGCACCAACGACCTCACCCAGACCGTGTGGGGCTTCTCCCGCGACGACGTGGAGGCGAGCTTCTTCACGGCGTACCTGGAGAAGGGCATCTTCGGCGTCAGCCCCTTCGAGACCATCGACAAGGACGGCGTGGGCTCGCTGGTGCGCAGCGCCGTGGTCGCGGGCCGGGCCACCCGCCCCGACCTCAAGCTGGGCATCTGCGGAGAGCACGGAGGCGACCCGGAGTCGGTGCACTTCTTCCACGAGGTGGGCCTGGACTACGTCTCCTGCTCCCCGTTCCGGATCCCGGTCGCCCGGCTGGAGGCGGGCCGCGCGGCCGCCCAGTCCTCCGGCAGCGACTCCCGCTGACGCGGCGGGCGCCGCTCCCGCCCGCGGGCGGGAGCGGCGCCGGCGTCCGGCCCGCCCCCGGCCCCCGGGCCCGGCGGTGCCGGCCGTCCGCCGCCCGAGACGTCCGGGGCCGTCATCCCGGCCTCCGGGGCAGAGCCCGGAGCGCGGCCCGGCCCTCACCGGCGACCCGGTGGCGGCCCCGGCACCACACGGCGAAGGGCGGGCACCCCCCAGGGGGGTGCCCGCCCTTCGCCGTGCCGCGTGCGGCAGACTGGGAGGGTTCAGGGGGCGCATAGCATGCCGCTGCCCTGCTGATCCGTCGTTCAGTTGAATTTCGTACGTCCAACGGGAATCGCCTTCCCGCCATTCCCGGAGCAAAGACTCGGCGGAGTGCGACCGACGGATCCCCACCCGCCGGCCGCACTCCATTACCCGTGCCGGACACGGAGCCGCAACCTCCATCACCGCCGCCGGACGTGTAGGCCCCCCACGGTCCTTGCCACGTCACATCGGTGAAGTAGGTTTCATGCCCGACGTCGTACAGCCTTTCGGTTGCCCCCGTGCTCCCGCGAGGCGTTTCAATTGTGGCTGAAACACCGTGGTAACAACCTGTGATGGCATGCATACTCAGTGATGGGGGCGATTGCGGGTGCAACAGGTGGGGGTTCGGTGCTTCGTATTCATTTCCAGGCGGACGACCTGGCGCGAGTAAGGATGGCTGCCGGTCCCGATCCCTTGTGGGAATCGATTCTGAGCTTCCATCGATTGCGGGACCGCAGGGGCGCCCACGTCTTCGGCGAATGGCGCTCCGAGGTGCGCGTGAGGTTGAAGGGTGAAACACGGCTGCTGGCCCAACTGGTGCCGCCGCGCGGGTATTTCCCCGACTTCCTCACCCCCTCCGAGGGCCGTGACGGCCTGGAGGCGGGCCTGGAGGCCCTCCGGGCGACCCCGGCGCCCCGGCTGCGCGCCGAGCTCGCCCTGGTGGCCGCGCACCGCTCTCCGCTGCGCACGCTGCCCGCCCGGCTGCTGGCGATCGCCGAGGGCCGCGGCGAGGCCCTGGGGCGGCTCGCCGACACGCTCCGCGCCTACTTCCTCGCCGCCCTGGAACCGTACTGGCCCCATGTGCAGGCGAGAGTGGAGGCGGACCGTGCGGCCCGCGGGAGGGCGCTGCTCGACGGCGGCGCCGGCGAACTGCTCGCCTCGCTGCCGCCCGTGCTGCGCTGGCGGGCCCCGGTGCTGGAGGCCGACTACCCCGTCGACCGCGAACTGCACCTGGGCGGCCGGGGGCTGCTGCTCCTGCCCTCGTTCTTCTGCCGCGGCACCCCGGTGGTGCTGCGCGACCCGCAGCTGCCGCCGGTGCTGGTCTACCCCGTGCAGCACGGCAGCGAGTCCGCCATCGCGGACGCCGCGGGCCCTTCGCTCGGCCGGCTCGTCGGCCACACCCGCTCCGCGGTGCTCCAGGCGATCCGGCACGGCTGCACCACGAGCGAACTGGCCCGCCGGGCGGGGGTGTCCCTCGCCTCGGCGAGCCAGCACGCGGCCGTGCTCCGCGACGCGGGGCTGGTGGTCACCCTGCGCCACGGCAACGCGGTCCTGCACACCCTCACCCCGCTGGGCGCCGCCCTGCTGCGCGGCGGCGCCGTCCCGGAGCCGTGGACCAGACCGCGGAGCTACGCCCGGAACGGCCCGGTGACCTCGTAGGTGATGCCGCCCGAGGAACTGCCCGAGGTGCCGCGCTGGCTGGAGAAGTAGAGCCTGCTGCCGTCGGGCGAGAAGGCCGGTCCGGTGATCTCGGAACCGGACTGGCCGCTGATCCGCAGGAACGGCGCGACGACGTCGTCCGGGGTGATCACGCAGATCTCCATGTTCCCGCCGTCCTCGGCGACGAACAGGTCGCCGGAGGCCGAACCGGTGACGTTGTCCACTCCCGTCAGCGGCGCGGAGCCGCCCGCCACGAGCGAGTCGTCATAGGCGAGTTCATAGGTGTTCGAGGCCAGGTTCAGCTGCCACAGGCGGTTGTCGCCCTTGGTGGTGAACCAGACCGTGTCGTTCGCGTAGTGGCAGCCCTCGCCGCCGTTGAAGCGCTTGGCGCCCGAGACCTGGTTGCGGGTGTGGGTGGGGGAGCCGTCCGGGTCGGGGACGGTTCCCCAGGTGAAGGAGCCCGAGGTGCCCGAGCCCGCCTTCAGCACCTGGAGGGTGCCCGAGGACAGGTCGCCCCAGGTGGCGGGCAGGAAGCGGTAGAGGCAGCCGTCGGACTCGTCCTCGGTCAGGTAGACCGCCCGGCGCACCGGGTCCGCGGCCGCCGCCTCGTGCTTGAAGCGCCCCATCGCCGAGCGGCGGACCGCGGACTGCACCCCGTAGGGGTCCGCCTCGTACACATAGCCGCGGCTGACCTCCTCGCAGGAGAGCCAGGTGTTCCACGGGGTGCTGCCGCCCGCGCAGTTCTGCCGGGTGCCCGACAGCACACCGTAGGCGCCGGTGATCGCTCCCGAGGAGGAGAAGCGGACCGCGCCGGCGCCGCCGCCGGGGTTGATCTCCGAGTTGGAGACGTAGATCCAGCCCGGGCCGTCGGCGAAGCAGGCGCCGCCGTCGGGGGCCTTGTGCCAGGTGTGGGAGGTGGATCCGACCTTCTGGCCGGAGCGGGCGATCACCCGGCTGGTGAATCCCGAGGGCAGCAGGATGCCGTTGGAGTCCGCGGGGCCGAGTGCGCCGTAGGGGCCGGGTCCGGGCTGGGCGGGGGCCGCGGACGCGGCGCCCTGCCAGAGGGTGAATCCGAAGGCCGCGGCGGAGGTGCCGACGACCGCACCGCGCAGGAAGCTGCGACGTTCCACGTGTCTCTCCATCAGATGACGACCGCCCCGCGGTGCCGGGCGGCACCGCGGGGTCGCGCGGTGGCAGACCCTAGAAGCACGGAGTTGACGGGATATCAACGCAGGGTGACGGCGAGAAGGGGGGTGGCGGACCGGGGAAAGTCGTCTCCCCCGCACCGATGAGTTCCCCGGGCGGCTGCCGTCTACCCCTGCGAGAAGCACCGCACGGCCTTCCGCGCACCGCGCGGCACGCACCCCGAGACGAGAGCGAGCACACCATGCCCCAGATGATCTTCGTGAACCTGCCGGTCAAGGACCTGGAGGCCAGCAAGGCCTTCTGGACCAAGCTGGGCTACTCCTTCAACCCGCAGTTCACCGACGAGAACGCCGCCTGCCTCGTCTTCAGCGACACCATCTTCGCGATGCTGCTGACGGAGCCCTACTTCAAGACCTTCACCGCCAAGGAGATCGCGGACGCGGCCACCGCCACCGAGGCCCTGATCTGCCTCAGCGCGGACAGCCGCGAGGCCGTCGACGCCCTGGTCGACGCGGCGCTCGCCGCCGGGGGCAGCCCGGCCGGGGAGACCCAGGACATGGGCTTCATGTACGGCAGGGGCTTCGAGGACGTGGACCACCACCACTGGGAGGTCATGTGGATGGACGCCGAGGCGGCGGCCCAGGGCGGCTGAACCCGGGTGCCCCGCGGAGCCGGGCTCCGCGGGGCACGAGGGGCCGCCCGCGCGCCCCGCGGGGCCAGGGCAGTGACGGCGCGGCGCGCGGGCGGGGCGCGGATCCGGCCCGGGGCCCCGTATCCCCGGGCCGGGCGGGCGGCTCAGCCCCGGTGCAGCCGCACCTCGTAGGCCCGCACCGCCACCCCGTCCTCGTCCAGGCAGTGCCCGGTGGCGAGGTCGAAGCGCTGCTTGAGCAGCGGGGAGGCGACGAACGGGCGGCCCTCGGCGGTTCCCACCAGGCCCCGGGACAGCACCCGGGCGCCGGTGAAGGGGTCGCGGTTGTCGATCGCGTACGGCACGCCGTCGCGGTCCAGGAACAGCGCGGCCTGCCGTCCGCCCGGCAGCAGGGCGGCCACGCCCCGGCCGGGGGTCAGCCGGGCCAGCGGGCACAGGGCCAGCCAGGCGCCGTCCAGCCGGAGCTGGAGCTCGGCGTCCGCGGGGGCGAGGGGCTTGTCGGGGGCGAGGGTCATCGCTGTGCGGTCCCTTCCAGGGCGTCGTCCAGGGGGCGGATGGTCAGCAGGGGCAGATCGGGCTTGACCTGGTCCCGCTCGGGCACGAAGCGCACCGTGGGGTCGGGCACGCCCGGGGCGTTGACGAAGGACACGAAGCGCATCAGCCGCTCGGGGTCGTCCAGCGTCTCGGCCCACTCGTCGCGGTAGCCCGCGACGTGGTCGGCCATCAGCGACTCCAGCTCCGCGCAGATCCCCAGGGAGTCGCGCACCACCACGTCGCGCACATGGTCCAGCCCGCCCTCGATCCGCTCCAGCCAGGCGGAGGTGCGCTCCAGGCGGTCGGCGGTGCGGATGTAGAACATCAGGAAGCGGTCGATCAGGCGGACCAGCTCCTCGTCCCCCAGGTCCTGGGCGAGGAGGTCGGCGTGGCGCGGGGTGGCCCCGCCGTTGCCGCCGACGTACAGGTTCCAGCCCTTGGCCGTGGCGATCACGCCGAAGTCCTTCGACTGCGCCTCGGCGCACTCGCGCTGGCAGCCGGAGACGGCCGACTTGAGCTTGTGCGGGGAGCGCAGGCCCCGGTAGCGCAGCTCCAGGTCGATCGCCATGCGGACCGAGTCCTGCACCCCGTAGCGGCACCACGTCTCGCCCACGCAGGACTTCACCGTCCGCAGCGCCTTGCCGTAGGCGTGGCCCGACTCGAAGCCCGCGTCCACCAGGCGCCCCCAGATCTGCGGGAGCTGGTCCACCCGGGCGCCGAACAGGTCGATCCGCTGCCCGCCCGTGATCTTGGTGTAGAGGCCGAACTCGCGGGCCACCTCGCCGATCACGATCAGCTTCTCCGGGGTGATCTCACCGCCCGGGATCCGCGGCACCACCGAGTAGGAGCCGTTGCGCTGGAGGTTCGCCAGGAAGTGGTCGTTGGTGTCCTGCAGGGCCGCCTGCTCGCCCTCCAGGACGTAGCCGCTGGCCCCGATCGTGGGCGCCAGCGAGGCGATGATGGACCCCACGGCGGGCTTGCAGACCTCGCAGCCGTTGCCCCCGCGGGCCGCCTCGCGGCCGTAGCCGTCGAGCAGGCGCCGGTAGGAGGTCAGGCGCAGGGCGTGCACGATCTCGTACAGCTCCTGGCGGGTCTGCCCGAAGCAGCCGCACAGACCGGTGTCGATCTCGACACCGGACGCCTCCAGCTCGGCGTTGACCAGCTGCCCGAGGACCTTGACGCAGCTGCCGCACCCGGTGCCCGCCCTGGTGCACTTCTTGACCTCGGGGACGCTCGTGCAGCCGTGCTCGGCCACCGCCCCGCGGACGGCCCCCTTGGTGACGTTGTGGCAGGAGCACACCACGGCCTCGTCCGGCAGGGCGGCCGGGCCGAGCGCGGCGGGCGCACCGGCCCCCGCGGGGAGCACCAGCTGCTCGGCGGAGACGGGCGGCGTCGAACCGGTGAAGGCCCTCAGCGTGCCGTACTGCTCGGCGTCGCCGACCAGGATGCCGCCGAGCAGGGTCCCGTCGGCGCCGACGACCAGCTTCTTGTACAGCCCGGAGCGCGAGTCGGAGTAGACGACGTCGAGGCAGCCGCCGGTCGTCCCGTGCGCGTCGCCGAAGGAGGCCACGTCGACGCCCAGCAGCTTCAGCTTGGTGGACAGGTCGGCGCCCGTGAAGGAGGCCGCCTCGCCCGCGAGCGCGGCCGCCGCGGTCTCGGCCATCTCGTACCCCGGCGCCACCAGGCCGTACACCCGGCCGTCGGCCGCCAGCGCGCACTCACCGATCGCGAACACATCGGGGTCGGAGGTGCGGCACTGCTCGTCGACGACGATGCCGCCCCGCTCGCCCACCGCGAGCCCCGCGTCCCGGGCCAGCTGGTCCCGGGGGCGCACACCCGCGGAGAAGACCACCAGGTCGGTGGCGAGAGCGGAGCCGTCCGAGAGGCGCATGGCCTCGACGGTGCCGGCGTCGCCGGCCGTGATCTCCTGGGTGCCCACGCCCGTGTGCACCGTCAGCCCCATGCCCTCGACGGTCCGCAGCAGCGCGGCGCCGCCGCCCTCGTCGACCTGCACGGGCATCAGCCGGGGGGCGAACTCCACGATGTGGGTCTCCAGCCCGAGCCCCTTCAGCGCCCCCGCCGCCTCCAGCCCCAGCAGGCCGCCGCCGACGACCGCTCCGACGCGGGCGCCCCGGGCGTACTCTTCGATCGCCAGCAGGTCCTCGATGGTGCGGTAGACGAAGCAGCCCGGGGTCGTGCTGCCGGGCACCGGCGGGACGAAGGGGTAGGAGCCGGTCGCCAGGACCAGGGTGTCGTAGGCGAGGACCTGCCCGTCCTCCGCGGCGACCGTGCGCGCCGCGGTGTCGATCGAGACGACCGGGGTGCCCAGGCGCAGCTCGATGCCGTGCCGCTCCAGGAAGCCGTCCTCGACCATCGACAGGTCCTCGGGCGTGCTGCCGGAGAAGTACGAGGTGAGCCGGACGCGGTCGTAGGCCGGGCGGGGCTCCTCGCCGAACACGACGATCCGCGCCCGCGCGGTGGTGCCGCCTTCGGCCAGCGCCTCCAGGAAGCGCTGGGCGACCATGCCGTGGCCGACGACCACGATCGTGGGGCGGTTCGCGGGGGTGGGCGTCGCGGGGGTCGCAGCCATCTCAGAGGCCTCCATCATCGGTGAGCAGGTGGAGCAGGGGGCGGGAGCCGGGCAGGGCCTCGTCGCCCTCCCAGGCGCGGGCGAGCGCGCCGACCGAGGCGAGGTCGCCCAGCAGCACGCCGCCCACCAGCCGGTCGCCGCGCACCACGACCTTGCGGTAGGCCCCCCGGGTGGCGTCGGCGAGCTGGACGACGTCGTCCCCCGGCAGGGGCGAGGGGTCGCCGAAGGCGGCCAGGTCGAGGCCGCCCGCCCGGTGCGCGGACGCCAGGGTGAGCCGGGTCAGCGCCCGGGTCCCGGTGTAGCGCGGGGGCGCCGGGTCGTCGCCGGGTGCCGGGCCCGCCGCCCGGCCGGTGAGCAGGCGGGCCAGCACGTCGGCCTGCTCGACGGCCGGACCGGCCAGGCCGTGGACCAGGCCGCCGTGCTCGGCGCAGTCGCCGATCGCGTGGATGAGCGGGTCGGAGGTCCGCAGCTCGTCGTCGACGACGATGCCGCGGCGGACCTCCAGCCCGGCGTCCGCGGCCAGTCCGACCCGGGGCCGGACGCCGCAGGCCAGCACGACCGCCTCGGCCTCCAGGGTGAAGCCGTCCGCGAGCACCACGGCGCGCACCGCGCCGTCCTCGGAGGTCCGCAGCCCCCGGACCCGGCACTCGGTGTGCACCTCGATGCCCAGGGACTCCAGGTGCCCCCGGAGCAGCGCGGAGGCGGAGGCGTCGAGCTGCCGCTCCATCAGGTGCTCGCCCTGCTGGGCCAGCACCACGGTCGCACCGCGGGCGGCCAGGGCGCGCGCCGCGCCGACGCCCAGCAGCCCGCCGCCGACCACGACCGCACGGGTGCCGGGGCCGGTGGCGGCGGCGAGGGCCGCGCAGTCGTCCAGGGTCCGGAAGGGGTGCACCCCTTCGGGGAGCCCGGGGCCGATGCCGCGCAGGGGCGGCAGCACGGGGTTGGAGCCGGTGGCGAGGACCAGCCGGTCGTAGGGGAGGGGCGGGCCGTCCGAGAGGTGGACCAGTCGGCGGGCGCGGTCGATCGAGGTCGCCCGGACGCCCCGGCGGACGGGGACCTCCGGCAGCGCGATCACCTCCGGCGCGTACCGGCCGGCCAGGACCTCGGCGAGCAGCACGCGGTTGTAGGGCGCGTGGTTCTCCTCGCCGACGACGGTGACGGCGGCCCCGGGCGCCAGCCGGCCCGCGAGCCGCGCGCCCGCCGTCCCGGCACCGATCACCACGATCTGCGAAGTCATGCCGTACAGCGTGCGTCGCGGGTGTTACCCGGCAGGTTCCCTTCTGTTTCCCGCGGGGAACCGTGCGCTCAGCGGAGGGGGAGGGCGGGTGTGAGGGGAGGGACCGGTACGGACCGGGTCGTATGCGGCGGCGGGCCGGGAGGGAACCTCAGAGCCCGCTCAAGTCCGCCCGGATCGTTGGACGGGCCACCTTTCCGCTCCGTAGGGTCACAGGAGTGCCCGACATATCACTGACCACACTGGTCTTCCTGTGTCTCGCGGCCGCTGTGGCCGGCTGGATCGACGCCGTCGTCGGAGGCGGCGGACTGCTGCTCCTCCCCGCTCTCCTCCTCGGGCTGCCGGGGACCGGCGCGGCCCATGTGCTCGGCACCAACAAGGCCGTCGCCATCGTCGGAACGACCGGCGCCGCGGTCACCTACGTCCGCAAGGCGCCGGTGCAGGTCGGCACCGCCGTCCGGATCGGCCTGGCCGCCCTGGCGGGCTCCATGGGCGGCGCCTTCTTCGCCGCCGGGATCAGCAGCGAGGTGCTGCGCCCGGTGATCATGGTGGTGCTGCTCGCCGTGGCCGCCTTCGTCCTGCTGAAGCCGTCCTTCGGCACGGCCTCCCCGTCGGAGCGGCGGAAGGTCACCCGCACCCGGGCGGTCGCCGCCGTGGTGCTCGTCGGCGGGGGCATCGGCTTCTACGACGGCCTCTTCGGCCCCGGCACCGGGACCTTCCTGGTGCTGGCGCTCACCGCGGTGCTCCACCTGGACCTGGTGAGCGCCTCGGCCACCGCCAAGATCGTCAACGTGTGCACCAACGCGGGCGCGCTCGCCATGTTCGCCTACCAGGGCACCGTGCTGTGGCAGCTCGCCGCGCTGATGGCCGTGTTCAACCTGGCCGGCGCGATGATCGGCGCGCGGATGGCGCTGCGCAAGGGCAGCGAGTTCGTCCGCGGAGTGCTCCTGGTCGTCGTCTTCTCGCTGGTGGCCAAGCTCGGCTTCGACCAGTGGGCCTGAGGGGCCGCGGCGGGCCGGGCGCACGGCCCTGACCGCCGCCCGGCGCGCCGTCCCGGATGCCCGGCTGGGCCCTCAGGCCCCGCCGGGCCCGCCCCGGACCCCGATCAGGTGCCCGAAGGCCACCACGTTGCCCCGGTACCCCGTCCTGGCGGAGAAGCCGCCCCCGCAGGTGATCACCCGCAGCTCGGCCCGCTCGCTCGGGCCGTACACCTTCTCGTCGGGGAAGGCCTCGGCCTCGTACACCTCGACCGCGTCGACGGTGAACACGGCGGTGCGGCCGTCCTCGCGCTCGACCTCGATCCGGTCGCCCTTCCGCAGGGCTCCCAGGGCGTAGAAGACCGCCGGGCCCTCCGCGTTGTCGACGTGCCCGGCCGTGATCGCCGTGCCCGCCGCGCCCGGTGCGGTGCCCTCGCGGAACCAGCCGGCCAGGTTGCCGTCCTCGGCGGGGGGCACCTCCAGCCCGCCGTCACCCGTCAGCCCCAGGCCCGTCACCGGTGCGTCGACGCCGATCCCGGGGATCCGCAGCCGCACCGGGTCGGACGGGGGCAGCGGGTCCGCCGCGGCCTCGGTGTACGCGTTCGGGCCCGCGGCGAAGGCCTCCGCGGCGGAGGGGATCGGCGGGGTGACGTCCTGCGAGCCGTTGCGGACCAGCCACAGTCCTGCGCACACGGCGAGTACCAGGGCCCAGGTCTTGGCCTTGGAGGTCATCGCGCTCCTCGGGGTCGGGCCGGGGGATCCGGGCCGGGGGGACTCCGGCCCCGGCGCGGCCGGGGCCGACGGCGCCCCGCCCCCGCCGGTTCGGGACCGGGCGGGGGCGGGGGATCCGGCGGAGACGGGGCGGACCAGCCGCCCCGTCACCCGCCCTGCGTGCCGCTCGCCCGGCGACGCAGGAGCAGGACCCCGCCGACGGCGGCCGCGGAGAGAACCGCCACGCCCGCCGCGATCTGGGTGGTGTCCGGGCCGACGCTGCCGCCGACACCCGTCTTCACGTGCCCGCTCGGGGCGTGGTGGCCGCGGACCGTCACGTCCCCGGTGGCCTCCTTGCCGTTCTTGCAGAACACGCTGATCCCGTACGTCCCGGAGCGCGTGTGCGCGGGAACCGTGAACTCGCCCACCGCGAAGTCCTTGTGGGTGCCGGGGCGCAGCGTGAACTCCCCGGCGCCGAGCGAGCCGGCGTCGCCGACGCCCCGGCCGTCCTTGCCGCACGCCTGGGTGCTGACCGTGACCGAGTCGCCCGGGGCGACGGTCCGCGGGTGGATCTCCAGGGAACCCGGGTCCCCGGCGTAGGACGCCTGGGCGCCCAGTCCTATCGAGGCGACGACCAGCGCGGAGCCGGTCAGGAGGCGGGCGGTGGTGCGCATGGGGATCCTCCGGGGAGCGCGGGTGGTGCGGGCTGCGTCTCCTTACGAGGGAAGAGTCCCGGCGGGTCGCCTGCCTGCTGATTCGGCGTCAGTTTCCCCCGCCTGCGGATGCGTGTCGCGCTGGACAGAGGGCATCGTCGCAGGTCGGAGGCGTCTTCCTACGGCGTGTCGACGGAGGATGCGCGCTGTGGCGAACGGGTGACAGACGGTGAACGCGCCCGGCTGCGCTCCGCCCGGCCGAGCGGCGGCCCCACCGCGCGAGCGGCCCGGCCGGGTCCGGTCCGCGGGGTGCCGGCCCCATGCCGGGGCACCGGTGCGTACGGTGGCCCGCGGAATCCACCGGAACCACCGACCCCGCACCCCCCGGAGAGGACACCGCGATGGACCAGCCGCTGGCGGCCCCGCCCCTGCTGACCGTGACGACCACCACCGACAGCGCCGACAGGGCGCAGTCCCTGGCCCGGGGCGCCGTCGACGCGCGGCTCGCGGCCTGTGCGCAGATCTCCGCGCCCGTGACCTCCGTCTACCGCTGGCAGGGAGCGCTGGAGACCGCGACCGAGTGGCAGGTGCTCTTCAAGACGACCGCCGACCGCTACGACGCCCTGGAGGCGCACCTGACCGAGGCCCACGACTACGACACCCCGGAGATCATCGCGACCCCCGTCGTCCGCGCCTCCGCCGCGTACACGGACTGGACGCGTGCGCAGACGACGCCCCCGGCGCCGTGACCGGCGGGCTGCCCTTCTTCGTCTACGGCACCCTCCGTCCGGGCGAACGCAACCACGACCTCCTCCTCGCGGGCCGTACCGCCGCCGAGGAGGCCGCGGTGCTGCCCGGGGCGCTGCTCTACGAGGGCCCGGGCCACCCCTACGCGGTCGACGACCCGACGGGGGAGGGCCGGGTCGCGGGCGAGGCGGTCACCGCCGCGCCGGGGGAGCACGACCGCCTGCTGGCGGAGCTCGACCGGCTGGAGGAGTACCTGGCGCCCGGACACCCGCGCAACCTGTACGAGCGGGTGGTCCGGGAGGTGCGCCGGCCGGACGGCGGCACCCGGCGGGCCTGGGTGTACCTGGCCGCCGGGCGGGTCGCCCGCGAGCTCGCGGCGCACGGGCGGACGGTCCCGGGCGGCGACTGGAGGTGCCGGACGCGCCCGCCGGCCTGAGCCGGGCGGGGCGCCGCCCCGGCGGGGAGCCCGACGGCGCGTCACCCCGGCGGGGTGCCCCCGTCCGGCCCCTCCTCCCGCACGGCCTCCACCCGTACCGCGCAGACCTTGAACTCGGGCATCCGCGAGGTGGGGTCCAGTGCCGGGTTGGTCACGGTGTTGGCCCGCCCGGAGCCCGGCCAGTGGAAGGGCATGAACACGGTGTCGGCCCTGATGGCCGCGGTCACCCGGGCGGGGCCCTCGGCCCGCCCGCGCCGCGACACCACCGCCACCGTCTCGCCCTCGGCCACCCGCAGCGCCTCGGCGAGCCGCGGGTGCATCTCCACGAACGGACCGGGCGCCGCCTTGTTCAGCTCCGCCACCCGGCGCGTCTGCGCCCCCGACTGGTACTGGGCCACGACCCGGCCCGTCGTCAGCAGCACCGGGTACTCCGCGTCGGGCTCCTCGGCGGCGGGCCGGTGGGCGACCGGGACGAACCGCGCACGCCCGTCCGGGGTGGCGAACCCGTCCAGGAACAGCCGGGGCGTGCCCGGGTGGACGGCCCCTCCGGCCTCCTGCCGCGCCGCGTCGCCGACGGGTTCGGGGCAGGGCCAGAACACGCCGCCCTCCTCCGCGATCCGGCGGTAGGTGATGCCCGAGTAGTCGGCGGGCCCGCCCGCCGTGGCCCTGCGCAGTTCCTCGAAGACCTCCTCCGGATCGGTGGGGAAGCCCTTCTCGTGGCCCAGCAGCTCCGCGAGGCCGTGCAGCACCTCCAGGTCGCTGCGCACCCCCGGCGGCGCGGTGAGGGCGCGGCGGCGGAGCAGCACCCGCCCCTCCAGGCTGGTCGTGGTGCCCGTCTCCTCGGCCCACTGGGTCACCGGCAGCACGACGTCCGCCAGCGCGGCCGTCTCCGACAGCACCACGTCGGCCACCGCGAGGAAGTCCAGCGACCGCAGCCGCTCCTCCACATGGGCGGCACGCGGCGCGGAGACCACCGGGTTGGAGCCCATCAGCAGCAGCGACCGCACCGGGCCGCCGAGCGCGTCGAGCAGTTCGTAGGCGCTGCGCCCCGGACCGGGGAGCGAGTCCGGTGCCACGCCCCACACCCGGGCGACGTGGGCACGGGCCGCGGGGTCCTCCAGGCTGCGGTAGCCGGGCAGCTGGTCCGCCTTCTGCCCGTGCTCCCGGCCCCCCTGCCCGTTGCCCTGCCCCGTCAGGCAGCCGTACCCGGACAGCGGGCGCCCGGCGCGGCCGGTCGCCAGGCACAGGTTGATCCAGGCGCCGACCGTGTCGGTGCCCTTGGACTGCTGCTCGGGACCGCGGGCGGTGAGCACCATGCCGGTCGGCGCGTCGCAGAACATCGCGACGGCCTCGCGCAGCCGGGGCACGCCCACGCCGGTGATCCGCTCCACCCACTCGGGCCAGTGCGCCATCGCCGCGGCCCGTGCCTCGGGCCAGCCGCTGGTGCGCGAGGCGATGAACTCCTCGTCCGTGCGCCCCTCGGCGACGGCCAGGTGCAGCATGCCGAGGGCGAGGGCGAGGTCGGTCCCCGGGCGCGGGGCCAGGTGCAGATCGGCCTGCTCGGCGGTCCTGGTGCGCCGGGGGTCCACGACGATCAGCCTGCCGCCGTTCTCCCGCAGTTCGGTCAGGTAGCGCAGGGCGGGCGGCATGGTCTCCGCCAGGTTGGAGCCGACCAGGACGACGCACCCGGTCCGCGGGATGTCCTCCAGCGGGAAGGGGAGCCCCCGGTCCAGCCCGAAGGCCCGGTTGTGGGCGGCGGCGGCGGAGGACATGCAGAAGCGGCCGTTGTAGTCGATCTGCGAGGTGCCGAGCACCACACGGGCGAACTTGCCCAGCGTGTACGCCTTCTCGTTGGTCAGGCCGCCGCCGCCGAAGACGCCCACCGCGTCGGGGCCGTGGTCCGTGCGGCTGCGGGCCAGGCCCTCGGCGGTCGCCCGCAGGGCCTCCTCCCAGGTGGCCGGTGCGAGCCGGCCGGTGGCGTGGGATCGGATCAGCGGCCCGGTCAGGCGCACCCGGGAGGAGAGCAGCTCGGGCGCCGTGCGGCCCTTGCCGCACAGCGCCCCCCGGTTGACGGGGAAGTCGGTGCGCTCGACCACCTCGACAGGCACCGTGCCCCGCCCGGTCCCGGCGGCGCCCGCCGGGACGCGGCGGAGGTTCATCCCGCACTGCAGGGCGCAGTAGGGGCAGTGGGTGGGGGTGGTGTCGTCGCGCATGGGCCCAGCGTGCATCGCCCGTGTTACACGGGCGGGCGCCGCGCATTACGTCCGGGGTACACCGGCCTCCGCGTCCGGCCCGCCGGACGGTGAGGCCGCGGGCGCCGGGGCGCGGCCGGTCAGCCGGGCACCGGGCGGGCCGTGCCCGCGGCCCGGAGCGCCTCGCGCACCCCGGGCTCGCGGGGGCCGGGGAAGACCGGGTCGGGACGCAGCGCCGCGTCCAGCGAGGCCTTGCCCGCCGCGAGCAGTTCCCGGACGCTTCCGTAGTACCAGGTCGCGTCGCGCGGCTCGGGGACGCCCACACCGTGGGCGTCCACCCCCGCGGAGCGGCACAGGGCGACGGCCCGGCGGACGTGGAAGCCCTGGGTGACCAGCACCGCCCGGTCCACGCCGAAGACCTCCTTGGCGCGGACGCACGAGTCCCAGGTGTCGAAACCGGCGTAGTCGCTGACGATCCGTTCGTCCGGCACGCCCTGCCGGGTGAGGTAGGAGCGCATCGCCCCGGGCTCGTCGTAGTCGCTGCGGCTGTTGTCCCCGGTGACGAGGAGGACCTCCACCCGCCCCGTCCGGTACAGCCCGGCCGCGGTGTCCAGGCGGTGCGCCAGGTACGGCGAGGGGTCCCCGTCGCGCAGACCGGCGCCGAAGACGACGGCCACCGGCCGGGCGGGCGCCTCGTCCGCGGTGTGCACCCGCGCGTCCGCCCTCGCGTGCACCCAGGTCGCGGGGGCCAGGGCCAGGGCGCAGCCGAGCATCACCGCCTGCACCGCCCGCCGCCGCCCGCGGGTGCCGCCGCGGGTCCGTCCGCCGTCCCCCGGGGCCCCTGCGGGGTCCGGGCCGCTCTGCGTCGTCATGATCCCTCCCGCACAGGGGGACGCCCCGGGAGCCGAAACGGTTCATCCGGCGCCTGCCGCCCGCCCGGGCACCCGTGCCCCGCCCACGCCCCCGGGCACCCGTGCGCCGCCCACGCCCCCGGGCACCCGTGCCCCGCCCTGCCGCACACCGCCGCGGCACCGTGCGTGAGCAGGGCGCAAACACCCGTCACCCCTGCGCAACACCCCGGCAACCTGCGGGCGGCACCATCGGTCCATGACGGTGCAGGAACACCTTCCTGAGTCCCCGCCCCCTCCCGCCGGGACCCCCGGCCCGCACCCCGCGGAACGCGGCGCGCCCGCCGACCCCGGAACGGACCCCGGCCCCGGTGACCCGCCCGGTCCCGCCTTCTCCCCAGCGGCCGAGTTCACCACCACCGCCTACCTCCTCACCCGCATCACGGCCCAGCTCGGAGCCCAGCTGAGCCGCGTCCGACCGAACGGAACCCGCCGCCCATGCCCCCAGCACCCCGCCGGCCCGCCCTTGTCGCCGTAGCCCACGGCAGCCGCGACCCCCGCGCGCTCGGCACCGTGCGCGGGCTCCTCGACCTGGTACGCGAACTCCGGCCCGGACTGGACGTCCGCCTCGGCCACATCGAGCTGAACACCCCGCTCCTGCCCGACACCCTCACCGGGCTGGACGGCGCCCCCGGGGTGCTGGTGCCCCTGCTCCTCGGGCGCGGCCACCACGTCAGGCACGACCTGCCGCGCGCCGCCGCCGCGGCGAGCGCCCCCCTGCGGATCGCCGCGCCCCTCGGACCGCACCCGCTCCTGGTGGAGGCGCTGTGCGCACGGCTGGCCGAGGCGGGCTGGTCGGACCGGGAGAGCGGCAGCCGCGGGGCCGCCGTGGTCCTGGCCTCCGCGGGCTCGCGCGACCCCGACTCCGCGGTCGACGCCCGCCGCACCGCCGGGCTGCTCGCCGAGCGGCTCGGGGTGCCCGTCGTCGCCGCCTACGCCTCCACCCCCGCCCCCGGCGTGCCCGCCGCCGTGCGCGCGCTCGCCGCCCGCGGACGCCACCGGATCGCCCTCGCGTCGCACTTCACCGCCCCCGGCCTCTTCTCCGCCCGCTGCGCCGCCGCCGCGCCCTGGATCGCGGCCGAGCCGCTCGGCGCCCACCCCGCCCTCGCCCGCCTGCTGCTGCGCCGCTACGACGAGGCCCTCGCCCGCCCGGACCACGCCGGGAGCGTCCGGGGGACGGAACTCCTCGCGGCCTGACCGGCTGCCGCGCTGCCCGGCGTCGGTACGGGCGGCTACCGTCGTACGCATGGACGGCACTGGCACCACCGGCACCGAAGGCACCACCTGGCCCCACGACCGCGGCCGCGAGCTCTACCCGCCCCATGCGCCGGGGGCGGTGTGGCCCCACGACCCCGAGGCACCGGCTCTCGGCTCCGGCGCCCACCGGGGGGCGGGGCCCTACGACGACGCCTCCGCCGAGCGCTTCGCCCCCGAACCGGACAAGCGCCCCGGCCGCACCGCCTTCCAGCGCGACCGGGCCCGCGTGCTGCACTCCTCGGCGCTGCGCCGCCTCGCCGGGAAGACGCAGGTCGTCACCCCCGGCACCCGCGGGCACACCTGGGACGCCAGCCCCCGCACCCGGCTGACCCACTCGCTGGAGTGCGCCCAGATCGGCCGCGAACTGGGCGCCGCGCTCGGCTGCGACCCCGACCTGGTGGAGGCGGCCTGCCTCGCCCACGACCTCGGGCATCCGCCGTTCGGGCACAACGGTGAGCAGGTGCTCGACGAGTTCGCCGCGGACTGCGGCGGCTTCGAGGGCAACGCGCAGTCCCTGCGCCTGCTCACCCGGATCGAGCCCAAGCGCTTCGCCCCCGCCCCGGGGACCGGCGAGGCCGTCAGCGTGGGCCTGAACCTCACCCGCGCCGCCCTGGACGCCGCCACCAAGTACCCCTGGCCGCGCGGCGGCAACCCCGCCGACCCGTCCTCGGCCAAGTTCGGCGTCTACGAGGACGACCTGCCGGTCTTCGCCTGGCTGCGGCGCGGGGCACCGGAGCACCGCACCTGCTTCGAGGCGCAGGTGATGGACTGGTCGGACGATGTGGCGTACTCGGTCCACGACTTCGAGGACGGCCTCCACGCCGGGCACATCGACGCCGACCGCCTGCGGTCGCCGGCCGAGCGGGAGTCCGTGTGGTCGGTCGCCGTCGGCCGCTACGTCCCCCACGGCACCGACCCGGCGGAACTGGACGAGGCGCTGGGCCGGCTCACCGGGCAGCCGTGGTGGCCGCACCGCTACGACGGCTCCGCACCCGCCCAGGCCATGCTGAAGGACGCCACCAGCCAGCTCATCGGCCGCTTCGCCCTCGCGGCCGAGCGGGCCACACGGGAGGCCTACGGCGGCGGCCGGCTGACCCGCTACGGCGCCGAGCTGGTCGTCCCCCGCGCCACCCGCGCCGAGTGCGCCGTGCTCAAGGCGGTGGCCGACCGCTATGTGATGCAGCGCGCCGAGCAGGAGGAACTCCGCGCCGACCAGCGGGTGGTCCTCACCGAACTCGCCGAGGCGCTCGCCGCAGGCGCCCCCGAGGGCCTGGAGCCGCAGTTCCGCGCCCTGTTCGACGCGGCGCCCGACGACCGTGCCCGCAAGCGGGTGGTGGTCGACCAGATCGCGTCCCTCACCGACGCCTCGGCCCGTACGCTCCACGCCGGACTGCCCTCCCGCGGCTGACGACCCGCCGCTGACGGCCGGCACGGCACTCAGCGACTACGGTGATCGTTCGTGTGTCGTCGGGCAGGGCACCGAAGAGAGGGCATCCCCTCTTCCGCCATCACGCTCAGTGCGGGACGCTCGCTGATGGCCGAGCAGCGCTGGGAATCAGAGGAGGCATCACGTGGTCGACGCAGATAGGACCTTCGTCATCGTCGGCGGTGGACTGGCCGGGGCCAAGGCCGCCGAGACGCTTCGCGCCGAGGGGTTCACCGGGCGGGTGATCCTCGTCGGCGACGAGCGCGACCGCCCCTACGAGCGTCCCCCGCTGTCGAAGGGGCTCCTGACCGGCAAGGAGGAGCGCGACGGCGTCTTCGTCCACGAGCCCGCCTGGTACGCCCGGGCGGACGTCGAGCTGCACCTCGGCCAGACGGCCGTCTCCATCGACCGGGCGGCGAAGGCGGTCCACCTCGGCGACGGGTCCGTCCTCCACTACGACAAGCTGCTGATCGCCACGGGGGCCGAGCCCCGCCGCCTCGACATCCCCGGCACCGACCTGGCGGGCGTCCACCATCTGCGGCGCCTCTCCCACGCCGACCGCCTGCGCCGGGTGCTGGGGGCACTCGGCCGGGACAACGGCCACCTGGTCATCGCGGGGGCCGGCTGGATCGGCCTGGAGGTGGCGGCCGCGGCCCGCGGATACGGTGCCGAGGTCACCGTCGTCGAGCCGGAGGCCACCCCGCTGCAGCGGGTCGTCGGCCCGGAACTCGGCCAGGTCTTCGCCGACCTCCACAGCGAGCACGGCGTCCGCTTCCACTTCGGCGCCCGCCTCACCGAGATCACCGGCCAGGACGGGATGGTCCTCGCGGCCCGCACCGACGACGGCGAGGAGCACCCCGCCCACGAGGTGCTGGCCGCCATCGGCGCCGCCCCCCGCACCGCGCTCGCGGAGAGCGCGGGGCTGGAGCTCGCCGACCGGGCGGACGGCGGCGGGATCGCCGTCGACGCCGCCCTGCGCACCTCGGACCCCGACATCTACGCCGCCGGCGACGTCGCCGCGCAGCGGCACCCCCTCATCGGGGAGCGCTTCCGCGTCGAGCACTGGGCCAACGCCCTGAACGGCGGGCCCGCCGCGGCCCGGGCCATGCTCGGCCGGGACGTCTCCTACGACCGCGTCCCCTACTTCTTCTCCGACCAGTACGACCTGGGCCTGGAGTACTCGGGCTGGGCACCCCCCGGCTCCTACGACCAGGTGGTCCTCCGCGGGGACGCCGGCAAGCGGGAGTTCATCGCCTTCTGGCTCGACGGGGGCCGCGTCCTCGCCGGGATGAACGTGAACGTGTGGGATGTCACCGAGCCGATCCAGCGCATGATCCGGTCCGGGGCCCGGGTGGACGCCCAGGCGCTGGGCGACCCGGGTGTGCCGCTCGCCGAACTGGCCGGCTGAGCACCCCGCCGCGGAGGGCACACGGCGGCGGAGACCGTCGGTGCTCCCCCGTAGAATTCACGCGTGGCAGGCAGGATCAACGATGACGACGTGAAGGCGGTCCGGGACGCGGTCCCGATCGACGCCGTCGTGTCCGAGTACCTCCAGCTGCGCAGCGCCGGCGGCGGCAATCTCAAGGGCCTGTGCCCCTTCCACGACGAGAAGTCCCCCTCCTTCCAGGTCAGCCCCAGCAAGGGCCTGTTCCACTGCTTCGGCTGCCAGGAGGGCGGCGACACGATCGCCTTCGTGATGAAGATCGACCACCTCTCGTTCTCCGAGACGGTCGAGCGCCTCGCCGCCCAGGCGGGCATCACCCTGCGCTACGAGGAGGGCGGCTACAACCCGGCCCACCAGCGCGGGGAGCGGATCCGGCTGGTCGAGGCGCACCGCGTCGCCGCCGCCTTCTACACGGAGCAGCTCGACTCCCCGGAGGCGGAGATCGGCCGCAGGTTCCTGGCCGAGCGCGGCTTCGCCCAGTCCGCCGCCGAGCACTTCGGCATCGGCTACAGCCCGGCCGGCTGGGACCACCTCACCCGTTACCTGCGCGGGAAGGGCTTCACCGACAAGGAACTGCTCCTCTCCGGCCTGTCCCAGGAGGGCCGCCGGGGCCCGATCGACCGCTTCCGCGGCCGTCTGATGTGGCCGATCCGGGACATCACCGGCGAGGTCGTCGGCTTCGGCGCCCGCAAGCTCCGCGAGGACGACAACGGCCCCAAGTACCTCAACACCCCCGAGACCGCGATCTACCGGAAGTCGCAGGTGCTCTACGGGATCGACCTCGCCAAGAAGGAGATCGCCCGCACCAGCCGCGCCGTCGTGGTCGAGGGGTACACCGACGTCATGGCCTGCCATCTCGCCGGGGTCACCACCGCCATCGCGACCTGCGGCACCGCCTTCGGCGGCGACCACATCAAGATCCTCCGCCGCCTGCTGATGGACAACGCCACCGCGGAGGTGATCTTCACCTTCGACGGCGACGCGGCGGGCCAGAAGGCCGCCCTGCGGGCCTTCGAGGACGACCAGAAGTTCGCCGCCGAGACCTCCATCGCGATCACCCCCGGCGGCATGGACCCGTGCGAGCTGCGCCTGGCCGAGGGCGACGCGGCGGTGCAGAAGCTGGTCGACACGCGCACCCCGCTCTTCGAGTTCGCCCTCCGGCACACGGTCGCCCGCCACAACCTGGAGACCCCGGCCGGGCGCGCGGCCGCGCTCGACGAGGCCGCCCCCATCGTCGCGGGCATCAAGAACGTGGCCATCCAGCACGAGTCCGCCGTCCAGCTCGCGGGCATCCTGGGCATCCTGGACACCCAGTTCGTCGTCAAGCGGGTGGCGCAGCTGGCCCGCTGGGCCCGTGAGCGCGGACGGCAGGGCGGCGGCCCGCCGTCCGGGCCGCCCCGCGCACCCGGCCGCGAGGAGTACGCCCCGGCCGCCCCCCGCTCCGGCGGCGCGGCGCTCCATCTGCGCAACCCCGTGCACACCACCGAGCGCGAGCTGCTGAAGCTGGCCCTCCAGCACCCCGAACTGGTCTCCCCGGCCTTCGACGCCTACGGCGCGGACGAGTTCACCGCCGCCCCCTACGCCGCCGTCCGCCAGGCGATCATGGAGGCGGGCGGTGCCGAGCGCGGCGTCGCCGACCCCCAGGCGTACCTGGTCGCCGTCCGCGAGGCCGCCCCCGACGACCGGGTGCGCGCCATGGTCACCGAACTCGCGGTCGAGGCCATCCTGCGCCGGACGGTCGACGAGATCTATGCGGGCGAGCAGCTGGTGGCGGTCCGCCTGCGCGCCGTCGACCGCCGGGTGCGCGACATCCAGGGCCAGCTGTCCCGCCTCGGCACCACCGCGGACCCGGAGCACTACGCGGCCGTCGCGGGCGACCTCTGGGTGCTCCAGCAGTACGGCCAGGCCCTGCGCAACCAGGGCGCCGCGGCCCTCTGAGGGCTGTCCGGCCGCTCCCTGCCGCTCCCGGCCGGGCCGCCCTCCGGGCGAACGACGCCCTGTGCCGGAGGGGCCCTGGCCCGGTCGCCGCCCCGCGGGACCGCCGGCTCCACCACCCGCTCCGGACTCCTGTGCCGACCCCGCCAGACCGGCACACAAGGGGGCATCCGCGTAACCGTCCGGTCACAACGGGTTCCAGAAAGTGCCCGCACGCCCCTCGTGGCGGCGATGTGCCGTACCCCACACTGGGGGGCGGTGCCTGAGCCCTCGGAGTTGCCGAACGCCCCCGACCGGCAGCGATCACCCTGGAGGTCGCCCTCGTGCAGACCCGGACCCTGACCGAGACCGCGAACACGTCAGCGACGGCCCTCGCCGTCGCCCCGGTCGGACAGGTGCCCGGCCAGGGGCCGCCCACCGGCCACCCCGAGGTGCTGCCGGAACCGCTCCCCGGCGGGCCGCCGGAGGAGGCCGGCCCGCCCGGGCCGCCCCGCAGGGTCGAGCCCTCCGGCCCCTCGTCCGACCTGTTCCGCCAGTACCTGCGCGAGATAGGCCGCATACCGCTGCTCAGCGCGGAGGAGGAGGTCGAGCTCGCCCGGCGGGTCGAGGCGGGCCTGTTCGCCGAGGAGCGGCTGGCCCGCACCGACCCCGACTCCCGCCTCGCCGCGGACCTGGACCGCCTGGTCGTCATGGGCCGCCTCGCCAAGCGGCGCCTGATCGAGGCCAACCTCCGGCTCGTGGTCTCCGTGGCCAAGCGCTACGTGGGCCGCGGCCTGACCATGCTCGACCTCGTCCAGGAGGGCAACCTCGGGCTGATCCGGGCGGTGGAGAAGTTCGACTACGCCCGCGGCTACAAGTTCTCCACCTACGCCACGTGGTGGATACGCCAGGCGATGTCCCGCGCGCTGGCGGACCAGGCCCGCACCATCCGGGTGCCCGTCCATGTGGTCGAGCTGATCAACCGGGTCGTCCGCGTCCAGCGGGGCATGCTCCAGGAGCTGGGCTACGAGCCCACGCCCGAGGAGGTCGCGGCCCGGCTGGACCTGCCGGTCGAGCGCGTGGGCGAGGTGCTGCGGCTCGCCCAGGAGCCCATCTCGCTGCACACCCCCGTCGGCGAGGAGGAGGACGTGGCCCTCGGCGACCTCATCGAGGACGGCGACGCGGCCTCCCCCGTGGAGTCGGCGGCCTTCCTGCTGCTGCGCGAGCACCTGGAGGCCGTGCTGTCCACGCTCGGGGAGCGGGAGCGCAAGGTGGTCCAGCTGCGGTACGGACTGGTCGACGGCAGACCCCGCACCCTGGAGGAGATCGGCAGGCTCTTCGGCGTGACCCGGGAGCGGATCCGCCAGATCGAGTCCAAGACCCTCGGCAGGCTCCGCGACCACGCCTTCGCCGACCAGCTCCGCGGCTACCTGGACTGAGCGGGCTCGCCCCCGGGGGCGCCGCGCCGGGCGGCACCCCCGGAAGGCGGTCACTCCACCTCGACCGCCGCCTGGGCGAACTGCGCGTCGTACAGCCGCGCGTACGCCCCCCGGGCCCCGAGCAGCTCGGTGTGGGTGCCCTGCTCCACGATCGCGCCGTCCTCCATGACCAGGATCACGTCGGCGTCCCGGATGGTGGAGAGCCGGTGCGCGATGACGAAGCTCGTCCGGCCGTGGGACAGGCGGGCCATGGCCTGCTGGATCAGCACCTCGGTCCGGGTGTCGACCGAGCTGGTGGCCTCGTCGAGGACCAGGATCACCGGGTCGGACAGGAACGCCCGCGCGATGGTGATCAGCTGCTTCTCCCCCGCACTGACGCCCGAGCCCTCGTCGTCGATCACCGTGTCGTAGCCCTCGGGCAGGGTGCGGATGAAGCGGTCGGCGTGCGCGGCCCGCGCCGCCTCCTCGACCTCCTCGCGGCTGACCTCCCGCGCGGCACCGTAGGCGATGTTGTCCGCGATCGTGCCGCCGAACAGCCAGGTGTCCTGGAGCACCATGCCGATGTCCGCGCGCAGTTCGTCGCGCGGCATCGAGGCGATGTCCGTCCCGTCCAGGGTGATCCGCCCGCCGGTCACCTCGTAGAACCGCATCAGCAGGTTCACCAGCGTGGTCTTGCCCGCGCCCGTCGGGCCCACGATCGCGACCGTGTGGCCCGGCTCGACGGACAGCGACAGGCCCTCGATCAGCGGCCTGTCCGGCTCGTAGCGGAAGGACACCTTCTCCAGGTCCACCCGGCCCGCCGGCCGCCCGGCCGCCGTCCGGCCCTCCTGCCGGGGCGCGTCCGGCTCCTGCTCCTCGGCGTCGAGCAGCTCGAAGACCCGCTCCGCCGAGGCGACGCCGGACTGCAGCAGGTTCGCCATCGACGCCACCTGCGTCAGCGGCATCGAGAACTGCCGGGAGTACTGGATGAACGCCTGCACGTCGCCGATCGACAGCGAGCCCGAGGCGACCCGGAGCCCGCCGACGACCGCCACCAGCACGTAGTTCAGGTTGGAGACGAAGAACATCAGCGGCTGCATCATGCCGCTGGTGAACTGCGCCCGGAACCCCGCCTCGTACAGGGCCTCGTTGTGCTCGGCGAACTGCCGCGCGGACTCCTCCTGCCGCCCGAAGACCCTCACCAGCGTGTGGCCGGTGTACATCTCCTCGACATGGGCGTTGAGCGAACCCGTCGACGCCCACTGCCGGACGAAGTGCGGCTGCGAGCGCTTGCCGACCCTCGCCGCCACGACCACCGACAGCGGCACCGTCACCAGCGCGACCAGCGCCAGCAGCGGGGAGATCCAGAACATCATCGCCAGCACTCCCACGATGGTCAGCAGCGAGTTGATCAGCTGCCCCATCGTCTGCTGGAGGGTCTGCGAGATGTTGTCGAGGTCGTTGGTGGCCCGGCTGAGCACCTCGCCGCGCTGCGCCCTGTCGAAGTAGGACAGCGGCAGCCGGGCCAGCTTGCCCTGGACGTCCTCGCGCATCCGGTACACGGTCCGGTTGATCACCACGGTCGACAGGCGCGTGGCGACCAGCATCAGCAGCCCCGCGCCCACGTAGACCGCCAGGGCCGCGAGCAGCACCCGGCCCACCGCCGTGAAATCGATCCCCTGACCGGGGATGAAGTCCACGCCCGCGAGCATGTCCGCGAGCCCGCCGTCGCCCTGCTCGCGCAGCGAGGCGACGACCTGCTCCTTGGAGGCCCCCTCCGCCGTCTGCCGGCCGACCACCCCGGCGAAGACCAGGTCGGTCGCCATGCCCAGGATCTTCGGCCCGACGACCGACAGCCCGACGCTCAGCACCGCGGCCGCCAGCATCGGCCACAGCGCGGCCCGCTCCGGGGCGAGCCGGCGCAGCAGGCGCCTGCCCGACCCCGTGAAATCCATCGAACGGTCCGTGGGGGCCCCGCCCGCCATCCGTCCACCGACACCCGGCCCGCTCACGCCGCCTCAGCCTCCGTCAGCTGGGAGAGCACGATCTCCCGGTAGGTTCCGTTGCCGGCCATCAGTTCGTCATGGGTGCCCGCTCCCACCACCCGGCCCTCGTCCAGGACCACGATCCGGTCCGCGTCGCGGATGGTGGAGACCCGCTGGGCGACGATGACCACAGTCGCCTCGGAGGTCTCCTCGGCCAGGGCGGACCGAAGCGCCGCGTCGGTCGCGTAGTCCAGGGCGGAGAAGGAGTCGTCGAAGAGGTAGACCTCCGGGCGCTGCACCAGGGTGCGGGCGATCGCCAGCCGCTGGCGCTGCCCGCCCGAGACGTTGGTGCCGCCCTGGGAGATCGGCGCCTCCAGCCCGGCGTCCAGGCCGCGGACGAAGTCGGCGGCCTGCGCCACCTCCAGGGCCCGCCACAGCTCCTCGTCGGACGCCTCCGGGTTGCCGTAGCGCAGGTTGCTCGCCACGGTGCCCGCGAACAGGTAGGGCTTCTGCGGCACCAGCCCCACCGTGCGGGCCGACACCGCCGGGTCCAGCTCGCGCACGTCCACGCCGTTCACCAGCACCTGCCCGCCGGTGACGTCGAACAGCCGCGGGACCAGCCCGAGCAGGGTCGACTTGCCGCTGCCCGTCGAGCCGATGACCGCCGTGGTCCGGCCCGGCAGCGCCGTGAGCGAGACCCCGCGCAGCACCGGCTCCTCCGCGCCGGGGTAGCGGAAGTCCGCCTCCCGGATCTCCAGCACGCCCCGCCCGCCCAGCTCCCGCACGGGGGCGTCGGGCGGGGGGACGCTGGACTCGGTGTCCAGCACCTCCTGGATGCGCTCCGCGCACACCTCGGCCCGCGGCACCATCATGAACATGAAGGTGGCCATCATCACGGCCATCACGATCTGCATCAGATAGGCGAGGAAGGCGGTCAGGGCGCCGATCTCGATGTCGCCGCTGTCGATCCGCCGGGCGCCGAACCACACCACGGCGATCGAGGAGACGTTCACCACCGTCATCACGGTGGGGAACATCAGCGCCATCAGCCGTCCCGTGGCCAGGGAGACGTCGGTGAGCTCCCGGTTCGCCGTCCGGAAGCGCTCCCGCTCGTGGCCGTCGCGGACGAAGGCGCGGATCACGCGGTTGCCGGTGATCTGCTCGCGCAGCACCCGGTTGACCGTGTCCAGACGCTCCTGCATCGTGCGGAACAGCGGCCGCATCCGCTTCACGATCAGCGACACGGAGATGCCCAGCACGGGCACCACGGCCAGCAGCACCCCGGACAGCGGCACGTCCTGGCCGAGCGCCATCACGATGCCGCCGACGCACATGATCGGGGCGGAGACCATCAGGGTGAAGGCCATCAGCACCAGCATCTGGACCTGCTGGACGTCGTTGGTCGTCCGGGTGATCAGCGAGGGGGCGCCGAACTGCCCGAGCTCGCGGGCCGAGAAGCCCTGGACCCCGGCGAAGACGTCGGCACGGATGTCCCTTGCGACGGCCGAGGCGGTGCGCGCCCCGTAGTACACGGCGCCGATGTTGCCGAGCACCTGCACGACGCTGATGCCGATCATCAGCGCCCCGAGGGAGAGGATGTAGCCCGTGTCACCCTTCACGACACCGTGGTCGATGATGTCCGCGTTCAGGTTCGGCAGGTAGAGGGTGGCGCTGGTCTGCAGCAGTTGCAGCACCACCAGCAGGGCGATGGGGCGTCTGTACGGGCCCAGATAGGTCCGGAGCAGTCGTATCAGCACGTGCGGTCTCTCGGGGTCGGCGAAGATCGGGGGTCACCTCATCTTGCGCCACCGGGGGACCGGACACCCAAGGGTTTTCCCAAGCCCGGGTCAAGAGTGCGCACGCACCGGTGCACACGGCCGGACCGGAGCGCCCCCGCCGCCCCGCGGCGGCGGCCCGGCCCGGTGCCGGCCCCGGCCGGGGCCCGCACTCAGGACACCGGCGGGAAGGCCCCCGGGTGCACCTGCTCGCGGGTCGCCGCGTACTGCTGGCGCACCGCGCTGCCGACGGCCGCCTCCTCACCCGCCTCGAACACCTGGGCCGCCGCGCCCTGCCAGCGGGGCGGTGCCGCGGGGGAGTGGGTGCCCCGGGCGGCCCCCAGCGCCCAGGCCGCCTGCCGGGCGGCGCCGAGCGCCGCGTAGTCGGCGGGCTGCGGCACCACGACCTGCGCCCCGAAGACGGAGGGAGCGATCGCCTGCACGGCGGGCAGCTCCGCGGCCGCCCCCAGCAGGAAGACCCGCCCGACGGACACGCCCCGCCCGCGCAGCACGTCGAGCGCGTCGGCCAGGGAGCAGAGCATCCCCTCGAAGGCGGCCCGCGCCAGGTGCTCGGGCTTCATCGACTCGCGGCGCAGCCCGCTGAGGGTGCCGGCGGTGTGCGGGAGCATGGGGGTGCGCTCACCCTCCAGATAGGGGAGGAGCACCAGTCCGGAGGCGCCGGGCGTCGACGCCAGGGCGAGCGCCGAGAGCTCCGCGAGCTCCCCGGCGCCCAGCATCTCGGCCGTGCCGCGCAGCGCCCGGACGGCGTTGAGGGTGTGCACCACCGGCAGGTGCATCCCGGTGGCGTCGGCGAACGAGGTGATCATCCCGCTCGGGTCGGCCAGCGCCTCGTGGTGGACCGCCATCACCGAGCCGGACGCCCCGAGCGAGACCACGGCGTCCCCGACGCCGACCCCGAGGCCGAAGGCGGCGGCCATCGTCTCCCCGGTACCGGCCGAGATCAGCAGCCCCTCGGGAGTGGTGCCGGCGGCCTCGGCCGGGCCGAGCACCTCCGGCAGGGCGCAGCGGTGACCGAGGGCGATCTCCACGAGGTCGGGCCGGTAGGTGCCGGTGGCGGCGGACCAGTAGCCGGTGGCGGAGGCCGCACCCCGGTCCGTCGTGCGGCGGGCGGGCCGTCCGAGGAGCTGCCACACCAGCCAGTCGTGCGGCTGGAGCACGGCGGCCACCTGCTGCGCGGCCTCGGGTTCGCTCCGGGCGAGCCACCGCAGCTTCGCGACGGGCTGCGCGGCCCCCGGCACCGAGCCGACCGCCTCGGCCCACGCCTGGCGCCCGCCGAGCGCGTCCACCAGGTCCGCCGCCGCCACCTGGGCGCGCCTGTCGTTGCCGACCAGGGCCGGGCGCACCAGCCCGCCCTGGGCGTCGAGCGGGATCATCCCGTGGGGCTGCGCGGACACGCCGATGGCCTCCACGCCCTCCAGCAGGCCCGAACCGGCGGCCTCGCCGAGGGACAGCAGCCAGGACTGCGGGTCCACCTCGGTGGCCTTCGGCTCGACGGGATGCTGCGCATAGCCCTGGCGCAGCACCGCGCCCGTGTCGGCGTCGCAGACGACGATGCGTGTGTACTCGGACGAGCTGTCCAATCCGGCGACAATCCCCATGCCCGGAATTCTGCCGCACGGGCACGGGGGCCGCGTCAGGTGTTGCTGGTTCCCCAGTCGTCCTCCACCGCGGGACCGCGCTCGCGCAGGGCCCGGACCCGTTCGGCGACCGAGTCCGGCACGTGCTCTCCCATCCTGTCGCTCACGGCGTGGAACGCCTTGCCGGCGGCCTCCCGTCCGTTGTGCGCGGCGGACTCCGCCGCGTTGCGCACCGCGGGGTTCTGCGAGATCTCGCGTGCCGACTTCTTGAGCTGCTCGTACCGCTCGCGCCCGGCCCGTGCGCCGAGCACGAAGCCGAGGGCCAGCCCGGCGACGAACGTGAGCTTGTACCGCATGGGTGTCACCTTCCGTTGCGTCGGTGCTGCCCGCCTACCCTCCGGGTGGCGTGATCACCCGGCACCGAACCGATTGGCGGAGCACCCCCCTGCTTGCGCTAATGTATGTGTCGCAGCGAGCACACGCCCTCCGGGGAGCCCTCGGTAGGTACGTTCGGTGCACATGCAGCAATCCCCTGTAGCTCAATTGGCAGAGCAGCCGGCTGTTAACCGGCAGGTTACTGGTTCGAGTCCAGTCGGGGGAGCGCAGTCCCCTGTAGCTCAATTGGCAGAGCATTCGGCTGTTAACCGGAGGGTTGCTGGTTCGAGTCCAGCCGGGGGAGCAGAGCGAAGAGGGCCCCCGGCGGGGGCCCTCTTCGCGTGTGCCGTGCGACATTTCGTGCGTTCTGCACGGAGGCGGAACCATGCGGCGACCAGCGGAGTCCTCATGGTCAGGCGTTGCCGACCAGGCGAGGCGGGAGATCGTATGACCGGCTATGCTGCGGCAGACGGCGCGCACATATGTGCGCGACGCGCCGTGAGGGGCGGTAGCTCAGCCGGTTAGAGCAGCGGACTCATAATCCGTCGGCCGTGGGTTCGAGTCCCACCCGCCCCACAACAGCCCGTGGCAGCAGGGAGGAACGCCCCGCACCCGCGGGCTTTCGACTGCCCCACGATGCACCCGGGCCGAACCGGGGTTCCGCAGCGACACACCGGGCACCACCCGGATGGTGCGCGCCGTGGCGCGGGCGCGGTGCGGTCCGCGGAACCGCGACGTCCCGTGCAGCGGCATCCTGCCGCACGGGCGGGGCCGCGAGGAGGCCGCCGGGCCCCGGGGCCGGGGGCCGCGACGGCCGACCCGGCGGTCGCCTCTCGTACACGGTCACCCTCCGGCCGCGGAGCTGTGCGTCGGCCACCGGGCGGAAGTGCTCCCGAAGCGTGGAGATCTTGGTCCGGTCCCGCGCCGAACGCAAGGGCCTGGACACCTCCCCCGCGTCGGTGACGAGCACGACGCGGTCCAGGGCGAGCAACTCGGCCCGTATCCGCGCGGCATGCCATTCCACGCCCTTCAGGGTGCCGGAGGATTCCGGGGACTCCCTGAGCGCGATGTCCCGCAGGCCCGTGAAGGCGTGGGGCGAGACCAGCCTGGTGTCCCGCCGCGCCGCCGGGACGAACAGCACGGCGTCTCCCGAGTGCGTCACCCGCTCCACCTGCGCCGCGGCTGCCATGACGTCGTCCACGCGGCTCCCCGGCGAGCGCTTCGCGAGCGCCTGCGGTGCCAGGGCGACCGAGGCGAGGAGGACGGCGACGGGAAGGACCCAGCGGGCGGCCCTCCACGACCGCCGGCGCACGGCCCTCGCGAAGGCGCTGAGGAGCACACCGATCAGCAGGGCCTCACCGAGCAGGCTGAACAGCACGTACCGGTCGACGAAGAGGGGCTTGACCAGCGAGATGCCGAGAAGGGCGAGTTGCGGCACCGCGAGCAGCGGCAGCCCGACCGCCGCGGCCGGGAGGCGCCCCGCGGGGGGAGGTTCCACCAGGGTCCCGATGCCCGCTATCACGAGCAGGACCGCCGGTCCGATCAGCATGTGCCAGGCCAGTGGCGGTATCCAGGACACCTGACCCGACTGGGCGCTGCTGAAGAGGACCAGCGGCGCCGCGCCTGCTGCGGCCGCGGTGGACACCGCGGCCCAGCGAGCCCATGTCCCGCGCTCGGCTCCCGCCCACACCAGGGTCGCCAGGTGCGCGGGCAGTATCAGCAGCGAGAGCCAGTTCAGGAGGCCGCATACGAGGACCGTGCAGCCGTAGGCCGTCCAGTACGCCCACCGCTTCCGCCGCCCCTGCAGCAGTGCCACGAGCACGAGCGTCGAGAGTCCGGAGCCCGCCGCGACCAGGGCGTAGGGACGGCCCTCCTGAAGGTAGAACTGCACCGCGGGCAGCAGCCCGAACGCGAACCCCCCGCCCAGGGCCGCCGACGTCCCGCAGAGCCGCCGGCCGAGCTCCGCCACACATGCCGCCCCCACGGCGGTCGCGAGGACCGACGGCAGCCGCAGCACGGTGGTCGAGGGACCGAAGCACTCGAACAACGCGTGCACGAACAGGTAGTAGAGGGCGTGGACGACGTCGACGTTCTCCAGCATGCGCGTGATGTCGCCGGTGGACCGGAGGGCGACCTGCCAGGTCGCCGCCTCGTCCCGCCAGACGCTGTCCTCACGCGAAAGCCCCCACAGGCCGAGCGCAACGGTCCACAGGAAGGGAAGGAGCCACAGGGGTACGCGGAGCCGACAGCGGAAATCGGTTGAACCCGTCAATGTCGGTGCCCCCCGGCCGGCCGAATCCACGCAGGCGATCTCACGGTGTGAACGGTGTGGCGCTCGGCGTGAGTCCGCAGGGTCAGGCAGGCCGACAGCGCACGGTGAGCCTACCGGGTGTGATCACCGCGCCGTGAGCGAGGCTCCGCCCGAAGCTGCGGTGCCGTCATGTTCGCTGCCGGAAGGGGACGGTGCCGGAAGGGGACGGTGGGGGAGGGGCGGCCCCGACGGTGCGGGGCGGTGCCCGGGGGCGCCGCACCCGGGCCGGCCGGCAGGGGCGACCGGCGCACGGCGGGCGGACGGGGCGCGGATCCGGGAATTGCAGAGGGAAAGGGCGTGGTGCCCCGGGAACGGTCTGCCTGCGGTGTCTCGGCAACACCGAGAAAAGTGGCGGAAAACCATGCCGTGCGATGCCGGGGCCGTGAACGGAATTCCGCCGGCGGAGTCCCTGCCCGGTGCGCCTGCCGCCCGCCCCGCCGTCGTCCGGGGGGTGCCGGGGGTTCCCGTGTGCCGGCCGCGTCCGGGGGCATCGGGTGCACGTGCGGGCCGACCCCTGCGCCAGGGGGCGGCGCCCCGGGTGCTTGCGATGGGGGCGGGCGGGGCAGACCGAAGGCGTCGGGCCGGAGACCGGACCGGCCCGCAGGGCCAACTCTCAGGAGAGTGAATGCGATGACCGTTCCCGGTTCCCTCGAACCCCTGGCGACCTTCTGCGGCAAGTGCGACTGCGGATGCCCGCAGCTCTTCGTCGACGAGAGCGCCCCCGCCGAGCGCAGGGTCGTGATCACCGACGACTTCGGCCAGAAGGTCGAGATGAGCGCCGACCAGTTCGCCTCCCTGGTCGAGGAGGCGAAGGCCGGACGGCTGGACGCCGTGGCTGCCGTGTGAGCGAGCGGGGGTGCCGGGTGCCGCCGCGGGGCGGCACCCGGCCGCCGTGTCGCCGGGCGCCGCGGCGGCCCGCTCAGTTCTGCGGCGCCGTGATGTTGACCATCCACGAGACGCCGAAGCGGTCCCGGCACATCCCGAAGACATCGCCCCACATCTGCTTCTCCAGCGGCACCTCCACGGTGCTGCCGGAGGACAGCTTCTCCCAGTAGCCGCGCAGTTCGGTGTCGTCGTCCCCGCTGAGGCTGACCGCGTAGGCGTTCCCCGGGGCGTGCTCCGTGCCCGGTCGGGCGTCGGCGCCCATGAGTGTGAGGCCCGCGCGTGTCTCCAGCAGGGCGTGCATGATCCGGTCGGCGTGCGCGCCGTCCTGGTCGGCCCCGTACTCGCCGTAGGTGTGAGTGGCCAGGGTGCCGCCGAAGACGTCGCGGTAGAACTCCATCGCCTGCTTCGCGTCGCCGTCGAAGCTGAGGTACGGGTTGAGCCGAGTGGCCACCACAGGTTCCTTTCGCGAGATATGCCGGAATTGCACCTTACGGTCTGCTCGGCGGTTCCCGGTGGACCGGCGTGCGGTGCCGGATGCGGCGGCCGGATGCGGTGCCCCGGAGGGTGGAGGGGTGCCCTCGTGCCGGGTTCCCCGGAAGGGGGCGGTCCGGCCTCCGGAGGGGGGCGGGGCGCGTGTGGTGCGCCCCCCTGTCGTGTGCTCCCGGAGGCGGGGGTATTCGGTGCGCAGGTTTCGCGCGGTAACCCGGCGGCGGGTGAAGGCCTTTCGGGCGAGCGTCAAGGAGTCCGCTTCCGATGACTTCGCATTGTTGTTCTTACTCGTGCTGCAGTAAGCGCTTTCCCGATCATGGCATGGCTTGACCTGGACCCTGTCAATGGTGCGGGTTCCGGAACTCTTGTTCATGGCAGGCCAGTTGTGCCAGGGTGAGGCTCCTCGTTACCGAACAGATGCAAGCTGATCAATCGTTCGAATTTCGGGTGAAGCCCTCCACAAGGGGACCGGCGTCGCCCGCAGAAAGGTGTGTACCAATAGTCGCGCACCTTTCCGTCGGCGGCCGGCTCTGCCGAACGGAGCCGATGGCCCGTCAGTAACCCCCCACCCGCAATGCCATGGATGGAAAGACGTCTATGCAGCACCCCAGCACGCCCGTGAGCGTGCCCCACGAGCAGGCGGGAAGCGCGTCGGGACCCTCCGACGCCGAGCTTGCCGCAGCCCTGCAGACGGCAGCCGCCGACCGGCCGGCGACCTATCCCGTCGCCGCACTGCTGTCCCGGCACTGGCAGCCGCTCTTCGACTACGCGGCCCTGTGCGCACCCTCCGCGCAGGCGGCGTCGATGCTGGCCACGGCGGCCTTCGCCCAGCTCACGGACCGCCTCGCGCGGGGCGGAGCCGCGGGAGCGGTCCGCCCCCACCTGCTCGTGGCGGCCCGCCACCTCGCCGGCGCGTGGTCGAGCGACCCCCGTGCCGCCGCCCTGGTCCCCGGCCTGTCGGCCCCCGAACCACCCTCCGAGGAAAGGCAGCTGGCCTCCTGGGCGTTCCAGGCCATGCCCGTCGAGGACCAGGTCCTGCTCTGGCACGTCGAGACCGAAGCCGAAGGCATATCCGTACCGGCGGCCCTGCTCGGGGCCGATCCCCGGGAAGCGTCCGCCCGACTCGTTCAGGCGCGCGAACAGTTCCGGCAGACCTGCGTCCGCACTCACCGCGAGCACGCGCCCACCGCGGATTGCCGCCACTACAACCGACTTCTCGACATATCCCTGCGGCGCGGCGAAACCCTGATACCCGACATCCAGGTGCACCTTTCCGAGTGCGCCTACTGCCGGTACGCCGCCGAGCAACTGCGCCAGTCCGACGGACGCCTCGGCCCCCTCCTCGCCGAGGCCCTGCTGGGCGGGGCGGCCGGCCCCTACCTCGCCTCCCGGCCCGGGCGGCGGCGCCAGGCCAGGCTCCGGGGCGACGCGGCGGACGGCGGAGCGGCACCCCCGAGCGCCCCCCGCGGGCGCCACTCGCGCTCCGGCCGCGCCCGCGCCGCCGTGCCCGGCCTGGTGGACCGGGGCCGCCGCGCCGCCGTGGAGCGCACCGGTGCCACGGTGCTCGGACTCGTCGCCGTCACCGCGGTGCTGGCCGCCGCCCTGGTGGCCGTGCTGTCCTCCGACGACTCCGAGCACGGCGGCTCCGCCGCCCCCGGCGGTGAGCCGCCCGCCACCGCGCCCGGGACCGCTGAACCCCGGCCCTCGGCCACCTCCGCGGGCCGCCAGACCGGCCCCCTGACCATCGTCCTGCGCGGCGTCGAGGCCGAGCTCTGCGTCGACTTCGCCGGAGGCCGGGCCACCGCCGACGCGGACGTGCTGATGGCGGCCTGCTCGTCCACGCCCAGCCAGCGCTGGGTGTACGAGACCGACGGCCGCCTGCGCAGCGCGCAGGCTCCGGGACTGTGCCTGAACTCCCGCGGGCTCGATGGCATCGTTGTCGCGACCAACTGCACGGCCCGCACGGCCCCCGAGGGCCCCGACACCCGGTACGACCTGACCATCCAGGGGCAGCTCGTCCCGCGCTGGAACGAGAACCTGGCCGTCCTGCCCGCCGCCACCGACCCGGGCTCGCCGCTGGTGGTCAAGGTCCGCGACGACTCGCCCGGCCAGGCCTGGGCGACCACCGCGCCCCACTCCGGCTCGACGGCGCTCGGCCGCACCGACCGCGCCGCCGCGCTCCGCCCCGTACACCACGCACCCTGACGGCCGGTGCCCCCGCCCCGGGGGGCACCGGCCCCCGGGGCCGCGAGCCTCCCCGGCGGTCCGCCGGGGAGGCTCGGAGCGTCACCCGGTGCCCAGCGCCCGCTTCACCACCTTGCCCATGTCGTTGCGCGGCAGGGCGTCCAGGAACCGCACCCGGCGGGGCCGCTTGTGCGGGGACAGCACCCGGGCCACATGGTCCGCGAGCTCCGCCGCGGACGGCGGCGCCGCCGGGTCCGCGGCCACCACCCAGGCCACGACCCGCTCCCCGAGCGCGGTGTCCGGCTCACCGGTCACCGCCGCCTCGCGGACCCGCGGATGGTCCAGCAGCGCGTTCTCGACCTCGCCCGCCCCGATGCGGTAGCCGCCGCTCTTGATCAGGTCGGTGGCCCTGCGCCCGACCAGCCGCACCCGGCCGTCCGGCTCGCGTACCGCCATGTCGCCGGTGCGGAACCAGTCGCCGTCGAAGGCGGCGGCCGTGGCGTCCGGACGGTTCAGATAGCCGCTGAACAGGTTCTCCCCCCGGACCTGGACCTCACCGATCGTCTCGCCGTCCCGGCCGGTGAGCACCCCGCCGTCCTCCCCGACGAGCCTCAGGTCCACCCCGTGCAGCGGTACTCCCACGGTGCCCGGCCCACCGGTCGCGTCGGCCCGCACGCTGGTGTTCATCAGCGTCTCGGTCATGCCGTACCGCTCGACGACCCGCCGCCCGGTGGCGGCCTCGATCCGCCGGTGGACGGGCAGCGGCAGGGCCGCCGAGCCCGAGACCAGCAGCCGCGCACCGGCCAGCGCCCCGACCAGCCCCGGCTCCGTCTCCAGGGACTCGGCCAGCCGGTGGTACATCGTCGGCACCCCGAAGAGCATGGTCCCCCCGCCGCCGAGCCCGCGCGCCACGCCCTCGGGTGTGAAACGGCCCAGGTGCCGCAGCTCGCCCCCGCGGCGCAGCGGGCCGAGCGCGCCGAGCACGAGGCCGTGCACATGGAACAGCGGCAGGCCGTGCACCAGGACGTCCGCGTCGGTCCACGCCCAGGCGTCCGCCAGTGCGTCCAGGGTGGCGGCGAGCGCCCGGCGCGGGAGCACAGCCCCCTTCGGCGGCCCGGTGGTCCCCGAGGTGTACACGATCAGCGCCGCCGCGCCGGGCTCCGGCTCCCGCGCGGGGAGCGGGCCCTCGGCGTCGAGGCGGACGTCCGTCCGCCGGAGTCCGTCCGCCGGACCGGGCAGTGCCTCGCCGGGGGCGGTCAGCACGGCCGACGGGTCGCTGTCACCGAGGACGTGCGCCAGCTCCCGGCTCCCCGCCTTGGGGTTGAGCGGCACCACCGGGCGCCCCGCCAGCAGCCCGGCCACCGTGCCGACCACCGTCTCCGGTGACGGCACGGCCCAGACCGCCACCGGACGGGGCCCCTCGGCCCCGGGCGCCTCCCCGGCGAGCTCCCCGGCGAGCTCCCCGGCGAGGGCGCCCGCCGCACCGGCGAGCCGCCGGTAGGTCAGGGACCGGTCACCGAAGCGCAGGGCGGTCCGGTCGAGGCGGCCGCCGGCCGGTGCCAGCGCGGGAAAGAGCGAACTCACGGGTCGACCTCCGGGCGTCGCGTGCGCCGCGTCACGGCGGCGCCACCGGGCCGCGCCCACCGCGCGGCCCCGGGGCATCATCGCCCCCGCGCCTCCCGCCGGGACAGGGCCGGGCCGGGGGTCAGACGCCGTCGGGCGGCTCCGCGCGGGGTGCCTGCGTCAGCGACTCCGTGCCCCGGGTGCCGTCCTCGCGCAGCCCGTCGTCGTACACCCGCAGCCGCACCCCGGCCCCGCCGGAGGGCAGCGCGGCCGTCGCGTCGACCTCCACCTCGATGCGCGACACCCCCGGCCTGCGGTGGGCGGCGGCCAGTGCGCCGCGCAGCCCGGAGAGAAGCAGCTCCTCCGACTCGGGTCCGACCAGCGCGTCGACGGCACCGGTGAAGCGGACGGAGGGCGAGAAGCCCAGCAGCGCCGCGGCACCGGCGGTCTCCCGCAGCACCCGCCCGCGGAAGGTGGCCGAGGCGTCGGCGGGAGGCTGCTGGAGCGCGAAGATCGCCGTACGCACCTCCTGGACGGTGGAGTCCAGCTCGTCGACCGCGCGGGCCAGCAGCTCGTCGGCGACCGGTTCGGTGGCCCGCCGCCGGGTGGACTCCAGCATCATCTCCGTCGCGAACAGCCGCTGGACGACCAGGTCGTGCAGGTCCCGGGCGATGCGGTCGCGGTCCTCGAAGACGGCGAGCCGCTCGCGATCGGCCCGCGCCCCGGCCAGTACCAGCGCCAGCGCGGCCTGCGAGGCGAACCGGGCCGCCAACTGCCGCTCCAGCTCCGTGTAGGGACGGCCGTAGCGGCGCCGAGGCAGGGCGAGGGTGCCGACCAGCCGCCCGCCGCTCTGCAGCGGCAGCATCATCGAGGGCCCGAACCGGGTGCGCACCGCCGTCGTCATCCTCGGGTCCGTCGCCGAGTCCTCGATGAACACCGGCTCCCCGCCCAGGAGCTGGACCAGGACCGGTGAGCCGGGCAGGATCGTGGTGCCCACCAGCCCCTCCGGGTCCCGGGGGGCGGACGCGGCGGTGATCTCCATGCCGCCGTCCCCCGTGGGGGTCAGCACCACCCCCGCGGCCGCGTCGGCCAGCACCCGGGCCTGCTCCGCGACGGTGGTCAGCGCATCGGCCGCGCTGCGTTCGGCGAGCAGGGTGTTGGTCACGGCCGCCGCGCCCTCGATCCACCGCTCCCGCAGCCGTGCGGTCTCCTGAAGCCGCGCGTTGCCGATCGCGATGCCCGCCTGCGCGGCGAGGACGGTCAGCAGCCGCACCTCGTCCCCGCTGAAGGCACCCCCCTCGGTCCGCGCGAGGTACAGGTTCCCGAACACCTCCTCGGCCACCCGCAGCGGGAGGCCCAGGAACCCGCCCGGCCGCGGGGCGTCCGCCCGCAGGCCGCAGATCCGGGGGTCGTCGGTCGGCTCACGGAGGACCAGGGGGCGGGGATTGCGCAGCAGCTGGCCCGCCAGGCCCGCCCCCGCCGCGGGCCGCCGGGCGGCCCGCCGGAGCTCCTCCGCGCCCGGCCCCGCCGTGAACAGGGCGTCGACCAGCCCCCGCTCGGGGTCGACGACGCTCAGCACGGCGTAGCGCGCCCCGACCAGTTCGGCGGCGGCGTCCGCGAGGCGGCTGAGGGCGGGCCCGAGCGAGGGGGCGTTCCCGGCGGTGACCATCGCCCGGAGCAGGCCCGCCGCTTCGGACGGCGGCGCGCCGGACCCGGCGCCGTCGTCCGGAGAGGAGGGGCCTCCGAGGGGCCCGCCGGAGTTCAGCGGACCTCGGCGTCCGCGTCGGCGGCCGCGGGCAGCGGCACCTCTCCGCCGGCGTCGGCGGGGAACGCGGAGCGGGCGCCCGGCTCCGTGTCCGGGATCGAGTCGGCGAGCGGGTCCAGGGTCATCGGGCGGATGCGGCCCTCCAGCATCGCCCCGAGCCCCAGGATCGTGCAGGCGTCCGGGCGTTCGGCGATCTGCACCGGCATCCCGGTGGCGTCGCGGAGCATCTGGTCGAGCCCCGGCAGCAGGGCGCTCCCGCCGACCATCATGATCCCGCGGTCCACCAGGTCCGCGACCAGGTCGGGCGGGCAGACCCGCAGCACCTTGCCGATGCCGTCCATGACGGAGGTCAGCGGGGTGTGGATCGCGTCCCGGACGGCGGCCGTGTCCACCCGCACCGAGCGGGCCAGCCCGGTCGCCACGTCGCGGCCGTGGATCTCGGTCACGTCCGGGCCCTGGGCGTTCAGGCCGTTGCCCCGCAGGGCCAGTTGCAGGGGGCGCACCGACTGGCTGGGCAGCAGCAGCTCGTGCTGGTGGCGCAGGTGCTGGATGACGGCGTAGTCGATGGCGTTGCCGCCGATCGGGATGCGCTCGGCGGTGACGATGGACCCGAGGGAGAGGACGGCGATCTGCGTGGTCGCCGCACCGCACACCATGATCATGGTCGCGGTCGGCTGCTCGACCGGCAGTCCGCAGCCCACGGCCGCCGCGATCAGGGTGTCGACCAGCTCGACCCGGCGGGCCCCGAGCCCCACCAGCGTCTCCACGGTGGCCCGCTGGGCGAGCGGATCGCTGTCGTGCGGGGTGCTGGCGGCTGCCCGGAGCCGGGGCTTCCGGCGCAGCTGGCGGCGGAGCTTCTCGCCGAGCAGATGGCGCAGCATCCGCTGGGCCATCTCGATGTCCACGACGGTGCCCCCGGAGACGGGGCGGGCGACCCGGATGTAGTCGGGCGTGCGGCCGGTCATCTGCTCGGCCAGTGCGCCGACGGCGATGAGCGCGCCGGTCCGGGTGTTCACGGCGGCGACGCTCGGCTCGTCGACGACGAGTCCGGCGCCCTTGACGAACACGCGCGTGCGCGCGGCTCCGAGGTCGACGGCCACATGGCAGCGGCGCAGCTGCTCAAGGCTGACGGTCATGGCGAGTCCTCCCGAGTGCGGTACCTCCTGGCATCGTCCGGCCGCGGGCGGCCGCGCGCGCGCTGGGCTGAGCCGGGCGGGCGCCCGCTTGAGCCACCCGGGCGCGGGCCGGGCGGGCCCCGCGGGGTGCCGTCGCCCCGGACGGGTCCGCTACTTGAGCACCGCGTTGGCGAGGGCGATCAGCACGCCGATGGCGGCGTCGCCCGCGCCCGCGAGCAGGGCGGAGGTGCGGCGGTACCCCACGGAGAGCGCGGTCCGGGCGCCCCAGGCGAAGAGGATCAGGGTGTTCATGCCCAGCCCCGTGGCCGTGGTGACCGGCTCCGGCCAGTCGCCGAGTCCCGCCAGGACCAGCAGGAGCACCGTGGGGAGGCACGCCGCGGCCATGGGCCACTCCCCCCTGACCGCGACGCCCAGCCCCCGCCAGAGGTCGGACACCGCGTCACCCCGCTCCCTCTGGGCGGCCATGTGGTGTGCGTAGCCGTGGGCCAGCACCGAGGCGAGGGCCGTGACCAGGATCCACGCCGCGTCGGCGAAGGGCGTGTACACCTCTCCCTCGGAGTGCAGGGCCGCCAGCAGGACGGTGGCCTGCACCAGGCCGTAGACGCCGCAGAACGTCGCACGCGGCTGCACCATCGACTCCAGTGCTGTGGACCCGTCCGGCGCTCGGCGGACGGGCGCGGTCGGGGCCGGGAGGCCCTGCCGGGGCGCACGGACTCCGGGGGACGGTGGGGGACAGTTGTGCACACCTTGCCCGAAACCGGGTGGTCGATCCACTATCCGGAACCCGGCGCGGGCCGCGGTGTCGCGGGGCCGAGGAGACGGCGCGCGGCCCGCGCCGGGCTCGCGCGGCCCCGGGCGGCCCTTCCCTCCTCCCTCCGGTCTCCCGTCCCCGCCGCGGTCTCCCTTCCCCGGTCTGCCGCCCCCGCCCGGCGCTGCCGTCAGTCCACCTGCTGGAGCAGCCCCCAGGTGAAGTCGGCGACGCGCTCCGCGCCGTCGGCGGGGTCGGTGAAGGCCAGGCGCATCCTGCTCGGTGCCGTGCCCGGAAGGGGCCTGGCGGGCGCGAAGGCGCGGGCCACCTCGTCGACCGTCGCCGACCAGGGCGTGAGGTCCGCGGCGCCGTCCAGTACCGGGCCGGGTTCACCGGGGGCGCGTACCAGCCACTCGTTCCACACCGCCCTGCCGCCCGGCCCGCCGCCCGCGGAGGCGAGCACCTCGAAACGGAGGCCGGGCCAGAGCGGCACCGGCCAGCGCAGGGCCTCGCAGGCGAGGTCGCCGATGCGGCGCGGCTCCACCTCCGGCGGCGGTCCCAGCGCCGAGCGGTAGCGGGCCAGGGTGCCGCGGCCGCGGGGAGAGCGGGCCATGGCCTGCCAGCGGCGGTTGGCCTCGCGCATCCGCGCGGCGTCCGCGCCGAGCGCGCGGCGGGCCTCCTCGACCAGCTCCGGCCGGTGGTCGGCCATGCGGCGCAGCAGGACGAGCTGGAAGTCGAGCGGTCCGAAGGGGGCGCTGTGGTCCATGCACGACATCCTGCCCGGCCGTGGCCGGACGCCGGAGGCGGACGCGGGGATCCAGCGGGCCGCGGGGCTGCGCAGAAAGGCCCGGATTCCACACAGGATCCTCACCGCGGTCCCGCCGTTTCGCTCCGGGGGTCCGCCTAGTCTCCGAGGGCCATGGACTACTGCCACCCGTGCGGACGGCACCTCAACGGAGCTCTGGCCTGCGCCGGGTGCGGTACCCCCGCCGAGGAGCTCCGCCGCCTCGGCTCCGCACCACCCGCCGCGGGGCGACCGGCCGCCGCCCCGGCCCGTACGCCCGCCCACCGTGCCGCACCGCCGCCGGACCGGACCGGTCCGCCCGTGGGGCGGGGCGCCCGGGCTCCGGGGGAGCCGGCCGCGGTACCGCTCCGTCCGTCGGGTGCGCGGTCCGCCCGGCGGCAGGCCGGGCGCACGGCCGCCGCGCCCGGGCATCGCGCCCGCCGCGCCCGCCGGGGGCGGGGGCGCACGGTCGTGGTGGGGGTGTCGGGCCTGGTGCTGGCGGCGGGCCTCCTGGGGCTGGCCGAGCTGGCCGCCGGGGGAGCGGGCGACGGGGCCGCGACCCGGGTGAGGGAGAGCGCCGCCACCGCGCCGGAGCAGCCGGAGCCGCTGGAGCCGGTGACCCCCCGGGCGTCCGCGTCCGGCCCCGAGGAGGCCGCCGGGCGGCCGGCGGCTCCCTCCGCGGCCCCCCGGCCCGCCGGTACGGGCACGGCCCGCCCCTCCGGCACGGGCGGCGGTGCGCGGCCCTCCGCGGGCGGGGCCCCCGCCACGGCCCTCGCGCCCGGTGCCGCGAGCCCCTCGGGGCCGGCCGGGGCGGCGCCCCCGGTGCCTGAGGGGTCCTCGCCCGCACCCACCGGCGGGCCGCCGGAGGCTTCGGGCGGTCCCGGCGGGAGCGCTTCGCCGTCCTCGGCCGCACCTCCTTCGGCCTCCCCCTCCGTCTCCGCCTCGCCCTCGCCGCCTCCCGCTCCGGAGGCACCACCGTGCAGGCGGTTCCTGTGGTGGTGCGTCTGAGCCGCGACGGCAGGTGCGCCGGGCCCGGCCGTGACGCCGGGACCGGTGCGGGGCCGTACCGGGGTGCCTCAGTCGCGGGTGCCGAGCATCCGGCGCAGCAGGTCGCGCAGGGCGGTGCGCTCCTCGGTCGACAGCTCTCCCAGCGGCTCCCGGGCGAAGTCGAGCGAGGTGCGCAGGCGGCAGACCGTGGCGCGGCCCTCCTCGGTGGCCCCGGCGAGCTTGACCCGGCGGTCGTCGGGGCTCGGACGGCGCTCCACCAGGCCGCGGGCCTCCAGCCGGTCCACGATGCCGGTGATGTTCGACGGCTCGCACTTGAGCCGCTCGGCCACGCGGCGCATCGGCAGCGGTTCGAGGGAGAGCAGGCTCAGGACCCGCGCCTGCACACCGGTGAGGGCGTGCTGGGCGGCGGCCTCCTCGTACTCCTCGTGGTACCGGGCCACGACGGCGCCGATGAGTTCGACGACCTCGATGGTCAGGGGGTCTGCTCCGGGAGTGGCCATGGGCATCAGGATACCCATTTACTTGACAACATGAAATATCCAGGGGCATGGTTGTTTCACGTACTGAAGTATCTCTCTGGAGGCACGCACCATGTCCGCTCTTCCCACGTCCGGCCGTGAATGGCACCTCGTCGCCCGTCCGCACGGCGTGCCGAAGCCCGAGGACTTCGCGCTGCGGGAGGCCGAGGTCTCCGCGCCCGGAGAGGGCCGGATCCTCGTCCGCAACCTGTACTTCTCGGTCGACCCCTACATGCGCGGCCGGATGAACGACGTCAAGTCCTACACCCCGCCGTTCCAGCTGGACCGCCCGATGGACGGCGGCGCGGTCGGCGAGGTCGTCGCCTCCTCCGCCGAGGGCTTCGCGGTGGGCGACCACGTGCTGCACGGGCTGGGCTGGCGCGAGTACGCGGAGCTCCCCGCCGAGCATGCCGTCGCGGTCGACGCCAAGCTCGCGCCCCTCTCCGCCTACCTCGGCGTGCTGGGCATGACCGGCCTGACCGCCTACGCGGGCCTGTTCGAGGTCGCCTCCTTCAAGGAGGGCGACACCGTCTTCGTCTCCGGCGCCGCCGGAGCCGTGGGCAGCCAGGTCGGCCAGATGGCGCGGATCAAGGGCGCGTCCCGGGTGATCGGCTCGGCCGGCTCCGACGAGAAGGTCTCCCTCCTCGTCGACAGGTACGGCTTCGACGCGGCCTTCAACTACAAGAACGGCCCCGTGGCCGAGCAGCTGAAGGAGGCCGCCCCCGACGGGATCGACGTCTACTTCGACAACGTCGGCGGCGAGCACCTGGAGGCCGCGATCTCCTCGTTCAACATCGGCGGCCGGGCCACCATCTGCGGCATGATCGCGCAGTACAACAACACCGAGCCGGCCCCCGGCCCGCGCAACCTGGCCCTGGTCATCGGCAAGCGGCTGCGCCTGCAGGGCATGCTGGTCAACGACCACAAGCACCTCCAGCAGCAGTTCGTCCGCGACGTCTCCGGCTGGATCGCCTCCGGCGAACTCCGCTACGACGAGACCGTGGTCGAGGGCATCGAGCGCGGCTACGACGCCTTCGCGGGCCTGATGCGGGGCGAGAACACCGGCAAGATGATCGTTTCCCTGGCCTGAGCGTCACCCGTTAGGCTCTTGCGCAGCCGTCGCGATCGTGGGCGCGAGTCGCGGCGAACCAGCAGGAGGAACGACTCCATGTCCATCCAGCAGTCCGACGTGCTCTACACGGCCGTGGCCACCGCGCACAACGGCCGCGACGGGCGCGTCGCCACCGACGACGGCAGCCTCGACGTCGTCGTCAACCCGCCGAAGGCCATGGGCGGCAGCGGCTCCGGCACCAACCCGGAGCAGCTGTTCGCCGCCGGCTACAGCGCCTGCTTCCAGGGCGCCCTCGGCGTCGTCGCCCGTCAGGAGAACGTCGACGTCTCCGGCTCGACGGTGACCGCCGAGGTCGGCATCGGCAGGAACGACGACGGCTTCGGCATCATCGTGAGGATCTCGGCGACCATCCCGCAGGTGGACCCGGCCACCGCCCGGGACCTCGTCGCCAAGGCCCACCAGGTGTGCCCCTACTCCAAGGCCACCCGCGGCAACATCACGGTCGACCTGGCCGTCTGACGGAGGCCGGCCGTCCGCGGCGCCCGCCCGGTCCCCGGGCGGGCGCCGCGTCCTCCGTGCGGCCCGGCGCCCCGCACCAGGGGAGGCCGCGGGAACCGGTACACGATCCGGACGCACCGAAGACGCTTCCGCCACCGAGGGTGAAGAGCCACCCCTTAGGCTTGGCCCATGCGTGATCTCGGGGTGGGCTTCTCCTATCTGATGCAGGGTCAGCGCTGGGTCTTCCGGCACGGGCGGTGGTTCGGCTTCGGCCTGTTGCCCGGTCTGGTGACACTGGTGCTCTACGCGGCCGCCCTCGCCGGCCTGGTCGCCGGCGCCGACGACGTGACGTCCTGGGCGACGCCCTTCGCCGACGACTGGACCTCGCCGTGGCAGGGCCTGCTCCGGGGCACGCTGACCGCGCTGCTCTTCGCGCTGGGCCTCTTCCTCGCGGTGATCACCTTCACGGCCGTCACCCTGCTGGTGGGCCAGCCCTTCTACGAGTCGCTCTCCGAGCAGGTGGACCGCACCGAGGGCGGCCGGGTACCCACCTCCGACCTGCCCCTCTGGCGGGAACTGTGGATCTCCGCGCGGGACTCCCTGCGGATCCTGCTGCGGGTCGCCTTCTACGGGGTGATCCTCTTCGCCTGCGGCTTCATCCCGGTCGCCGGGCAGACCGTGGTCCCCGTGATCGGCTTCTGCGTCTCGGGCTTCTTCCTCACCGAGGAGCTGACGGCGGTCGCGCTCCAGCGCCGGGGGGTCCCGTTCGGTGAGCGCCTCGCCCTGCTGCGCGCCCGGCGGCTGCGCGCGCTCGGCTTCGGCGTCCCCCTCGTCCTCGCCTTCCTGGTGCCCTTCGTCGCCGTGCTGCTGATGCCCGGGGCGGTGGCGGGGGCCACCCTGATGGCGCGCGCGATGGTCCCGGAGGGCGAGGCCGCCGACGCGGCCGCTCCCGGCGCCGCCGCGCCGCAGCCGCCCGCCGCGCCGCAGTCGCCCGCCGCGCCCGCGGGCGCCACCCCGCCGCCGGTCCACTGGCCCGAGGCGGGCCGCGAAGGCTGAGGCCCGGCGGAACCGGCCGGGTCATGCCGGGCCGGACGGCTTGGTCCAGTCCGGTCCGGACGCGGCAGGCCCGGGCGCGTCCGCCTCGAAGGCTCCCGGCCCGTCCCCGTCCGCCTCCGAGCCGCCCTGCTCCAGCCGGAAGGGCGGATAGGCGTCCGTCATCAGCGCCGCGTAGGCGGCCACCCGCAGCGCCCAGCGGTGCAGCCCCACCTCGAGGTCGAAGATGCCGGACGGGTAGCGCGAGGTCGCGGCCAGCGCGATCCCCGCGAACAGGACCAGCAGACCGCTCAGCCCGGTGCTCCAGGTGCCGCGCACACCGCCCAGGAACACCCCCAGCACGAGGTAGTGCGGCAGCGCCAGCAGCCACCACTTCACCAGGACCAGACCGCGCGACAGCTCCCCCGGGTAGGCGATGTCCAGGCGCGCGGGGTAGTCCGGCTCCGGGCCCAGGCTGAACGGGGGGTACCGGTCCGTGCCGAGGACCCCGTAGGAGTAGAAGGACACGCGCCAGGACCAGCGCAGCACCCCCAGGTTGAAGTCGAACACCTGCCGCGGATACCGGCCGGTGAACAGGATCGCGAAGAACGCGACCACGCTCAGCACCAGGAACGCCGTCCACAGGAAGGCGAGCACGATCCAGTGGGGGAGCGCCAGCAGCCACTTGACCAGCCAGAGCCAGCGGGAGAGCGGCTCGTCCAGCCGGGCGGACACCCTCACGGGCGGGTAGCCGGGGACAGCCATGCGGATCACCTCCTGCCCCCATCGTCCTCCGCCCGGCCCCGGAGGGCCCCCCGAGGCCGACCGTCTCCGCGCGGTACGGCGCGGGCCGGGGCCGACCGGGCCCCCCGGGGACCGGTCGGCCCTTCCCGCCCCGGTCGTGCGGTGCGACGGTGGAGGCACCGGGGGCTGCGCACCGCCGGGCCCCGCCGCCCATGCCGGAGGAGGAGTCATGCAGAGCGACATCCCCACCCGCCCGGAACTCGGCGGGGTCGTCGTCGGAGTGGACGGCTCCCACGGAGCCAGGGAGGCCGTGCTGTGGGCCGCCGCGGAGGCGGACCGCCGGGGCCGCCCGCTCACCCTCGTCCACGCCGCCGACACCGACCGGCGCGCCCTGTTCTCCACCGCCGAGACCCTGCAGTCGGTCCGGGAGGCCGGTCACGACCTGCTGGTCGAGGCCGCCTCGGCCGTCCGGGAGCGCTTCCCCGACCTGGCCATGACCACCGAGCTCAGCCGGATGGAGCCGCTGGCGGGACTGCGGGCCGCGGCCGCTCACCGGGCGACGGTCGTGGTCGGCAGCCGCGGGCTCGGCGGGTTCTCCGCGCTGCTGCTCGGCTCGGTCGGCCTCGGCGTGGTGGCCCGCGCCGAGGTGCCCGTGGTCGTCGTCCGGGGCGAGGCGGACCGCCCGGGCACGGGCACGGTCACGGCGGCCGTCCACGGAGCCGCCGACCTCGACTGGCTCCTGCTCGCCGCGGCCGAGGCCGAGGCGCGCAAGGCCTCCCTGCGGATGCTCGCCGTCTGGAACGTGCTGGGCCATGTGGGGGATGTCGCCACGATGCTGGACGACCTGGACGACGTGGCCCGCGAGCGGGTGCAGGAGCTCAAGGACCTGGCCGACCAGGTGCAGGGGGTCTTTCCGGAGCTGACCGTCAGCCCCCACGTCGACACCGGCACCAGCGTCCCCGGCGCCCTCGTCGAGGCCAGCGCCCACGCGGACCTGCTGGTCATGGGAAGTCACCGCAGGAAACTGCCCGTGGGGCGCCCGTCCCTCGGCCGGGTCGCCCACAGCGTGCTGCACCACGCCCACTGCCCCGTCGAGGTGGTGCCGCCCGCCTTCGCCGAGGAGCGGCAGCGGCACGCCCGCCATGCGCACACGGACTGAGACCGCACGCCCCCCTCACCCACCGGCCATCGATCCCACCCGGGGAGAAGCCATGAACCGCAAGCGTGTGCTCGTCGCCTACGGCAGCCGCCACGGCGCCACGGCCGGAATCGCCGACGAGATCGGCAGGTCCCTGCGCGAGGACGGACTCGACGCCGAGGTGATGCCCGCGGAGTCCGTCACCGACGTCAGCCGCTACGACGGAGTCGTCCTCGGCGGCTCCCTCTACGCGGGGCACTGGAGCGGCAAGGCCCGCCGGTGCGCCCGCCGCCATGCCGAGCAGCTCCGCGAGCGCCCGGTGTGGCTGTTCAGCAGCGGTCCCGTCGACACCTCCGCCGAGGAACGGGAGATCGAGCCGGTGCCCGGTGTCGCCCGGCAGATGAAGCGCCTCGGCGGTCGCGAGCACATCACCTTCGGCGGCAGCCTCACGGAGGAGACCCCGGGCCGGTTCGCCCGCGCCATGGTGCGCGGCGGCAAGGGCGGCGACTTCCGCAACCCCGAGAGGATCCGCAGCTGGGCCCACCACATCGGGGAGGAGCTGAACCACGCCGCCCCGGGCCCCGCGGCGTCCGCCTGAGCCCCTGCGTCCGCCCGGGTCCCTGCTGACGGCGGCGCCCGGTCCGGGCGCCGCCGTCAGCGTCCGGCAGGTCCGGGCGCCGCCGCCCTGCGGGCCGGCCCCGGAGCCGTCCGCGGGGCCGCCCCGTGTCGGGCGACGGACCTACAGGCCGCTGCCGTGCGGGGCGTAGAGGTCCAGCAGCCTGATGCGCGCCGAGGACAGCCGATGGGCCAGCACCCGGCCGACGACATGCCCCAGCGCCGAGCCGAACGCCGGGTCGGCGTCCATCAGCTCCCGCACCCGCCGCGCGTCGAACTCGTCCGCGCGCACCGGCGTCGTGGCCTCGGCGCCCAGGTTCCACCGGTAGGGGGCGAACAGCCACGAGCAGCCGACCAGTTCACCGGTGCCGACGGTCTCCACGACGGCCCGGGGGCGGCCGGGGACCCGGGCGTCGAGTGCGACGTTCCCGGTGCGGACCACCCAGAAGCGGTCGGCCGCCCCGCCCTCCTCGAAGAGCCGCGCCCCGTCGGGGAAGGACACCCGGCGGGCGCAGCCCATCAGGCGGTCGCGGTACGGGGCGGGCAGCGCGGCGGCGACGCGCGGCGATGCGGTACTGCTGCTCATGGCGGCCTCCTCGTCGGGACGACGCCACCAGTCTGGCGGCGCCCGCGGGCCCCGGGGGAGGGCTGGTGGACCCCGCCGGGGGTGCCGAACGGCCCCGAAGGAACCGTGCCCGGCGGCGGGCGGCCCCCGCAGGTCAGGGGAGTTCCACCACCGCCAGCCCCGGCGCCTGCGCGCCCGCCGACGCGACCCGTGCCCCGTCCGGGGACCACACCGCGCTGCCGCCCGGGCAGTGGCCCGGGTCCGCCGGGCCGACCTGGTTGGCGACCAGGACGTACAGCCCGTTCTCCCGGGCCCGGACCGGGTAGACGGTCTCGAAGGAGTCGTTGCCCTCCACCAGCACCGAGGAGGCCGCGTAGACCGTGCAGCCGTCGGCCGCCGCGCTCCGCGCGAGTTCGGGGAAGCGGTTGTCATAGCAGACCGCCACCGCGAAGCGCACCCCGTCCACGGTGAACCGGCCCTCCGCCGCCCCGGCCGTGAAGACCTCCGACTCCCTGCCGTACAGGTGCCGCTTGTCGTAGCGGGTCAGCAGTTCCCCGTCCGGGCCGATGACCAGGGCCGTGATGGCGGGCCGGTCGCCGTCGGTGCGGGCGGCGCAGCCCACCAGGGCCGCGGTGCCCGTCTCCCGGCACGCCTCGCGCACGGGCTCCAGCCGGGGGTCGTCCTCGGTGAGCCAGCTTCCCGGGTCCGCCGCTATCGGCTCCAGCGCGTAGCCGTGGGCGGCCAGTTCGCAGAAGGCGACGAAGCGTGCGCCCCTGGCGGCGGCCTCGCGGACGAGGCCGGCCATGGAGCGGACGTTCGCCGCGATGTCACCGGGCACGGACGGGAACTGCGCTGCTGCGATCCTCATTCCGCCATCATCGCCCGGGCGGTGCCTCCAGCGCCACGGTGATGATCATGCGCACCTGCTCGACGATCGCGCGCCGGTTGCGGACGTACTCGGGGTCGGTGACCTGCGAGGTGTTGCCCTCCCCGAAGCGCAGCACCGGCGTGTGGACGTGTCCGCCGGGCACGCCGGGCGCCAGCCGGTCGCGCAGCAGGGTCGCCCGGTAGGCGATCTCGTTGGACAGGTAGTCACCACCGCCGCCCGCACGGGCCGTGGAGCCGGGGGTCGGGCCCTGCGGCCGCACCACCGGCTCGGCGGAACCCGCCGGGATCTCCGTCACCGCCGTGTTGTCCAGGACGGGGAAGGGGCCCGTCGCGGCCTCGGTGATCGCCGCGTAGGGGAGTGTGGTGGCCGTCCACTGGGGCTGCGAGGCCGGGTCGGAGACGGGCACCGTGCCGGTGCGGGAGAGGTTCGCGTTGTCGGGGAAGCCGCCGCGCCAGGCCCCGTTGAACCGCTCGATGTCGAAGCGCCCCACCCGCCCCTGGCTGACGGTGGCGAAGAGGTCGGCCCGCGGGAGCACGGGCGCCAGGGTCCGCTCCACCTCGCCGCCGGTGAAGTCCTCCCAGCGGACGGGGAAGACCGCGGCCTCGACGCGGGCGGGGCCGTCGGGCGTGCGGATCCAGGTGCCGTCCAGGGCGAGCGCGGCGGCCCCCGAGGGGTTGCCGATCCGGATGTCACGGTCGAGGGTGAACGGGTCGAACCCGGTCACCACCACCCGCCGCACGCCCCCGCCCCCCGGGAAGCGCAGCGAGTCCTGCCCGCGCGAGGAGCGCTCCAGCCGCTCCTCCAGGCGTGCCCGGTCCGCCGCGTCCAGGGCGAACGGCGGCTCCCAGTGGCGCAGCCGGGCCGTCATGTCCAACCGCGCCCAGTAGAGCGGGCGGTCGTCGCCGCGGGCCAGGTCGCCCCGTGCGGGCCCCCGGCCCTGGGCCCGGGCGACGGCCCGCTCCCACAGGGCCGCGCCGTGGCGGGCCACGGCGGCCTCGGCTTGGTGGAGCGACCGGGCGCGGCCGAGCGCCCGCTCCAGCGAGGGCCCCGCGTCGGCGAGGCCGCCGCGCCGGAGGATCTCCTGCGGCTCGGGGCGGGACAGGCGCCGCTCCTCGACGGTGGGCGCCGGTGCGGTCGCACCGGGCGGGGGAGCGGACCCGCCGGGCGGCGGGGCGGCGGCGCCGGGGGGAGCGGAAGCGAGCGCCAGGGCGGCGGAGGCGGCGAGCACGGCGAGGGCGGGGGCGGCCGGTGCGGTGCGCGGTCGCGTCCGCCGCGGTATCGGTAAGCGGTCGAGGGGCACGGTGGTCCTTCCGTCGGGTCGAGGCGGAAGTATTCCGGGCCGGGCGGGCTCCCGGCTACGGTGCCCGGGGCGCGGTGACGGCCCGGTAGGCGATCTCGGCCAGCCGCCGCTGCCCGTCCCGGCTGGGATGGAACCAGTCCCAGCGGCTCAACTGCTCCTTGCCGAAGCGGAAGCCGAAGACCCGGCCGCCGTCGTGGCGGCAGCGCTCGTCCGCCTCGCACACCTCCCGCAGCACGGTGTTGTACGCGATCACCCTGCGGTGCACCGCCGCCCGGCGCTCGCGTGCCTGCGGGCCGTCGTCCCGGGCGTCGGCGAGCATGGTCGCGCAGATCCCCAGCTGCCAGATGCCGCGCCCGAGCGGATCGTCGCGGCCCGTCGCCCACAGGTGCTTGAGGTCCGGCACGCTCGCCATGTACACCTGCGCCCCGGGCGCGCTCTCCCGCAGCACCTCCATGGCCTCCTCGACCGCGTCGCGGAACGACTCCACCGGCGTCATCCGGTCCAGGGTGTCCGCGCAGGCGTCGTTCGCCCCGACCATCACGGTGACGAGTTCCGGCCGGTGCGCCGCCGCCCGCGCCATCTGGGCGGGCAGGTCGGAGGCGTCGGCACCGCTCTCCGCGAGGTTCCAGCTGCGGCTGCCGAGCGCCTCGGGGCCCAGCAGCCGCAGAGCGAGCGAGTCCACGTCCGCGTCCGTGCCGGTCGCCCAGGACGCCTCGGGGCAGTCGGCGAGGAGGCGGCAGGTGTCAAAGCCGGTGGTGATCGAGTCGCCGACGGCGGCGAGCGAGGCGGGCGAGGGGTCCCAGCGGGGCACGGGGCTGGGCGAGGGCGAGGGGGACGCGGACACCCCGGTGCGCGTCCCCTCGTGCGGTGACGGAGCGTCACAGGCCCCGAGTGCGGCGGTGAGGAGGAGGCCGAGGGCGGCGGCCGCGGCGGGGCCGCGGCGCGATCGGCGCCCCGTGGAGCCCTGGCGCATCCGTGCCACTCCTCCCCGGACCCGGTGATCGACTCCTGGCGGGTGAATACCTGGTGCGTACGGGTCCGGGACCGAGAGTACGCCACCCCCGGGCCGCGCCCGCACGGTAGCTTTTCCCCGTCGACCCAGAGGCATCTGGCCCATCGGCGCCAGTAAATTACATCGCGTCACCGGATGTCCCCTTCGCGGAGCGCCGCGCCGGATGCTGTTTACTGAGGCCGCTGGGAAGGTGATCCCCGTCCCACACTGGAGGTCCCGGTGACGACACGTGGCGTTCTGTACGTCCACTCCGCACCGCGCGCGCTGTGCCCGCACATCGAGTGGGCCGTCGCGGGGGTGCTCGGCACGCGGGTCCAGCTCGACTGGATCCGCCAGCCCGCGTCCCCCGGCACCTGGAGAGCCGAACTCTCCTGGCGCGGCGAACCGGGCGCGGCCTCCCGGCTCGCCTCCGCCCTGCGGGGCTGGCAGGTGCGCTTCGAGGTGGCGGCCGAGCCCTGTGCGACCGCCGAGGGCGAGCGCTACAGCGCCACCCCCGACCTGGGCATCTTCCATGCCGTGACGGGCATCCACGGCGACATCCTGGTCCCGGAGGACCGGCTGAGGGCCGCCCTGGCCCGCTCCTCCCACGGGGAGACGGAGCTGGAGGACGAGCTCGCCAAGCTGCTCGGCAAGCCCTGGGACGACGAGCTGGAGCCGTTCCGCCACGCCGGTGAGGGCGCCCCGGTGCGCTGGCTCCACCAGGTGGTCTGAGCCCCGCACCCTCTCCGTCCTCCGCCGGGAGCCCTCCCCCGGGAGCCCCTTCCGCCCGGAAGCCCTCCGCCGGGGGCCCCGGCCCCGCGACGCGCAGTGGCCCGCACCCCCGTCGGGGGTGCGGGCCACCGTGTCCGGCGTGTCGCGCGGGTCGGTCAGACCGTGCGGAAGGCGAGGACCACGTTGTGGCCGCCGAAGCCGAAGGAGTTGTTGATCGCGGCGATGGTGCCCTCGGGGAGGGCGCGCGGCTCGTCGCGGACGACGTCCGCGTCCACCGACTCGTCCAGCTCGTCGATGTTGATCGTCGGGGGCGCCGTGCGGTGGTGCAGCGCCAGGACCGTGGCCACGGTCTCGATGCCGCCCGCGCCGCCCAGCAGGTGACCGGTCATCGACTTGGTCGCCGAGACCGCCACATGGTCCAGGTCGTCGCCGAGGACGGCGCGCAGGGCCTTGATCTCCGCGACGTCGCCCTGCGGGGTGGAGGTCGCGTGCGCGTTGAGGTGCACGACCTCGGAGGGCTTGAGGTCCGTGCTCTCCAGCAGGTTCCGCAGCGCCGCCGCGATACCGCGGCCCGTCGGCTCCGGCTGCGCGATGTGGTGGCTGTCCGCCGACAGGCCCTGGCCCAGCACCTCGCAGTAGACCCGCGCGCCGCGCCGGGCCGCGTGCTCGGCCGACTCCAGGACCACCACGCCGGCGCCCTCGCCGAGGACGAAGCCGTCCCGGCCGGTGTCGTACGGGCGGGAGGCCTTGGTGGGCTCCTCGTTGTTCTTGGACATCGCCATCATGTTGGCGAAGGCGGCGACCGGCAGCGGGTGGATCGCCGCCTCCGTGCCGCCCGCGACGACCACGTCGGCACGGCCGGTGCGGATCATCTCGACGGCGTAGCCGATCGCCTCGGCGCCCGAGGCGCACGCCGAGACCGGGGTGTGCACGCCCGCCTGGGCGTTGACCTCCAGGCCGACGTTGGCCGAGGGGCCGTTCGGCATCAGCATGGGCACGGTGTGCGGGGAGACGCGGCGGGCGCCCTTGTCCTTCAGCACGTCGTACTGGTCGAGCAGGGTCGTCACGCCGCCGATGCCGGAGGCGATGACGGTGCCCAGGCGGGCCGGTGCCACGGCCTCGTCCTCGCCCGCGGGGGCGGTGTAGCCGGCGTCCGCCCACGCCTCGCGTGCGGCGATCAGGGCGAACTGCGCCGAGCGGTCCAGCCGCCGGGCCAGCGGGCGCGGCAGGACCTCGGACGGGTCCACCGCGGCGGTCGCGGCGATGCGGACCGGGAGGTCGGCGTACTTCTCGTCCTCCAGGACCGTCGCGCCGGAACGGCCGGCGAGCAGGCCCTCCCAGGTCGATGCGCTGTCGCCACCCAACGGTGTGGTTGCGCCGATACCGGTGACGACCACGGTGCGATTGGTCGAGCTCACAGGAATTCTTTCTCCACGTGTAAGGGGGTGCCGAACTGTCACGGTGCCACCGCGGGTGGCGGACAGCGCGTCAGGTTCCCAGGACGGTTACTTGGCCTGGTGGGTGAGGATGTAGTCCGCGGCGTCGCCGACGGTCTTCAGGTTCTTGACGTCCTCGTCCGGGATCTTGACGTCGAAGCGCTCTTCGGCGGCGACGACGACCTCGACCATGGACAGCGAGTCGACGTCCAGGTCGTCGGTGAAGGACTTGTCCAGCTGGACGTCCTCGACCGGGATGCCGGCGATCTCGTTCACGATCTCCGCGAGACCTTCGACGATCTCTTCCTGAGTGGCGGCCATGTGGCGCTCCTTCGGTATGTATCAGAGGGTGTGGCAGGTGCCGTACGGGCGGGTTCCGGGGATCCGGAGGCCCGGACGGGCGCCTAGGGGAGGGTAACGACCGTCGCGGCGTAGACGAGACCCGCCCCGAAGCCGATGACGAGCGCGGTGTCGCCGCTCTTCGCCTGCCCCGTCGCCAGGAGCCGCTCCATCGCGAGCGGGATCGAGGCGGCGGAGGTGTTGCCGGTGGTCTCCACGTCGCGGGCGACCGTGACGTGCTCCGGCAGCTTCAGCGTCTTCACCATCGAGTCGATGATCCGCATGTTGGCCTGGTGCGGGATGAAGACGTCCAGGTCGGCCGCCGCTATGCCGGCGGCGTCCAGCGCCTGCTGGGCGACCTTCGCCATCTCGAAGACGGCCCAGCGGAAGACCGCCTGGCCCTCCTGCGTGATGGCGGGGAACTTGACCTCTCCGCGCTCGTCGAGCGGGAGGTGGGAGAGGTCGCCGAGCCGGAACTCGTTCCACGGCACGGTCTGCTTGATGGTCTCGGACTTGTCGCCCTCCGAACCCCACACCGTGGGGCCGATGTGCGGCTCGTCCGAGGGGCCGACCACGACGGCGCCGGCGCCGTCGCCGAAGAGGAAGGCCGTCGCCCGGTCCTCCAGGTCGGTCAGGTCGCTCAGCCGCTCCACGCCGATGACCAGCACGTGCTCGGCCGAGCCCTCGACGATCATGCCCTTCGCCAGGGTCAGGCCGTAGCCGAACCCGGCGCAGCCCGCGGAGATGTCGAACGCGGCGGGCTTGCCCGCGCCGATCTTGTCCGCGATCTCGGTGGCGACCGCGGGCGTCTGCTTGAAGTGGGAGACGGTCGAGACGATCACGGCGCCGATCTGCTCCGGTGCGACGCCCGCGTCCGCGAGGGCCTTGCCGGCGGCCTCGACGGACATGACCGTCACGGTCTCCTCGGGGGAGGCCCAGTGGCGCGTGGCGATCCCGGACCGGGAGCGGATCCACTCGTCCGAGGAATCGATCCGCTCCAGGATGACCTCGTTCGGGACGACCCGGGTCGGCCGGTAGCCGCCGACACCCATGATGCGTGCGTACGGAGCGCCCTTGCTGGGCTTGATCTTGGCCATGCTCTACGGCTCCTTGTCCGGCTCAGGCTGCGGCGTGCTCGGCGATCAGCGCCCGCGCCGCTTCGAGGTCGTCCGGTGTCTTGAGCGCCACGGTGGCCACCTCCGGCAGGGCCCGCTTGGCGAGGCCGGTGAGCGTGCCGCCCGGGCACACCTCCAGCAGAGCCGTCGCCCCGAGGGTCGCGAAGGTCTCCATGCACAGGTCCCAGCGGACCGGGTTGGCCACCTGGCCCACCAGGCGGGAGAGCACCTCGGCGCCGTTGCCGACGATCCCGCCGTCCTTGTTCGACACGTACGTGGCCGCCGGGTCGGCCGGTGCGACGTCCGCCGCGGCCCGCTCCAGCGTCTCGACCGCCGGGGCCATGTGGCGGGTGTGGAACGCGCCCGCCACCTTCAGCGGGACCACCCGGCGCACGCCCTCGGGCTTGTCCTCGGCCAGGGCCGCCAGCTGCTCCATGGTGCCGGCGGCGACGATCTGGCCCGCGCCGTTGATGTTGGCCGGGGTCAGGCCCAGCTTCTCCAGGTGCGCCACGCTGGTGTCCGGGTCGCCGCCGAGCAGCGCCGACATACCGGTCTCGGTGACCGCGGCGGCCTCGGCCATCGCGAGCCCCCGGGTCCGCACCAGGCGCAGCGCGGTCGTGTCGTCCACGACGCGCGCGAAGGCGGCCGCGGTGAACTCGCCCACGCTGTGGCCGGCGACGGCGCCGGGCACCAGGTCACCGAGCGCGGAGGCCGAGAGCAGCCCCGCGGCCACGAGCAGGGGCTGGGCGACGGCCGTGTCGCGGATCTCGTCCGCGTCGGCCTTGGTGCCGTAGTGGGCGAGGTCGAGGCCGATGGCATCGGACCAGGCCGCCACGCGGTCGGCCGCGCCGGGCAGTTCGAGCCAGGGGGTCAGGAAGCCGGGCGTCTGGGCGCCTTGGCCGGGAGCGACGAGTACGAGCACCCTCACACTCTCTCTTGTGGACGGCTCCGCCCGCCCGTGAGGACAAGGACGAAGAACCGTCGGGGGAATTGTCGGTGTCCCACAAAAGTCTAGGGCTGTGTGTCCGCGTCGGCCAGACGCCCCAAGATCAGGGCGATCCGCAGCGTGAAGGCGGAGCGGACGTCCGAGGGTGACCATCCGGTGACGTCGGTCACACGTCGGAGCCGGTAGCGCACGGTGTTCGGGTGGACGAAGAGCATCCGCGCCGCGCCTTCCAGACTGCTCGCCTGTTCCAGATAGACACTGAGAGTTTCCAGCAGCGCCGACCCGGCTTCCTCCAGCGGTCTGTAGATCTCCTCCACCAGTTGTTCGCGCGCCGCGGGGTCGGAGGCGATCGCCCGCTCCGGCAGCAGATCGTCCGCCAGCACGGGGCGGGGCGCGTCCTGCCAGGCGGAGCACGCCTTCAGCCCCGCGGCGGCCGCCTGGGCGGACCGCGTGGCGGCCAGCAGGTCCGGCACCACGGGGCCCGCCACGACCGGCCCCGCCGCGTACGGGCCGATCAGCGCCTTGGCCACCTGGAGCGGGTTGTCGCTGCCGCCGGCGATCACCACCAGCCGGTCGCCGAGGACACCGGTCAGCACCTGGAGCTTGGCGTGCCGCGCCGCCCTGCGGATGGCCTCCACGGTCAGCTCGCTGTCACCGTCCGGCGCGGTCCCGAGGATCACGCACACATGGTCCGGCGAGTTCCAGCCGAGCGCGGCCGCCCGCGACACGGCGCCCTCGTCCGCCTCGCCGGACAGCACCGCGTTGACCACCAGCGACTCCAGCCGCGCGTCCCAGGCGCCGCGGGCCTCCGCGGCCTGCGCGTACACCTGGGCGGTGGCGAAGGCGATCTCCCTCGCGTACACCAGCAGCGCCTCCCGCAGCACCGACTCGTCGCCCGGGGCCGCGACCTCCTCGATCGCGCTCTCCATGACCTCGATCGTGGTGCGCACCATCTCCACGGTCTGCCGCAGGGTGATCGCCCGGGTCAGCTCCCGCGGCGCGGTGCCGAAGACGTCGGTCGAGATGGCCTGCGGGGTCTCCGGGTGCCGGAACCACTCGGTGAACGCGGCGATGCCCGCCTGGGCGACCAGCCCGATCCACGACCGGTTCTCCGGTGGCATCGCCCGGTACCAGGGCAAGGACTCGTCCATGCGGGCGATCGCGTTCGCCGCGAGACGGCCGGAGGACTGCTCCAGGCGGCGCAGGGTCGCGGAGTGGGGGTGGGAGGCGTTCGCGGCAGGTTCGGGCACGGGGACAAGACTGCCTTATCCGGACGGCCGGGCGGAGTGCAGGGGGCTCGACCGGTCCCGCCGGGCGGAGTGCCGGGGGAGCCCGACCGGTCCCGCCGGGCCGGCGCGGGGCACCGCTACCGTGGTCCCGTGACAGCCACCACGATCTCCGTCCACCGCGCCGGGGACCGCTACCCGGGAGGCGAGCCGGACGCCGGGATCACCTCCCGGCACGCGTTCTCCTTCGGCGGGCACTACGACCCGGACAACCTGCGCTTCGGCGCCCTGCTCGCCTGCAACGAGGAGCGCCTCGCGCCCGGGGCCGGGTTCGCGGAGCACCCGCACAGCCACACCGAGATCGTCACCTGGGTGGTCTCCGGCGAACTCACCCACCGCGACTCCGCGGGCCACGCCACGGTGGTGCGCCGCGGTGACGTCCAGCGCCTGAGCGCGGCCTCGGGCGTGCGGCACGTGGAGCGCAACGACGGGACGGAGCCGCTGGTCTTCGTGCAGATGTGGCTGGCCCCGCGGGACCCGGGCGGTGACCCCTCGTACGAGATCGTCCGCGGCGTCGCCGACGCCACCCCCTACGAACTCCCCGAGGCGGGCGCCCTGCTGCACGTGCACCGCCTCGCCGCCGGGGAGCGCGCCGCCCTGCCGGAGGCACCCTTCGCCTATGTGCACGCGGTGCGCGGGGAGGCCGCGCTGGGGGAGGCGCTGCTGACCCCCGGCGACGCGGCCCGTGTCACCGGCTCCCGGGGGCTGGAACTCGTCGCGGGGGGCGCGGGCGCCGAGGTGCTGGTGTGGGAGATGGCCGGGGGGTGAGGCGGGGGCGGGGTGCGTGCCCCCGGCCTCGGCAGAGTCTCCGAGTTCGCGGCGGAGAGTCCTGTACTCTGCGTGCCCTCGTACGGCCCGGCAGATTCCGGTAGCTGCGTCCGCTGCGAGGCTGGGGCTGCCGCCGACCCTCGGCCGACGGGGCGAGGAGTCAGCGGCCTCAAAGAGCCGTTCTCATCCTGTCTCTGGCAGCGGGTCAGCAGGGGTTCGCAGCGAGACGAGGCTTAACTTGACTCTGTCGGGGATTTTGGAGTTGCCGAGATCAGGTGCCCAGGGTGCGCCAGGATTTTGGCCGGGGGATCTCGCGTTGGTCGAGGGAGTTCTGGAAGGCGGTCGGCCGACAGGGAGGGGGCGCTTCTTCGGTCGGTGGGAGACTGCTGAGGCGCTCGATGTTGATGGCGATGGTGGCCAGGACGTGCTGGACGTGGGCTTTGCCCTGTCCCCGGTATCGGCAGCGGCGCATGCCGTGGCCGTGCGCGAACTCGTTGACTGTGCCTTCCACTCCGGAGTGGACCGCGTAGTGGGTCTTCCAGTCGGGTGTCTGTTGGTAGGCACGGACGCGGAGTTGCAGGTCGCGGAGTCGTATCGAGTCGTACTCGCGTGTTCGCGCTGAGGGCGGCGGTCGCGGGGTGGTCTCGCCGGCCGGGGCCGTGCTGCTGGTGGAGAAGGTCCGCAAGTCCGGTTTTGATCAGGCGATGTCGACGGCGCTGGCGCCCTGGCGGAAGTCCCGCGCGGTGCACGATCCTGGCAAGACGGTGCTGGATCTCGCGCTCGCGGTCGTGCTCGGCGGCGACTGCCTCGCCGATGTCGCCATGCTGTGGGCGGAGCCCGGTGTGTTCGGGACGGTGGCCTCAGATCCGACGGTCTCCCGGCTCATCGACACCCTCGCCACCGGCGGGTCCGGCGAACCGCTGGCCGCTGTGCTGCGGCCCGGAAACGCAGGCAGCAACACCGCCGCGGACCACATCACCGCCCCGGGACAGCCCTTAGTGTTGTTGGGCGTTTTGACAGTTCAAGGGGGTGTTCACGAGTGGGTCTGACCTGCGTCGCCAGCGGACTCTGAAGATCTTTACCCGTTCATCTAGTGATCGTTCCCCGTACGGAGGCGCTGCCGATCCTGTGGGTCAGGAATCAGAGGTACCCGGCTCGCCAGCCGGCCCACGATCAACGCTCTGGACGATCCTGTCGACAACCGACTGCCGCGCCCGTTCCCGGGCAGAAGCCAGGCGGCGGTCCAGAAGCAAGAGGGGCGCGAACCAGAGGAAGCCCCACAGCGTGAACCCCTCGACCACACCGAACGTGCGCAGCAGCATGTTCGTCAGGAACGACAACCCCGCGGCCAACACCCAGGCCCCGGAACGATTTCTGGCGAGCCACCTCAGCGGAGCATCAGCCCGGCCCGACAACTCCTGCACCGTCGCGGCAGCCACTGCCGCCTCATGCTCTTCGACGACGGTTGCGGCGCCCTGTCGGGGCGCAGCGGTGACCTCATCGCCGCTCGCGCCGCGAAAGCCCTCCGCTCCCGCGGAATCGAGGGCTGCACTCTGCTGCGACAGCTGTGCTCGACGCCGACGCGCGTCCACCACCGCCAGCCGAAAATCTTCGAGATAGCCACGCCCATGCCAGGCCAACACCGCCTGCACATGCTCGTCTTGAGGAGACCCCGCAGCCAACTCCTTGAGCCGAGCGACCAATTCCGGCGCACGCCTCACGCGCCCCGGATAGTCGAACCCGTCGGCCCGCAGACAGAGCTCGGCATACGCGGCGATCAGGTCGATGTCGTCCGGAGCAAGCTCCAGCCCACGCCGAAACGCCGCTTCCGCCGCGGCATCATGGTCGTCTTCATCCTCGGCCATGTGCCCAAGCCCCAACCACAAGTACAGCGCGGGTTCGGAACGACCAGAAGCCAACCGCTCTGCGGCCATCTTACGTATCTCGCGATACCCCTCGACCACGAACAACTCTTCGAACGCACCTATGTATTCCACAGGAAGTCCCCCCTCTTTCAGCAATTGCGAGGTTCAGCAGGGAGGGCCACTCCGAGCGAAGCGGAGTGGCCCTCCCTGATGAACTGGCGCTCCACCGAAGTTTCCGCAGCGGAACTATCACCACGCTGTGGAGTACTCGGCCCTTTACGTCGACGATCGGACCTACAACGTGCTCCTGCGCAACGTACGGGCACTCGGTCGAACGCACCGCCACCGAGCCTGAGGAACGCTGGCGCGCGTTGAAGCGGATCACCCTCAGCCTCTGCCACATCAGAGGCATCGCCCATCGCCGAGCCGTACCCGCCCTCAACGCAAATCTGGGAGTGATCGCTACCGAGAAGACTTCACTCTTCGTATTCGATGAAATCATTCAGGGCAGCTGCGAGCCACTGACTAAATTCTTCGAAGTGAGAAATCTGCTCCTGACCAGGAGGTGAGTAGTCCTCCACCACGGACACTCCGCCTAGATCCAGATCCCAGCAGGCAACTTCGTCGTTGTCCTGACGCCGAGAGAAGGGGATCAGATTCCGCGTAGGGTACCGCTGGCTGAGGCCAGCAGATCTAGCGGCTAGCGTCGCATCATCCAGCGCCCACCACGGATCCAAGTCCAGCAGCCCAGCCGTAGCTGCTCGCATGAACAGATCAGGGTACGCGAATCCCTCTGGCCGCTCTTTCTCCATGGGAGTCATCGCTCCTTACTCGCCGTTCCAACTCGTAGTATCGGATCCATATGGATTGTTGTTCCTGTACGCTGCGCCCTGCTTGTCGATCCTAGCCATGACAGCTTCACCCCACGTGGTGGGTGTTGACTTCTTCGTATTGAACCTGCCCGAATCGATCATTTCCTGCGGCAGGGGATCGTCGAATCCGTGCACGCGGGCTTGCACATCCACACCGGCCTTCTTAGCCCCAAGAACCCGACGATTATCCACGGATGTGAACCTGCCATCAGGCATTGCCACGATGTCCACGGGGTCACCCTTCCAACCATTCGCCGCGATGCTGTCAATCGTTCCCCCGGCCCGAGTGACTGACTTCTGGCTGAACCTCACCTGGGTTGCGGCAATCGTAGAAACCCCCTGGGGAAGGCTGCCACCAGCTGCTCCGGCGGTGCCGAGTTCGGCAGCGACTTGGGCGCAGCCTGCTGGGTTGGCGAGGCAGGCTGCGGCGATTTCGGGGCCGATTGCCAGCGCAACTGGTGCGGTCGCTGCAGCGAGGCCTACGACCGTGATGCCGCCAAGGACGATCTTCTGCCAGGTCTTGAGCGGGGGTGGCGTGTAGGTGACGGAAGGCCCGTACGTCCCGCCGCCCATCCACGGGCGCATCGTGATTTCTTTGGGCTTGGGCTTGATGGCCTTGAAGGTCACCGAGCCGCGTGGGGCGGGGTGGTTCTTGGTGCCGCGGCCGATGTAGGTGGTGACGGAGACGGTGCCGTGGCCCTCGATTTTGGCTTGCTGGACGTTCTTCCAGTACCAGCCGTAGCCGTTGTTGACCCACTGAGAGCCGTGGTGCTTCCTGGCGTACTCCTCGTCGCCGCGGACGGTGTCGGTGGGGCCGATGGGGCGGAGGCCGTCGGGGTCGGAGAAGGTGATGGGGCTGTTGTTGGCGTAGTTGTAGCCGTTCATCTGCTGGGAGTCGGTCACGTCGAGGACGGGGTCGACGGAGATGAAGCGGCCGATGGCCGGGTCGTACTCGCGGGCTCCGAGGTGGACCAGGCCGGTGGTGTCGGTGTCGTCGGTGCCGCCGACGAAGCCCTTGGTGCCGGGCCAGGTACCGCTGTCGGTGCCGCGGTCGCCTCCGAAGGGGAGGTTGCGGCGTTGGGACAGGGCCAGGTCGTCGGCCTTGACGGCGAGCCCGGCGGTGCCTTGGTGGTCGCCGAGGGTGAAGGCGAAGGTGCCGTCGTTGTTGCGGATGGCCTGGTTGCCGCCGCCGAGGCTCATGTAGCGGGTGGCCTTGGCGGTGGTGGCGCCCTTGTCGAGGGTGATCTCGGTGTGGCCGAGGTGCAGGGTGGTCTTGGACGGTGCCCGGGTGATGAGGCGGTTGCCGTCGGCGTCGTAGAGGTAGCTGGTGGTGCTGCTGCCCTCGCTGACGGTGGCCACGTGGCCTTCTGCGTCCCAGGTCAGCTTCTGCCCGGGGCGTGTGGTGGTGTTTCCAGCCGCGTCGTATCCGTACGAGGCCGTCGACGTGTCAGTCCCCTGGGTGGTGGTGACGCCGGTGAGCTGGTTGGCGTCCGTCGTGCCGGGAGGGGTGTAGTCGTAGGTGCGCTTGGTGTCCTTGCCGGTGTTTCCGCCGGTGTCGTGGCGGGTTTCGGTGAGGCGGTTGCCTGCCTTGTCGTAGGTGTAGGAGTGCCAGTAGGGAGCCGGGCCGCCGAGGTCAGCCGCGGCGGGTTTGGCGGCGCAGGTGGTGGTCTTGGCGGTCCAGGCCTCGGTGACGCGGCGCAGGTAGTCGTAGCTGTAGCACTGGTTGTCGGTGCCGGTGCGGGAGACATCGCTCTGGGAGAGGATGTTGCCTGCTTCGTCGTAGCGGTAGGTGACGTTGCGGTCGACACCGCTTTGTTCCTGCCGGTCGACGCGGCTGGTCGCCAGGCGCTGGGTGCCCCACTCGTAGGTGTTGGTGACCTGTGTCTTGTTGCCTCCGGCGGTCAGTCCCATCGTGTACTGCAGGGGCTTGCCGGTGAGGCTGTAGGAGATCGAGGTGCTCATGCCCTGCCCGAACACGCTGATCGGGCGGAGGGTCTCGTCCTCGTAGCTGTAGTTGAAGCCGCCACCGGGCAGCGCGCCGGCCGCGGAGTAGCTCACGCCGGCGACCAGACCGGAGGCCTTGTAGCTGGTGCCGGTCTGATAGGTACCCGCCAGGGCGCCTTCGACGGCCGGAATGACGACTGCGGTACGGGACGCCCGATAGAGCCGGTCGTACTGGGTGACCTTCTTGGTGTAGGCCTCGCCGTCCTCGTAGCGGATGGACTCCGCGAGGTAGCCCTTGGCGCCGGGCACGGTGTCGTAGACCCACTTGGCGCGCAGAGGTCCGGTGGCCGAGTCCTGACGGAGTTCTGTCTTGCGGCCCACGTTGTCGTAAGAGTAGGCAAACTTCGTGCCGCGCGCGTCCTGGGTGGACGTCAGCTGGCCGCGGTCGTCATAGCCGCTGGTGCTCGTGCCCTTGGCCGGGTCCTGGGCGCGGGTTTGGCGGCCCAACTGGTCGTAGGAATAGGACCAGATGTTGCCCGACGGGTCGGTGACCTTTACCAGGTTGTCGCGAACGTCGTACTCGTACTTGGTCGTGTCGTAGGCGCTGCTGGCGCTGCGGGTGTGGTGCTGGCGCAGTTCCGTGGTCTGGCCGCGGGCGTCGATCAGCGCGGTGGTGGCGGTGCCACCGACGGGCGGGATGACCGTGGCGCGGTCGCCACCGTAGATCGTCCTGGTGGTCTGCAGGACTGTGCCGCCGTCGCCGTTGCCGGCGATCTGCTTGACCTCGACGGGCCGCTCGAGGCCGTCGTAGGCGGTGCGGGTCTGCGTCTCGACGGACAGGGCGTCCTCGGGCTTGAACAGGCTCGCGCCCGGGGCGCCGGTGGTGTAGTAGGGGGCGAACGTCTTGGCGGGCAGGCCCTGTTCGTCGTAGAAGACGTCGGACAGGATGCGCCCGCCATCGGGACCTGGCTCCTGCGTCTGGCGTTTGCGCAACTGACCGTCGTAGATGACGGTGCTGGCGATCTGGCCACCCGTGTTGTTGAGCTTCTTGGTGGTCACCGCGACGGGCTTGCCCTCGGCGACGGTGTAGGAGAACTGGAAGCTCGGGGTTTGAGTGTTGCGTCGGTCGGCGAGCCAGACCTTGGTGGAGCGGCCCAGCGCGTCGAAGGCGAACTCGGTGACCTTGCCGTTGGTGTCTGTCTCCTTGGTGATCAGGCCGCGAACTGGATCTAGCTCCTGCGTCTTGGTCTGGGCCGTGGTGGCGTCACCAGCGGTGGCAGGCGGGGTGGTCGACGTGATCTGTGTGGGTCGTCCGGTGGCCGGTGTGTAGGCGGTTGTGGTGGTGCGGCCGTCGCTGCGCGGCGTGCGTATCGGATCGCCCGTGCCGGTGACGATCACGTCGGCGGTGAGGTCCGTGGCGGTCAGCTGACGGCCGTACGAGTCGAAGGTGGCACCCGTCTCCAGATAGGTGGCCTTGGTGCCGTCGTGTGACCTGAGTGTCGCCGTGGTGGTGCTGTCGCCCTTGGTCGGGGCGGCGCCGTAGGACTTGCCGTCGTACGCGGTGCGCACGTCGGAGATGACGTCCCTGGACCGGTCCGGCGTGTCCGCGCAGGATCCGGCCACGGTCTCCACACGTGACGTCAGGCCCAGAACGTTGAGACTGGTGTTGGTGGCGTACGTGGTGCGGGTGCACTCGTCGTCGGCGGCTGTGGAGTCGTCGCCGAAGTCGTTCGCCTGTACGGCACGCCCGGTGGTGTCATCGAAGGTCGTCGCGGTCGATGTGGTCCGCCATCTCACACCCGCGCCCCCGTCGAGGCTGTTGAAGGTCTTGGTGTGGGCGGTGCCGATGTAGTGGGCGGCGATGGAACCCCAGTCGCGCTGCTTGGCCGCGGTCTCGTGCCGCCAGGGGTGGTTGACCGTACGGGCGAGGATCTTCCCGCCGGGGGCGTCGTAAGTGACCTGCTTGTACTTGAAGCCGGCCCAGGCATCGTGATCGCTGATCGCGGCGCCCTCGCCGGGGTCGAGGGTGACCGAGACGCTCCTGGTCGCGCCGCCGGCCCTGTCCTTGCGGTCACCGTCCATGCCGCGCAGGAAGTAGTGGTCTTCCTGGCTCCTCAGCGCACTGTCGCCGCCCTCACCGCCGGTGCGGATGCGGACGTGCCCGTAGCCGCGCCACTGGGACCAGGTGCGCTCCTTGTCCTTGGTCAGCCCGTTGTCGTCCCAGTGCCAGGCCGCACCGTCCAGGTACGTGTAGCGAGTGACCTGATCGGGGGCTCCACCGGTGCGGTCAGTGTCGACGACCGAGGTGGTGACGTACTTGTTGAACCAGTGGACGGCCGGGTCTTCGTTGAACCCGCCGCCGTAGTACTGCGGGAAGCAGCGGGTGGTGTTCGCCTGCGGCGTGGGCAGGTCGGCCGCGTCGCAGACCGGTGCAGAGTACGTGATGTCGGTCTGACCACCCGTCTCGTTCGCGATAGAGGACAGGCGGGACTTGATGAACGGGGCGTATCCGTCCGCGGTCTTGTCGAGCCGGTTGGGCAGCTGGGTGTAGGCCAGTGTCGTCTTCGGCAGCGTGATGGGTGTGGCGGTTCCCGAGCCGGTGTGCTGAATGCTGTCCAGAAGCAGCTGGTAGTCGGTGTCCGCCATGCCCCAGCGATGCTTCAGCTTCCAGGAGTCCACGGCGTGAAAGGTTCCATCGGGTTGCAGTACCTGGGTGGTGACCTCGGTCAGCCGCTTGCGCGTCCAGAAGCTCGGCGAGAAACGGCCCTCGCTACACTCCGTGCCGACTTTGCAGTTCAGATCCCAGGGGGTGTCGTACCAGTAGGAGGCCTTGTCGCCGATGGTGTCTTCAGCACAGGACACGCCGGGTTCGGGCAGGCAGCGCTCACTGCTGGTGAACAAAACCTTGGCGTTGGGCGTCTTGTAGAAGTTGCCACGCAGCCCGTACTCGATGCGCTTGAGGTAGCCGCCACGCACGTAGGGTGTGTCGTCAGCGGCCTTGAGGTTGCGGCCGTAGGAGTTGTTCTCCTTGCCGTAGTAGTACGACATCAGATTGCCGTGCAGGTCGATGACTGCATCAAGGTTCCAGCGCCATGTCTGCTGGCACCACGACTTTGCGAAGGTAGCTTTGTTGCACGGCTCGCCGGAATCGTTGCCGAACACCGGGACGGTCCACGACGAGTTCGTCTCGTTCTTGCCTGCGGCCCAGCCGGAAGGCCGGTTGTAGCCGAAGTAGTAGCGGGTCCCGTCCGGAGAGGTCAGCCGCCAGTACTCGCCGTCATTGTCCCCGTTGGCCAGGCCGGAGTTGCGCAGTCTGTCGATCTTGGTGCCGTCGTCGTTCTTCAGCTTGAAGCTGTTCGCGCCGGTCGGCACCAGTTCGCTGGAGTTCCCGTTGAACGTGAGGAAGGCGTTGTCGTAGCCCCAGCACAGGTCCCCGGGCTTGGAGCCGGTGCTGCTCTTCTCGCCGTCATCCGCGCAGGCCTTGTAGCGGCGCTCGATGAAGCCGGGAGCATACTCGAATCCGTCGCCGATCCACGAACCCTGGTTGTTCGTGGCGGTGGTGCGGCCGTCGAGGCTCTGTGCCGAGTAGCCCAACCCGACCGTCGGCGACAGGGCCCCGGGCACTTCGGGAGTCGGCATCGGGTAGTGCCAGGTGAAGTCGCCGGTGTTGAGTTGCGTGTTCCACGACGACGATGGAGAGAGCGACGTCGCCTTGTAGGTGCCGGTATCGCCTTCGGCGGCAGCGGTGAGCGCCAGCACGGTGGGCCGCGCGGCATCGAGGGCGACGTGGCCTGCCGTCAGTGTGGCGGCGTCCTTGTCGTTGATCGCGGCGACCGGGCTGGTCCGTCCGCACTCTCCGCCCTTGTCGCCGTCCAGTGCGCAGGCTGGCATCTGCACCAGGCGCAGGCGGGACCCGTAGGAGCCGCCGTACTGCTCACCGAAGCGCTTGTAGTCGACCTCCACCGACACATGCTGCCTCCTGGCACTGCTCGTGCTCCCGCCCGATTGCCGGGGGCGGAGCGTGAACACAACGTCGTCGGCTTCTGAGGCGCGGTGGTCCCCGGTGCTCAGCAGGCGTACGTCCACCGCGTCCGGCGTCGTCGTCCGGGCGGCCCGGCCGCCCTTGCCGTGCGCCGGTCCCACCGTGAGGGGCACGCTTTCTGCTTGCACCGGCTCGGCCGAGTCGCCGAGCTGCACGATCTCATGCGCCGGGGCAGGCGGGGCGGAATGGGGCTTGTGGGACGGCGTCGGCGATCCCTCGTCGAGCGTGCGGGGTCTCACACGGTTCTCGGCGGAGCCCTTGACCGGCTTCTCCGCGTCCGGCAGCCCTCTCAGGCCGTCCTCGGCCTGAGCTGCGGGGGCCGCTGCGAACTGCAGGAGCGAGGCGATCAGAGCGGTCGACAGTGCGGTGACCGCCGGTCGTAGGAACCCGCCTCGGAGACGGGGTGTTCCGGGTATGGACATGCGTCATCCAGATCAGAAGGGGACCGCTCAGCGGCGCCCGAACAGACGGAGAGAACAAAAACTGGCGGGCCGGGACCCTGGGGTCCCCGGCCGGCCGAGTCAGGATCCGGCAGGGACCTCCGTGGGAATGTCAAAGAACTGGCCGGCCAAGTGCTCGATTTGCCTGTCGGTCAGCGCGCCCTGGAAGGTCCACACGTCGTCGACGAGGCCGGGGAAGTACGCGCCCCACGAGCCGCCGTTCTTGGCGCGCCCGATCTGGAGGGACTTGGCCGCCCTGAAGGCCAGTGTGTTCTCCGCCCAGGAGACCTGGTCCGCGCACGCGTCCTCGTCGGTCTCGCCGTCGGCGTCGTTGTCGGCGCAGGCGATCACCTGGAGGGTGCCGTTGACATACAGGCGGGTCTGCTTGGCGAACCCGTCGTAGACCGCGGCGAGGTGGTTCCAATCCCGCGCGTCGAAGAACTCGCTGTTCTCGACGCGGACGATGGTGGCGTCCGAGCCGTCCTTGTCGGCCACTGTCAGCTCCCAGTGGCCGAGGCCCTCCGGGTCGGTGGCATCCGGGACGAAGCGGACTTCGAAGGCGTTCTGGGTGGCGCCCTCGGCGCTGACCAGCGTCACTCCGTGCTGGGGCAGCGCGGCTGCCTGAGCCCAGGCGGCGACGGTGTAACTGGCGCTGGTATCGACCGGTACGGAGGTGGTGGCCGCGTAGCCGCCGACGCCGTCCAACTCCAGACTGCCGCTGTCGATGAAGCCCGTGTCGGACTTCTTCGCACCGCCGTTCAGGGTGAGGGCGCCGCCGCCCGCCGCGTTCGGCGCGGTGACGGGCCCGGTGCCGGTGGTCTCCTCGAACGTCCAGCGGCTCTTGACCAGGGGGCGCTGCTGGAAGATCTGGCGGACCTCGTCGTCGGCTACGGGCCGGTCGAAGAGCCGTACGTCGTCGATGCTCCCGGAGAAGTAGTCGACGTATTTGCCCGTCCAGACGGTCCGCCCGACCTGCACAGCACCCTGGGCCTCCCACGCCTTGGGCGCGGCGTCGGTGCCCTGCAACTGCCCGTTGACGTACAGCCGGATCTGCTGGGCGGTGGCGTCGTGGACCGCCACCAGATGGGCCCACTCACCGGGCCGTGCGGGCTGGGTCGCTCGCACCACCTGGTCCCGGATGTTGCCTGCCTGGACGTCCTCCAGGGACGTGCGCAGGCTCCAGGTGTCGGCCCCCGCCTCATACGACAGGTAGAACGGGCTGTAGTACGTGCCGCTCTGGCTGAGCACCGTACGGTTGCCGGTCACGCCGCCCTCGGGGAGCTTCGCCCAGGCAGACACGGTATAGGAGCCCGCGGTGTTGAGCACCGGTCGGTCGGTGGCCGCGTACCCGGTCGCACCGTTGAGGGTCAGGGCATTGCCCGCGACCCCGCTCCCACCTGCCGTGGCCCCGCCGTGCAGGGTCAGCGGCTGCCCGGTGGCGGCGCCGACGACCTCGGTGGTTCCGGCGTCCTCGTCCAGCGGGAAGACCGCTCGGGCCGGCCGGCCGCCGGTGAGGTCCTGGCCCTGCTGAAGCGCTGCGGCCTCGGCCGCGCCGACGGCGCGGTCGAAGATCCGCACGTCGTCGACCGTGCCGGGGAAGAAGGACTTGCGGGTGCCGCTGTAGATGCCGGCGCCAAGTTGAAGGCCCCGCCGGGCCTCCCAGGCGGTGGTGTAGGCGGTGGACCCGGCGAGTTTGCCGTTCACGTACAGCCGCAGCTGTTTCGCCTTGCCGTCGTACACGCCGACCAGATGGGTCCACTCACCCGCCTCGGCGTCGCCGGGGGCAGCGGCCATGGCGCGGGCGATGGAGGCCCCTGCCGTGTCGGAGGTGTACTGGTTGAACACCCAGCGGTCGTAGTACCGCGAGTAGTACAGCTCGAATCCCGGAGAATGGTTGCCCGGCTGGGCGGCGATGATCGCCGCGTTCTCCGGCATCCGGTCGAGTCGGGCCCAGGCGGAGACGGAGAAGCTGTCCGAGGTGTCGACGACGGTGAGGTCGGAGTCGGCGTACCCGGACGTGCCGTCGAAGTGGAGCCCGGTGCCCTTCCTGCCCTCGGCACCGAGGGTTGCCCCGCCGTGCAGCCGTACGGTCCTCGGGGGCGTCGCACCCGCTGCCATGGTGGCACCGGCGGGCTCGTCCAGCTGCCAGGCCGCCCGCTCGGGCTGCCCGGCCTTGACCCGGAACTGGTAGGTGCGGACCTCGGAGCCGTTGCCCGCCTGGTCGAACGCCTGGGCGGTGACGAAGTTCAGGCCCGGCTTGGCGGGCAGCAGCCGCACGGACCTGGCCGCGCCTCCGCTGGTAGCGACCTGCCGGGACGCAGACGGGTCGGTGTTGAACCCGTAGCGGTAGCGGACCGCGTCCGTGGAGGGCGAATCAAGGGAGAACGTACCGTACTGGCCGACCCCGTCGTACCACGGGTCGTCGGGGTCCTCCGGGTCCGACGCGGGGTACTGCTCCGAGGAGATCGCGGGTGCCTTGGGCACGCTCGTGTCGTAGACGAAGTAGCAGCCGGTCGGATCCCCGGCGTACGACCACGGTGAGTACTGCGCCCCGTCGTACGAACGGACGAACCAGTGGACCTGCCTGTTCGGCGTGACCGACTTCGGTAGCGCGATGGAGAAGCTCGAACCGGACTTCTTGTACGACGTCCGGGCCGGCTTCCAGCGGACGATCGGGCCCTTGCCGTCGCCGGAATCCCACTTCGCCTGGAACTGGACCGCGATGTTGTCGCCGTCCGGGTCGGTAACGTTGTTCGCGTAGATCTTGCCCAGCGTGCGCACCCGGGCCGCGCTCCCGGGCTTCTTGCAGGTGCCGCCGTACTCCATGGCGAGCTGTGACATCTTCACCTGCTGCGGCGGACGGTTGTACTTCACCCGCAGGAACGCCTTGTCGGAGAACCGCTTCCAGCCGTACCGGTCGGACTCGCTGCCGGCGCGCAGCCCGAACGTCATCGTCGGCCACCTGCCGTTCGCGGCCTCCTGCACCGCCGCCTTCACATCGAACTCGGCGTCCTTGGAAGCGCAGCCCGAGTAGCCGTACGCGAACGAGCTGGACCGCAGCTGCTTGATCCAGAACCCGGAGGCGTTCTGAGAGTTCCATGTCGTCGACGAGGAGATGTCCTTCGTCCGCCACAGCTCGACCTCCCGCTTCGAGCACGAGGCCGACCATGTGTTGCGGACCACGAACTCGGCGGACAGAATCGTCCGGCCCGCGTACTTGGACGTGGGCACGCGGTAGAAGAGCCGCTTGGTGTCGTACGGCTTGCAGTAGGCCCAACCGCAGTAGCCGAGGCCCGAGTCCGACTTGCCGTTGAACTTCCACTGCGGAGACGACGCCCAGTACTTGGACGCCATCGTCCAGGCCGAGGCGCGCGGCGTGTACCACTGGGGGTCGATGAAGACCGGGTACTCGGTGTCCTCGCCCTTCAGCACGTCCAGATCGGGCTTGAGCACCAGCTCGCGGCCACCGGGCGGGAGTTCCACACCGACGGGGGCGAGCTTGGCGGACTCGGCGGGGCCGGGTTCACTGTCGGTGGCGCCGTCCGGAGCAGGATCGACGTCATCCGACAGGACGGCGGTCTTCAGGAACTGAGGAGCGGGCCCCTCCACGGTGTTCTTGGCGTCGTCATCCTTGTCGGCACCTCCGCCGAGCGTGCCGTCGCCGGAATCCCACATCTGTGGCTTCGGAGCCTCGAACACCGGGGTACCGGCGCCCTTGTCGACCGCGGCCAGTCCACCGGCCGCGGTCTGCCTGACCTCCATGCCGTCCGCGGCGAGCCTGAGCCGCAACTCGGCCAACTCCGGACTGGCCGCGGCCGCCGCACTGTGGACGACGACCAACTGCGTGAACCCGTCCTCCTGAGCGCCCAGCCGCAGATCAACGCCCGGCAGGACGTCCCGGTATGTCGCCGTGGCACCGTCCAGCTCGGGCGCGGGCAGCATGCCGGGCCAGGACAGCGCCAGCTCGCGGCCCGCCTTGCTCATCCGCACCAGCGGAGCGTCGAGGCCGCCGCCGGAGAACTCCAGGCCGACGGTGGCCACCTTCGGTGCGACTGTGCCGCTGCCGTTCGGCGCCAGAGCCGTGTCGACCGGCTTCCACTCACCGTCGACCCTGGCTCGGACGGGACGTAGGTACTCCCGTCTTTCCAGATCCCCTTCGGGGGTCACGAACACCTCGGCGCTCTCACCGCGCATCGAGGTGATCTCCACGCTGCGGCCGGTTCGTACGGCCTGCTCCCGTGCCCTGTCCTCGGACAGCGCGGCATCCCCAGAGCTGGTCAGTGCCTTCTGGGTGTCCGGCGCCTTCGAGACGACGGCCGCCGTCGCGGTGGCGGGCAGCAGCCCGACCGCGAGTGCGGAACTGAGAGCGAGTGCGATGGTTCCCCCGACGCTGCGCATGCGCGCATGCGTCTGCATCTTCTTCATTCCCCCGCATCATGAAAATCGCATGAAATAATTGTGGTCAGTGGGAACTTATCTCACTCCTACAAATCCGGTCCAGGTCGATCGCTTTCTGTCACTCCAGCCGCGCACGACCAACGAGGCGCTGCACGGCACCCCTTGAACGACACTGCGAGGCTGGCGAGGCCGTTGCGGCGGTGCTTGCGCTGGATGACCCATCGGCGCCCCGCTCGGGTCGGTGGCCTTCACATCCGCGCCCAGGTCCCCCACCACTGCCGACGCAAACCGCGTCCCGGCAACCGCCCCGGCGGCGGGAGGGTGACGCGAGTCCGTGAGGGTGCCGTCAAAGCGGCTAAGTCCTGGCAGCAGGATGGGCGTCCGGCGCCGGTCCAGTGGTCGGGGCCGTCCGAGAACGTCGCCCATTGCGGAGCGTGTTGCTGGTGACGTATCCCCTGGGGCGATCACCTCGGGCAGAGCGAGAAGCGGAACCAGCGGCGGGGATTTCAAGCACTCGGCACGCAGTCGATCCCCCGCCTGTTCGCGCGAGATGCGCGGCTGGCCCCTCGGCACTCTTCTCGACCCCCGGAACGCGGACGGCGAGCCATTCCCGCAGGGGCCCGGAGCCCTCAACCCGCCTTCGCGCCGAACCAGGTCGTGAGGGCGGCGTGCAGGTCGTCCTGGGCCTCGCCCGCCCACGCGACGTGGCCGTCGGGGCGCAGCAGCAGGGCGGGGGCGTCGGGGCGTACGGCGTCCGTGCCGGGGTCGATGACGTGGTCCACCCGGTCCGTCCAGCCCTCCGCGGAGAGCCGACCGGTGCCGTCGAGCAGCAGGCCGTGCCCGTCGCGCATCAGCTCGTAGAGGCGGCCCCGCTCCAGCTTCAGGTCCCGCATCCGGCGGCCCACCAGTTCGTGGCCCCCGCCGAGGTCGTAGCGGACCGCGATGGCGGTGATCTTCTCGATCAGGTACCGGTTCACCTCGTCGAAGTCCATCAGCTCCGACAGCAGCCGCCGTACCGCCACGGCCCCCGGCTCGGTGGACATCAGCTCCATCTGGGCGCGGGTGGTGTCCAGGACGTCCGCGGCCACCGGGCGCCGCTCGGCCTCGTAGCTGTCGAGCAGCCCCGCAGGGGCGCGGCCCGCCACGGCGGCGGCCAGCTTCCAGCCGAGGTTGAAGGCGTCCTGCAGGCCCAGGTTGAGCCCCTGCCCGCCGGCGGGCGGGTGGACGTGCGCGGCGTCGCCCGCCAGCAGCACCCGCCCCACCCGGTAGCGGTCGGCCAGCCGGGTCCCGTCGCCGAAGCGCGAGGTCCACCGGGGCGAGTGGACCCCGAAGTCGGTGCCCGCCACGGCCCGCAGCCGCTCCCTGAACTCCTCCAGGCCCGGCGGGACGGAGCGGTCCGGGGCAAGCCCCTCGGCGGGCACGACGACGCGGTACACCCCCTCCCCGAGGGGGCCGAGGCCGAACCGCAGCTGGGCCCTGCGGACCTCGGCCACCACGGCCGCCACCTCCTCCGGCGGCATGTCCACCTCCATCTCGCCGAGCAGGGTCTCGTGCCGCGCGGGTTCCCCGGGGAAGCCCACCCCGAGCAGCCCCCGCACCGTGCTGCGCCCTCCGTCGCAGCCCACCAGGTACCGCGAGCGCAGCCGGGTCCCGTCGGCCAGCTCCACGCTCACCCCGTCGCCGTCCTGCTCCAGGCCGACGAGGGCGCAGCCGCGCCGGATCCCGGCGCCCGCCGCGGCGGCGTGCTCGGCCAGCAGCCGGTCGACGACGGGCTGCGGGATGCCCAGCACATAGCCGTGGTCGGTGTCGAGCCCGCCAGGCGAGGGCTTGCCGATGCCGGCGAAGAACCCGCCCAGCGGGTACCGCGTGCCGTGCTCCAGGAAGCGCTCCAGCAGGCCGCGCTGATCCATCACCTCGATGCTGCGCACATGCAGGCCGAGCGCCCGGACCTGCCGGGTCGGCTCCTGTTCCTTCTCCAGCACCAGCACCCGCACGTCCTGCAGGCGCAGCTCCGCGGCGAGCATCAGACCGGTCGGTCCGCCACCGGCGATGATCACGTCGATGGTCTCGTCCATCGGGAATCCCCCTTCACCCGTCGTATGCCGTCGGCCGCCGCATGCGGTCCCGGCGGCGCGCACTCCGGCCCCTGCTCCCTCCCCTGCCTGTGCGTACGAACCTGCTCATACCGGTAGGTCATGCCGCAAAGGTGAGAAGCTCGCAGTTTCCGGCTCAGGTCGGTGATTCTGCAGCACACCGGGGGCCTTGCGGCAAGGCCCCCGGTGTGCTATAGGTTGAGAGTGGCAAGGAGCGGACGAACTCCTTGCCTTTTCGTTTGTGGAGGCCCGGTACGGTCGCACGCGGCGGCCTCGGGGCGGGCTCAGCCTCCCGCGGTGGCCAAGGGCTCGCGGCGCATGGCCCACAGGGGCGGCCCGCCTCCCGGCAGGCGCAGCTCGCCCGTCACGGTGAAGCCGAAGTGCTCGTACACCGGCAGGTTGGCGGCCTTGGAGGACTCCAGGAGCACCGGAAGCCCGGCAGCGTCGGCCCGTGCGAGCCCGGAGCGCAGCAGTGCGGCGCCCTGCCCCCGTCCCTGTGCTGCCGGGTCCGCGCCGATCACGGCGAGGTACCAGTGGTCCTCCGCCGGGGTGTGCGCGGCAGCCGCCTCCACGGCCTGCAGGAACAGCGGCGCCCGGTCCCCGAGGAGGCCGGTCAGCTCCGCTGCGGTCTCCGCGTCGGGGACGGCCTTGGCCCGCCCCTGCGGCGGCACCCAGAACGCGGCCGCCGCGTCGGTGCGCTCGCAGACGCCGTGGTGGGCGTACTGGCGGGCGAAGAGGGTGCCGAAGTACTGCGCGAGCCGCGCCTCTCGGGCGGTGGGCTCGGGGAAGAACCAGGCCGTCATCGGGTCGTCGTGGAAGGCGCGGGCGAGGACGCCGCCGACGAGGAGGGTGTCGTCGAGCGTCGCGGTCCGCGGCGCGACGGGCTTCTTCTCGGTGGTCATGCGGACATCGTGCCCCGTGGCGATCTTGGTCCTGCGGCCGGGGCGGACGGGGGCCGGGTGCGGAGGAACGTTTCGCGTACCGGCTGCGCGGCCTACCGCAGCCCGTCCACGAAGGTCTGCCAGGCGGCGGCGCCGACCACCACGACCGGGCCGTGCGGGTTCTTGCTGTCCCGCACGGGCACGGTGGCTTCGGGGCAGCCGTCGGCGACCGCCACGCAGTCGCCGCCGGTGTTGCCGCTGTGGCTGGACGTCCGCCAGGCGGCGGCTCCGGCGACGGTGCACTCCACGCAGTCGCCGCCGTTGGGGCCGCTGTAACTGGACTTACGCCAAAGTGTGTTCGCCGGGGTCGTCTTGGTCTCCATAGCGTTCCTCCATCACGCGCTCGATCAGCGCCTTCGAGTCCCTTGCCGAGAGGGCGAGGGCCTGCATGCGAGCGTAGTGGAGTGAAGCCTCTCTGAAGACCTGCGGATCGGCGGTCATGTGGCCTGACATCATGTCCTCGGTGTAGAAGACATCCGGATGCGCATCGAACCTGAGCATGTTGAACGCCCCTGCCAGTCCCGGGTGTTCACCCACCTCGTTCGGCAGCACCTGGATCTGCATCCACCGGTGTCCGCCCAGCTCCAACAGGCGCTCCAGTTGGGCCCGCATCACCGCGCGGCCGCCGATCGGCCGGTGCAGCACCGCCTCGTCCAGCACCACCAGCGCCAGCGGCGGCTGTTCGCGCTCAAGGATGCGCTGGCGCTCCATCCTGGCCGCCACCAGCCCGTCGAGACCGTCCGGTTCGCCCGTCGCGAGCACCGCACGCGCGTACGCCTCGGTCTGGAGCAGCCCGTAGACCAACTGGGCCTGGTAGGTGGAGATGTACGCGGCCTTCGCCTCCATCTCCGCGTACGGCTGGAACCAGCTGGGGAGTTGGCTGCGCAGCACCAGTCCGATCAGCCGGGAGAACACCCCGTCCGTGCCGAGGGCGGCATCCACCCGCTCGGAGAACTCCCTGGTGGGGACCTTCTTGGTGGTCTCGATCTGGCCGATGAGCGAGCCCGTGCAGAAGACGATCTCGCCGAGCTGGCCCTGTCTGAGGCCCTGCGCCTCGCGCAGGCGGCGCAGCTCCCAGCCGTAGTAGTCGAGCGGGGACGCACTGGGGTCGAGTGACTGGACGTTGGCCACGGCGGGCACCTCCGGTCGGCAACGCCTCGCGGCGTTCGGTTCCTTGCGTAGCAGAGCGTAGCCAGTGCATCGCACTCTGGTGGCATGGATCACGCAACTCACCCCCACGAGGCGGACGTGCGCCCCCACGTCGCGGACCGCCGCCCCGGAGAGACCGCCTACCGGGCGGAGTTCGCCGTCGCCGAGCACTCCGCCCGCCATCTCCGCCGCATCCTGTACCTCCACCTCTCCGCCTGGGAGCTGCCCGAACTCGCCGACGCCGCCGGGCTGGCGCTCACCGAGCTGGTCGCCAACGTGGTGCGCCACGTCCCCGGCCGCCGCTGCCGGATGGTGCTGGCGCGGATCGGCGGCGGGGTCCGGGTGGAGGTCGCCGACGACGGCCCCGGGCTGCCCGCCCCGGCGCGGGGCGGGCCCCTTGAGGCCGAGGGCGGCCGGGGGCTGGTGCTGGTGGACGCCGTCACCGACCGGTGGGGTGTGCGGCCGGGCCCGGGCGGGCGGGGCAAGACGGTGTGGTTCGAGTGCCGGGCCGGGCACGCCGGGGACGGCACCGCCCCACCCTCGTAGGACGCCGCTCAGCGCAGAGCGCTCTTCGCCCGCCACTGGTCGAAGGAGAGGTTCCACGCGCCGAAGCCGTTGCCCGGCGCGGGGACGCCCTTGGTGTCGCGCCCGGTGATCTCGAAGGGGTCGCCGGGGCGGACCTGGGCGTAGAGCCAGGCGGCGTCGGCGTCGCGCATGCCGATGCACCCCGAACTCCGGTTGGCCCGGCCCATCCAGCGGTCGTTCCAGGGCGCGGCGTGCGCGTACATGCCCGACCAGGTCAGCCGCATCGAGGAGTCGACCAGTTTGTCGTAGGCGTCGCCGAGGCCGACCGTCTCGGAGTTCATGGTGATCGTGCCCTCCCTGGCCATCAGCACCGAGGTGCCGCGCCAGGAGCGCTTGTCGCCGCCGGGGGTGCCGCCGGAGACGGGGATCGTGCGCACCGCCCCGCCGTCCCGGGTCAGGGTGAGCCGCTTCGCGTCCAGGTCGACCGTCACGATCTGCCGTGCGCCCACGGTGAAGCGGGTCGTGTAGTCGCGGACGAACCAGCCCCCGTCGCCCGAGTCGGTGCCGTTGAGCTCGGCCTTCACGGTCACCTCGGTGCCGGGCTTCCAGTACGCGGCGGGCCGCCAGTCCACCCGGTCGCGCCCTGACCAGTCCTCGATCCAGCCCCAGGAGCCCTCGGTGCCGTCGGAGGTGGTGACCCGCAACTGCCGCTCCACGGCTGCCTTGTCGGTGACCGGGTGGTCGAACACCAGGGATATGGGTTGGGCGACGCCCACCGTGGCACCCGCGCCCGGGCGCCAGTCCACCGTGTTGACCTTCCCGGGAGGTGCCGTGGTGAAGGTGCTCCTCGACGTCGCCCGGCTGCCGGACGCCGTGGTGGTCACGGCCGTCACGGTGTAGGAGGCGCCGGGCGCGGCCTTGCGGACGGAGGTCCAGGTCCGCCCGTCCGCCGAGGGCTTCCCCGCGAGGCTGCGGCTCTCGGCGTCGGCCACCGTCACCGCGGACAGCGTGCCCCCGGTCGCGGTGACCGTCACCGGTACGCCCGCCCGGGCGGAGGTGCCCCCGGGGGTCACGGCCACCGACGCCGGGAGATCCGGGCCCGTGTCCGCGACGGCCCCGTCGGAGCCCTCCGAACAGGCGGCGAGCGGTGCCAGCAGCAGGGCCGCCGCGGCGATGCGGGTGCGTACGGGGTGCGGGATCGGGGTCAAGGCGACCATCCTCCGTCAGTCGTGGCCATCCGGGTGCCGGGAAGGGCGGACACGACTGTAGGCAGGAGAAAACCCCAGCTCAGCGGGGATGCGGCTGTGTGACGGCGACTGAAGGGGAACGGTCATCGTCCCGTCACACGGGCTGCGCGGGGCCGTCATCGCCGGTGGTGGGCATCGGGCCGCCTCGGCGACGACGCAACGAGGTCCCACCGTGTCCGCGCTGCTCCTCCCGGCGGCGGCCGGGGGCCGGGAGGCGACGATCGCCCCGGTCACCCCGATGCCTCCATGCGCGGGGTACCCTCCACCCTCGACCCCGAGGGGCGCGGATCCGGACGGCTGCGCCGGAAGCCGGGGACCGGGGGAGAGGCCGTGGAGACCTCGGGGGAACGGGAGAGACCGCTGGACGGCACCGCCAACCACGCACTGCACCGGGCACACCGGGCACACCGGGTACCTCAGGCGCACCAGGCGTCCCAGGCACGCCGGTGACGGCCGCCGGTCGCACGGGAGCGCAGGCACCGGGGTGGGAGAGCCGGCCACCGGGAGCGCAGGCACCGCCCTCGCCGGGGGCCACCGCGAGGCCGGGCGCGCCCGTGAGGCCGGGCGAGACCGCGAGGCCAGGCGCGCCCGAGTCGCCGGACCGGGCCCCCTCCGCCCCGTCCACCCCGTCCGCCCCGTCCACCCCCTCCGCCCCGGCCTCCCCCTCCGCCCCGGCCTCCCCCTCCGCCTCGGGCGCCCCCTCCGCCTCCGAGGCCCCGGCGCCCCCGGGCGGCGGCCGACCGGGGCCCGCCCCCGACGCGCCCTCCCTCGCACGCAGCGGCCTGGTCATGGCGGCGGGGTCCCTGGTCTCCCGGGCCACCGGCTTCGCGCGCTCCGCCGTGGTCGCCGCCGCGCTCGGCGTGGGCGTGGTCGCCGACGGCTACGCCGTCGCCAACGCCGTCCCCACCATCGTCTACACCCTGCTCGTCGGCGGGGCGCTCAACGCCGTCTTCGTGCCCGAGCTGGTGCGGGCCGCCAAGGAGCACGCGGACGGCGGCGCCGCCTACACCGACCGCCTGCTCACCGCCTGCCTCCTCGCCCTGGCCGCGCTCACCGCCGCCGCCGTGTGGGCCGCCCCCGCACTCGTCGGCGCCTACACCGGCTACGACGGCGAACAGGGCGCGATGACGGTCGCGTTCGCGCGCTACTGCCTGCCGCAGATCTTCTTCCTCGGGCTGTTCACCCTGCTGGGGCAGGTGCTCAACGCCCGCGGCCGGTTCGGCGCGATGATGTGGACGCCCGTGCTCAACAACGTGGTCGTCATCGCCGTCTTCGCCCTCTACCTGTCGGTGGCCGCGGACGGCGGCGGAGCGCCGCCCACGGACGCCCAGACCGCACTGCTCGGCTGGGGCACCACCGCGGGCATCGCGGTGCAGGCCGCCGCCCTGCTCCCCGCGCTGCGGTCGGCGCGCTTCCGCTACCGGCCGCGCCTGGACTGGCGCGGCTCCGGCCTGGCCCGGCCGCTGCGCTCGGCCGGCTGGCTGGTGCTCCTCGTCCTCACCAACCAGGCCGCCTACCTGGTCACGACCCGGCTGGCGACCTCCGCGGGCCTCGCCGCCGCGGCCGGGGGCACCGAGGGCGCCGGATTCAGCGCGTACACCAACGCCTACGTGCTGTGGGCCGTCCCGCACGGCATCGTCACCGTCTCCCTGATGACCGCGCTGCTGCCCCGGATGAGCGCCGCCGCCGCGGACGGGGACATCCGCGCGCTGACCGGGGACGCCGCACTGGCGCTGCGCCGCACCGCCGCCCTCGTGGTGCCCGCCGCCTGCGCGCTGTTCGCGCTGGCGCACCCCCTGATGGCCACGGTGTTCGGGTACGGGCGCACCGGGGCGGACGGCGCGGCCGCCATGGCGGGCGTGCTGATGGCCTTCGCCCCCGGGCTGGTCGCCTTCTCCGGCCAGTACGTGCTCTCCCGCACCTTCTACGCGCTGTCCGACACCCGCACCCCCTTCCTGCTGAACCTGGTGATCGCCGGGCTCAACACCGCCCTGTCGCTCGCGGCCTGGTGGCTGCTGCCCGCCCGCTGGGCGGTCACCGGCATCGCCGGGGCGTACTCCGCCGCGCTGCTCGCCGGGTGGGCGGTCACGGCCGCCGTGCTCCACCGGCGGCTGTCCCGCCCCGACCCGGTGCCCGGACCGGCCGCCGGGGCCGCCGGCCCGCCGCGGCGGGGGCTCCTGCGCTCCGCCACGGCCGCCGCCCAGGCCCGGCTGGCCGTCGCCGCCGTTCCGGCCACCGTGCTGGGGTACCTCGTGGCGCGGTGGGCCGCGCCCGCGGGGCCGCCCGCCGCCGCGACCGCCGGGGCGGCGGCGATCGCCGGAGCGTTCCTGCTGTGCGCGCGCCCGCTGCGGCTGACCGAGCTGGAGGTGTGGACCGGGCGGGCCGCGGCCCGGCTCCGGCGCCCGCGGAGCGGCCGGTGAGGGAACCGGCGGCCCGCGGAGGTGCGTCGTCAAGGCGGGGGTGGGTGTCGCGGAGGGCGGCCGGCCCCGCCGCCCGGGGAGACCGCCCCGCCGGGCGCCCCGCGCCTCCTCCCGGCGCCGGAACGCCCCCGACCACTCAGGAGACACCGCCATGCCCCGCGTCCTGCTCGTCGAAGACGACCCCTCCGTGCGGGAGGGGGTCGAGCTCGGGCTGCGCCGCCGCGGCCACGAGGTGCGCACGGCCGCGACCGGTGAGGCCGGACTGGACGCGCTGAACGCCTTCCGCCCCGACCTGCTGCTGCTCGACCTGATGCTTCCCGGGATGAACGGCGTCCAGCTCTGCCGCCGCGTCCGGGAGAGCAGCCAGCTGCCGATCATCATGCTCACCGCCCGGGGCGACGACTTCGACGTGGTGGTCGGCCTGGAGGCGGGTGCCGACGACTACATCGTCAAGCCCGCCAGGACCGAGGTGGTCGCGGCCCGTATCCGCGCGGTGCTGCGCCGCATCGAGGACCCGGGCGCGGGCCGCCCCGCCGTCGAGCACCACGGGGAGCTCGCCGTGGACCGGGCCGGGCTCACCGTCGCCAAGGGCGGTGTCCGGCTCGCGCTGGCCCCCTCGGAGCTGAGGCTGCTGCTCCACCTCACGGCCGCACCCGAGCAGGTCTTCAGCCGCCAGCAGCTGCTGGAGCACGTGTGGGAGCACAGCTACCACGGGGACGCCCGGCTGGTCGACGCCTGTGTGCGGCGGCTGCGCACCAAGATCGAGGACACACCGGGGAACCCCCGCTACATCCAGACCCTGCGGGGCTTCGGCTACCGCTTCGGCCCGCTGTGAGCGGAGCCGCGGGCCCGATGGCGGGGCCCGGGTACGCCGTAGCGGGGGAGGACCCCCCGCCGGGCGGGCCCGGTTCGCCGGTCCCCACCGCGCCGGAGGCCCCCCCCGGGGGCACCCGCCCCCGCCGGGTGCGCCGCCGCTCAGGGGTGCGCCGCACCCTGGCCTTCGGGCTACGCACCCGCCTGGTGCTGGCCTTCCTCCTGGTGGCCGTCGCCAGCTCGGGCACCACCGCGGCGCTCACCTACCGCGAGGCCCGCAACGCGGTCCTCGTCAGCTCCCAGGACACCGCGGTCGCCTCCTTCCGGGAGCAGGCGCAGAACCTGGCCCCCGCGCTGCCGGTGGACCCCGGGGTCCTCCAGGAACTGCTGCGGGGCATCGCCGCCACCGCCAAGCCGCACCCCTGGGTGGTCTTCGCCGAGTACGGTTCCCTGCGCGTCTCCTCGGGGACGAACCCGACCTCCACGGTCGTCACCCCCGGGCTGCGGCGGGCCGTCCTGACCAGCAGCCACGCCTCCTTCGAGCGGGTCGTCAGCGACGGCGTCCCCTATCTGACCATCGGTGTGCCCGTGATGGTCCAGGTCGGGCCGGGCGGCGGCACGCTCCCGTCCGGTCTGGTGCTCTTCGCCGTCATGCAGATGACCGCGGAGCAGGCCGCGGTCGGCGCGCTCGTCACCGCCGCCCGCGACGGGGCGCTGCCGGGGCTGGCGGCCGCCCTGGTACCGGCGCTGCTCGCCTCCCGCAGCGTGCTGCGGCCGGTGCGGGAGCTGCGCGGCGCGGCCCGCTCGATGGGCAGCGGGCGGCTCGACGCCCGCATCCCCGTCCGGGGGCGGGACGAACTGGCCGACCTGGCACGGACGTTCAACGAGTCGGCGGGCCAACTGGAGCACTCCGTGGACGAACTGCAGCAGGCCGAGGTCCGGGCCCGCCGCTTCGCCGCCGACGTCTCGCACGAACTGCGCACCCCGCTCGCGGGGATGCTGGCCGTCACCGAGGTGCTGGACGAGGACGCCGGCGGCCTGGACCCGGACACCGCACGCGCCGTACGGCTGGTGAGCACCGAGACCGGTCGGCTCGCGGTACTCGTGGAGGACCTGATGGAGATCTCCCGCTTCGACGCCCGGGCGGCGGAGCTGAACACCGACGAGGTCGACGCGGCGGAGGCGATCCTGCGGACGCTGCACAGCCGCCGCTGGACCGGCAGGGTCCGCACCGACCTGCCCGAGGGGGTCCGCATCCGGCTCGACCCGCGCCGCTTCGACGTGGTCCTCGCCAACCTCGTCGGCAACGCGCTGCGCCACGGAGGCGAACCGGTCACCGTGCGCGCCCGCACCCGCTCGGGCGCCGACGGGCGCGGGACCCTGCTCGTCGAGGTCGCCGACGCGGGCCCCGGCATCCGGCCCGAGGTCCTGCCGCACATCTTCGACCGCTTCTACAAGGCCGACGCCGCCCGCACCCGGTCCGCGGGCAGCGGCCTCGGGCTGGCGATCACCCTGGAGAACGTGCGCCTCCACGGCGGCACCGTCGAGGCGGCCAACGCCCCCGGCGGCGGGGCGGTCCTCACGGTGGAACTCCCCCTGGACGGCGCCGGAGCAGCGGCGGCCTCCCCATGACCGCGACCACCACCCGGAACCGACGCGCCCCCGGCGTCCCCCGCACCACCCGGTACCCCCGCGCCGCGCGGCCCCGGCGGGCCCGCCGCCCCGGGCCGCTGCGCACCTGGGCCCTGTGCGCCGCCGCCCTCGCGGCACTCCCGGCAGCCGGGGGCTGCGGCATCCGGGAGACCGACGTCATCGCGGCGGGCGGCCCGGCCACCGTGGACGTGCTCCCGGCCTGGGAGGTGCGGATGCTGCTCTTCCTGCGCACCCCCGAGGGGGCGGTGGTGCCCGTCCCCCGCGAGACCGCGGAGGGGCCGCCGGACGGCGCGCTCGACGGGCGCCACCCGACGGAGGAGGGCAGGCCCGGGCCGCCGCCGCCCGTGCGGACGGTCACCGCGCTGCTCGCCGGGCCGGACGAGGACGAGCGGCGGGCCGGCCTGGACAACGACCCGACGCTCCCCGGGCCCGCCGCGGTCCGCGAGGTCACCGCCTCAGGGACCACGGCCACCCTGGTCCTGGGCGCCCCGGTGGGCGGCATCGGGGAGGCGGGCCTGCGGCAGCTGGTCTGCACGGTCGCCCACGCACAGGACCGCGAGGGGGACCTCTCCGTGGTGGTCACCGGGAGCGACGGCCCGCTGCCCGCGGAGCGCTGCGCCCCGCTCCCCGCCCCGGCACCGACGGACTGAGGCGGCACCCGGCCGGGCCGGTCCGCGCCTACCGTCCCCGGAGCTCCGCGAGCACCGCGTCCGTCAGCGGGGGCCACGCCTCGATCGCCCACGGGCCGAAGTCCCGGTCGCTCAGGGCCACACAGGCGGCCCCCGCGTCCGGGTCGATCCACAGGAAGGTGCCGGACTGGCCGAAGTGGCCGAAGGTGCGCGGCGAGGAGGCGGAGCCGGTCCAGTGGGGCGACTTCCCGTCGCGGATCTCGAAGCCGAGGCCCCAGTCGTTGGGCTTCTGCTGCCCGTAGCCGGGCAGCACGCCGGACAGCCCGGGGTGGGCCACCGTCATCGCCTCAAGCACCGTGCGCGGGTCCAGCAGCCGGGGCGCCTGCACCTCGGCGGCGAAGCGCACCAGGTCGTCCACGGTGGACACCGCGTCCTTCGCCGGGGAGCCCTCCAGGGTGGTGGACGCCATGCCGAGCGGCTCCAGGACGGCCTGGCGCAGGTAGTCGGCGAAGGGGATGTCCGTCGCCTTCGCGATGTGGTCGCCCAGCGCCTCGAAGCCCGCGTTCGAGTAGATCCTGCGGGTGCCCGGCGCGGCCGTCACCCGGTCCTCGTCGAAGGCCAGCCCGGAGGTGTGGGCGAGCAGATGGCGCACGGTGGAGCCCGCAGGCCCGGCGGGCTCGTCCAGCTCGACGGCCCCCTCCTCGTACGCGATCAGGGCGGCGTAGGCGGCGAGGGGCTTGGTCACCGAGGCCAGCGGGAAGCGCCGGCCGGTGGGCCCGTGGGCCCCGGCGAGGCTCCCGTCCGCGCGTACGACGGCGACCGCCGCGGTGGGTACCGGCCAGTTCTCGATCATCGCCAGGCTCTGCATGGCCCCGAGCCTAGTGCCCCGCCGGACAGGCCCCTCCCGCGGGCGGGACCCGCCCCGCGGGCCCGCAGGCCGGGCCGCGTCAGCAGCGCAGCCGCATCGCCGGGTCGGGAGTGCGCACGAAACCGAGCGAGGTGTACAGCGGCTCCGCCTCCTCGGAGGCGCGCAGGTCCACCCGCCGGACGCCGCGGTCGCGGAACCAGCCCAGCAGCCCCTCCATGCACGCCCGGGAGAAGCCGCGGCGGCGCATGTCGGCATCCGTTGCGACACTGAACACGTACCCGGTCGTGCCCTGGGGGTTCCCCGGGCCGCCGAGGCGGTACTCGACGGTCCCGACCGCGCAGGCGGCCAGACCGCCCCCGGGGCGTTCGACGACGTACGCGGCGAGGTCCCCGTCCGCCTCGGCCAGCCGCCTGCGCAGGGTCGCGACCGCGGCAGGCTGCCAGTCGGTGTCCGGACCGGTGTCCGGATCGGGGCCGGAGAGGGACTCCTGCATGACCGTACGGAGACGTACCAGTTCCTCGGCGTCCTCGGGCATGGCGCGGCGCAGCGGGATCATGGAGCGACAGGGTAGTCCGGGCGCCCCGGCGGCCGCCGGGAGTTTCCGCGCGGGCCCGCGCTTGCCAGGCCGGCGCAGGCCCGCGCTTGCCTGGAGTGCACTCCAACCTCCTAGCGTGGAGGACATGACGGTGATCCCGAGCATCCCGGCGCCGGCCGCCGCCCCCGCGGGCCGCGGCACCGGCCCCTCCGAGCCGCGCCACCCGCGCCCCGACGGCCGCGACCGCTACACCATCGGCGAGGTGGCGTCGCTCACCGGCCTCACCGCGCACACCCTGCGCTGGTACGAGCGCATCGGGCTGATGCCGCACGTGGACCGCTCGCACACCGGGCAGCGCCGCTTCAGCAACCGCGACCTGGACTGGCTGGCCTTCGTGGCCAAGCTCCGGCTGACCGGGATGCCGGTCGCCGACATGGTCGCCTACGCCGAGATGGTCCGGATCGGCGAGGAGACCTTCGACGCCCGCCGCGCCCTGCTGGAGCGCACCCGCGAGGACACGGCCGCCCGGATCGCCGAACTCCGGGACACCCTCGCCGTCCTCGACCGCAAGATCGCTTACTACCACGACGCCGTCGCGGCGTCCGGGAAGGACTGAACCACCATGGCAGACCCCGTGATCGACCAGGTGCGCCTCGGCGCACAGGGCCCCCTCGTGGGCGTCCAGGGACTCGGCTGCATGGGCATGAGCGAGTTCTACGGCGCCACCGACGAGTCCGCCGCCCGCGAGACCCTCGACACCGCGCTGGAGCGGGGGGTCACCCTCCTCGACACCGCCGACATCTACGGCCGGGGCGCGAACGAGGAGTTCCTCGCCCCGTTCGTCGCCGCCCACCGCGACGAGATCACGATCGCCACCAAGTTCGCCGTCGACCGCAGCGCGGGTGACGAGAGGCGGATGGTGCGCAACGACCCGGCGTACATACGCCAGGCCGTCGAGGGCAGCCTGCGCCGCCTCGGCGTGGACGTGATCGACCTCTACTACATGCACCGCCGGGACCCGGCGGTGCCGCTGGCCGAGTCCGTCGGTGCCATGGGGGAGCTGGTCGAGCGCGGTCTCGTGCGCCACCTCGGGCTGAGCGAGGTGACGGGCGCGGAGCTGCGCGAGGCCTACGCGGTCCACCCGATCGCGGCCCTGCAGTCGGAGTGGTCCCTGTTCAGCCGCGACGTCGAGCGCAGCGCCGTGGGCGCGGCGGCCGAACTGGGTGTGGCCTTCGTCCCCTACTCGCCGCTCGGCCGGGGTTTCCTCACCGGCGCCTTCGCCGACGCCGGCACCGACCTGGGCACCGACGACTTCCGCCGCTACCAGCCCCGCTTCACCGGCGAGAACGCGGCCGCGAACGCCGCCCTGCTGAAGCCGGTGCACGAGATCGCCGCCGCCCGCGGGGCGACGGCGGCGCAGGTCGCCCTGGCCTGGGTGCAGCAGCGTGCCGAGGTGCACGGCCTGGCCGTCGTCCCGATCCCGGGCACCCGCAAGCCGTCCCGGCTGAGGGAGAACGTCGCCGCCACCGGGCTCCACCTGGACGCGGAGGAGCTGGCCGCGCTGGAGCCCATCGCCGACCGGGTGGCCGGCGACCGCTACCCCGACATGTCGACGACCTCGGCGGCCCGGGAGTAGGGCGCCCGCCGGGGCCGGCCCCGGCGGGTGCCGCGGCCGGTGCTCACAACTCCGCGAGCAGCTCCGCCTTCTTGCGGCTGAACTCCTCGTCCGTCACCAGACCCGCCCCGTGCAGGTCGCCGAGGTGGCGGATGCGGTCCGCGATGTCGGCGGGGTCCCGGCGCGGCTGCGCGGCGGTCAAAGCCGGGGCGGGACTCTGGCTGCGCACGGCCTGCAGCACCGCGGCGGCGAAGGGCAGGGACTCGTGCAGCAGCCCGTAGCCGAGGCCGAAGACCACCGCGGCGGGGTCCTGGTCCGGCTGCGGGGCGCCGGGGCCGCCGCCGCGGGGGAGCAGCCGCAGGTACCCGCCCAGCACCTCCGGCGAGCGCCACTCGACGCCGCTGAGCTCCGAGAGCGCGAAACTCTGGTCGCCGGCCTTCCACTTGGCGGTGGTCGCGCCCGTCCAGTACCAGCGGAACGCGACCCGGGAGCCGTCGAACGTCGCTTTTCCGTCATACGCCTTGAAGCCCAGCGGTGCCTCGGGAGCGGTCACCAAGTAGCGTTCGGCGCTCTCCCCGGCCTCCGGGCCGAGCCGCGACCGCAGCTCCTCGGTGTAGTACTCGGCCAGCGTCTCGCGTTCCCCGGGCAGTACCAGCCGGTAGGGGTCGACCCCCTCCTTCAACTGCCCCGCGGCCGCCTCCATCAGGGGGTCCGCGCCGGGTCTCGGGGCGGCGTGCAGCACGACGGTGCCCCGCTTGCCGGGGGACAGCTCCACCGTGGCCAGCGCCTCGTAGGGGATGCGCCGTTCACGCAGCACGGAGAACAACCTCGGTGCGCGGATACCCCGTTCGAAGCGGATGAGCACGGAGTCGGTGTCGAACTCCCACGTGGCGTGCATTCCGGCCAGTACGTCACCCATGTGCCACATCGTATGCGTCCGGGGCCTGTCCGTCGCCCCTCCGAGGCAAGCCGTTCGCCCCGTGCTCTACGCGCGTTCGCCGCTCTCCGCGCCGAACGCCCCCTTCCGGCAGGAGGCACCGCCGTCGGCGCAGTGGACGGCCGAGTAGGCTCCCACGCCGATCGCCGCGAAGTTGCCGAGGCTGTCCGTGCCCGGCTCGAAGTAGCCGGTGTGGCCCACCGCGCGCACGGCGGAGACCACGCGCGCACCGAACTCCGGCGCCACCGGGTCCTCCCCGTGCCCGAGGTCGCCGACCGCCAGGTGCGGCACGTCCTCGATCCAGTCGTCGGCGTCCCGGGCGGCCCAGATCCGCGCGGTGGTGCCGAGGCCGGCCACGTCGTCGGCGCGCATCCCCGGGCTCCCGGCGACGGTGACGTCCACCACCCGGGCGGGCAGGTGCCGGGCGGCCACACCGCACACGACCGAGCCGTAGCTGTGGCAGAACAGCGCCACCCGGGAGCGGCCCGGCAGCGCCTCGGTGAAGGCGGTCAGCCGCACCGCACCCAGCTCGGCGAGGCGTCCGGTGGCCGAGTCCATGCCCACTCCGGCGGGAGAGGTGTAGTCCGCCCAGGCGACCACGGCGCTGCGCACCGAGGGGGCCGCCCGCCGCTCGGCGGCGTGGAGCGCCCTCGCCATGCCGACCGGCGCCGAGTACCGGCGGGCGGTCCGCTGGAAGGTCAGTACGTTGGTGTCCACCCCGGGCACCACGACGGAGACCCGCTCGGCCCCGTCCAGGTCGCCGAAGACCTCCGCGACCCTGCCCTGCCCCGAGGGGTCGAAGGCGAGGATCCGGCGGTCCTCGCCCATCAGCGAGCTGAACCGGTGCACCCGCCGCGCGGCCTCGCGGCGCCCGTCGGCGGTCAGTCCGTTACCGGCCACCCGCTCCTCCTCCCGTGCGAGCGCCGAGGCGAGCGCCGCACGGTTGGCGAGGTAACGCAGTGTCACCGGGGCACCGTTGAGGTTGCCGACCACATGCGGGTACCGCGCGGCGAGCCGGGAGCCCTCCCGGGGCGTGAGCGAGTGGAAGAAGGCGGCGATCCGTGCGGGCGCGGCGTCGGCGGGAGGCAGCCTCCCGCCGGCGGCGGCGGCCTCGCGCCAGTGGGCCAACTCGGCGGCGAGAGCGGTGCGGGGGCCCTTCTGATGTCGCACGACGGTCCAGCCGGTGGTCGCCAGCATCATCAGGACCACGGCCAGGACGAGCAGGGCGCGCCGAGCGGTCGGGAGCGGGGCGGTGTCGATGGGAGTCACTGCGGGACACCCTAGGAGACGCGGGAGCGCCCGCACGGCGCGGGTGAGGCAGATCACGCGAGGGGACGGAATGCCTGCGGGAAGGGTGACGTTCCGTGCGCGTACGGTGCGCGGGAAGCACGGAGGGGCAGCCCCGAAGTACGCCCGGTGGCCGGCCTGTTCGCGTCGGTGCCGGGGCGGCCTCAGGCGTTCCGCGGCGTGGACGGGGGCCGCCAGTCGGCCGCGAGGGCGGGGCCGAGATGGGCCAGCCACTCCTCGGTGACCGTGCGGATGGCCTCCACGCTCGCGTCCCCGCCCCGGCCCCACTGCCGGCCCGCCGCCCGCATCACGCCCCCGAAGGCGGCCACGGCCACCCGCGGCCGCGGGTCGTGCGCCGGGTCCAGGCCCTCGCGCCGGGCGATCAGCCCGGCGAGGAGTTCCTCCGACTCGGCGGAGCGGCGCATGTGCGCGGCGAGCAGCACCGGGGTGGACTCGATCATCAGATAGCTGCGCATGTGCAGATCGATCGGGATGATCTCGGAGACGGCCTCCTCCACCGTGTCCCAGGCCGCGAACACCGCCGCGGTCAGCGCCTCGATCGGGCCCTCGCCCGCGGGGCGTTCGCGCAGCGCCGCCACGTAGTGCGACTCCATCAGGTCCTGGACCGCGAACGCCACCTCCTCCTTGCTGGAGAAGTAGCGGAAGAACGTGCGCTGCGAGACCTCCACGGCCTCCGCGATCTCGTCCACCGTGGTCCGCTCGTACCCCTGGCCGGTGAACAGCTCCAGTGCGACGCGCACCAGCGCGTCCCGGGTGCGCCGCTTCCTGCGGGCCCGCAGTCCGGTCGTCTCGACCGCCACGCCACCGTCCTTCTCCGAGAGCATCCGAACTGCTCAGGCTACCCGCGGGCGGCGGGTGGGGGAGTCGGCGGCCGGAGGTCCCGAACCCGTTTGTCAACTGTCAGCGACTGACATTAGCCTCCCGGTATGACTCGTCAGACCATCGTCGAAAAGGCTCCGGAGCAGCCCGGAGGCTCCCGGGACTCCGCGCCGCCCGCGCCGTCCGGGGGGCTGCGCGGCCATCCCTGGCTGACCCTGTTCGGCGTCGCCGTCGGCGTGATGATGGTGGCCCTGGACGGCACCATCGTCGCGATCGCCAACCCGGCGATCCAGAAGGACCTCGGCGCCTCCCTCTCCCAGGTCCAGTGGATCACCAACGGCTATCTGCTCGCCCTCGCCGTCGCGCTGATCACGGCCGGGAAGCTGGGCGACCGCTTCGGCCACCGCCAGACCTTCCTCATCGGCATCGCCGGCTTCGCGGCGGCCTCGGCCGCCATCGGGCTCTCCGGCTCCATCGCCCTGGTGATCCTCTTCCGGGTCCTCCAGGGACTGTTCGGCGCCCTGCTGATGCCGGCCGCCCTCGGTCTGCTGCGGGCCACCTTCCCCGCCGAGAAGCTCAACATGGCGATCGGCATCTGGGGCATGGTGATCGGCGCCTCCACCGCGGGCGGCCCGATCCTCGGCGGGCTGCTGGTCGAGCACGTCAGCTGGCAGTCGGTCTTCTTCATCAACGTGCCGGTCGGGGTGGTCGCCCTCGCCCTCGGCCTGGTGATCCTCAGGGACCACCGTGCCGAGAACGCCCCGCGCTCCTTCGACATCCCCGGCATCCTGCTGCTCTCGGGCGCCATGGGCGCCCTGGTCTACGGGCTGATCAAGGCCGGGGAGTCCTGGGGCTGGGGCGGGACGAGGACCTGGCTGTGCCTCGGCGGCGCCGTCCTGCTCTTCGTGCTGTTCGCCCTCTGGGAGACCCGGGTCGGGGAACCGCTCATCCCGCTCGGGATGTTCCGCTCCGTCCCGCTGTCGGCCGGCACCGTGCTGATGGTGCTCATGGCCTTCGCCTTCATGGGCGGGCTGTTCTTCGTGACCTTCTACCTCCAGGGCGTCCGGGAGCTCAGCCCGGTCGACAGCGGGCTGCGGCTGCTGCCGCTGACCGCCATGATGATCGTCTCCTCGCCGCTCGCCGGGGCCCTGATCACCCGGTTCGGACCGCGGGTCCCGCTGGTCGGCGGCATGGTCTGCACCGCCGTCGCCATGTTCGGCATGACGACCCTCACCGACGGCACCTCCACGACCGCGATGTCCCTCTGGTTCGCCCTCCTCGGCCTCGGGCTCGCCCCGGTGATGGTCGGCGCCACCGAGGTGATCGTCGGCAACGCCCCGCTGGAGCTCTCCGGTGTGGCGGGCGGGCTCCAGCAGGCCGCGATGCAGGTCGGCGGCGCGCTCGGCACCGCCGTGCTCGGCGCCGTGATGTCCTCCAGGGTCAGTGCCGAGTTCGCGGAGAACTGGACGGCCGCCGGGATCCCCGCCCCGCCGGACCCGCGGCTGGAGGAGGCCGCCGAGTTCGGCGCCGTGCCCGCCGGGCTCGCGGACGCACCGGGCATGACCCCCGAGCTGGCCTCGGCCATCGGCACGGTCGTCCACGACACCTTCATGTCCGGGATGAGCCTGGCGTTCACCGTCGCGGGTGTGGTGGCCGTGGTCGCGGCCGGGGTCGCGACGCTGGCCAGGCGCGGTGCCAACGCCGACGCGGCCGGCGGCGGCGTGCACGTCTGACGCACCCCGTGCCGCGCGACGGCCCCCCGCCCACCCGGCGGGGGGCCGTCGCCCGTCCGGATGATCCTCGCCGAGGACCCTTCCCCGGCCGGGGCGGGCGGCGCGAGGCTGCGGGGGACCGCTCCTCCCCTCCCGCACCGACACCACGGGGGTCGACCCGCATGCCCAGGACCCTGATCGCCGCCGTCCCCGCCCTCGCCGCACTGCTCTCCCCGGCGGCGCTGCCGCCCTCCGCCGCGGCCGTGCCCGCACCGGCCGCCGCCCGGGGCGGCGACTGCGCCGCCGGGGAGCTGTGCCTGTGGACGGAGCCGGGCTTCCGCGGCACCCTCCGCACCTACGAACTGGCGGCCACCGGGGTGGAGGACTGCACCCCCCTGCCCGCGGGGGCGGACGCCGCCTCGCTCGCCAACCGCACGGGACGCCCGGTGACCACCTACCAGTCCGCCGAGTGCGCCGGGACGGGCGAGTTCGAGACCTACCCGGGCAGCGGGACCTGGGTGCCGCTCTCCCCCTACCGGGTGCGGGCCTTCACGGTCTGGGAGCACTGAGCCCGGCGGGTCCGGGAGCATCCGGCCCGCCCGTACCGGGCCCTGGCCCTCGCCGCACCGCTCAGCCCCCGGGCCCCTGCACCGGCACCCCGGAGCGCCCCGGGGCGTCCGCCCCGTCCGGCGCCGCCCCCGCCTCCGCGGCGCCGGGACCGTCCGGCGCCGTGCCCGCGGACAGCCGGGCCACCTCCGAGCGCAGCACCCGCACCTCCGCCGTGAGGGCCTCCAGGAGCTCCGTCTGGCGGCGCTCCATCGCGTCGTCCCGCTCGAAGCGGGAGATGAACCAGGCGGCGATGTTGGCCGTGACGACACCCAGCAGGGCGATCCCGGAGATCATCAGCCCCACCGCGAGCAGCCGCCCGAGCCCCGTGGTGGGCGCCAGGTCGCCGTAGCCGACGGTCGTCATCGTGGTGAAGGACCACCACACGGCGTCCCCGAGGGTCTTGATGTTGCCCTCGGGCGCGTCCCGCTCCACCCGCAGCACCGCCAGGGAGCCGAACATCATCAGGCCCACCACCGAACCGCCGACGTAGGTGGTCAGCGTGATCTGCGGCGCCATCCTGGCCCGCCGCCCCGCCAGCAGCACGGTGGACACCAGCCGCAGCAGCCGCAGCGGCTGGATCAGCGGCAGGAGCACCGCGCACAGGTCCAGCGGATGGCGGCGCACGAACTCCCACTTCGCGGGCGCCAGCGACAGCCGGACCGTGTAGTCCACCGCGAACGCGGCCCACACCAGCCACTCGACGCCCGTGCAGGCGCCGTGGACCCACGACGGGGCACCGGGCGTCATGATCGGCACGGCGTAGGCGACGGCGAAGGCCACCGCCAGGGCCAGCAGGGGGTTCTGCATCCGCTGCTCCCAGCGGACCTGCGCGTTCCGGACTTTCATGCCCAGCATCGTAGGGACCCCCGGACACGGTCCGGACACGGTCCGGGCGGCGGGTCCCCGTCCCGCACGGCCCGGGGGCGGCGGACCACTCGGCCCGCCGCCCCCGGAAACCCCTCGTCCGTGCCGCCGCTACGCGTCGCCGCCCGCCGCGCCCGGCTCGGCCGCCGCGACGTCGAGGAGCTGGTAGCGGTCGATCGCCTGCTTCAGCGCGCTGCGGTCCACCGCGCCCTCGCGGGCCAGCTCGGTGAGGACCGCCAGCACGATCGACTGGGCGTCGATGTGGAAGTAGCGGCGGGCCGCCCCGCGGGTGTCCGCGAAGCCGAAACCGTCCGCACCCAGCGAGGTGTAGGTGCCCGGCACCCAGCGCGCGATCTGGTCCGGCACCGAGCGCATCCAGTCCGACACGGCGACGAACGGGCCCTGCGCGCCCGAGAGCTTCCGCGTCACATAGGGGACCCGCTGCTCCTCCTCCGGGTGGAGCAGGTTGTGCTCGTCCACCGCGACCGCCTCGCGCCGCAGCTCGTTCCAGGAGGTCGCCGACCACACGTCCGCCCGGACGTCCCACTCCTCGGCCAGGATCCGCTGCGCCTCCTCGGCCCAGGGCACGGCCACGCCGGAGGCCATGATCTGCGCCGGGATCCGGCCCTTCCCGCCGCGGCGCAGCAGGTGGATGCCCTTGAGGATGCCCTCCACGTCCACGTCCGCCGGCTCGGCCGGGTGCAGGATCGGCTCGTTGTACACGGTGAGGTAGTAGAAGACGTCCTCGCCGTGCGGGTGCTCGGTGTCGCCGCCGTACATCCGGCGCAGGCCGTCCTTGACGATGTGCGCGATCTCGAAGCCGAAGGCCGGGTCGTAGGCCACACAGCCCGGGTTGGTCGAGGCCAGCAGCTGGGAGTGGCCGTCGGCGTGCTGGAGGCCCTCACCGGTCAGGGTGGTCCGCCCGGCCGTGGCGCCCAGCACGAAGCCGCGGGACAGCTGGTCGGCCATCTGCCAGAACTGGTCGCCGGTCCGCTGGAAGCCGAACATCGAGTAGAAGACGTAGACGGGGATCAGCGGCTCGCCGTGCGTGGCGTAGGCCGAGCCGGCGGCGATCAGCGAGGCGGTGCAGCCGGCCTCCGAGATCCCGTCGTGGAGCATCTGGCCCGTCGGCGACTCCTTGTAGGCGAGCAGCAGCTCCCGGTCGACGGCCTCGTACTGCTGGCCCAGCGGGTTGTAGATCTTCGCGCTCGGGAAGAAGGAGTCCATGCCGAAGGTGCGGTACTCGTCCGGCGCGATCAGCACGAAGCGCCGGCCGATCTCCTTGTCCCGCATGAGGTCCTTCAGCAGCCGCACGAACGCCATGGTCGTGGCGATCGACTGCTGTCCGGAGCCCTTCTTCACGGCCGCGTAGGCCGTGTCGTCGGGCAGCGCGAGCGGCTTGGAGCGCACCACACGGGTCGGCACGTAGCCGCCGAGCGCCTTGCGCCGGTCGTGCATGTACTGGATCTCCTCCGACTCCCGGCCCGGGTGGTAGTACGGCGGCGGGCCGGACTCCAGCTGGGCGTCGGTGACGGGGATGTGGAGGCGGTCGCGGAAGCCCTTCAGGTCGTCGACCGTGAGCTTCTTCATCTGGTGGGTGGCGTTGCGGCCCTCGAAGTTCGGGCCGAGGGTCCAGCCCTTCACGGTCTGCGCGAGGATCACCGTCGGCTGGCCCTTGTGCTCCCGGGCCGCCGCGTAGGCCGCGTAGATCTTGCGGTGGTCGTGGCCGCCGCGGCCCAGCATCAGGATCTGGTGGTCCGTCATGTTCTCGACCATGGCGCGCAGGCGGTGGTCGTCGCCGAAGAAGTGGTCGCGGATGTAGGCGCCGGTCTCGGTGGCGTACGTCTGGAACTGCCCGTCGGGGGTGGTGTTCAGCCGGTTGACCAGCACACCGTCGCGGTCCTGCGCGAGCAGCGGGTCCCAGGTGCGGTCCCAGACCAGCTTGATCACGTTCCAGCCGGCACCGCGGAACTGCGACTCCAGCTCCTGGATGATCTTGCCGTTGCCGCGCACCGGGCCGTCGAGGCGCTGGAGGTTGCAGTTCACCACGAAGGTGAGGTTGTCCAGGCCCTCGCGGGCCGCGATGGACAGCTGGCCCAGCGACTCGGGCTCGTCCATCTCGCCGTCGCCGAGATAGGCCCACACATGGGAGCCCGAGGTGTCGGCGATGCCGCGCGCCTCCATGTAGCGGTTCATCCGGGCCTGGTAGATCGCGCTGATGGGCCCGAGGCCCATCGACACGGTCGGGAACTCCCAGAAGTCCGGCATCAGCCGCGGGTGCGGGTAGCTGGAGAGGCCGTTCGGCGCCTTGGACTTCTCCTGGCGGAAGGCGTCGAGCTGCTGCTCGGAGAGCCGGTCCAGCAGGAAGGCGCGGGCGTAGATGCCGGGGGAGGCGTGCCCCTGGAAGAAGATCTGGTCCCCGCCCCGGCCGTCGTCCTTGCCGCGGAAGAAGTGGTTGAAGCCCACGTCGTAGAGGGAGGCGGAGGAGGCGAAGGTGGCGATGTGGCCGCCGACCCCGATGCCGGGGCGCTGGGCGCGCGAGACCATCACCGCCGCGTTCCAGCGGGTGGCGTTCAGGATCCGGCGCTCGATCTCCTCGTTGCCGGGGAAGAAGGGCTCGGCCTTGGTCGCGATGGTGTTGACGTAGTCCGTGCTGCGCATCTCGGGCACGGCCACGCGCTTCTCGCGGGCCCGCTCGATCAGGCGCAGCATGAGGTAGCGGGCGCGCTCGCGGCCCCGCTCGTCGACGGCGGCGTCGAGGGAGTCCAGCCACTCCTTCGTCTCTTCGGGATCGAAGTCGGGGACCTGGCTGGGAAGGCCGCCAATGATGATCGGGTTGCGATCGGATCCGGAAGCCACGCTGTTCCTTCACTGTTTGGGGTGTCTGGCCGCGCTGCCGCGGGAAGACGCGCTGACGTGATGACGGTCGAGCTGTCGCACCGCATCCATCGTGTACCGCTGGGCCGCGTACGTCATCTCTACCGAGTGGTAACTCCCGGTGTCCGGCGGATCCGTCCGCCGGTGCGCCGGTGCGGGCCCGCGAGGCGCCCGCGGCGGCGGTCCGGACCGCCCGGGGCGGCCCGCGCCGGCCCCCGGCGGCGGCGGCCGGCCCCGTCGGACCGAGGGAGCGGACCATACCGAACCGCAACCTTACGCCCACACCGTTCACGTGTTTCGGCCGGCCGCCCGGTTCCGAACGACGGATGGAGGGGTAGGTTTGGCGCAAAGGGCCTCAAAGGGCGTGGCCGGGAGGATCGTGCGACCGAACGGACGGCAGCGCCTGGAGTTGAGCCGAGACGGCCGCAAACGTCACCGTTTCGGCGGTCCCTACGGCCGGGTACTTGCGCGATCCGTCCCGCCCGTGTGGACTACGGCCCATGCCACGCGTACGCGCGCGGCCGACGCATTTTCCGAGAACGATCAGGAGGCAAGCCGTGAGCGCGACCGCGGACCACGCGGAGGAGCGGACCAACCCGGCGTCGAAGCTGGGGTTCGAGCCCGGACAGGTGGTCCAGGAGATCGGCTACGACGACGACGTCGAGCAGGAACTCCGCGAGGCAATCGAAGCCGTTATCGGGCAGGAGCTCGTCGACGAGGACTACGACGACGTCGCCGACGTCGTGGTGCTGTGGTTCCGCGACGAGGACGGCGACCTCACGGACGCCCTGGTGGACGCCATCGGCCTGATCGACGAGGGCGGGGAGATCTGGCTGATGACCCCCAAGACCGGCCGTGACGGCTATGTCGAGCCCAGCGACATCAACGAGGCGGCGCAGACGGCCGGACTCACCCAGGCCCGCAGCATCAGCGTGGGCAAGGACTGGAGCGGCAGCCGGCTGTCCACCCCGAAGGCGGCCAAGACCAAGCGCTGACAGCGCGCGCCCCCGGCGGACCATCCCGAAGGCCCCCGCCGACGCCCGGAGCACCGGCCTGCGTCGACGGGGGCCTTCCCCATGGCCCGGTGGGGGCCCTCCACGGGCCCGGCACCGGCTGCGTAGGGTGGGACCGACCGGTCCGGCTCACCGGTTCGGCCCACAGATCCGGCTCACTGAAAGGGCGGTTTCCCATGGCGATCGAGGTCGGCGACAAGGCTCCCGAGTTCGAGCTCAAGGACAACCACGGCCGCACCGTCGCACTCTCCGACTACCGCGGCGAGAAGAACGTGGTGCTGCTGTTCTACCCGTTCGCCTTCACCGGGGTCTGCACCGGCGAGCTGTGCGCCCTCCGCGACGAGCTGCCGACCTTCGTCAACGAGGACACGCAGCTGCTCGCCGTCTCCAACGACTCGATCCACACCCTGCGCGTCTACGCCGAGCAGGAGGGCCTGGAGTACCCGCTGCTGTCGGACTTCTGGCCGCACGGCGACACCTCCCGGGCCTACGGCGTCTTCGACGAGGAGAAGGGCTGCGCCGTGCGCGGCACCTTCATCATCGACAAGGAGGGCATCGTGCGCTGGACCGTCGTCAACGGGCTCCCCGACGCCCGCGACCTCAACGACTACGTCGCGGCCCTCGGCGCCCTGTGAGGCGGCGCCGCGGGTGAGCACCCGACCGGACCCGCGGGTGAAAGCCTGTTTCGCCCGGGAACCGGTCACTAGGATCCTCTCGTTGATCCGTACAGGAACGCACCACCGGGGGCGCTGCCCCTGAACACCACTGGAGGGACTCGTGGGAGTCAGCCTCAGCAAGGGCGGCAACGTCTCGCTGACCAAGGCCGCACCGAATCTGACCGCGGTGACCGTCGGTCTGGGCTGGGACGTCCGGACCACCACCGGCACCGACTTCGACCTCGACGCCAGCGCCCTGCTGACCAACGCCGAGGGCAAGGTCACCAACGACGCGAACTTCGTCTTCTTCAACAACCTCAAGAGCCCCGACGGCTCCGTGGAGCACACGGGCGACAACCTCACCGGCGAGGGCGAGGGCGACGACGAGCAGATCAAGGTCAACCTGTCCGCCGTCCCCGCCGACGTCGAGAAGATCGTCTTCCCGGTCTCCATCTACGACGCCGAGACCCGTCAGCAGTCCTTCGGCCAGGTGCGCAACGCCTTCATCCGCGTGGTGAACCAGGCCGACAACAACGAGCTCGCCCGCTACGACCTCTCGGAGGACGCCTCCACCGAGACGGCCATGGTCTTCGGCGAGCTCTACCGCAACGGCGCGGAGTGGAAGTTCCGTGCCATCGGCCAGGGCTACGCCTCGGGCCTGCGCGGCATCGCGCAGGACTTCGGCGTCAACGTCTGATCCGCACGCCCCACGGCCCCGCCCCCGCAACTCCGGCCGACGGCCGTCGGCCGGACGGCCGCAGCCGCAGGGGCGGGGCCGAGGTCGCCTCCGGCGCCGCACACCCCGTGCGGCGCCGGTCGTGCCTCACCGAGGCACCCTCGCACCGCACGTCACCAAGGGGAGGACACACCAGCATGGGCGTCACACTCGCCAAGGGAGGCAATGTCTCCCTCTCCAAGGCCGCACCCGATCTCACCCAGGTCCTCGTCGGGCTCGGCTGGGACGCACGCTCCACCACCGGGGCGCCCTTCGACCTCGACGCGAGCGCACTGCTGTGCCGCGACGGCCGGGTGCTCGGCGACGAGTGGTTCGTCTTCTACAACCAGCTCACCAGCCCGGACGGCTCCGTCCAGCACACGGGCGACAACCTCACCGGTGAGGGTGACGGCGACGACGAGTCCCTGATCGTGGACCTCCCGCAGGTCCCCGCCGACGTCGACAAGATCGTCTTCCCCGTCTCCATCCACGAGGCGGACAACCGCGGCCAGACCTTCGGGCAGGTCAGCAACGCCTTCATCCGCGTGGTGAACCAGGCCGACGGCCAGGAACTGGCCCGCTACGACCTCTCGGAGGACGCCTCCACCGAGACGGCGATGATCTTCGGCGAGCTCTACCGCTACCAGGGCGAATGGAAGTTCCGCGCGGTGGGGCAGGGGTACGCATCGGGCCTGCGCGGCATCGCTCTAGACTTCGGGGTCAATGTTTCGTAAAGCCGCGTGCGGTGCGGGGGAGGGCAATCCCCCAGGCTTCACCCGGGGGACCATCACACGATTGGGTAACCAGTGGTTCTGAAAACCTTCGGCTGGTCGTTCGCCGTGACGGCGGCCGGCCTGGCCTTCGCCGCCTGGCAGTGGGGCTGGGAAGCCTTCGGGATCGTCCTGATCCTGTCGATCCTGGAGATCTCCCTCTCCTTCGACAACGCGGTCGTGAACGCCGGCATCCTCAAGAAGATGAACGCCTTCTGGCAGAAGATCTTCCTGACGATCGGCATTCTGATCGCCGTCTTCGGCATGCGGCTGGTCTTCCCCGTCGTGATCGTGGCCATCAGCGCCCAGGTCGGGCCGATCGAGGCCGTCCAACTGGCCATGGACGATCCGGACCGCTACGAGGCGCTCGTCACCGACGCCCACCCGGCCATCGCCGCCTTCGGCGGCATGTTCCTCCTGATGATCTTCCTCGACTTCCTGTTCGAGGAGCGGGAGCACAAGTGGCTCGCCTGGCTGGAGCGCCCGGTGGCCAAGCTGGGCAAGATCGACATGCTCTCGGTGTGCGTCGCCCTGATCATCCTGCTGGTCACGGCGATCACCTTCGCCACCCACGCCCACACCAGCACGGGCCACGCCGACAAGTCCGCCACCGTCCTGCTGTCCGGAGTCGCGGGCCTGATCACCTACCTGGTCGTCGGCGGCCTCTCCGGCTACTTCGAGGACAAGCTGGAGGAAGAGGAGGAGCGCGAGCACGAGGAGGAGGAGCGCGCCAAGCGCGAGGGCAAGCAGGTCTCCGCCGTCGGCCTGGCCGGCAAGGCCGCCTTCTTCCTCTTCCTCTACCTGGAGGTCCTCGACGCCTCCTTCTCCTTCGACGGAGTGATCGGCGCCTTCGCCATCACCAACCACATCTTCTGGATGGCACTCGGCCTCGGCATCGGCGCCATGTACGTCCGCTCCCTCACGGTCTACCTGGTCCGCCAGGGCACCCTGGACGACTACGTCTACCTGGAGCACGGCGCGCACTACGCGATCGGCGCCCTCGCCGTCATCCTGCTGATCACCATCCAGCACGAGATCAGCGAGATCATCACCGGCCTGATCGGCGTCGTGCTGATCGCGGCCTCCTTCCTCTCCTCGTTGCAGCGCAACAGGAAGGTGGCGGCGGCCGAAGGCGGCTCCTCCGGCGAGAAGGCCGGAGTCTCCTCCGGGGTGTGACACCCGCCCCCGGGCGGGAACGCTTCCCGGCGGGGCGGTCGCGAGGTGCTGAGCCTCGCGACCGCCCCGCCGCATGCACGGGCACCGGCGCAGGGCGCCCGCGCAGGCGCGCACAGGCACGGACAGTCGGGCACGGCGAGTGTGGGGTGGGGCATGGCCTTCTGGGACAACCTGTTTCGAGGCGGCGCGGCGCAGTTCGATTCCGGCAGCGCCGCCTCCAACGCGATCGAGCTGACCAGGCGGCGCCCCTCGGTGTCGCTGTCCAAGCAGGGGGCCGCCAGCGGCAACCTGCGCGTCAACCTCTCCTGGCGGATGCGCACCTCGGACATCGAGGGCCCCTCGCGCCCCGGCGGCCTGCTGAGGAACCCGCTGAGGATGTTCCAGCCGGAGGTCGTCCAGGCCCACACCCAGGGCATGGTCAACGTCGACCTCGACCTCGGCTGCCTCTACGAGCTCGCCGACGGCACCAAGGGAGTCGTCCAGCCCCTCGGCGGCTTCTTCGGCGACCTCAACGAGCCGCCCTACGTCCGCCTCAGCGGCGACGACCGCTTCGGCGCTCCCTCCGGCGAGACGATCTTCGTCAACCTGGACCACCGCGAGGACATCAGGCGGCTGCTCTTCTTCGTCTACATCTACGACCAGACCCCGGCCTTCGACCGGACCCACGCCACCTGCACGCTCTACCCGAGCAACGGGCCCCGGCTGGAGATCGAACTCGACGAGCGCGCCCCCGAGGCCCGGTCCTGCGCGGTGTTCTCCGTCGACAACACCAAGGGCGAGCTGGTCGTCCGCCGCGAGGTGAAGTTCGTCTACGGCTTCCAGGCCGAGCTGGACCGGCTCTACGGCTGGGGCCTCCAGTGGGGCAGGGGCTACAAGAGCCGGGTGTGACGGCCGGACCCGGCTCCGGAGGCCGCGGTGCGGGCCCGGAGGCGCCCGCACCGCCCGTGCCGCCCGCGAGGCCGCCCGCCGGGGCCGTCAGCCCCGCAACGGGGCGCGCCCGCCCCGGGGCCGGGTCACCTGCGCAGGAACTGCGGCCCCATCGGCGGCAGCCGGAACGACGGATCGGGCCCGGCGCCCGGGGCCGCGCCCGCGGGCTGCGGGTACCCGTACCCGGCCGCGGGGGCCGCGGCCGGGACAGGCGGCGCCGCGGGCGGATAGCCGTAGGCCGGGGCGGCCCCGCCGTCCCCCGGGTAGCCGTACGCCGGCGGCCGGCCGGGCGGAGCGGGGACGACCTGCGTCTCCGGCTCCGGTGCCGCGGGGGCCCCCTCCGGCTCCGTCACCGCCGGAGCCCCGTCACCGCCGTCCTCCCCGTCCGCCTCCGCCTCGTCCACGGAGATCCCGAACGCGGTCGCGAGCCCCACCAGGCCCGTGGGGTAGCCCTGCCCCACCGCACGGAACTTCCAGCCCTCCCCGCGCCGGTAGAGCTCGCCGCAGATGACGGCCGTCTCCTCCCCGGTCTCCGGCCGCACGTCGAAGACGGCCAGCGGCTCCCCGTCGCCCGCCGCCGCGTCATGCACGAGAATCCGCAGGTCGGGCACGTGGGCGAAGGTCCCGCCGTCCGAGGAGGCGGCGATCACCACCTGCTCGACGGAGGCGTCCAGCGCCGTCAGGTCGGCCTCCACCGTGTCCGTCAGGTGCTCCGCCACCCGCTTCTTCGGCAGACGGCGGACCAGGCCCGACGGATGCCGGGGCTGGTTGTAGAAGACGAAGTCCTCGTCGCTCCGCACACGGCCGCCCGGGCCCAGCAGCAGCGCCGAGACGTCCACGTCCGGGACCCCCGTACCCGGGGTCCAGCGCAGCACGGCCCGCACGGCCGCGGCACCGAGGGGGACGTTCGAGCCCTTCGTCATCGCGTGCGTCATGCCCGTCATCCTGCCTGGCCGAGGGGCGAGGGGACAACGCGGGGGCGGGCACCGGCCGGTCGCACCCGCCGCCGCCCGGCCTCCCACCGGGCGGAAGCGGACGGGTTACCTGGATTTCATGCACACCGGGAACTCCGGACACCCGGCCCTACGTACTATTACCGGCCATACGTCACCAGGGCCGTCGAGGCTGCTACAGGGGATTTCCATGCGTCATTTCGGGCACATCCCGGCCGCGTCCCGAGACCGGCTGTTCCACCGGCAGCCGTGCGAGTTCGACGCGGACTCACCGGCCGCGGTGCTCTCCGCCGCGCTCGGAGCCACCCTCTACAGCCCCGCCACGCGGCCCCGGCTCGCCGAGGACGTGGCCAAACAGGCCGGTCGCGGCGTGGTGTCCATGGTGCTCTGCCTGGAGGACTCCATCGACGACGCCGAGGTGGAGGAGGCCGAGACCAATCTGGTCCGGCAGTTCTCCGCGCTCGCCGACCTCCGTGACGCGGGAGCGGAGGTGCCCCTGCTCTTCATCCGGGTCCGCCACCCCGAGCAGATCCCCACGCTCACCGAACGACTGGGACCGGCCAGGCGACTCCTGTCCGGATTCGTACTTCCCAAGTTCACCGAGGCCCGTGGCGTGCCCTTCCTGGAGGCGCTCGCCGCCGCCGAGGCCGCCACCGGCCGGCGCCTGTTCGCCATGCCGGTCCTGGAGTCGCCCGAACTGCTCTACCTGGAGACGCGGACGGACACCCTCCTGGGCATCGCGCGCGCCGTCGACAAGTACCGCGAACGGGTCCTCGCCCTCCGGCTCGGCGTCACCGACTTCTGCTCCGCCTACGGACTGCGCCGCTCCCAGGAGATGACCGCCTACGACGTGCGCATCGTCACCTCCGTCATCGCCGACGTGGTCAACGTGCTCGGCCGCTCCGACGGCACCGGCTTCACCATCACCGGGCCCGTCTGGGAGTACTTCCCGGCACCGGAGCGCATGTTCAAGCCGCAGCTGCGCCGCAGCCCCTTCCTGGAGGGCAGCGCGGAGGAGCTGCGCACCGCGCTGATCGAGCGCGACATGGACGGGCTGCTCCGCGAGATCGAACTGGACCGGGCCAACGGACTGCTCGGCAAGACCTGCATCCACCCCACCCATGTGGCCCCCGTGCACGCCCTGTCCGTGGTCAGCCACGAGGAGTACAGCGACGCCCGCGACATCCTGCGGCCCGAGCGGGACGGCGGCGGAGTGCTGCGCTCCGCCTACACCAACAAGATGAACGAGGTGAAGCCCCACCGGGCCTGGGCGGAGCGCACCCTGCAGCGCGCGGAGGTCTTCGGCGTCGCGGCCGCGGACGTCGGCTTCGTCGACCTGCTGGCGGCGTGCCTCGGCGACTGAGGGTGGGGCAGGATCGAAAGCGGCGCCCGCCGGACCGTCGCGCGGGCGCGCCCCGGGCACCACGACCGGGCACACGGCCGGGCAGCGGCCCGGCAGGGCTCCGGCGGCACCGCGCCGCCGGGAGAGGGACTGATGACACAGACGACGAAGGACGGCGGCGCGGTGGTGTGGTCGGGAAGCTGGGTCGCCGAGCGGCTCGGGGTCGGCATCGAGGGCGACGCACGGCTCCCCGAACTGCTGGGCCTGGCCCTGCGGCGGAACCCCAAGCGGGCCCATCTGCTGGTCTCCACCGTGCTCGGCAAGCACGTCCCCCAGCGGCCGTCCGTCGTCCGCGACGCCGGGTACGGGCTCGGCGTCCGCGTACGGGAGCTGCTCACCCCGGCGGAGGCCGCCCGCGCCACCGTCCTCGGTTACGCCGAGACCGCCACCGGGCTCGGCCACTGCGTCGCGGACGGGCTCGGCGGCGCGCCCTACCTCCACTCCACCCGCCGCCCCGTCGAGGGCGTGGCCCCGGCCGGCGGCTTCGAGGAGTCCCACTCCCACGCCACCTCCCACCTGCTGCTGCCCGAGGACCCGCACCTCCTCGCCGGGGACGGCCCGCTGGTCCTCGTCGACGACGAGTTCTCCACCGGCAACACGGTGCTCAACACCGTCCGCGCCCTGCACGGGAGGTTCCCCCGCGAGCGGTACGTCATCGTCGCCCTGGTCGACATGCGCGGCCCCGAGCACCGCAGAGCGCTGGCCGAGGCGGCCGACGAGATCGGCGCACGCCTCGACCTGGTCACCCTCGCCTCGGGCACCGTGCGCCTCCCCGCCGACGTACTCGCCCGGGGCCGCGCCCTGGTCGAGGCCCACGAGGAGCGGGCCGCGGGAGCGGGGGCGGTGGGCACCCGGCCGGAGGAGCAGCCGGCACCCGGGAAGGCCGCGCACACCCCCGTCCGCATCGACCTCCGCTGGCCCGCGCGGCTCCCCGACGGAGGCCGCCACGGCTTCACACCCGCCCACCGCGCGGAACTCGACGCCGCGCTCCCCGCCATGGCGGACGCCCTGACCGCCGCACTGCACGGCGCCCGCCGCGTCCTCGTCCTCGGCACCGAGGAGCTGATGTACACACCGCTGCGCCTCGCACTCGCCCTGGAGGAGTCCGCGGACGGCAGCCGGGAGGTGCGCTACTCCACCACCACCCGCTCGCCCGTCCTCGCCGTGGACGACCCCGGCTACGCCATCCGCACCCGGCTGGTCTTCCCCGCCCACGACGACCCCGCCGACGGCCCGGGCGAGCGCTACGCCTACAACGTCGCCGGAGCGGGCTTCGACGCGGTGGTCGCCGTCGTCGACTCCGCCGGAGACACCGCCGCCCTGCACGCCCGGGACGGCCTGCTCGCGCGCCTCGCCGGGCACACGGGGCGGGTCGTCCTCGCCGTCGTCCCCTCCTACGTCCCCCCGCGCCCGGTGTCCTACCTCCCCCCGCGCACCGTGCCGGACGCCGGGCGCACCGCTGCCGGTGCACCGCACCGCACTCCCGAAAGGGCCCCCATGCTGCCCGACCCGCTCCGCGGACCGGACTTCTCCTCCTACGCACCCGAGGAGGTCGGCTGGCTCCTCCAGGACCTCTCGGACGCGGACCTGGAGGCGCCCACGGAGGAGCGCGAGGAGGCCGTCCAGAGCGGGGGAGCCCACTACGCCGAGTCACTGCCCGTCGAGTACCAGCCGAGCGCCCGCTACCAGGAGCTGTTCGCGGACGCGCTGGAGGCCTCCGCCGCCCGGATCGCCCGCGCCGTCGGCACCGTGACCGAGACCGTGCTCGCCGAGCGCACCCCGCGACCCGTCCTGGTCTCCCTCGCCCGGGCCGGGACACCCGTCGGCGTCCTGATGCGCCGCTGGGCGCTCCACCGCCACGGCCTGGACCTGCCGCACTACGCCGTCTCCATCGTGCGCGGCCGGGGCATCGACGCCAACGCGCTGCGCTGGCTGGCCGCCCACCACGACCCGGCCGACGTCGTCTTCGTCGACGGCTGGACGGGCAAGGGCGCCATCACCCGTGAACTCGCCGACGCCCTCAGCGCGTTCCCGGGCTTCGACCCCGGCATCGCGGTGCTGGCCGACCCGGGCGGCTGCGTGCGCACCTACGGCACCCGCGAGGACTTCCTGATCCCCTCCGCGTGCCTGAACTCCACCGTCTCGGGGCTGATATCCCGCACCGTGCTCCGCCCGGACCTGGTCGGCCCCCACGACTTCCACGGCGCCAAGTTCTACCGGGACCTCGCCGGCTCGGACGTCTCGGGCCGCTTCCTGGACACCGTCGCCGCGCGCTTCAACGAGGTGGCCGACTCCGTCGCCGCCGAGGTGAAGGAACTGCTCGCCGCCCCCGACCGGGAGCCCACCTGGGAGGGCTGGGCGGCCGTCGAGCGCATCAGCGAGGAGTACGGCATCCACGACGTCAACCTGGTCAAGCCGGGCGTCGGCGAGACCACCCGGGTGCTGCTGCGCCGCGTCCCCTGGAAGGTGCTCGCGCGGCGCGGGGCCGGGAGCGACCTCGCCCATGTCCGGCTGCTGGCCGAGCAGCGGGGGGTGCCCGTGGAGGAGGTCGACGGCCTGCCCTACACCTGCGTCGGGCTGATCCACCCCCGCTACACCCGCGGCGCGACCGGCGCCGACGGCAGGGCGGTGGACGCCCGATGACCACCGCGCCCGCCTCCTCTCCCACCCCCGCGCACCCCGGCGGCCCCGTGCTCGTCGCCAGCGACCTGGACCGGACGCTCATCTACTCCTCCGCGGCCCTCGCGCTGGCGATGCCCGATGCCGACGCCCCCCGCCTGCTGTGCGTGGAGGTCCACGAGCACAAGCCGCTGTCGTACCTGACGGAGACCGCGGCCGGGCTCCTCGCACGCCTCGCCGAGGAGACCGTCTTCGTCCCCACCACCACCCGCACCCGCAAGCAGTACCAGCGCATCCACCTGCCGGGCGGGCCCGCCCGCTACGCGATCTGCGCCAACGGCGGCCATCTCCTCGTCGACGGCGTCAGCGACCCCGACTGGCACCGCTCCGTCGAGCGGCGGCTGGCCGCGGAGTGCGCCCCGCTCGCCGAGATCCGCGCCCACCTCGCCGCCACGGCCGACCGGGCCTGGCTCCGCAAGGAGCGGATCGCCGAGGACCTGTTCGCCTACCTCGTCGTGGAGCGGCCGCTGCTGCCCGAGAGCTGGCTGAAGGACCTGGCCGGCTGGGCGGAGGAGCGCGGCTACTCCGTCTCCCTCCAGGGCCGCAAGGTCTACGTGGTGCCGAGGCCGCTCACCAAGAGCGCCGCGATGCGCGAGGTGGCACGGCGCACGGGAGCCCGCCTCACGCTCGCGGCGGGCGACTCCCTGCTCGACGCGGACCTGCTGGCGGCCGCCGACCGCGGCTGGCGCCCCGGCCACGGCGAACTCGCGGAGGCGGGTTGGGACGCCGCGCATGTGGAGGCCCTGGCCCAGCAGGGTGCCGCGGCGGGGGAGGAGATCCTGCGCCGGGCCCTGGCGGCCGCCCGGGAGCCCGCGGTCTGACACCGCGGGGGGCGGCCCGCCCCGCTGCGCGCCCGGGCTCGCGTCAGCGCCCGGGAACTGCTCGACCGCATCCGGCCCGCCCCGGTGCGCGCCCGGGCTCAGGCCCGCGGCGCGCCCGAGGCCCGGCGGGTACCCGCTCCCGGACGCAGCAGCCGCACCAGCAGGAAGGCCACCACCGCGAGTGCGGCCGCGCCCAGCACCAGCTTGGAGTAGGCGGACACGTACCCCGCCACGTCCTCCCAGTTCTCGCCGAGCAGATAGCCGGCCAGGACGAACACGGTGTTCCAGATCGCGCTGCCCAGCGTCGTCAGGGTCAGGAACATGGGCAGCCGCATCCGCTCGACGCCCGCCGGGACCGAGATCAGCGACCGGAACACCGGGATCATCCGCCCGAAGAACACCGCCTTCGGGCCGTGCCGCAGGAACCAGGCCTCCGTCCGCTCGATGTCGCCCACCTTGACGAGGGGCAGCTTCGCGGCGATGGCGACCGTCCGGTCGCGGCCCAGCAGCGCGCCCACCCCGTACAGGGCGAGGGCGCCGACCACCGACCCGGCCGTCGTCCAGACCAGGGCGGCGAAGAGGTTCATGGTGCCGGTGCTCGCGGCGAAGCCGGCCATCGGGAGGATGACCTCGCTGGGGATGGGCGGGAAGAGGTTCTCCAGCGCGATGGCGATGCCCGCCCCCGGCGCCCCCAGTGTCTCTATCAGGCCGTTCACCCAGCCCGGTGCACCGCCGTCGATCCCGCCTGCCGCCATGACGCTGTCCATGGCGGCACGCTAGGCAACCGAAGCTGAAGCGCTCCTGAAGCGCGGCGCCGAGGGGCCCCCCGCAGGGCGCCGCGTGGGGGTGGGCCGGGTGGGAGCCTGGTTCCGGTTCGGTGGGGTCGCGGTCCTGGCCCGGTGGGCCGTGGTCCTGGTCCAAGTCCTGGTCCTGGTCCGGAGCGGTCCCGTTCCTGCGGGGTTGCGGTCCTGGTGCGGCGCGGTCCCGGTCCCGTTTCTGCGGGGTCGCGGTCCGGCCGCGTCAGCCGCAGCAGCCTCCGCCGCAACAGCCGCCCCCGCCGCCGGGGCCGGGCCCGCCCGCGGGGGCGGAGGCTGCGGCCGTGCCGCCGACCGCCACGGTGGACAGCAGCTTGACGGTGTCGGCGTGGCCGGCGGGGCAGTCGGCCGGCTCGGAGGCCTCCGCCATGGGCCTGCTCACTTCGAAGGTGTCGCCGCAGGTGCGGCAGCGGAAGTCGTAACGGGGCATGCGCCCCAGGCTACCGGCCACCGGGCCCCGGCACCGGGCCTCCTGCGCGATCCCCGCCCGCGCCGCGGGGGCCGCGCATGCCCCGCTCCCGGCCCGGAGGGCCTCACCCCTGGGGGAGGCCCTCCCGGCGGCGCCGCGCCCGCTGCTCCCGCTCGGCCTCCTCGGGATGGCGGGCCCGCCAGTACGGGTTGTCGTGCGGAAGCCCCGCGCTCACCCGCCCGTACATGCCGAAGAACATCAGCATCAGGCCCACCACGAAACTGAAGATCACGTTCTGCATCCGGAAGGCCAGCGGGTTGAAGCTGCGGTCCAGGAGGGCGAGGTTCACGAACCCGCTGGCGATGAAGAGCACCCCGAGGACCATGTTGAGCGTGGACGCGAAGTTGCCGCCGACCACCATGCCGGCGAAGAGCAGGACGCCGACGCAGATCGACAGCACGCTCAGCGCGCCGTTGGTGCTCAGACCGGCCACCGTGTCGCCCTGGGTGTCGAAGAAGCCGATGCGGTCGAACAGGCCCAGGATGCCGAAGGTCACCAGCACCACGCCCATCAGTCCGGCGCCGATCCGGTAGAACCGGCTGAGGCTGTGGTCGACGGGCAGGTGCTCGTCGAAGGTGATGCGGGCTCTGGTTCGGCGCCGCAGCCTGGGGGCGTGCTGTACGTGTCCGGCCATGGTCGGCCTCCTTCGCACCCGCGCAGGCACCCGCGCGGTTCCTTGCGCGCTCGGGCTCCTTCCCCTCCAGCATCCGCCCGGAGGCGCCGGGTGACAACGGCGGCCCGCGACGCCCGGCCGCGGACGCCCACCGGCTCCGGCCGCGCGCGGGCGGGGTCGCGGGCGGGCGGCCTCGGGGGACGGGGGCGGCACCCGGGGGCCTCTGCGCGCGGGGCGGGGCCCTGGACCTACGGTCCCGGGGGCCCGGGGCATCTCACGGGGGCCTCTGCGCGCGGAGCACGAACGGAGCGCGGTCACGGGCCGTGAGAAGCCACCGGGGCGGGTGCGCGCCCGCGCGCCCGTACCGCGGCGACCCTCCCCGCGGAGGCGGTCCCGGCATGGCCTTCCCGCTCCTCCCCGCGGAGGCGGTCTCGATACGGCCGGTGGACCGCGTAGGGGATGGCCTTCCCGCTCCTTCCCGCGGGGGCGGTCCCGACCGTGCGGCGCCCACCGCGGGCCCCGGGCACCGCACGCTCAGTGCCCGGCGCCGCCCCGCTCGCCGCGAATCTGCTCCACGACCCCCGCTACCACGCCCCGCACCGCCTCCGTCTCCTGCAGGAAGTGCCAGTAGTCCGGGTGGCGCCCCTCCAGCCCCGCGACCGCGCGTTCCAGCCGCGCGACCGCTTCGTCCAGCGGACGGGCGTGCCGGGGGTCCGGAGTGTGGCGTCCGGCCATGGCCAGCCGCTGCGCGTCCCGGATCGCGAACCGGGCCCGCTCGGTCTCCTGCTGCGGGTCCTTCGCGACGGCGTCCAGCCGCCGCAGCCGCTCCCCGGCGGCGGACACGGCCTCGTCCGCCGAGTTCAGCAGCGCCCGGACCGTGGACAGCAGCGCCGTCGCATCGGGCCAGCGCTGCTCCTCGCGCGCCGCGGCCGCCTCGCGCAGTTTCTCCTCCGCCTGGCGGACACCGCGTGCGGCCTGCTCGGGCACGGGCTGGAGGTCCTGCCAGCAGGCGGCCGAGAAGCGGCGGCGCAGTTCGCTGAGCACCGGCTCCACCTGCCGGGCCCGGTTGGCCAGCGCCTGGGCCCGGGTCCGCAGCGACACCAGCCGCTTGTCGATCTCCGCGGCCCGCTCCGGCAGGCGCTCCGCCTCCGCCCGCACCGCCTCCGCGTCCCGCAGCACCCCGTCGGCACGCTGGAGCGTTGCCGGGACGCCATGGCGTCCCGCGCCCTCGTTCAGCCGGGTGAGTTCGGGGCCCAGTGCCGCGAGACGGGCCGCGAGATCGTCCGCCCGCAGCCCGGAGCCCCGCACCGCGTCGAGAGCGGTGCTCGCAGACAGGAGCGCCTGCCGCGCCCGCTCGACCGCCGGGGCGAGGCGTGCCAGCTGCGTCTCCGCAGACTCCAGCAGCGGTCCCAGATCCCGCTCGAAGCGGTCCAGCTGCTTCTTGACCTGCTCCAGCTCGCCGCGCGCCGTGTCGAGCTCCGTACGCGCCCGGGTGGCGACGGAGGACTCCAGGTCGTCGCGGTCCAGGTCGTAGGAGTCGACCGCGGTGATGTAGGCATGGCTGGCCGCGTCGATCCGCTCGCCCAGCGCGGCGAACTCCTCCACCGCGCGGCGCGCCCCCGGGGAGGAGTCGACCGCGGTGATCGTCTCGATGGAGATGCGCAGATCGCGCTGGGCGGTGTCGAGGGCGTAGAACGCGGCGGCCGCCGCGTCCTTGGCCGCCTGCGCCTCGGCCCGCAGGCTCTCGCTGCGCCCTCCGCCGAACCAGCGGCGGGTGCCCCCGCCGGCGAACGAGGCCGTCAGGGCGGCGGCCAGCAGCGGTGCCGGCAGCAGCACCAGCCCCAGCACGTCCCGGACGGCACGCGTTCCCGCCTCGTCCCTCGGCTGCGGCTGTCTCGCCGTCACATCCCTCTCCCGTGCCGTGTCCGCCCCGCCCGTACCGGGTCCATACTCCCATCAGTAAGGACGAACACCGGGGTCCGTTAGTTCGCGGTGCCCACCCGCACTTTCCCGTTTCCGCTGCGCGCGGTGACGCTCCGCTCACTGGCGTCGTCCGTCGGGACGGACACGTCCACGCCCCCGTTGCGGCTCTCGGCCGTCACCGCGTACGGCCCGCCGCCGTCCGGCAGCCTCACCTCCACGCCCCCGTTGTTACTGGACGACTCCACCCGCTCGGGCGCGGCGTCCAGGTCCAGCCGTACCGACCCGTTGCCGGAATGCGCACGGACGCGGGTGGAGGTGACCCGCTCGGTGCGGATGCCGCCGTTCCGGGTCTCCAGGTCCAGCGGACCGCTGGAGTCGCGGACGACGACCCGGCCGTTGTCCGACCGGATGGTGAGCGCGTCGGCGAACCCGCCGGCCTCGACCCCGCCGTTGCCGTCCTCGACGGTCACGGCCACTCCGCGCGGCACCTTCACCGTGTGGTGCCCGGCGCAGTGGGCCGCCAGGCCCTTGCAGCCGATGGTCAGCCTGAGCGTCCCGTCCTCCAGCTTCCAGGACGCGTCCGGCCCGTTCCCGATCACCACCCAGCCGTCGACCCGGCGCGTCACCTCGACCTCGTCGACGTCGGCCGCGGTGATCTCCAGCTCGGAGTCGTCGGACTCGATCCTCAGCCTCTCGCCGCCGAAGGGGAACGTCTTGCGCTCCAGGGGGGCGTCGTCGAGATCCGCGCTCCCGCACCCGGAGAGCACGCCGACCCCCACGGCCACCGCGGCCAGCATGGCGACCCCCCGACCCAGATGCTGACGCATACCTGACATGTGCTGCATGGTGGTGATTCCCCCAAGGCCCGTCCGACTGTCCCCTGACCCTCCCCAACCTAGGTCCGCGGCACCCCCGCCTCGATCCGGCTCCCCACCCTCTCCGGGGTGGGGACAGCCCCCGCACCGACGACGGTTTGCGGGCCTGCGGCCCCTGCCATGTAGGCTGTGCCCTCATCCACGGGTGCGTAGCTCAGGGGTAGAGCGCTGCTCTTACAAAGCAGATGTCGGCGGTTCGAAACCGTCCGCGCCCACCAGCAGGTAGCACGGCAAAGGCCCAGGTCACCGGTGCTGCACCGGCAGCCTGGGCCTTGTTCGTTCCCTCGTTCAGCGGCACAACCCCATGATGATGTCGTCGAAGTCGGGGAACTCCTGTGTGGCCTGCTCGACGATCGCCGCCGCCGAGGCACAGCAGGACGGAGCGTGCTGCTCCGCGATGGCCGCTAGGTCCTCGTTGACCTGCGGAGCCCAGTCGGGCTCGGGTTCGTAGAAGGCGGCTGCTTCCCACGGGCCGAAGCCGTCAGCCAGCAGCCATAGGAACGAGCCCAGGTCGCGGGCGACGACTCCGGTCTCTCCTTCGGAGCCCATGAAGACAACGGGCTGCTCTGCCAGTTCCCGGCCTGGACGGATGAGCCAGAAGGCTGCGTTCCCGCCGGTGCCGTCCTGGCCGAAGACGCGGAAGCCATCGCCGGTCAGGTCGCTGTTGCCCGTCCATGTACGGAGCCAGTCCGTTGTCTCGTCGGTACGCAGGAAGGACTCGTAGGGTTCGAAGTCCACGCCGTCCTCGCCTATGCAGTCGAGCCGGACCGCCATGGCAGCGGCGAGCGCAGCGGGAAACTGGCGGTCTTTGTTCGGGATCATGCGAACAGATTAGTGACCGCTCGGGAGGCCCACGAGGCCGCTGGCCTCACCGGCTGTGCACGTGACGTTCTGGTAGGTGTGACCTCTGGGCGGTGGAAACGCGTGGGACACACCGGGCCTCCGGAGCCGCTGCTGGAGTACTAGTACGGTCGTAAGACCATGAGTGCTCTGATCCTGCTGTCCGTTGTGCTTGTCGTTTTCGGCATGCCAACCTCCCTGCTTTGGCTGCTGGGGCGGCGAGCGGGAATCCCTAGCTGGATACTGGTCGTGTTCTTGCTGGCCGGGTGGCTGACAGTGTTCACTGGCGGGGCCCTCTCGCAGCGTGCGCAGCCGACCCTGTTCCCCGATACGTCGCCCTGCTACGGCACGGGCGGTACGCCTGTCTCGCAGTATTTCCCGCCCGACTCGTTCTGTCTCCACGCAGACGGGGAGTTGCGGACAGTGAATGGGGCGACTGCCAAGCTCGTGTTCTGGACCGCCGCCGGCACTACCTTCGCGATGGCGATTGCCGCCGTCCTTGCGCGGCGTCGTCAACGAGCTTGATCACGGTCTTCTGGTCGAAGGCGCCCCCGACTTCGACCGCCCCTGGTGTAGTCGGGTCACGCCAACGTGATTTGGCTACCCGTGGCTTGGATGCCGAGCTGGGTGCCGCTGCCGCGTTCGAGGGATCTCCCCGCCAGAGACCACGCCGACGACCCGACACCGCGAGGGCCACAAGATCCGCCGGACAGACTCGAGGAAGGTTCGCGCGCGGTCGGCGCTGGCAGGGCACTCTTGGCCATCGGCGGAGCCTGGCCGCCGGTTGGGTCCCGGGCTTGCACCGGGGCACCCCCGGACAATGCCAGGGATGCAGCTGCATTACAGAGCTGGATACCTCGGAAGCCGACCGCGCGCAGGTGGACGCTAACCCGGGGTACTGACAGGCAGCGGCGAAGCCCGTGCCGCATCCATGCGAGAGCAGGCGGGGAACCACGGGGAACGAGGGGCACTGTCGGGCTCTGGGGTATCGATCAGCTCTCGCAACCTCTGTGCAGGTCAGGCTTGGACCCGCCCTCCCACTCTCCTGAGGTGCTGCTCTCTACTCAGAGCGAGGCTCTCGCGTGCGGTCAGCGTCATCATGGTCGGCATGAACCCTGAATCTGGCGGTCCCTGGATGGAGAGCACACAGGTCACGGCCGTGGCGGACGGTGCCGCGCTGGTCTTCACATGGAACGCGGACGCGCGGATCGAGGTGCGGGACCTCGGAGGCGAGGTTGTTATCGAGGCGAACGCGGCGGGTCTTGAGACGCTGGCCCGGCATCTGCTGGTGCTGGCCGGTGACGGCGTTCCCGATGGGGCCCACCTGCACCTCGAAGACAGCAATGGATTGGAGGAAGGCTCCGTCGGATTGGTGCTGGAGCGTAGCGACGGGGAATAGCACCGCCGGGGTGCGCGCGGACGGCTCTCGCTGGGCGGTTGTGGGCGGTGCGAGTGGGCTCAGGGGGGAGCGGAGGCGGCCAACGACGACAGATCAGCTGAGAGGATGACGCGGGAACCTGCAGGTCTGGTAGTGCCTGACCTGCTGGTTCACTCGTGGGGTGGTGGTCAGGAGAGATGGGGTGCTTCTCACCGCGGCGGTAGCTGAAGCGGCTCGTGGTGGTGCCAGATGAGGTAGCGGTCCTCGCGGCGCAGTTCGGCGGAGCCCCATTCGATGCGCATGACGCCCAGAGCCATGGAGCAGGCGTAGGCGACGAGCACGAGCTTGGCGTCTTCTGACAACAAGGCGAGGTCGGGATGGGGGTCTTGCTCGACCAAGTCGTTGAGGCCCAGATCGAAGGCTTGTTGCATGGGCTCGGGGCCATGCCGGCGGAATAGCTCAGCTCGGAAGCCTGTGGCGCTTCGTAGTCGAGCCGCCGTGACGGGGACATCCCGCTTCGCGTAGCGGAGTGGGTAGATCACATGGCCGCCAAGGAACATGAGCGTTCGCCCCTGCAAGCGGATAGGGGTGGCCGCGGGGAGCGAGGCGAGACCCGCTTCCAGTTCCTCGAATTGCGCAGCGTAAAGGCCGTGCCCGTATGCCTCCAGTGTCTGCGTTTGGACTCCCTCGTGACCGCTACGGGCTCGGGCATGGGCGCGAACCAAGCTGGAGGGGATCAGTTCGGTCAATGGGCCGGCGGCGTCGCCGAAGGTCTTCTCGGACCACCCTGTCACGGTTGCCATGCCTACCGCCCTCCCCTCTTGTGGCACCTGAGTGCCGAGCAGCATTCAACGAAACCGTGCAGGCCGGGTGTGATCCGCGCAAGAGGGCATCCGGCGCACGGCCGGTCGGATGGTGCCCAGTATCGGTTGGGTCGGGTGGCAGGTGCCCGTCAGTGGCAGGCCGTACGCTGCCACCATGCGCAGAGGAGCGATCACGCAGGGATCCGTACTCAAGGCCATCGCGGAGTACGACGAGTTGGGGCAGGCTACGTTCCTGGCGAAGTATGGCTTTGGCGAGGCTCGCTCGTACGTTGTAGTGCACGAGGGGCGGGAGTACGACTCCAAAGCCATAGCCGGCGTGGCACACCAGTGGGATCAGGGGCGAGCCCTCAGGCCTGATGAGTTCAGCGGAGGCAGGGAGCACGCCGCGGAGTGGCTGAAGCGGGCAGGCTTCCACGTCAAGGCCGTCAAGAACCCTGACTGGACTCGGGACGAAATTATCATCGCCTGTCAGCTTGTGATGGAGAACGGATGGAAGGGGCTGGACGCTCAGGACGCCAGGGTGGTCGAGCTGTCTGGCCTGCTCCAGTTGTTTCCCGTTCACGCCGAGGGGGAGCGCAACGAGAAGTTCCGCAACCCGAACGGAGTGGCGCGCAAGACGTTCGATATCGCCACGCGGCATCCGGAGTACCGGGGCAAGCCAACCAACGGTGGCGCCCTGGACGTTGCGGTGCTGAGGGAGTTTCTCGACCGTCCCGATGAGATGACCGGGGTGGCTCGACTCATTCGGCAGGGCATCGCGACCGGCGAGCTGCAGGGCCTTGCCCCGACCGAGGACGAGGAGTTCGACGACTACAGCGCTCCTGAGGGGCGGCTCCTCATGCGCCGGCACCAGGCCCGCGAGCGGAACAAGAGCTTGCGGAGGAAGAAGATTGCCTCTGTGGTTCAGCGCGGTGGACGGCTTGCGTGTGAGGCGTGTGGGTTCGACTTCGAGGAGGTCTACGGCGAGCGCGGTGCCGGGTACATCGAGTGCCATCACGTCGTGCCGTTGCACGAAGCAGGCGAGGGGCGGACCAGGCTTAGCGACCTCGCCCTCATATGTGCCAACTGCCACCGTATGATCCACCGGCGTGCGCCATGGCCGACCCCTTCGGAGCTGCGCGCTTCCATCGAGCGGAAGCATGCAGCTGACAGGCGTGCCGCGGAAATCATTGCCCGGCCACGCAGGGCGGCTGACGAGCAGAGGCTGAATCTGTGATCTGACATCCACCGCTGACGTCAACGTCGCTGTGTGGAGGCAGTGCCGCAGGACTGCGGATGGCAGCCATAGCCAAGGTCGCCAGGATGCTCAGCCGCCATCGGGCGAACGTACAGAGCAGATGTCAGCGGTTCGAAACCGTCCGCGCGCACCGGTGCGAAGGCCCTTGTCGCTCTTCGCATCTCCTCGCTGCGGGGGCCTTTGACGGCAGCGGCTGACGGCAGTGTCTTTCGGCACGGCGTCGGCGGAGCACCCGGCCCGTGTGCCCCATCGCCTCGCGCCGACATACGTCGGAGACGGTGGTGCAGATGTTCACGGTGACGGCGATCTGCGAGGGCCCCAGGGGCGGACCACCAGTGCTTCGAGCCCGATGGCGCTACAGGACGGCATCGACTCCATCGGGGCGATCGAAGCCCCACTGCAGGTCGCGCTCCAAGCCGCTGCCCCCGGCCTCGGCGCTCGCCCTCATGTACTCGACCAAGCAAGGAGGAAGGTCATGGACCCGCTCATATACGCTGCTGGCGCTGCTCGGCTCTCACCGGTGGGAGAATGCGTGTTCCTCCTGCTCATGGGAGCGTTTTCCGGTCTCGTCGGCTGGGGACTCGTGCTCAACAGGACAGGGTTCGGCGAGTCCATGGTCCAGTACGGGAACCAGATGCAGGGCGACTTCCGGGAATCGTGCGGAAGGAGCCGCGAGGTCACGCCAGGAGAGGACAGGGCGAGGCGCTTGATCGTCAAGAGCGTCGGATGGGTCTTCGCCGTAGTGGGGCCGGTGCTCGTCGTCGCCGGAGTCGCCCGCCTGATCGTCCGGTGAGAAGACGTCAGACGACTGTCGGCCGATCGGCCTGTCCACCGGCCTGACTCAGGTCGGGGGCACTCGCTGCGGTGTTGTGTTCACGTACATCGATCGCAGTCAGCTTGAGGCGTGCGCCCCGCCCCTGCGGTGGAACCTGGCGGCAGCCGCCGCGCGGGGCGCCTGTCCGACCCCCGGTCTAGAGTGGGGTGCAGGTTGCGATCCGCACACAACGGGGGATTCTCATGGCGCTCTTCGGCAACGCACACACCGTCGATCCCGCCCAGGCCCAGCAGGAGTACGCGCGGCTCCTCGGGCACGGGGAGCAGGTCCAGGCGGCGTTCCAGTTGATCCGGGACACGATCCTGTTCACCGACCGGCGTCTGCTGCTGGTGGACAAGCAGGGGATCACCGGCCGGAAGACGGAGTACCACTCCGTCCCGTACCGCAGCATCACCCACTTCGCGGTGGAGACCGCGGGCACCTTCGATCTCGACGCCGAGCTGAAGATCTGGCTCTCCGGAAGCTCGGTGCCGATCGAGAAGACCTTCACCAAGGGCGTGGACATCTACGAGGTGCAGGCGATACTCACGCAGTTCGTGGCCCGGTGATCCGGTGATCCGGTGGTCCGGTGGTCCGGTGACGTCGTGACCCGGTGACCTGACCGGGTCGCCGGTGCGCGCGGCCGGGGCCCGGGCGGGAGCCCCGGCGGGCGTCAGCGGAGCACACCGTGCCGGTGGCGGACGGGCGGGACGTCGAAGTCGTCATGCCCGTCGGCCGCTTCCCGGACGGCCCGGTCCAGGGGGCCGTCGAGAGAGCGGGCCACCCCGAGCAGCAGGCGAAGGCGGTCGCGGCAGCGCGCGCGGGCGCGCCGCTCCTCGATGCCCGCCTCGGCCGAGATGCCCCGGTCGTTCCGGGAGCGCAGGAGGGTGCGGACCTCGACGGTGCGGAGCACCGTCGCCGGTCGTACGCGGACGCCCCGCCGTTCGGCCTCCTCGGCGGCGTGTGTGCTGAAGCGCAGGTCGCGCAGCACGACGCGGCGCCAGGGCCGGTGGCCCGGCGGGACGGTTCCGGCGCGACGGCTGCGGATGTGGTGGGCGGTACGTGCCACGGGTGCTCCCTGGTCGAGGAGCCGCCGGGGATCTCCCGGCGGACCTAGCGGAAGCCGGAGGGGCCGTGGGCCCGCTGCTGTCGATGCGTCATGGAGGGCACTCTACGACCTGTTGCTCCGTCAATGCCGCTCGTGGGCGGACTGGTTGTCGGTCCCTCGCCGCGGCGGGCCGGCCTGGCCCCGGCTCGGTCGGACGGATGGCTTGTCCCGTCGGGTGGGGCAGAGGCTCAGCCCGGTGGCCGCCGACGCAGGGCCGGGCGCCGTCGGTCCGGGGCGGTGTCCGCCGCCGGGACCGGACGGCTGCTCCCGGGAGCGCTGCCCGTAGGCCGGCATCCGGTCGGCCCCGGGTCCGGGGTGCGGTCCGGCAGCGTCGAACGTGATGCCGGATTTCCGCCAGCGCGGGCGGTCCGAGGCGCGAGAGAGTCGGCGACGGCTCGTGGTTCGGCTCGCGGGTCCCGTCCGTCCGGCCGCTTCCCGTGAAAGGCACCGCGTATGCACGTCGTCCCCGGTCTCAAGGTCCTCTACTTCGGCACTCCCGTGGTGCTGGTCAGCTCGCTCAACGAGGACGGGACGGCCAACCTCGCGCCGATGTCCTCGGCGTGGTGGCTGGGCATGTCGTGCATGCTCGGTCTCGGCGACAACGCCCAGACGACCGCCAACCTGCTGCGGGAAGGCGAGTGCGTGCTCAACCTGCCCTCGTCGGCGATGGTCGGCGCCGTCGACCGGATCGCGCTCACCACCGGGAAGCCGGACATCGTGGACTTCAAGAGGCGGCAGGGCTACCGGTACGAGCCGGACAAGTTCTCGGCCGCAGGTCTGACCGAGCAGGCGGCGGACCTGGTCCGGGCCCCCAGGGTCGCCGAGTGCCCGGTCCAGCTGGAGTGCCGGGTGGTCTCGGCCCATCCCTTCGGCGTCCCCGAGCCGCACGCCACCGCCTTCGAGGTCGAGGTCCTGCGCGCCCATGTCGAAGAGGACCTGGTCATCCCCGGGACGCACTACGTGGACCCGCTCGGCTGGGACCCGCTCATCATGAAGTTCTGCGAGTTCTTCGGCGGCGGACGCACCGTGCACCCGTCGAGGCTCGCCGAGGGCTGGGACATGCCGCACCGGCGTCCCTCGGCCGTCTCCTGAGGAGGCGCCCCGGCGACGCCCCGGCCGCAGCTCCCGGGGCAGGCGCGCTCGGGCGTGCCTGTGCGACCGCCCCGGGACGCCCAGGCCCGGGGGCCGAGGCGGCTGCGGGTGCGTCCGGCAGTGGTCGGCGCCGGGCTCCGGAGGGGCCCACCCCACCGGTTCCACCGCCGTCGGCGACGCGGCAGCCCCGGGACCGCCCCTGCACCGCCGTCACCAGCCCAGCCCGTCGGGCTCCCCGCCCCGGTTGCCGCGTCGTGCGCGGGACCGCCGAGCTGTCGGCAGCACGGCAACCGGACTGCGGAACGGAGGTGTCCGGAGCCCCGGGCACCCGCGCCCGGGCGCGGCTGCCCGGGGCTCCGGCACGGCGGCTAGGCGTCGTCCGCCTCCAGGTCGCCCTCGGTCTCCAGGTACACCTGCCGCAGCGCGGCGAGGACCTCCGCGTCCGGCTTCTCCCACATGCCGCGGGACTCCGCCTCCAGCAGCCGCTCCGCGATGCCGTGCAGCGCCCAGGGGTTGGCCTCCTGGAGGAAGGCGCGGTTCTCCGGGTCCAGCACGTAGGTCTCGGTCAGCTTGTCGTACATCCAGTCCGCCACCACGCCGGTCGTGGCGTCGTAGCCGAACAGGTAGTCCACGGTGGCGGCCAGCTCGAAGGCCCCCTTGTAGCCGTGGCGCCGCATCGCCTCGATCCAGCGGGGGTTGACCACACGGGCCCGGAACACCCGGGAGGTCTCCTCCACCAGGGTGCGGGTGCGGACCGTCTCCGGGCGGGTGGAGTCGCCGATGTACGCCTCCGGGGCGGTGCCCCGCAGTGCGCGCACCGTGGCCACCATGCCGCCGTGGTACTGGAAGTAGTCGTCCGAGTCGGCGATGTCGTGCTCGCGGGTGTCCGTGTTCTTCGCCGCCACGGCGATCCGCCGGTACGCCGTCTCCATCTCCGTCCGGGCCTGGCGCCCGTCCAGCCCGCGGCCGTAGGCGTAGCCGCCCCACACGGTGTAGACCTCGGCGAGGTCGGCGTCGGTGCGCCAGTCCCGCGAGTCGATCAGCTGGAGCAGCCCCGCGCCGTAGGTGCCCGGCCGGGAGCCGAAGATGCGGGTGGTGGCGCGGCGCTCGTCCCCGTGCTCGGCCAGGTCGGCCTGCGCGTGGGCGCGGACGTGGTTGTCCCCGGCCGGCTCGTCCAGCGAGGCGGCGAGGCGGACGGCGTCGTCGAGCAGGCCGATGACGTGCGGGAAGGCGTCACGGAAGAAGCCCGAGATGCGCAGTGTGACGTCGATCCGCGGACGTCCCAGCTCCTCCAGCGGCACGGCCTCCACACCGGTGACCCGGCGCGAGGCGTCGTCCCACACCGGACGGACGCCGAGCAGGGCCAGCGCCTCGGCCACGTCGTCGCCGGCCGTGCGCATCGCACTGGTGCCCCACAGCGAGAGGCCCACCGAGACGGGCCACTCCCCGTTGTCCTCCCGGTAGCGGGTGAGCAGCGACTCGGCGAGCGCCTGACCGGTCTCCCAGGCGAGGCGCGAGGGCACCGCCTTGGGGTCGACGGAGTAGAAGTTCCGCCCCGTGGGCAGCACGTTGACCAGTCCGCGCAGCGGCGAGCCGGACGGGCCCGCGGGGACGAAGCCGCCGTCGAGCGCGTGGACGGCGTGGGTGAGCTCGTCCGTGGTGCGGGACAGGCGGGGCACGACCTCGGTCGCGGCGAACCGCAGCACCGCCGCGACCTCCTCGCCGTGCTCGGAGGGGACCGCCGACGGGTCCCAGCCGGCCGCCTCCAGCGCCTCGACCAGCTCCCGCGCCCGGGCCTCCGCCTCGTCGGCGGTGGTGCGCGTGGCCGCCGACTCGTCCAGCCCGAGGGCCTCCCGCAGGCCCGGCAGGGCCGCGGTGCCGCCCCAGATCTGCCGCGCCCGCAGGATGGAGAGCACCAGGTTGACCCGCTCGGGGCCGGTCGGGGCGGAGCCGAGCACATGCAGTCCGTCGCGGATCTGCGCGTCCTTCACCTCGCACAGCCAGCCGTCGACGTGCAGCAGGAAGTCGTCGAAGCCGTCGTCGTCGGGGCGGTCGTCCATGCCGAGGTCGTGGTCGAGCCGGGCGGCCTGGATCAGCGTCCAGATCTGGGCCCGGATCGCGGGCAGCTTGGCCGGGTCCATCGAGCTGATCTGCGCGTACTCGTCCAGCAGTTGCTCCAGGCGCGCGATGTCGCCGTAGGAGTCGGCGCGCGCCATCGGCGGCACCAGGTGGTCCACGAGCGTCGCGTGGACCCGGCGCTTGGCCTGGGTGCCCTCGCCCGGGTCGTTGACCAGGAAGGGGTACACCAGCGGCAGATCGCCGAGCGCGGCGTCCGGCGCGCAGGCGGCGGAGAGCCCCGCGTTCTTGCCGGGCAGCCACTCCAGGTTGCCGTGCTTGCCCAGGTGGATCATGGCGTCGGCGCCGAAACCGCCGTCGTCCGCACGTGCGGCGATCCAGCGGTAGGCGGCCAGGTAGTGGTGGGAGGGCGGCAGATCGGGGTCGTGGTAGATCGCGATCGGGTTCTCGCCGAAGCCGCGCGGCGGCTGGATGAGGACGAGCAGGTTGCCGCGGCGCAGGGCCGCCAGCACGATGTCGCCCTCGGGGTTGCGCGAGCGGTCCAGGAACATCTCGCCGGGCGCGGGCCCCCAGTGCTCCTCCACGGCCTCGCGCAGCGCGGCGGGCAGGGCGGCGTACCAGCGCCGGTAGTCCGCGGCCGGGATCCGGACCGGGTTGCGGGCCAGCTGCTCCTCGGTGAGCCACTCCTGGTCGTGTCCTCCGGCCTCGATCAGGGCGCGGATCAGCTCGTCGCCGTCGCCGGAGGACAGGCCCGGGATCTCGTCGGCCGGGCCGAAGTCGTAGCCCTCGTCGATCAGTCGGCGCAGCAGCGCCACCGCGGAGGCCGGGGTGTCCAGGCCGACCGCGTTGCCGATGCGGGAGTGCTTGGTCGGGTACGCGGAGAGCACCAGCGCGATGCGCTTGTCGGCGTTGGCGAGGGTGCGCAGCCGGGCGTGGCGCACGGCGATGCCGGCGACCCGGGCCGCGCGCTCGGCGTCGGGGACGTAGGCGGGAAGGCCGTCGGCGTCGATCTCCTTGAAGGAGAACGGCACCGTGATCAGCCGGCCGTCGAACTCGGGCACGGCCACCTGCGTGGCGGCGTCCAGCGGGGAGAGGCCCTCGTCGTTCTCCTCCCACGCCGCGCGGGAGCCGGTCAGGCACAGCGCCTGGAGCACGGGGACGTCCAGGTCGGCCAGCGCCCCCGCGTCCCAGGACTCGTCGTCCCCGCCCGCCGAGGCCTCGGCGGGCCGGGTGCCGCCCGCGGCGAGGACGGTGGTCACCAGCGCGTCGGCCTCGCGCAGCTGCTCCAGCAGCTCGGTCTCGGGGGTGCGCAGGGAGGCGACGTACAGCGGCAGGGCACGGCCTCCCGCCTCCTCGACCGCGGAGCAGAGGGCGTCCACGAAGGCGGTGTTCCCGCTCATGTGGTGGGCGCGGTAGTAGAGCACGGCGATCCGCGGTCCCGAAGGGTTCTCCCGGCGGACGGTCCGCTCCAGCCGCCCCCACGAGGGAGCGGCCGCGGGCGGCTCGAAGCCGTGGCCGGTGAGCAGCACGGTGTCGGAGAGGAACCGGGCCAGCTGCTCCAGGTTGGCGGGGCCGCCGTGGGCGAGGTAGGCGTGGGCCTCCGCGGCGATGCCGATGGGGACGGTGGACGCCTCCATCAGCTGTGCGTCCGGGGCCTGTTCGCCGGTCAGGACGACGACCGGGCGGTCCTGGGCGAGCAGCAGGTCGACGCCCTCCTGCCAGGCGCGCAGTCCGCCGAGGAGCCGGACGACGACCAGGTCCGTGCCCTGGAGGAGGGCGGGCAGGTCGTCGAGGTGCAGACGGGCGGGGTTGGCGAAGCGGTACGCCACCGGGCCTGCCGCGGCGCGCGCGCTGAGCAGGTCGGTGTCGGACGTCGACAGGAGCAGGACGGTGGTGTGCTGCGTCGGTTCCTGGGACGGAAGCTGCATGCGACGGCTGGCCTTCCTCGGGGTTTCCGCGCCCCGGGCGGTGGAGGACGGCGGGAGTTCCTGACTCGCCCGGCAGGGGCCGGGCTCACAGTGGCGGGACCGCGCCGGAATCTCACCGGGCTTCCTCCCCTGGCGCCGTCATCGGCGGTGACGGGCCGTCTGGCCCGCCGAGGAGCATAGTAAGGGCCGTCACCGCTCCGGGACGAGGTGGCCCGGGGCGGCGTCGGTATGCTCACCGCCATGCCTCCACCCCCCGCCAACCACCTGAATCGGGACGAAACTCCCGTACGGGAGCGCGGTGATGCCTGTCCCGGCGCGTTGCGGCTGCACACGGCGGACGACGGGGCACTGGCGCGCGTGCGCCTCCCGGCCGGTGTGCTCACCGCCCGCCAGGCGCACTCCCTCGCCGAGGCCGCCGAGCGGCTCGGCGACGGCGCCCTGCACCTCACCTCGCGCGGCAACCTCCAGCTCAGGGGGCTCGGAGCCGCCTGCGGCGGACCGCTCGCGGAGCTGCTGCACGGTGCGGGGCTGCTGCCCGCTCCGCGTCACGAGCGGGTGCGCAACATCGTCGCCTCGCCGTTCAGCGGGCTGGACGGTCGCGGAACCCGTGACGTCCAGCCCCTCGCACGGGAACTGGACGCCCTGCTGTGCGCGAGCGAGCGGGCCGCGGCGCTGTCCGGCCGCTTCCTGTTCGCCCTCGACGACGGGCGCGGGGACATGGCGGGGCTCGGCGCGGACGTGACGCTGCGCGCGGCGGCCGTCGAGGACGCGCACCCCGGCGCGCCCGCGGACCGGGAGGCGGCCGTGGTGGTCGCGGGCGGGGCGGCGGTCCGCGTGCCGTGCGCCGACGGCCCCCGCACCATGCTCCTCGCCGCCGAGGCCTTCCTCGACGCCGCGGAGGCGAGCGGGACCCGTGCCTGGCGGGTCGCCGAACTCCCGCCCGGCCGCGGCCCCTCGACCTCCGCACTGCTGGACCGCGCCGCGGCCGCCGGGATCGCTGCCGAAGCCGCCCCGGCACCCCGGCCCGGCCCCGCGGTGCCCCCGCCGGCTCCGGGCCACCGCCCGCCCTCCGCAGGCCGCGCGGCCTCCGGCGGCGCCCCGCCGGGCGCCGCCTACGTCCTCGCCCCGCTGGGGCGGCTGACCGCCGCCCAGTGGCGCGCCGCGGCCGACCTGGCCGACCGCCGGGGCACCGGGGAGCTGCGGGCCACCCCGTGGCGCGGCCTGGTCCTGCCCGGCCTCCCGGCCCGGTTCCTGCCCGCACTCGCCGAGGCCGGGCTCGTCACCGACCCGGCCTCCCCCTGGTACGGGACCGGCGCCTGCATCGGACGCCCCGGCTGCGCGAAGGCCCTCTCCGACGTCCGCGCCGACGCCACCGCGGCGGTCTCGGGCACCCCAGGCGGGGGCCCGCCGGGGGAGCTGCCCGTGTACTGGTCCGGCTGCGAGCGGCGCTGCGGCCACCCGCACGGCGCCCGCATCGACGTCGTCGCCACCGGCGACGGGCGCTACGACCTGACCGTGGCGGGCGGGACCGGGCCGCAGCCTTCCCCCGCCGACCACCCGGACCCCCCGGCCGCCGCCCTGCCCGGCCTCGACCCCGGGCGGCTGGCCGCCGCCCTCGCGGCGGTACGCTCCGCCCCGGCCCACCACCGACCCTCCACCACGAAGTGAGCGAGAGCACCGTGTTCGACTACGAGAAGGACGGAGCGGAGATCTACCGCCGGTCCTTTGCCACGATCCGCGCCGAGGCGGACCTCCAGGCGCTGCCCGCCGAGGTGTCGCAGGTCGCGGTCCGCATGATCCACGCGTGCGGCATGGTCGACCTCGTCCGCGACCTCGCCTACTCCCCGGAGGTCGTCCTGCGGGCGAGGGAGGCGCTGCGGGCCGGGGCCCCGATCCTGTGCGACGCGCAGATGGTCGCCAGCGGCATCACCCGCAAGCGGCTCCCGGCGGACAACGAGGTGCTCTGCACCCTCTCCGACCCCTCCGTCCCCGAGCTCGCCCGGAGCCTGGGCACCACCCGCTCCGCGGCCGCGCTGGAGCTCTGGCGCGGGAGTCTCGATGGCGCCGTGGTCGCCGTCGGGAACGCGCCGACCGCCCTCTTCCGCCTCCTGGAGATGGTCGCCGAGGGCGCGCCCCGGCCGGCCGCCGTGATCGGCGCCCCCGTGGGCTTCATCGGCGCCGCCGAGTCCAAGGACGCCCTCGCCGCCTCCCCGCTCGCCCTGGAGCACCTGGTGGTGCGCGGGCGCCGCGGCGGCAGCGCGATGGCCGCCGCCGCCGTCAACGCGATCGCGAGCGAGGCGGAATGAGCATGCGGAGCACCCCGTCCGAGCCCGGCACGACCGGGACGACCGGCACCCCGTCCGAGCCGGGCACGACCGGGACGACCGGCACCCCGTCCGAGCCCGGCACGACCCGCACCGCGGGCACCCCGTCCGCGCCCGCGACCGCGCACACCCCCGGCGCGCCCGCGCCCGCGGCCGCCCCGCGCACCGGCCGCCTCTACGGCGTCGGGCTCGGCCCCGGCGACCCGGAGCTGATGACCCTGCGCGCCGCCCGGGCCATCGCCGAGGCCGACGTCGTCGCCTACCACTGCGCCCGCCACGGACGCTCCATCGCCCGCTCGATCGCCGCCCCCCACCTGCGCCCCGAGCACATCGAGGAGCGCCTGATGTACCCGGTCACGGTGGAGACCACCGACCATCCGGGCGGCTACCGGGGCGCCCTCGACGACTTCTACGAGGAGGCCGCCGCCCGGCTGGCGGCCCATCTGGACGCCGGCCGCACCGTCGCGGTGCTGGCCGAGGGCGACCCGTTCTTCTACGGCTCCTACCAGCACATGCACAAGCGGCTCGCGCACCGCTACCCGACGGAGGTGATACCCGGTGTCACCTCGGTCAGCGCCGCGGCCGCCCGCCTGGGCACCCCGCTGTGCGAGGCGGAGGAGGTGCTGACCGTCATCCCCGGCACCCTGCCCGAGGAGGAGCTGGCCGCGCGGCTGGCCGCCACCGACTCGGCCGTCGTGATGAAGCTCGGCCGCACCTTCCCCGCCGTGCGGGCGGCGCTGGAGACCTCGGGGAGGCTGGCGGAGGCCCGCTACGTCGAACGCGCCACCATGCCCGGCGAGCGCACCGGGCCCCTGGCCGACGTCGACCCGGGGTCCGTGCCGTACTTCTCGGTGGCCGTGGTGCCCAGCAGGATCGCCACCCCGCGGCCCCCGGCCGCCCGGGGCGAGGTCGCGGTGGTCGGCACCGGTCCCGCGGGGCCCCTGTGGCTCACCCCGGAGACCCGCCGTGCCCTGGCCGACGCCGACGAACTCGTCGGCTACACCACGTACCTCGACCGGGTGCCGGTGCGCCCGGGCCAGACCAGGCACGGATCAGACAACCGGGTCGAGTCCGAGCGCGCCGAGTTCGCGCTCGACCTGGCGCGCCGGGGACGGCGGGTGGCCGTGGTGTCCGGCGGCGACCCCGGGGTCTTCGCCATGGCGACGGCGGTGCTGGAGGCGGCCTCGCAGGACGCCTACCGGGACGTGCCCGTCCGGGTGCTGCCCGGGGTCACCGCGGCCAACGCGGCCGCCGCACGGGCGGGCGCACCGCTCGGCCACGACTACGCGGTCGTCTCGCTCTCCGACCGGCTCAAGCCCTGGGAGGTCATCGCGGAGCGCCTGCGCGCGGCGGCCGCCGCGGACCTGGTGCTCGCGCTCTACAACCCGGGCTCCCGCAGCCGCACCTGGCAGGTCGGCAAGGCGCGCGAGCTGCTGCTGGAGCACCGCGCCCCGGACACCCCGGTCGTCCTCGGCAGGGACGTCGGCGGCCCGGAGGAGCGCGTGCGGATCGTCCGCCTCGGCGAACTGGACCCCGCCCTGGTCGACATGCGCACCATCCTGCTCGTCGGGTCCTCCCAGACCCGGGCCGTGCGGCGCGGCGACGGTGGCGAGGAGATCGTCTGGACCCCGCGCCGCTACCCGGAGTAGGACCCCGCGGCCCGGGCGGTGCCGTCCGGCGGCGGGCACGGCGCGCCGCCGGGCCGCCGCGCCGCTGCCCGGAGCAGGGTCCCGCGCCGCTGCCCGGAGCGGGCGGCGGGGCCTGGAGCGGGCGGCGGGGGCCGGAGGGGAGCCCCGCCCGGCCTGCTCCCGGAGCGGGGCGCCTCAGCCTCGGCCGAGGACCTCCCGGGCCCAGGCGGCCGCCTCCGGCGGTCCCGGGACCACCTCCACCCCCTCCGGCACCGGCGGCCGGCGCACGATGACCACGGGCACGCCCGCCTCCCGGGCGGCGGCCAGCTTCGGCGCCGTCGCCGCGCCCCCGCTGTCCTTGGTGACCAGGACGTCGATCCGGTGGCGGGCCAGCACCTCCCGCTCGCCGTCCAGGGTGAACGGCCCCCGGTCCAGCAGCAGCCGCATCCGCGGTGGGCGGTCCCCCTCCGGGGGGTCCACGGAGCGGACCAGGAACCAGGCCGCGTCCACGGAGGCGAACGCGGCCAGGCCCATGCGCCCGGTGGTCAGGAACACCCTGCCGCCGAGCCCGGGGACGGCCCGCGCCGCCTCCTCCAGGGACCCGACCGGGTGCCAGTCGTCCCCCTCGGCCGGGGCCCAGCCGGGCCGGCGCAGCCCCAGCAGGGGAACATGGGCCTCGGCGGCGGCCCGGGCCGCATGGAAGCTGATCGCACTCGCGAAAGGATGGGTGGCGTCGATGACCGCGTCCACGGCGTGCTCACGGAGCCAGTCGGCCAGACCGGCGGGCCCGCCGAACCCGCCGATGCGCACCTCGCCCGGTGGCGTGCGGGGTGCGGCGACCCGCCCCGCCAGGCTGCTGGTGACCCGCACCCCGCCCGTGTGCAGCAGCTCCGCCAGGCGGCGGCCCTCACCCGTGCCGCCGAGCACCAGGACGTGCCCCGGCCGCCCCGGCCGCCGTGCGCCGGGGACCGGGTCCGGGGCCGGGTGCGGGCTCGGGTCCTGCCGTGCCTCCGTCGGCATCGGATCCCTCCATGGGTGAGTCGGGCGGCCCCGGCGGGGGCGGGCGCGAGGCCCAACTCAAGCACACCGGTCTGCGGCCCGGGTGGACGACCGGCGCCTGCGCCACCGCGGCCACGACCGCCGCGTACACGGCCCTGCTGACGGGGGACTTCCCCGATCCGGTGACGATCACCCTGCCCAAGGGCCAGACACCGTCCTTCGCCCTCGCCGCGGAGCGGCTGGCACCCGGGTCCGCGGCCATGGCGGGCGTGGTCAAGGACGCGGGCGACGACCCGGACGTGACCCACGGCGCCCTGGTCCGGGCCGAGGTCCGCCCCCTGCCCGCCGGTTCGGGGGTCGTCTTCCGCGGAGGGGAGGGCGTCGGCACGGTCACCCGCCCCGGGCTGCCCCTGGACGTCGGGGAGCCCGCGATCAACCCCGTGCCGCGCCGGATGATGCGGGAGCACGTCGCCGCCGTGGCCGAACGCCACGGCGGCACGGGCGACGTCGAGGTGACCGTCTCCATCGACCACGGTGCGGAGATCGCCCGCTCCACCTGGAACCCCCGGCTGGGCATCCTCGGCGGGCTGTCCGTCCTCGGCACGACCGGTGTCGTGGTCCCGTACTCGTGCTCGGCGTGGATCGACTCCATCCGCCGGGGCGTCGACGTCGCCCGCGCCGCCGGACGCACCCATGTCGCCGGCTGCACCGGTTCCACCTCGGAGCGGACGGTGGCCTCCCTCTACGGGCTGCCGCAGGACGCCCTCCTGGACATGGGCGACTTCGCCGGGGCCGTGCTGAAGTACCTGCGGCGCCACCCCGTGGCACGGCTCACCGTCTGCGGCGGGTTCGCGAAGCTCTCCAAGCTCGCGGCCGGGCACCTGGACCTCCACTCGGCCCGCTCGCAGGTCGACAAGGGCTTCCTCGCCGAACTCGCGGTCCGCGGCGGCGCGGACCGCGCGCTCGCGGACGCCGTCGCCGGGGCCAACACGGGGCTCGCCGCGCTCCAGTCGTGCGCCGCGGCGGGCGTGCCGCTCGGGGACCTGGTCGCGGTGGAGGCCCGGGACCAGGCCCTGGCCGTCCTGCGCGGGGCGCCGGTGGCCGTGGACGTGGTGTGCATCGACCGGGCGGGCACCGTCGTCGGGCGCTCCCCGGTCGGCTCCCCGGCCGGCTGAACCGGTCGCGGGCCCCTCCGGAGCCCGGGCCTCCCGCGCCCGCCCCGGGCCTTCCGCGCCCGCCTCGGACCTTCCGCGCCCGCGCGGGTCAGCAGTCGTGCCGCTCGCGGTCCGCCGAGTACAGGTGGCTGTCGCGGAACTGGGTGGCCGCCAGGGTGCGCCCCACGATGATCACCGCGGTGCGGACCACGCCCGCCTCCTTCACCCGTGCGGCGATGTCGGCCAGGGTCCCGCGCAGCACCAGCTCCTCGGGGCGGCTCGCCATCGCGACCACCGCGGCCGGGCAGTCCGCCCCGTAGTGCGGCAGCAGCTCCTCGACGACCCGGTCCGCGTAGCGCGCGGCGAGGTGCAGCACCAGCAGGGCCCCGCTGCGGCCGAGGGTCGCCAGGTCCTCGCCCTCGGGCATCGGTGTGGCCTGCTGCGCGACGCGGGTCAGGATGACGGTCTGGCCGACCGTCGGGACCGTCAGCTCCCGCTTCAGCGCCGCCGCCGCCGCGGCGAAGGCGGGCACGCCCGGCACCACCTCGTAGGGCACGCCCGCGGCGTCGAGGCGGCGCATCTGCTCGGCGACGGCACTGAAGACCGAGGGGTCCCCCGAGTGCAGCCGCGCGACGTCGTGGCCCTCCCCGTGGGCCCGGACCAGCTCCGCGGTGATGGTGTCCAGGTCGAGCCGCGCGGTGTCGACCAGCCGGGCGTCCGGCGGGCACTCCGCGAGCAGTTCGCGGGGGACCAGCGACCCCGCGTACAGGCAGACGCCGCAGGAGGCGAGGGTGCGCGCACCGCGCACCGTGATCAGGTCGGCGGCCCCCGGGCCCGCCCCGATGAAGTACACGGTCACGACGTCTCTCCGGACTTGGTGTGGGACCACTGGGTGACCGGCATGGCCTGGCGCCAGCCGGTGAAGCCGCCGACGGGCACGGCGTGGGAGACCGCCAGGCGGACGAGTTCGCCGCCGTGGGCGCGGTGACGGGCCGCCAGCACCGCCTCGGACTCCAGGGTCACGGTGTTGGCGACGAGCCGCCCGCCGGGCGGGAGGGCGTCCCAGCAGGCGTCCAGCAGCCCCGGGGCGGTCAGGCCGCCCCCGATGAACACGGCGTCGGGGCGCGGCAGTCCGCCGAGCGCCTCGGGCGCCGCTCCCGTGACCACCCGCAGGCCGGGCACGCCGAGGGCCTCCGCGTTGCGGGCGATGCGGGCGGCGCGCGCCGGGTCCCGCTCCACGGCGACCGCCCGGCAGGAGGGGTGGCTGCGCATCCACTCGACGGAGACCGAGCCGGAGCCCCCGCCGACGTCCCACAGCAGCTCGCCGGGGGCGGGCGCCAGCGCGGCCAGGGTGGCGGCGCGCACATGCCGCTTGGTGAGCTGGCCGTCGTGCTCGTAGGCGTCGTCGGGCAGGCCGGGCACGGCGGCCAGGCGCGGGGAGCCGGGTGCGCGCCGGCAGTCGACCGCGACGATGTTCAGCGGGTCGCCGGGCGGTGCGGACCAGGTCGCGGCCCGGCCGTCGGTGATCCGCTCGGCCGTCCCCCCGAGCTGCTCCAGCACCCGCAGACGGCTCGGCCCGAAGCCGTGCTCCCGCAGCAGTGCGGCGACCTCGGCGGGCGTGCCCGAACCCGCGCTGAGGACGAGCACCCGGCGGCCGTCGTGGAGGGCGGCCGCCAGGCGGGCCGCGGGACGGCCCACCAGGGTGACCACCTCGGTGTCCTCGACCGCCCAGCCGAGCCGGGCGCAGGCGTAGGAGACCGACGAGGGGTGCGGCAGGACGTGCAGCCCGCCGGGGCCCAGCTCCTCCGTCAGCGCCCGGCCGATGCCGTGGAACATCGGGTCCCCGCTGGCCAGTACGGCGATGCGCCGGCCCGCGTGCTCGGCCAGGAGCCTCGGCACGGCGGGGCGCAGCGGGCTCGGCCAGGCCACCCGCTCACCGGTGCACTCGGCGGGGAGCAGTGCCAACTGGCGTGCCCCGCCCAGCAGTACGGCAGCGCCGCGCAGGGCGTCCCGCGCCGCGGGGGAGAGGCCGCCCCAGCCGTCGGCCCCGATCCCGACGACGGTGACGGCGGCGGACGGCGGGCTGCGGCGGGCGGAGGCGGCGGGCGGGGGGTTCGCGTTCACGGGGTCGGGTCCTCGGGGCGGGCCCGGCGGGGCCCTCTTGGGGTGCGGGGATCGGGTGCAGGGATCGTCGCCGCACTCTACTGGCCGTGTGCACGGCGCGGGCCGCCGGGCGTCCGTGCGCCCCCCGGCGCGGACCCCCGGCCGCCGGGTGCCCGGCGGCGCGCCGCCGCGCTCGACCCGCCGCCGGGGGGCGCGGCACACTGGACGCATGTGCCGCAGCATCAAGACCCTCCGTCCACCCGCCCTCCCCGGGGAGGCCACCGAGGAGGAGGTGCGCGCCGCAGCACTCCAGTACGTGCGCAAGGTGTCCGGCTTCCGCGCCCCGGCCGCGCACAACCGCGAGGTGTTCGACCGCGCCGTCGAGGAGATCGCCGAGGCCACCGGCCGGCTCCTCGACGGCCTGGAGGTGCGGGGCGCTGCTACGCGGCGGAGCGGGTCAGCGCCGGACGCCGCATGACGTAGGCGGCGAGCAGCCCCGCGGCGAACAGGGCGAGCACCGACACCGCGGCCCCCACCCAGCCGGCGCCCAGCCACTGGCCGCCGAAGTAGCCGAGCCCCACGCTGTAGCAGGCCCACGCGGTTCCGGCCAGGGCGGACCAGGGCAGGAACTCGCCCACCCTGCGGTGGGCGCTGCCCGCTCCGAAGGACACCACCGAGCGCCCGGCGGGCGCGAAGCGGGCGATGACGACGAGCGCGCCGCCGCCCTTGGACAGCGCGGTGCCCAGGCGCTCCTGTGCCCGGGTGAGGCGGCGGGAGCGGGCGATGGCCCGGTCGAAGCGGTCGCCTCCGCGGCGGGCCAGCCGGTAGGCGACCAGGTCGCCGAGGACCGAGGCGGTGGCCGCGCACAGCACGAGGACGAGCAGTGAGGGCACCTCCCGCTGCACGGTGTCCGCTGCTCCGGCGGCCCCCGCGACGGCGGCGCTGCCGGCGGTGCTGCCCGCCGCGGCGGCGGTGGCCGCGGTGATCACCAGCACGCCGCTGGGGAGCACGGGCAGGAAGACGTCGAGCAGGACGGAGAGGCCCACCACGGCGTAGATCCACGGGCTACCGGCCAGCGCGGCCAGGCTCTCCAGCACGTCGACTCTCCCCGCTCGGACGACAAGGCGGCCGAGCGGCCACCGGGGCCGCCCGACGGCAGGGCCGCCGGGCCGCGGGAGGCGCGCAGGCGGCACGATCAGCACTACAGCCTACGCGCGGGGTACGACAACGGGGCCGGAGGGGGGCGCGATGTCGTGCGGCACGGATATGCGGAGGACAGCCATGCGAACCGGGGACGGGGCGGGACGGCGGCGCGGGTCGCCTCGGGGGGTGACCGCGCGTGGGAGCAGTCGACCGGGTGGGGCGGCGGCACGGGTGGCTGCGCGGGCCGCCACCGGGCAGGACGGCCGCCCGGTGGCCCGCGGGGCCGGGTGGCGCGGACGGCGCCCCACCGCCGTCCGCGCCCGCCGTCAGCAGCCGTTGAGGACGGACTGGAGCGCGCTCTTCTCCGCGGAGTCCACGGTCAGGTCCCAGTAGTACTTCGTGTGCACCCACATCCGCGCGTACATGCAGCGGTAGGAGGTCGACGGCGGCAGCCACTCGGCCGGGTCCCTGTCGCCCTTGGACTGGTTGACGTTGTCGGTGACGGCTATGAGCTGCGGGCGGGTGAGGTCGTTGGCGAAGCTCCGGCGCTCGGAGGTGGTCCAGCTGTTCGCGCCGGAGCGCCAGGCCTCGGCCAGCGGGACGATGTGGTCGATGTCGACGTCGGAAGCGGCGTACCAGGTGGCGCCGTCGAAGGGGGAGTACCAACTGCCGCTGACCGCAGCGCAGCTGGAGTTCTGCTGGACGTTCGCGCCGTCGCGCTTGAGCACGACCTCGCGGGTGTTGCAGCTGCCGTACTGGGTGGTCCAGTGCGGGAAGAGGTCGCGGCTGTAGCCGCTGCCCGAGCCCTCGGCGGCGACGGTGAGCTGCCCGAGGTAGCTGCGGGCGGTGGCGGCGCTGACGGGGGTGGGCGGTGCGGCCTGGGCGGCGGGAGCGGTCGACAGCAGACCGGCCGCCGCGACGGCCGCAGCGGCGGCGAGTACGCCGGCGCGACGGTGTCCACGCGCGTAGACACGACTCATGTGAACTCCTCGGTGGTGGGGGAACTCGGCCTCGCCCGCGCGCCGTCGGGGCGCGGGTGCGGTATCGGGGCGTGGCCATGCTGGTGGCGCCGGGTTGCACGGGGATGGGCGCCGGGTAACAGCGTGGCGACATGTTCACGTCACATCAAGGGGTGCGGCGGACCGCCACCGGGTCTTCACCTGCCGGTGGCCGGGCAGGGCCCCGCCGGGGCCCTGCCCGGCCACCGGGCGCACGGGTGCGGAGGAGGCCGCTGCCGCCTGCCGCGGCCGGTCGCGTAGGGTGGTGGGAGCAGAAGGGGAGTAGCTCTTCGCCGGAACGTCGACATACTGCCGGGCCTCGTGCCCGGCCGGCGCCCGGAGGCGGCCTCGTACGGGGACCGCCAGCGAGACCTTCGGCAGCAGTGCCCATGCATTCGTCCATGGCGCTGTCGTGCCGAAGCGACCCCTGGAACCTGCTCGGGACTCTCGGCGAGGCGGCGCCCGACCGATCGAGGAACCCCATCCATGATCAGCTTCACCGTCACGGCGCTCGCCTTCGGCGTGGTCTTCCTCGCCGAGCTGCCCGACAAGACCGCACTCGCCGGTCTGGTGCTCGGCACGCGCTACCGCGCCTCCTACGTCTTCGCCGGTGTCGCGGCGGCCTTCGCCGTCCATGTCGCGTTCGCCGTCGCCGCGGGCAGCGTGCTGACCCTGCTGCCCCACCGGCTGGTGCAGGCCGTGGTCGGCGTGCTGTTCCTGGCCGGGGCGCTGGTGCTGCTGCTGAAGAAGGACGACGGCGGGGAGGAGGGCGTCAGGGCGCCCGCGGACCAGTCCTTCTGGAAGGTCTCGGGGGCGGGGTTCATGCTCATCCTGGTCGCCGAGTTCGGCGATCTGACCCAGATCATGACCGCCAACCTGGCCGCCCGCTACGACGACCCGGTCTCGGTCGGCGTGGGTGCGGTGCTCGCGCTGTGGTCCGTCGCCGCCATCGGCATCCTGGGCGGTCGCACCCTCATGCGGTACGTGCCCCTGCGGCTGATCACCAGGGTCGCCGCGGGCCTGATGCTGGCGCTCTCGGCGTTCAGCCTCTACGAGGCCGTCGCGGGCTGAGGCCCCCGGCGGGTCCGCCGGGGGCGGGGCGGGTCTTCGGGGTGGCGCCGTCCGCCTCGCGGGCGGCGCCCGCCGGGCGTCAGACGGCGCGGAACCCGACCGCGCCGTCCTCCCGGACGGTCACCGAGAGGCGGGTCAGGTCGGCCACCGCCAGGTCGGGCGCGTGGGCACCGGCGCGCGGCCCGACGCCGACCACCCGCATCCCCGCCGCACGGGCCGCCGCGATCCCGGCCTCCGAGTCCTCGAAGGCCACGCAGTCGCCCGGCGCGTACCCCAGTTCGGCGGCGCCCTTCAGGAAGCCCTCGGGGTCGGGCTTGCTGGCGCCCACCGACTCCGCCGTCACCCGCACGGCGGGCATCGGGAGTCCGGCCGCCGCCATGCGGGCGGTGGCGAGGGCGAGGTCGGCCGAGGTCACCAGGGCGTGCGGGACGCCGGAGAGCGCGGCGAGGAAGGCGGGGGCGCCGGCCACCGGCACGACCCCTTCGGTGTCGGCCGTCTCGCGGGCCAGCAGGACCCGGTTGTCGGCGTGGTTCTGCTCCGCGGGGCGGTCCGGGAGCAGTGCGGCCATGGTGGCGTGCCCCTGGCGGCCGTGGACGACCCTCAGTACCGCCTCGGGGTCCAGGTCGTGCTCGACGGCCCACCGGCGCCAGATCCGCTCCACCGCGGCATCCGAGTCGACGATGGTGCCGTCCATGTCCAGCAGGACGGCGCGGGCGGTCAGGGCGGGAGTGGCGGTGGCCGGCATCAGGAGTGCTCCAGGGGCGGGGCGGGGCCGGCCGGTGACCCGGGGCGGGGCGGCGCGGCCGCGCGGCGCCGGGCGCAGGTCGCCGAGGCCGGAGAGGACAAGCGGTCCCGCCCGCCGGTCAGGGAGTACGGGCGGAACCACTTTGTTCGCTCACGATACAAAGAGGGTGCCGCTACGCCAAATCCGCCCCCGGCGGCCGGGCGCACCACGGGCATGCGCGGCCGCCGGGGAGGCGCCCCCTCACAGCCGCCCCGTCTCCGCCTCCAGCGCACGCCGCGTCCTGGGGCCGTAGACGCCGAGGCCGTCCTTGGTGAGGCCCCTGTCCCACTGGTAGACCTTCACCGCGTACTCCACCTGCTGGTCGTAGACTCCGTCGGCCTCCCAGTCGCGCGGGTAGAGCCACATGCGCTGGAGGCGCACCTGCAGTTCCACGACCGCCGCGCCGGTGTCGCCGAGACGCAGCGTCCCCTTCGGCGTCTCCGGCTCCTGTGACACCGTGCCCGTGGCCTGGACCGTGGAGGGCGCCGCCGAGGACGGCGTGGGCGGGGCCGTGGTCACCGGGACGGAACGCGTCGCCGAGGCCGAGGGCGAGGCGGAGGCGGAGGGGGACGCCGTGGCCGTCGGTGAGGCGGAGGGGGACGCCGTGGCCGTCGGCGAGGAGGTGGCCGACGCGGACGCGGAGGGTGAGGCGTCGGGCGGCACCGAGGCGGAGGGCAGGTCGGGCGCGACGTCGAGGCTGGGCTGAGCCGTGTCCCGGTCGGGCATGGACACCCGGTCGCGCTCCTCGCCCCCCTGGAGCAGCCCGGAGGCGTACGCGGCGGTGCCCGCGACCGCGATCGCCGCGGCCGCCGCGATCACCGCCCCGCGCCGCCGGCGCCGTGGGACCGGCGCCCCGCTCGGGCTGCCCGGCGCCGGGCCCACGAGCGGCGGCAGCTCCCGGGTGTCGAAGTCCCCGGGGCCGACCGCGTACACCCCGGCGTCCTCCCCGGCCTGCCCGGGGCCGCCGCCCGTTCCGTACGCGGGCAGAGGAGTGCCGTAGGCGGGCAGCGGAGTGCCGTAGGCGTCGGGGGTGCCGGGCGGGTGTCCGTAGGCGTCGGGGGTGCCGGGCGGGTGTCCGTAGGCGTCGGGGGTGCCGGGCGGGTGTCCGTAGGCGTCGGGGGTGCCGGGGGCCTGTCCGTAGGCGTCGGGTGCGTAGGGGCCGGGCGGGGCCGGGGGGTTGGCGGCGCCGGGCTCTCCGTGTTCCCCGGACGGTCCGGGCCCGTGGACCGGTGCCCCGCCGGGGGCGTACGACGGGCCCGTCGGGTGCGGGGCCTCCCGGTGCCGGGGCTGCGGGCCCCGGTCGTACGGCGGGACGGGGTGGGCCGGGTCCGTGGCGGGGCCGGGCTCCTCGGGTTCCGGCGGGGAGCCGGCCGGCCAGGCGCCCCGCGGTGCTCCCAGCGTGACGTACGGGCGTATCCGCAAGGGGTCGAAGGCCCCCGGGGTGTCCCGGGCCCCCGGCCCCCCGGGCCGCCGCGGCTCCGCACAGGAGCACGTGCGGTCCGCGCCGCGCCCCTCCGCGGACCGCGGTCTGCCGCACACCGGACAGCTGATTCCGGTCATGGCCGGTACCCCTCCCCATTGGATTGCGCCAAATTATGCAGCGTCGGTGTGATGCACCCCACGGCAGCACCCCGTTCGGTCCCCGGCGCCCGTGAACCTCCCCGTACGTCCCTTTCACGCCTGCGCCCGGCCGCCTCCGCCCGACCGCCTCCCTCCGCCGCGTGCCCCTGCCCGCCGGCCCCCGCGCGGGCTCGGCAGGCCGCAACCGGTGGAAGCCACCACGATGGAGAAGACGCCCACCACAAGGGCGGAGGCGCAAAGGAGACCCGTATGGCCCACGAAGTCGGCTCGCTCCCGGCGCCACCGGCGCCGGGTGAGGAGCGGAACCGGCGGACCGTCCTCGTCGCCATCGGCGCCCTGCTGCTGGGCATGCTGCTGGCCGCACTCGACCAGACCATCGTGGCGACCGCCCTGCCCACGATCGTCAGCGAACTGGGCGGCATGAACCACCTGTCCTGGGTGGTCACCGCCTACATGCTGGCGTCCACCGCCGCCACCCCGCTGTGGGGGAAGCTCGGCGACCAGTACGGCCGGAAGAAGCTCTTCCAGACCGCGATCGTCATCTTCCTCATCGGCTCCGCGCTCTGCGGCATCGCCCAGGACATGACCCAGCTCATCGCCTTCCGCGCCGTCCAGGGCCTCGGCGGCGGCGGGCTGATGGTGCTCTCCATGGCCATCGTGGGGGACCTCGTCCCGCCCCGGGAGCGGGGCCGCTACCAGGGCCTGTTCGGCGCGGTCTTCGGGGCCACCAGTGTCCTCGGGCCGCTGCTGGGCGGCCTGTTCACCCAGCACCTCAGCTGGCGCTGGGTCTTCTACATCAACCTCCCCGTCGGTGTCGTCGCCCTCCTCGTCATCGCGGCCGTGCTGCACATCCCGGTGCGGGACGAGCGCCACACCATCGACTACCTCGGCACCTTCCTCATCGCCTCCGTCGCCACCTGCCTGGTGCTCGTCGCCTCCCTGGGCGGCACCACCTGGGAGTGGGGCTCGCCCCAGATCGTCGGGCTGGCCGTGCTCGGCGCCGTGCTCCTGGCCGCCTTCCTCGCCGTCGAACGCCGCGCCGCGGAGCCCGTGCTGCCCCTGAAGCTGTTCCGCATCCGCACCTTCACCCTCGTCGCGGTGATCAGCTTCGTCATCGGTTTCGCGATGTTCGGCGCCATGACCTACCTGCCCACCTTCCTCCAGGTGGTGCGCGGCGTCACACCGACCATGTCCGGTGTCCACATGCTGCCGATGGTCCTGGGCCTGCTGATCACCTCCACCCTCTCCGGCCAACTGGTCAGCCGTACCGGCCGGTGGAAGGTCTTCCCCGTCCTCGGCACCGCGGTCACCGCCGTCGGGCTCCTGCTGCTGCACCGGCTCACCGAGAACAGCTCCGACTGGCAGCTGAGCCTGTGCTTCCTCGTCTTCGGCGCGGGGCTCGGCCTGGTGATGCAGGTCCTGGTCCTCGTCGTGCAGAACGCCGTCGGCTACGAGGACCTCGGAGTCGCCACCTCCGGAGCGACCTTCTTCCGGTCCATCGGCGCCTCCTTCGGCGTCGCCGTCTTCGGCACGGTCTTCACCAACCGGCTCGAGGACAAGCTCGCCGGCGCCCTCGCCGGGCGGCAGGTCCCGGCCGGGGCGGGCCCCGCGGAACTGGCCGCCGACCCGCGTGCCATCGCCGAACTCCCGGCCGCGCTCAGGCCGTCCGTGCTCCACGCCTACGCCACCGCCATCACCGACGTGTTCCTCTACGCCGTGCCCGTCGTGGCGGTGGCCTTCGTCGTCGCCCTGTTCCTCCGCGAGGACCCGCTGCGCGGATCCGTCACCGCACCGGACACCACCGAGACCCTCGCCTCCAACCCGGTCGAGCGCTCCTCGCACGACGAGGTGGCCCGCGCCCTGTCCGTCCTCGGGTCACGGGAGGGCCGACGGCACATCTACGAGCGGATCACCGAGCGCGCCGGCTACGACCTGCTGCCGGCCTCCAGCTGGCTGCTGCTGCGCATCCGGCGCCACGGACTGGTCGAGCCGGCCCGGCTCGCCGAGACGACCCCCGTACCCCTGCGGATCATCACCGAGGCGGCACGGGAGGTCGAGGGGCGCGGTCTCGCCCGCCGCGAGGGCGGCGTCTCCCTGCTGCTCACCGACGAGGGGGCCGAGGCGGCCGTCCGCCTCTCGGCCGCGCGCGAGCAGTCGCTCGCGGAACTGCTCGGTGACTGGTGGGGCCCCGACCGGCCGACGGACCTGGTCCGACTGGTCCACGACCTGAGCGCCGAACTCTGCGGATCGGACGCCGAACGGCCCCACGAGTACGCCCGCGGGGACCACGAGCGGCCCGCGGCCTCCTACCCGCGCCACCCGCACCGCAGGCACTGAGCCGCCGCCGGGCGCACCGCGTCAGCGCCGTCCGGCCGCGGCCTCCCGGCGCCCGCCGGGCGGTTCCCCGCCGGGGAGTCCCCCAGCGGGCGGTTCCCCGCCGGGGAGTCCCCCAGCGGGCGGTTCCCCGCCGGGGAGTTCCTTGCCCAACCAGACCTCCGCGTAGGGGCCGCTGCAGTACGCGGGGACGTCGGTGTAGCCGTGCCGCCGGTACAGCGCCCGGGCGGCCAGCAGATCGAGCCGGGTGTTCAGCACCATCCGGTGCGCCCCCAGCGCGCGCGCCTCCCGCTCCAGCCGCTCCAGCAGCAGCCCGGCGCCCGCGCGGCCGCGGTGGCCGGGCCGCACGAACACCCGGGTCAGCTCCGCCCGTCCGTCCTCCAGCATCAGCACACCGCCGCAGGCCGCGGGAGAGCCGCCGCGGCGCCCGAGCACGAACAGGCCGGTCGGCGGCGTCAGCAGCTCCGCGCCGTCGCCCGCGAGTCCCTCGTCGACCTCAGCCCGGGTGGCGGGCCGTCCCCAGTAGCTCCCCGCGACATCGGCGTAGTAGTCGCGCCGCAGCTCCAGGGACTCCGGGCTGTCGAAGGGCTCGGCGGCAAAGCTCCACTGCGTCATGGTCCCTGCCTACCGCCGGCCCGGACCGGCCGTCGAGCGGATTTCTGCCCGCGGGGAACTAGGGAGACCGTGCCGGGCGGACCCCCTTCCGGCCCGGCACGGCAGCGCTCAGGACTTCGGGGCCGCCTGCTGCACGACCTCGAAGGACCACACCTGGGAGTCCGAGGCCGCGGGCGCGGGACGGCCGCCCGCGTCGCCGCCGCCCCGGTGGGCCGCCTTCATCGGGCCCTCCATCCACGCCTGGAACGAGGCCTCGTCGCGCCAGCGGGTGTAGACGAGGTACCGGTCGGTGCCCTCCACCGGGCGCAGCAGCTCGAACCACTCGAAGCCGTCGGAGGACTCGACCGCGCCCGCGCGCGAGGCGAACCGCTTCTCCAGGGTCTCCCGCTGCTCGTCCGGGACGGTCAGCACATTGATCTTCACGATGCTCGGCACGTGGCACCTTTCGACATGCGGCCGCCGCGACGGCGACCTGGGCGTGATCATGCGTGAGCAGTCTCCTACACCCGCCCGTCACGGCGGTGTGAGGCGTACCCCGGTCTCCGCACAGCGGGCCCGGCCCGCCCGCCCCGACCGGACCCCGACCGGCCCCGGTCGGAGTGCCCTCTCGGCGGGCGGCGGGCGGCGGGCGGCGGGCGCGGGCGGGCGGCGGGCCACCGCTCAGGCGGTCACCAGGGCCACCAGGAGGCCGTCCCAGCCCTTGGCCCCCACCGTCTGGAAGGCCGTCGCGTCCAGTCGAGGCTCCCGGGCCACCAGGTCGAACATCCGCCGCGTACCCACCACCGCCGGGTCCCCGCTCCCCGCGTCCACCACGGCGCCGCCGCGCACCACGTTGTCCACGACGATCACGCTGCCGGGGCGGCTCAGCCGCAGCGCCCACTCCACGTACGCGGCGTTGTTGACCTTGTCCGCGTCGATGAAGACCAGGTCGAAGGGGCCCGCGCCCGGCTCCTTCTCGATGCGCGGCAGCAGGTCCAGCGCCGCTCCGGTGCGGACCTCGGCGACGTGGTCCAGCCCCGCGCGCGCCAGGTTCGCCCGCGCCACCTCCGCGTGGCGGGCGTCGTACTCCAGCGAGATCATCCGCCCGTCCTCGGGCAGCGCGCGCGCCAGCCAGATCGTGCTGTAGCCGCCGAGCGTCCCGATCTCCAGGATCGTGCGCGCCCCCCGGACGCGTGCCAGCAGGTTCAGCAGCTTGCCCTGGTTCGGAGCCACGGCGATCGACGGCAGCCCCGCCGCCTCGCTCGCCTCCAGGGTCTCGGCCAGGACCTCGTCCGGCCCCACGAGGAGCTCACCGAGGTAGTCGTCGACAGGGTTCCACTGATCGGTCGTCATGCCGCCAACGTAAGCCCGCCCCCGTGTCCCCGGCGAGGGCCCGCCCCCGCCGGGACGGTTCCGCGTGTCCGCCGGCCGGGTCGCACGGCGCACGGGTACCCCGCGTTTCTTGTATGTTCCCCCGCATACCTCCTGTGACGGGGCCGCCGACGCGGCGCGTCCCCGCCCGCCGCTGCCTCCGGGTGCGACCGGGAAGCGAAATCAAGACAGTGGACAGGGTGACGGTCAGGTGAAGAGGGGGTTGCCTGAGTCTCCTCCACGGGGCGGTGCGACGCTTCGGTGGACGCCCTGACGGCGGACGGACCATGGTGGGGAGGCGCGGCGCGACGTGGTGAACGCGGAGCACAGCGTGCGCGGGAGCGCGACGGAATCCAGAATCGGCGCGGCGAGGGCCGTCCTGTGGCTCGTGGCCGCGGTGCTCGGCGTACGGCAGGCCACCGCCGTGCTGACCCGGCCCCCCGGCGAGCGCCTGACGGACCTGGAGACCTGGATCGGCGAGCACGGGGTCCTGCACGTCGGCGGCTCCCTGTACGACGGCGACCGCTTCACCGGCACCCCCTTCGCGGGACTGGTGCTCAAGCCCTTCGCCCGCTCCGCCGAGCAGAGCCTGGGCGTCGCCTGGACCTTCGGCACGCTGCTGCTCGTCGTCGCGATCGGCCTGGTGGTGGCACGCGCCCTGCCCGTACCCGTCTCCCGCCGCAGCACGCTGCTGGCCGCCCCGGTCGCCATCAGCCTGCTCATGCTCTCCCTGCCCGTGCGCAACAGCTTCCACCTGGGGCAGACCAGCATCATCCCCGTGCTCCTGGTGCTCCTCGGCTGCTTCGCCGCCCGGGGCGAGCGCAGCGGCGGCCTGCTGATCGGCCTCGGCGCGGCCCTCCAGCCGACGGTGCTGCTGTTCGCGCCCCTGCTGTGGCTCACCGGCCGCCGCAGGGCCGCGGCGAGCACCGCCGGGACCTTCGCGGGGCTCACCGCGCTCGCCTGGGCAGCGCTGCCCGGCGACTCCTGGGCGTACTGGGTGCACCATGCCGCCGGGGCGGGACTGGGCGCCCGGCCCGACAGCCTCGCCAACCAGTCGCTGCACGGGGCACTGCTCCGCCTGGGCCTGACCGGGCCGCTGGAGATCGCGCTCTACCTGGTGCTCGCGGCCGCCGTCGTCGCCGTGGCCCTGCGGCGGGCGGTCCGCTACGCCCGCGACGGCCAGCTGCTGCTCGCCGTCGCGATCACCGGCTGCGCGGCCGTCGCGGTCTCCCCCACCGCCTGGCAGCACCAACTGCTGTGGATCCTGCTCGCCGTCGTCGGACGGGTGGGCACCCGGGCCTCGGACCGGATGCTGTGGCCCGTGCTGGTCGTGCTGGTGGTGACGCTGCCGGGCTCGATGCTGCTGCCCAACATGGCGCCGCTGCACCCGCTGCGCGACAACGCCCTGCTGGTCGCCGCGCTCGCCGCCGCCTGCGCGGTCCCCTTCCTGAGCCTCGGCTCCCCGCACTTCCGCCGTCCCGTCCCCACCGAGTACGCCGCCCCCGTGGCCGCACGCTGGAGCCGGGTGCCGCTGCTGCCGTTCTGGCGGAGGGTGCTCAGCCGCCCGAACCTGCTCCTCGAACTGCTCGTGATACGGGTGGGCTACTCCGCCTACTCGCACATCCGCGCCGCCGCGACCGGGAGCGTGGACGCCGCCGAGTCCCATGCCCGCCAGGTGCTGTCGCTGGAGGGCGCCCTCGGCATCGACATCGAGTACTGGGCCAACCGGGCCGTGGTCGACCTGCCGTGGGTGGAGGGGTTCTTCAACTTCTACTACACGTCCTTCCACTTCGTGGTGCCCCTGAGCATCCTCGGGGTGCTCTATGTGCGGCGGCCCTCCGACTACCGCTGGGCGCGCGCCTCGCTGGCCTTCGCCACCCTGCTCGCGCTGCTCGGCTTCTGGCTGTTCCCGCTGGCCCCGCCGCGCCTGATGCCGAGCCTCGGGTACATCGACACCGTCCACGGCCCCCAGGACCTGGCCAACCCCGACTACGGCGCCATGACCGCGGTCACCAACCAGTACGCGGCCATGCCGTCCCTGCACTTCGGGTGGTCCCTGTGGTGCGGCCTGGTGGTGGTGGCCCTCGCGCCGAGGCTGTGGATGAAGCTCCTTGCCCTGCTGCACCCGCTGCTCACGGTCTGCGCGATCGTGGCGACGGCCAACCACTGGGTCCTGGACGCGGTCGGCGGCGCGGCCGTCGTCGGCCTCGGCTTCGGGCTGACCTATCTGCTGTCCGGGCCGCGCAGGCTGCGCCTGCCGCCGGGCGCGGTGCCCCCGCAGGCCCCGGCGCGCCCGGACGGTGCCGCCGCGGCGGAGGCGCCGGGCGGCCGGGCACAGGCCGCGCCCGGCGGCTCGGACGAGCCCGAGCCCGCACGCGCGTGAATCCGCCGGGCCCAGGGGGAGCGTGACCGCTGCGGCGGCCGGAGACGGACCACCGCGTCACCGTGGGCGCAGCGGCGCACCCCGCCGGGCCGGGCCGATCCCACCGCCGGGCTGCGCCTCCGTCGGCCGACGCCGACCGGACGGAGCGCCGCAGCCCGGCGCGCCCGCCCTCGCGATCGTGCTCATGGCAGGGCGGCCTAGGATGGTTCGTCCACAGTGCCGTCCGCCGGGCGCGGTCCGCCGTACCACGGGCACCGCTCCTGCGGCGGACGGTCGAGCACCGACGAGCCACGGGGGCGATCGGACATGGCCTGGGACGAGTGGGAACAGCTGAAGGAGTCACGGGGCGCGAGCGGGTCGACCGCCGTCCAGCTGGACGGGAGACCCGCCGAAGCGGGCGGCGGGGCCGCCGGGGAGGCCGGCGGACTCAGGCACTCCGCGAAGCCCTGGACCCGCGCGGCGGTCACCGCGGGCCACCTCGGCACCGACACGGGCAAGGCCAAGGGCGATCTGTCCAAGGGGCATGCGGGTATGACCGCGGGCCTCACCGGCCTCGCGAGTCTCGCAGAGCTCCGCACCGTCCTCGACTCCTGGGAGAAGCGTCTCGACTCCGTTCGGGACGAGTGCCGTTCGCTCGAACCGAAGCTCCGACAGGTGGCCACGGACCTGGGAGGCGTGGACACCGCGACCGGGGCGAAGGCCGACGCGGTCCACACGCCGAAGAAGAGTGAGGGCCGGTGACGTCCGCCCTGACGTGGCAGCAGCTGCGCGACCTGAAGCTGACGGAGTTGGACGAGGCGGCCGAGGGATGGGGCGCCGTGTCCCGGTTCGCCGACGCCGCACAGACCCGCGTCGACGGGGACCTGGCCGGGGCGTTGTCCAAGTCCCAGGAGGGCGAGTCCGCCACCGCGGCCGTGGGCAGGTTCAAGCGCCTGAGCCGCAACTACGACTACATCACGACCGAGTGCGGCCTGGTCCGTACCGCCGTCAGCGGGCTCTCCGCCGACCTGGCCGCGCCGAGGAGCACCCTGACCGGGGCGCTGGACGACGCCGCGGCCCACGGCTTCACCGTCCACGACGACGGCAGCGTCACCTATCCGGCCGGCGGCACGAACGAGCTGACCGGCGCCCCCGTCCCCGGCGGCACCGTGGGGGGCCGCGTCAGTCCGCTCGCCCCTCCCGTCGGTCCCTACGCACCCGGCGGCCCGCGGCTGCTCACGCCCGGGCTCGGACCGGGCTCGACGCAGCTCCTCAACCCCAACCCGCACCACGCCGTCGCGCAGGGCGTCGCCGACCGGATCGCCCGGGCGATGCGCGAGGCCCGCCAGGTCGACGAGCGGTACCGGCAGACGCTCGCCAAGCTCAGGGCGCCGGAGGGACTCACCGTCGACGCCGGGACATGGGCGGACGCCGCCGCCGACATGGAGGCCGTCCGCGACGCCGCGTACGAGCAGGTGAAGCGTGAGATCCCGATGGACGCGACGCCGGCCGAACGCAGGGCGTGGTGGGACGGCCTGAGCGACGCCCAGCGCACCGAGTACCTCGCGAGCTACCCCGACGTCATCGGCAACCTGGACGGCGTTCCGGCCGTCGTGCGCGACGAGGCGAACCGGGAGAACCTCGATCTGCTGATCGCCGCCTACGCCGAGCGGAGGGGCGAGGCGGAGGAGGCCCGGTACGGGGGGCTGAAGGAAATCCGCCATCAGCTGGAACTCAACGCAGCGGCCCGTCTCAAGGACCCCAAGGAGCCCCCGATGATGCTGCTGGGCATCGGGGACGAGGGCACGGGGCGCGCCATCGTCGCCGTCGGCAACCCGGACACGTCGCGGAACGTCGCCGCCTACGTCCCCGGCCTGGGGACGGCCCTGGACGACCATTTCGCCCGCAACGACGTCAGGAGGGCCTACGACACGGCTGTCCTGGCCCGGGAGAACGACCCCTCCAGCGCCGCCCTGGTCTGGCTCGGCTACGACCCCCCGCAACTCGACGGCGCCGACGCGCCCAACCTGCTCGACAACATCGAAGTGATGTCCTCCGCACCCGCCGAGAAGGGAGCCCCTGCGTACAACTCCTTCATGAGCGGCCTCTCCGCCACCAACGACCACGCGGACCCGCACCTGACGGCCATCGGCCACTCCTACGGCTCTCGGCTCGTGGGTGCGGCCACCCAGGAGAGCGGCGGGATACCGGGGGCCGACGACATCGTCCTCGTCGGCAGCCCGGGCGTCGGGGTCGACCGGGCGCAGGACCTCGGGGTCGGCAAGGACCACGTGTTCGTGGGCGCCGCCGAGAACGACCCGGTGACGATGCTGCCCTCGAAGAAGGAGGCGGCGGTCGGCGCGCTCCTCTCCGCGTCACCACCGCTCGCCTATCTGGCGGCGGACATCGCCGATCAGGGTGACGACGACATCTGGTTCGGCAAGGACCCCGCGAGCGAGGCCTTCGGCGCACATCGGTTCGTGGTGGACGACGGCCCCCGGCCCTTGATCGACGGCGAGGGGCCGACGCCGGCGCACTCCAACTACTTCAACCCCGAGAGGGACCGCGCCTCGGCCGAGAACATCGCCGCGGTGGTGTCGGGGCAGCCGCAGAACGTCGTGATGGAGAGGCATCGATGAGGTATCGCGCAGTCGCCGTGGCCCTGGTGGCGCTCGCCGCCTCCGGCTGCGGTCCGGCCGGTGGGGACTCCGGTGGCCGCGACCAGGGGAGAGAGCAGACCGTGAACATGCAGCAGGCGTCCGACCGGGCGGACGAGATCCTCGACGCCACCCTGGCCGCCGTCCGGCCCGGTGTGGAGGCGCGGCGCGGGCCGTCCACCGACAGCATCTGCACGGACTTCAAGAACGACGCCACGGGGGCGGGGCAGGTAATCCGTCGGCGGTATGTGGTCACCGTGATCTCTCCGGAGCGCCGGGGGAGCTTCGTGGGCGTGGTCGAGCGGCACTGGAAGGCCCAGGGGTACGAGATCTCGACGGTCCGGCCGAGCAAGGAGAACCCCGCGGTCTTCGCGAACAGCCCCGAGGGGTTCCAGCTGACCGTCAAGATCGGTTACAAGGGCCAGGCGTTCTTCAGCGTCGCGTCGAACTGCGTGACGGAGTCCGAGGTCGTGGAGCCGGACAGGGAGCCGTTCGACCCGGACAGCCCCGAGGCCACGGGTCTGCCGTACATCGAGTCCCCCTTCTGGTCCGCCGGCACCCCCGTGCCGTCGCCCTCCGGCGGTGCGGGCTGAGGAGGCCGGGTCCCGCAGGCATGTGCTCGCGGCCGAGGGCCCCGGTCGCTCGTGCGACCGGGGCCCTCGGCCAGGGGTGCCGGAATCAGGCCGGGGCTCAGTACCAGCCCTGGGCCTGCCAGGCGGACCAGGCGCCGCAGGGGCTGCCGTAGCGGTCCTTCATGTAGTCCAGGCCCCACTCGATCTGGGTGGCGGGGTTGGTGCGCCAGTCGGAGCCCGCGGAGGCCATCTTGCCGCCCGGCAGGGCCTGGACCAGGCCGTAGGCGCCGCTGGAGGCGTTGGTGGCGTCCACGTCCCAGTTGGACTCGTGCGTCACGATCCGGTCGAAGCAGGCGAACTGCGCCTCGTCCTTGATCATCTTCTGGGCGATCGCCTTGGGCGACCCGCTCGGCTCGGCGGGCGCGGCAGCGGCGGTGGCCGGGTTCATGCCGACGGCCATGCCGGCGGTGGCCAGTACCAGGGCGGAGCCGGCGAGAGCGGTCTTCGGGCGGTCGGCGAAGCGGCGGAGGACGGAGCGGGACAAGAGGGTTGCCTAACGTCGGGGGCGGGGGTGCCGCCGGGCAGGCCGGACCCCCGGGCGTAGGGCGTACGAGGGGGTCCGGGCCACCCGTGGGCTCCCCGCTGTCAGGTGCGGGGTGCCCGGCGACCGGACCAGTCTTAGCCCCCGCCGCGAACCGTGGCAATGACCCCCATGTACTACCGCATATCGCATCAGGGTCTAAACGGGCAAGTCGCCCCTTCGGGGTGACGTCCCTCCGGCCCGGCGTCCGGGCCGCGGAACGCCGCCCGCCCCCGTCCCGGGTGGCTACGATGCTGCCTCGTACCGGCCGGCGACCCTGTGGGGCGCCTCACCCCGCCCGGTCCGTCCGGGCCTCCTCGAATGTGACCCGCGCCTCGAACGCGGCCCGCCGGGTCGCCCTCCGCAGCGCCCTCAGCAGTGTGCCGCCGAGCGTCAGGGTCAGCACCACCGTCAGCACCGCGCGCCCCAGGTCCCAGCCGAGCGAGGTGGCGGCGCAGTACGCCAGGAACCGCACCAGGTTCTCGTGCAGCGGGTCCCCGGGGTGGAAGGAGATCCCCGTGGCCATGCCCGTGATCACGGTCCAGCCGTAGAGGTTCATGACCGTCCCGTAGGCGAACGCGGCCAGTGCCCCGTACCCGGCCAGCATCAGCAGCTCCGTCCGCCCCCGCAGCCGGTCCGCCCCGGGCAGCAGCCCGGCCCCCAGGGTGAACCAGCCCATGGCCAGCATCTGGAACGGCATCCACGGCCCGACCCCGCCCGTGAGCAGGGCGGACGCGAACATCGTGACCGACCCGAGGACGAAGCCGAAGCCGGGCCCGAGGACCCGCCCGCTGAGCACCATCAGGAAGAACATCGGCTCCAGGCCCGCCGTCCCCGCCCCCAGCGGCCGCAGGGCGGCCCCGACGGCGGCCAGCACCCCGAGCATGGCCACCGCCTTGGCGTCCATGCCGCTGTCCGCGATCGTGGCGACGACCACGGCGACCAGGAGCGGCAGCAGGACGGCGAGCAGCCAGGGCGCGTCCCCGGCGTGCGCCGCGAGCCCCGATCCCGCGTCGGCCAGCAGCGGCCAGCCGAAGAACATCGCGCCGATCGCGCTGATCAGGACCAGCGCGGCCACGGAGCGGGGCCCCAGGCGGACGGGGCGCACGCGCCCGTCCGCGACGGTGCCGCCTCCGCCTCCGCCTGCTGCGCCTCCGCCGTGCGGTCCGCCGGCCGCGGTCACCGGTGGTCCTCCCGTCCGGTCAGTGCCGTGGCCACCTCGGAGACCGTGAGCCACCGCTGCGGGGCGAGGACCTTGGCGACCTGCGGGGCGAAGGACGGGGAGGAGACGACCACCTCCGCCGTGGGCCCGTCGGCCACCACCTCGCCGTCCGCGAGGATCACCACCCGGTGTGCCAGCTCCGCGGCCAGCTCCACGTCGTGGGTGGCCAGCACGATCGAGTGGCCTTCCCGGGCCAGGCCCCGCAGCAGGCCCACCAGACGGCCCTTCGCCGCGTAGTCGAGGCCGCGGGTCGGCTCGTCGAGGAGGATCAGCGGCGGACGCGCGGTCAGCACGACGGCCAGGGCCAGCGCGAGGCGCTGCCCCTCGGAGAGGTCGCGCGGGTGCGTGGCGCCGCCGACGTCGGGCAGCAAAGTGCCGACCAGCCCCAGGCAGGTGCCCACGGCGGCGCCCGCGTCGGCGTCGGCCGCCGCGCACTCGGCCGACACCGTCTCGGTGTACAGCAGGTCGCGGGGGTCCTGGGGGACCAGCCCGACCTGGCGGATCAGCTCGCGGGGCGGGGTGCGGCGGGGTGTCATCCCCCCGGCGGCGACGGTGCCCGACGTCGGCTCGACCAGGCCCACCAGACTGCCGAGCAGGGTCGACTTCCCCGCGCCGTTGCGGCCCATCAGGGCCACGGTCTCGCCCGCGGAGACGGTGAGGTCGATGCCGCGCAGCGCCTCGACGCGGTCGCGGCGGACGGTGAGCCCGCGCAGGCGCGCGGCGGGCGGACCCCCGGCGCCCGGCGTGCGGGGCGCGGGGGCCGGTGCGTGGGCGCGGGGGCCCTCGGAGCCCGTCCGGAGGCGGTCCAGGACCCGCCGCAGGGGCCCGCGGCGGGGTGAGGACCCGGAGCGGACACCGGGCTCCTCCGCCTCTGCGCCACCCCCGGCCGGCTCCGGCGGGACACCGGGCTCCTCCGCCTCTGCGGCCTCCCCGGCCGGCTCCGGCGGGAGGGCCACCCGGGCCCCCTCGGCCGGAGCCGCCGGGACGGCGGGCCCGCCCGTGTGCTCCGCAGCGGCGGGGGAGAGGTCCGCCAGGCGGTCGCGCAGGGCGGGGGCCAGCCTCCGGGCGTCCCGCACCGACAGGGGCAGGGGCGACCAGCCCGCGAGCCGTCCCAGCGCCACCACCGGGGGGTGGACCGGCGAGACGGCCATCACCTCGGCGGGTGAGCCGGTCACCGGCGCCTCGCCGGCCCCCGGCAGCAGCACCACCCGGTCCGCGTACTGCACCACGCGCTCCAGGCGGTGCTCCGCCATCAGCACCGTGGTCCCGAGGTCGTGCACCAGGCGCTGGAGCACCGAGAGCACCTCCTCCGCGGCGGCGGGGTCGAGCGCCGACGTCGGCTCGTCCAGCACCAGTACCCGGGGGTGCGTGGTGAGCACCGAGCCGATGGCCACCCGCTGCTGCTGGCCGCCGGACAGGGTCGCGATCGGCCGGTCCCGCAGCTCGGCCAGCCCCAGCAGGTCGAGCGTCTCCTCCACCCGGCGGCGCATCACGTCCGCGGGGAGTCCGAGGGACTCCATGCCGTACGCGAGCTCGTCCTCGACGGTGTCGGTGACGAAATGGGCCCGCGGGTCCTGTCCCACGGTGCCGACGACGTCGGAGAGCTCCCGGGGCCTGTGGGTACGGGTGTCCCGCCCGCAGACCGTGACCCGGCCGCGCAGCGTGCCGCCCGTGAAGTGCGGGACCAGCCCCGAGACGGCCCCCAGCAGCGTCGACTTGCCCGAGCCGGACGGGCCGACCAGCAGCACCAGCTCCCCCTCGGGCACCGTCAGGTCCACCCGCTCCAGCGTGGGGGCGGACGCGTCGGCGTAGGTCACCGTCACGTCGTCGAAACGGATCACGGGGACGACTCCTGGGGTCCGGGGGGAGCGGGGGGCAGCGGGGCGACCCAGGCGGGCAGCAGCCCGACCAGCACCGACAGGGCCGGCCACAGGGGGAGTTCGGGAACGGTGGGCGGAACGACCCCGGGATGCAGGGCCTCCGGGGCGACGGTGCCCGCATGGATCATCAGCGCCGCCACCGCCGCGCCGGAACCGGCGACCAGCCAGGCGCGCGCACCCCAGCGGTCGGGCCGGTACCGGCTGCGCACCGAGCGCCGCCCGCCGAGCCGGAGTCCGGCCGCCGCCGCGGCGAGGCCCGCGGCCGTCAGCGGCAGGCCGTAGCGCGCGCCTTCGGCGGCGAGCAGCCCGTAGGAGCCCGCGCACACCCCCAGCAGGCCGCCCAGCGTGAGGGCGTTGGTGGTCCGCCGGACGCCGGCCGGCACCTGCGCGGTCCGCCCGTAGCCCCGCGCGTCCATCGAGGCGGCCAGGGCGACCGAACGCTCCAGGGCGCCCTCCAGGACGGGCAGGCCGATCTGCGCGACCGCCCGCACCCCGCCGGTGGGCCGCCCGCGCAGCCGGCGGGCGGTGCGCAGCCGGAAGACGTCGGCGACCATGTTCGGCGCGAAGGTCATGGCGACGACCACCGCCACACCGGCCTCGTACAGGGCGCCCGGGAGCGACTTCAGCAGCCGTGCCGGGCTGGCGAGGGCGTTCGCCGCGCCCACGCAGATCAGCAGGGTGGCGAGCTTGGCGCCGTCGTAGAAGGCGAACAGCAGTTGCTCGCCCGTCACCCGGCCGCCGAGGCGGATGCCCTCGGCCCAGCCGGGCACCGGGACCTCGGGGAGGGTGAAGAGCGTGTGCGTGCCGGGGATCGGGGAGCCCAGCAGCGCCGAGAAGGCCACCCTCAGCGCGATGACGAACAGCCCCAGCTTGACGAACGCGCCGTAGGAGCGGGCCCAGGGCGCGTCGGTGCGGCGCGCCGCGACCACATAGCCCGCCACCCCCACGAGCAGCCCGAGGAGCAGCGGGTTGGTGGTGCGCGAGGCGGCGACCGCGAGCCCCACGGCCCACAGCCACCAGGCCCCCGCGTGGAGGGCGTTGCCGCGGCTGCCCACCGGGGCGCGCAGCCGGCCGGCGGCGCGGCCGAGCTGCCGGCCGGCTGCGCCCCGCGCCGGGCCGGCCCCGGGCGCGCCCGGGGCACCTGGTTCGCCCGCGCCCGGGGCCGCGCCCGGGGCGGTCGGGGGCGTCCCCGTCCCCTCCTCGGGGGCCTGTGTGTCCGCCCTGCCCGCGGCACCCTCCGGCCGGGGCGCGGGGCGCCCCCGGAGGGGTCCCCCGGTCATCCGCGGCGTCGGCGGGCCCGCCACAGGGCGGCCGCGCCCAGCCCGAGGACGGCGGCCATGCCCGCCCAGACGCCCAGCGAGGGGCCCTGCCCGCCGTCGCCGGAGCCGGTCCCGCCGGACGCGGGGCCGGATTCCGGCGCGGACGCCTCCGCGGAGTCGGCGTCCGCTCCGGCCGTGCGGGAGGAGTCCACCTGCTCGCCGCAGCCGGTGCGCGGATAGCCGCCGATCGCGCAGAGCAGCGCGCTGCCGTCGTACCGCAGCGGCTTCGCCACCTGCGCCAGCGCCTCGGCCGAGGTCGCGTCGGTGCCGACCTGCGCGCAGGCCGAGCGCCGGGCCGGCGGACGCTGCCCGGAGGGGGCGTCCTCGGGCGTGCCGGGGTCGATCACCACGGCCACCCGCTTGGTCCCCGCCGCGGCGGGGGTGGTGCCGCACACCGCCTCGAAGTCCGGTGCCTCACGGGGGGTGGCGGCGTCCCCGCTGTCCTCGCTGACCGAGAAGCGGTAGCCGTCCACCGCCCCGTCGGCCGGACGGGCGGTCGCCGGCCCCTCGGTGGCGTAGTGCCAGGCGCCGCCCTCGCCCTGCCAGAAGGACCAGTACCGGTAGCCGGCCGCCTGCGCGGGCGCGGCGGCGAGTCCGGCGAGCAGTGCGCCCAGCCCGAGGAGGGACAGCCATGCGGTGGACCGGCGGAGCATCAGCCCTGGTTCTTCCTGCGGCCGCTGAACAGGAAGCCCACGCCCACCGCGGCGATGAAGAACACGCCCACGATCCACCAGGTGGTCAGCGAGCCGCCGTCGTCGTCCCCGGCCTCCTCGCCGGCGGCCTCGGAGCCGTTGGCCTCCGGCTGCGCCGAGGCGTCGCCGCTCTTCGGGGCGGGGCCGGTGGCGTTGAGGCCGGCGACCAGGTCGGTGCCGCCGAAGTCGCGGGGGTCGGTGCCGGTGGCGTGGGCCGCCAGGACGAGCTGCGCCCAGGCGGCGGGACCGGCCTGCTCGGCCCAGGAGGCGCCGTTCTTCTTCAGCCAGTCCAGCGGCTTCGCCGCCTGCCGGGGCACGTCCTGCGCGCTGAGCGCCACGACGGCGTCGGCGGTGTTGCCGTAGTCGGGGGCCGGGTCGGAGTCCTCGGCGCCCGGCATCGGCGGGGTGTCCAGGTGGCCCGTCCCGGCCATCTCGCCCGCCAGGTAGGCGGCGCCGTTGCGCGCGGCGTCCGCGAGGTCCGCACCGCTGCCGCACTCCGCGTCCTGGCCGCCGGTGCCCGTGGCGGGCGGTACGACCAGCCCGCGGCCGTTGGCCGCGGTCACGGCGGCGGCGGTGGAGTCGGCGATGAAGCCGGGTGTGCCCTTCTGGTACTCGAAGGCCCCGCCGTCGTCCCCGCTGCAGGGCAGGGCGAAGGTGAGCAGCGAGTCGTAGGGCGACCTGCCGCCCTTCGAGGTCACCTCGGCCGGCTTCTCGCCCGCCGCCGCGAGGGCGCCGATCACCGCGGAGGTCGAGTTGGCGTCGCTGGCGTCGCCGGGGTAGAAGCCCCAGCCGCCGTCGTCGTTCTGGACGGACTTCAGCCAGCCGACGGTCTTGGCCACGGCCGCGTCCTGCCCGCCGAGCGCGGCGAGGGCCTGTGCCGCGGCGCCGGAGGAGTTGGTGTCCGGCTTGATCTTCGCGTCGCAGGCGGCGGAGGGGTCGGGCCGGTAGGCGGCGAAGGCGCCGTCGGCGCACTGCTGGCCGGTGAGGAAGGCGACGGCCTGGTCGGCGGGGGTCACCCCGGCGGTGTCCTGGGCGAGCAGTGCCAGGGACTGCCGCCAGACGCCGTCGTAGGTCGGGTCGCCGGTGCCGTACAGCCCCGCGGGGAGGTCGGCGGAGGGCGAGGGGGAGGGCGACGGGGCGGCCAGGGCCGCCGGTGCGAAGCCTGTGCCGAGCACGGCGGCTGCGGCGAGCGCGGCTGCGCCGCGGCGGACGGTGGTCATGGGTGTGCCTCTCCTGCGTGGACCCGCGGACCGCCGGGGCGCGGGCGCGCAGAGCGGCACCGGGCTCCGGCCCCGCGTGCCTGGACGGTGCCTGGCCGCCGGCGGGTCCGCCGGCGGCACGAGCCGGTCACGACCGCGTACGGGGGCCGCGCGGCGCGCCCCGGCCGGAGCCGTTTGCGCACGCACGGGGCATCCCCGGGCTGCCCGCTCCGGCGCGCGGCCGAACGGACGGGGCGGGCCGGAGGGCTCCGGACCCGCCCCGTACGGGCGTGATGACGACCCGCCCACTCTACCGGCCGGTCACCGGGATCCCGAGGGTGACCTGGCCGCACCGCTCGCGTCCCCCGGCCCGGACGGGCCGTCCGCCGGGAGGTCGATCAGGCGGCACGCCGTCTCGATGTCGGCGCGGACCTGTGCGATCGAGGCCCGGCCCGACAGCCAGGTGATCAGGGTCGAGTGCCAGGTGTGCTCGATGACGCGCACCGCGGACAGCTGCTGCGGTGTGGGGTCCGCCAGCCCGGTGGCGTCCAGGATGATCGCGGTGGTCTGGCGGGAGACCGCGTCGACCTCCTGGCTGACGCTGCGGTCCGCGAAGATCAGCGCCCTGACCATCGCGTCGGCCAGGTGCGGTTCCCGCTGGAGCGCCCGGAACGCCCGCATCAGGGTCTCCGCCACCCGGTCCGCCGGGTCGGCGCCGCCGGGCGGGTGTCTGGCCAGGGTCGCGTGGAGGTGCTGGAGCTGGTCCTGCATGGTCGCCACCAGCAGGTGGATCTTGGAGGGGAAGTAGCGGTAGAGCGTGCCGAGGGCGACCCCCGCGGCCTCGGCGACCTCCCGCATCTGGACCGCGTCGAAGCCGCCCCGTCCCGCCAGGTGCGTACTGGCGTGCAGGATCCGGCGCCGCCGCTCCTCCTGGCGCTCGGTCAGGGGCGGGGCGTCCGCCCCCGCCGGCCGTGCTCGCCCTGTCATGGGTCCCGTTCCGTGGTCGTCGTTCCCTCGTCGCCGGGTGGCGTCCCGGCGCCGTCCGGTGCCGGTGGGCACGCGCTCCGGGGCCGGTGCCCGGATGGCACAGCATGGTGCCGCACGAGTGCCCCCGGCCGTGGCGTGAATCACCTGATCCGCCGGTCACAGGTGCGCTACCTGCCGGTAGATTCGGAGCACTCGGACGATCAAGTCTGAAACTTGTTCTAGGTTAGCGCGACCGACTACGCTCCGCCGGAAACGCAGTGAGAAGGGGGCCGTGGGTGACCGCAGAGGCCATACAGACCGGGCCCCGTGCAGACGCGGCCGCCGACGGTGACGCACCGCTGCGCATCGCCCTGCTCACATACAAGGGGAACCCGTTCTGCGGGGGCCAGGGCGTCTACGTCCGCCACCTCTCCCGGGAGCTGGCCCGCCTCGGGCACCGCGTCGAGGTCATCGGGGCCCAGCCCTACCCGGAACTCGACGAGGGCGTCCCGCTCACCGAGCTGCCGAGCCTGGACCTCTACCGCCAGCCCGACCCCTTCCGCACGCCCGGCCGCGGCGAGTACCGCGACTGGATCGACGCGCTGGAGGTCGCCACCATGTGGACGGGCGGCTTCCCCGAGCCGTTGACCTTCTCCCTGCGCGCCCGCCGCCACCTGCGCGCCCGCCGCGGGGACTTCGACGTCGTCCACGACAACCAGACCCTCGGCTACGGCCTGCTCGGCGACGTGGGCGCCCCGCTGGTGACCACCATCCACCACCCCATCACGGTGGACCGGCGCCTGGACCTCGACGCGGCCGCCGACCTCAAGCGCCGCCTGTCGGTGCGCCGCTGGTACGGCTTCACCCGTATGCAGGGCAGGGTCGCGCGCCGGCTGCCCTCGGTCCTCACCGTCTCCGGGTCCTCCCGGCAGGAGATCACCGAGCACCTCGCCGTGCCCGCCGACCGGATCCACGTCGTCCACGTCGGAGCCGACACCGACCTCTTCTCGCCGGACCCGTCGGTCGCCGAGGTGCCGGGCCGGATCGTCACCACCTCCAGCGCCGATGTCCCGCTCAAGGGCCTGGTGCACCTCGTGGAGGCGCTGGCCAAGGTCCGCACCGACCGCCCCGACGCCCACCTCGTCGTCGTCGGCAGGCGTGCCGAGGACGGGCCGGTGGCCCGGACGATCGAGCGCCACGGCCTCGGCGACGCCGTCCGCTTCGTCAAGGGCATCACCGACGCCGAGCTCGTCGACCTGGTCCGGGGCGCGCAGATCGCCTGCGTGCCCTCGCTGTACGAGGGCTTCTCGCTGCCCGCCGCCGAGGCGATGGCCACCGGCACCCCGCTGGTCGCCACCACGGGCGGTGCCATCCCCGAGGTCGCCGGTCCCGACGGGGACACCTGCCTCGCCGTGCCGCCGGGGGACTCCGAGGCCCTCGCCGGAGCGCTGCGCCGCCTCCTCGGCGACGACGCGCTGCGCGAGCGGCTCGGTGCCCGGGGCCGCGCCCGGGTGCTCGCCCGCTTCACCTGGAAACAGGCCGCCCTCGGCACCGCCGAGCGCTACCGGGAGGCCATCGCCGCCGCCCGGCCCGCCGTCCGCACCCCCTGACGCCCCACCGGCGCCGCCGCGGGACCGGCGCCGCCCGGGCCCCGAACCGCCCCGCCCCGTGAACGCCCCGCACCGCCCGCAGGAAGGCAGACCCCCGTGCTGACCGTCGACTTCTCCCGCTTTCCGCTCGCCCCGGGCGACCGCGTGCTCGATCTGGGCTGCGGCGCAGGCCGGCACGCCTTCGAGTGCTACCGGCGCGGCGCGCGGGTCGTCGCCCTGGACCGCAACGGCGAGGAGATCCGCGAGGTCGCCAGGTGGTTCGCCGCGATGAAGGAGGCCGGGGAGGCGCCCGAGGGCGCCACGGCCACCGCCATGGAGGGCGACGCGCTCAACCTGCCCTTCCCCGACGACTCCTTCGACGTCGTCATCATCTCCGAGGTCATGGAGCACATCCCGGACGACAAGGGCGTCCTCGCCGAGATGGTGCGCGTGCTGCGCCCCGGCGGCCGGATCGCGGTGACCGTCCCCCGCTACGGCCCCGAGAAGATCTGCTGGGCGCTCTCCGACGCCTACCACGAGGTCGAGGGCGGCCACATCCGCATCTACCGCGCCGACGAACTCCTCGCCCGGATGCGGGAGGCGGGGCTGCGCCCGTACGGCACCCACCACGCCCATGCGCTCCACTCGCCCTACTGGTGGCTCAAGTGCGCCTTCGGCGTGGACAACGACCGGGCGCTGCCGGTGAAGGCGTACCACAAGCTGCTGGTCTGGGACATCATGAAGAAGCCGCTGGCCACCCGGGCCGCGGAGCGGGCGCTGAACCCCCTCATCGGCAAGAGCTTCGTGGCGTACGCCACCAAGCCCCGCACCGCGGCCGACGCCCGCCCCGCCGCTGCCGACGACGCCCGCCCCGCCGACGCCGCCGCCCGCACCACCACCGGGACCGGCGCGTGACCAGCCCGGGCCGCACCGACCACCTCGTCCTGCCGGGTGTGCTCACCGCCGCACAGGCGGCCGAGACCGTGGCGGGCATCCTGGCCGTCCAGCGCGAGGACGGCGCGATCCCCTGGTTCCGCGGCCACCACCTCGACCCCTGGGACCACACCGAGGCCGCGATGGCGCTCGACGCCGCGGGCGAGCACCGGGCCGCGGAGAGGGCCTACGCGTGGCTGGCCCGCCACCAGAACGCCGACGGCTCCTGGTACGCCGCCTACCACGACGGCGACCCCGCCGAGATCACCGACCGGGGCCGGGAGACCAACTTCTGCGCCTATGTGGCGGTCGGCGTGTGGCACCACTACCTGAGCACCGGCGACGAGCCCTTCCTCGACCGCATGTGGCCCTGCGTCCGCGCCGCGGTCGAGTTCGTCCTCGCGCTCCAGCAGCCGGGCGGCCAGATCGGCTGGAAGCGCGAGGAGGACGGCACACCCGTCGCCGACGCGCTGCTCACCGGCAGCTCCTCCGTGCACCACGCGCTGCGCTGCGCCCTGGCCATCGCCGAGGAGCGGGAGGACCCGCAGCCCGACTGGGAGCTCGCGACGGGCGCCCTGGCCCATGCGATCCGCCGCCACCCCGAGCGCTTCCTGGACAAGGACCGCTACTCGATGGACTGGTACTACCCGGTCCTCGGCGGGGCCGTGACGGGAGCGGAGGCCAGGGCGCGGATCGACGCGCGCTGGGACGAGTTCGTGGTGCCGGGCCTCGGTGTGCGCTGCGTGCTGCCCAACCCCTGGGTCACGGGCGGCGAGAGCTGCGAACTCGCCCTCGCCCTCTGGGCGATCGGGGAGTCCGACCGCGCGCTGGAGATCCTCCAGTCGGTGCAGCACCTGCGCGCCCGGGGCGGTCTGTACTGGACGGGATACGTCTTCGAGGGCGACCGCGCCGTATGGCCGGAGGAGCTGACGACCTGGACGGCGGGCTCGCTGCTGCTGGCCGTCGCCGCACTCGGCGGCGACGAGCCGACGGTGGCCGTGTTCGGCGGCGAGCGCCTGCCTCGGGGGCTCTCGGGGGAGTGCTGCACGGGCCTCTGACGAGCGCGCCCGGCGGGCCCGGGACCCGGGCCCGGGACACGGCGGGGCCCCGGATCAGGGCCCCGGCCGGCGGCCGTCGCCGCCGCGGGCCTCGGCGGGTTCGGCGCGCAGCCGGCTCCGGGTGCGCACCAGGATCCGCCCGAGCATGTTCCTGCCGTTCCCGGTCCTGCCGCGACCCCAGTAGTGGTCCGTGGTGGTGTCCTCGACGATCTCCTCGTCCCCGGTGGACAGCAGGACCTCGCGGATGTCGGGGTGCGCGCCGAACTTGGCCGCCACCGCACGGCGCATCACGTCGTCCCTGACCCGTTCCCAGTCCCTCCGCAGGGGCCTGGACGGATCGCGCCCGAGGGTCGCGGCACGCAGCGGGGTGGGCGCGCGCCGGACGAGGTCCGCGTGGCGGGTGCCCCTGAACTTCTGCGCCTGGAAGTAGTGCTCCGAGGTCGGCCACCAGGCCCCGTCGAGCTCGAATCCGTGAGGGGAGAAGTTCGAGAAGCATCCGTAGGGGACGTCGTCGGCGCCGTAGAAGTAGATCGTCATGGGAACCTCTGGCAGGGAGCGGTCCGCTGCACCGTGCCAGGCGCGCCCCGGTGCCCGCCACCGGTTTTCTCCGCCGAACCCGCCCCGGCCGCCCGGAGCGAACCCCGCCGCCGGGGCCGCCCGTGCACGCGGGCGGTCTCGTGAGTGCGCTGTGGCCGCCGCCGGTGCCGCGGCCCGTCTCGCGGCGCGTGCCCATCCTCCGCGGTGGGGTCGCCCCTCGGTGCACCGGCCGGGGTTGTTTATCAAACGGGTCGACCCGTATCGTAAATGACCATGAGTTCCTCTCCGTCCCCCAGGGGACGTCCCAGGGATCCCCGTTCGCACGAGGCGATCGTCAGCGCCGCCGCAGAGCTGGTGGCCGAGGTCGGCTACGCCGCGACGTCGATCGGGGCGGTGGCCGCCCGGGCCGGCGTCGGCAAGGACACCGTCTACCGGCGCTGGCGGGGCAAGCCGGAGCTGGTCTTCGAGGCCGTGTTCACCACCACCGACCATGCTCCGGTCCCGGACACCGGAACGCTGGCCGGGGACCTGGGCGCACTGCTGCGGGGCCTGGTCGACGAGTTCCGCGCACCTGCCGCGGCAGCGGCGCTTCCGGGGCTGCTCGCCGACTTCGCCGCCGATCCGCTGCTGAGGGCGCGCATCCGCAGCGGCTTCCTGGCCCCGTCGAAGGAGCGGCTGCTGGTCGTCTTCGAGCGCGCCGAGACGCGCGGGGAGATCGCGGCCGGCACACCCGTGGACCTGGTCCTGGACACGTTGGCCGGGGCCGTGTTCTTCCACGTCGGCCTGGTCGGGGAACACCCCGACCCCCGGCTGGCCGAGCAGCTGGCCGCCGTCATGGCCAAGGGAATCGAGGTCCGGTGAACGGCTGGCTCCTCGCGGCGGGCGTCACCACCTTCGGTGTGGCCGCAGTGCACGTGGGCGCCGGGCACCGGGACGTGGTCCGCCCCCTGCTGTCCTGCGGACTCGCAGACGAGCCCAGGCGCGTCCTTCATGCCGTGTGGCACATGGTGAGCGTGGACCTCGTGCTCTCCGCCGCGGCCCTGGTCCACCTCGCGCTGGCGGACGCTACGCCGGCGACCGGTCCGCTGGCGTGGTTCGTGGCTGCGCACTTCGCCGCGTACACCGTCGCCTTCCTGGCCGTCACGCTGTCGGTCGGCTGGTCGAGGCCACTGCTCCGGCTGCCGCAGTGGATCCTGCTCCTGCCGGTCGCGGCCTTGACGGCGGCGGGTGCCGGGTAGCGACGGCCCGGGAGGGACGCGGCGGAGGCGCCCGCAGGGTCTACCGGGCCCGGCCGCCTCCCCGCGCCCCGCCGGGCGGTCGGCCCTCGACGGCCGTCGGGAGGAGGGCGGCGCCGTCGGCGTCCGACTCCTCGCCCTCCCGGATCGCCGGCCGACGTCGCCCAGGGCGCTCAGCGGCCGCGCAGGCGGCCCGCCACCGCGTGGCCGATGAACAGGTACACGACCGCGGCGAGACCGTAGCCGGCGGTCACGCGCGCCCACTCCTTCTCGAAGGTGAACAGGTCGTGGGACCATCCGGCCAGCCACCGCGCGGTGTCCTGCACGAACTGCACGAAGTCGTTGGCCTGGTTGGCCTTCAGCAGGTACATCAGGATCCACAGGCCGATCACGGCGGCCATGACGTCGGCGACCACGGCGATGATCCGGCCTGCGGTCGCTGTGTTGCTCGCACGTGTTGTCATGTCACCGCGTCTTGCCGCTCGGGCGCCCGGGAAACCCGGGCCGCCGGTTCCGGTTGGGGGCGGCGGCCCGGTCCCGGGCCCCGTGGGGCCGCGCTCGCGGACCGGGGCCCGGGGTTCCGGTGGCGGGGCCGCCCCGCCCGGCGAGGGCCCCGCCCGCGCAGACGGCGGCGGCCCCCCGCTCGCAGGAGCGGGGGGCCGCCGACCGGCGCGCCGGTGCTCAGCCGCGCTGGATGCCGGAGGTGTCCTGGAGGACGCCGCGGCGCCCGTCCTGGGTCTGCGCCACCAGGCCCTGGCCGCGCTGCTCGACCGCCAGGTACCAGGTGCCGGGCGCCAGTTCGGCGATCGGCGCGGGCGATCCGTCCTCGCCGTAGAGGGGACGGGCCACCGGGACGGCGAACCAGAACGGGGAGAAGTCCGAGGGCGCGGGGCCCTGCGGGGCGGCAGGGGTCGGTGCTCCCGGCTGGCCGCCTCCCGGCTGGCCCTGCTGCCCGCCGAACGGCTGCGGCTGCGCGCCGTACGGCTGCTGCTGGGTGCCGGGGTAGCCGTAGCCGCCCTGCTGGGGCTGGGCGCTGTAGGGCTGCTGCGGGCGCGGCGCACCCGCCAGCGGGGCCTTGAGCGCGGGCACCAGCGGGGTGGCGATCGCCGCACCGGCCAGGGCGAGGGAGGCGAGCAGGCCGAGGATCAGTCCGGCGCCCGCACTGGCGTTGCCCAGGTCCACCAGCGACCAGAAGAAGAACCACACCACGAAGACCGTCGCGGCGAGGCCGAACTGCCCCAGGTCGATCCCCGCGATCTTCCGCCCGGGCTGGAGCCTGGAGAGCACGACGAGCCCCGCACCGAGGATGCCGACGAGGTAGACGCCGAACGCGAAGTTCAGGGAGTCCCACGCGTTCGGGCCGTCCGACCCGAAGTCATAGGTCTTGAGGAACGAGGCGATGAACAGCAACACCGCTGCTCCGATCACCACGCCGTCGCCTCGAGTGAGGGAGCGGATGTTCACGTGTCAGTCCTTCGTAGGTCGTCTCGTCGGAGCGGTCGCCGGTTCCCTCCGCCCTGGCGGTGGCGCGGAAGCGGAGCGAGGGGGGATGGCCCCATCGTAGAGGGGAATCTATCGTCCACCGGTTCCGGCCGTCCCGCGGGTATCCGGATTGACGAGCCGTCCGCGCATCCCCACAGGCGGTTCACAGGCGGCCCACAGGCCGCCCACGGGCTGCGGTCGCGGACGGTCGGCGACCGCGGCGCCGGTGCTCAGCGCGCGAGGTAGGCGCCGATTCCGTCCGCCATCCCCTCGGCCGCGCGCTGCCGCCAACTCCCCTCGGACAGAAGGGCCGCGTCCTCGCCGTTGCGCATGTTGCCGCACTCGACGAAGACCTTCGGCACGGTCGAGAGGTTCAGGCCGCCGAGGTCCGACCGCACGTCGATCCCCGTCCCGCCCCCGAGGTAGTCGGCCGGCCCGGTGGCCGTGGCCCGGGCGAACGCGTCGACGAGGTGCTCGCCCAGCTCGCGGGAGGGGCCGACGATCGCGGACGTGTCCGCGCCCCCGCCCTCGACCCGCGCGGGGAGGATCACATGGAAGCCCCGGTGCCCGGCGGCGGAGCCGTCTGCGTGCACCGAGACCACGGCGTCGGCGCGCGCTTCGTTGCCGAACCGTGCGCGCTCGTCGATGCAGGGCCCGAACGGGCGGTCGCCGTCGTGCGTCAGGAGGACCCTCGCGCCCCGGGACTCCAGCAGGCTGCGCAGCCGACGGGCCACGTCCAGGGTGAAGTCGGCCTCGCGGTAGCCCGCCTGTGTGGCGGTGCCCGTGGTGTCGCACTCCTTGGTGTGCGTCCCGACGTCGACCTGGCGGGCGATCTCGGAGGTGTGCCGGAAGTTGCCGGGGTTGTGCCCGGGGTCCACGACCACGGTGCGCCCGGCCAGCGGGCGGTCCTCGCCGGATGCCGAGGGGGACGGAGGGGAGGCCGGCGCGGATCCGGGAGGGGAGGCCGGGGCGGTGTCGCCCGGCTTGCCCCCTCCCGGCGGGGTGCCGCCCGAGGGGTCCGCCCCGCCGGGACCGCCGCACCCGGCGGCGAGCAGGGCGGGCAGCAGGAGGGCGGCGGCGAGCACGCCCCGCCGTGCGCGGCGGGTGCGGTCGGGGGTGCGCTGGTTCTGGTCGTACGGCACGCCGCGATGCTAACGGGAGCGGTTGCCTCCGCCGCGCCACCCCGCCGGGGCGCGCCGACCCGCCGGCCGGCCGGGCGCGCCCGGGGCCGCTCCGGCCCGCCCGCTCCGGGGTGCTGTCAGCCGCCCAGGGCGCGGATGCCGCGCGGCAGTTCGTCCAGCAGCGTCACGGGCGGACCCTCCGGCCCGGCGTCGACGGCGAAGCGGACGACCACCAGGGAGTCGGGGCCCGTCTCGGAGGGGAAGGCCACGGACTGGACGAAGCCGCCCGGCCCGGCGCCGGTCACCACGCGCCAGCGCACCAGGTACCCGTCCCGCCCGGCCACCGTCACGGCCTCGGCCGCGACCTCCTCGTGCGAGGTGATCCCGCCGTAGGGCTCCAGGCCGAGCGGGTGGGTGCCGTACAGGGCGTCGGCGGCGTCGGCGATGTCCCGGCGCGCCATCGCCTCGGGGCCGGACGCGCCGTCGGCCGGCAGGGGCCGGGAGGACATCCGGCCGCGGCGGCAGAAGATCGGGTCCCCGGGGCAGTTGAAGGGCCCCTCGGTCCAGACCGTGGTCGCCCCGTCCAGCGAGGTGTGGGCCTCCTCCCAGCCGTGCGGGACGGGCAGGCTGATGCCGCTGAGCTGGTCCGCCAGCTCCGCCGGGCCCTCCTCGCCGCCCTTCTCGCCGCCCTCCGGGGCGCCCTTCGGGCCCTCCGCGGCCGTCCCCGCGCCGGAGGGTCCGGCGGGCGGCTTCGCCACGTGCGCCGGTCCGCCGCCGTCACCTCCGCGGAGCAGCAGCGCCCCGGCGGCACAGGCGGCGAGGACGACGACGGCGACCGCGGCGAGCAGGGCGGGCCGCCGGCGCGGCCCGCCCGGAGCGGAGCCCCCGGGAGCCGCCGCCCCCGGGCCGTGCGCGGCCCCGGGAGGGCCCAGGGGCGCGGCGGGCGGTATCGGGGGCGGGCCATGGCGGGGTACCGGCGGTGAGGGCGGGGCAGGCGCGGCCGCGGCCGGGCGGGTGTGGCCGGTCCAGGCGGCGCCGTCCCACCAGCGCTCCTGTCCCGGGGCCGAGGCGTCCGGGTACCAGCCCGCGGGAGTGATCATGCTCATCCGGCCATCCTAGGCACCGCTTCCCGGCCGCCCCGCCCGTGTGCCCGCAACGGCGCCCCCCGGGACCCGGCGGACCGTCAGATGCCTTCTCCCGTACGGCGCAGGACCCGCAGCGAGCCCGTGGCGGAGACCTCGCGGAACGCTCCGGAGGCCAGCGCCCGCAGATAGATCCGGTACGGGGCCTGGCCGGTGAACTCGTCCACCGGGTCGGGGAACACGTCGTGGATCACCAGCAGCCCGCCCTCGGCGACTCGGGGACCCCAGCCCTCGTAGTCGCCGGCGGCGTGCTCGTCCGTGTGCCCCCCGTCGACGAAGACCAGGCCCACCCGGCCGCCCCACACCCGTGCCACCTGCGGCGAACGCCCGACCACGGCCACCACGTGCTCCTCCAGGCCCGCCCGGTGCAGGGTCCGGCGGAACGCGGGGAGGGTGTCCATCAACCCGGTCTCCGGGTCGACCGTCTCCGGGTCGTGGTACTCCCAGCCCGGCTGCTGCTCCTCGCTGCCCCGGTGGTGGTCGACCGTCACCGCCACGGTGCCGGTGCGGCGGGCGGCATCCGCCAGCAGGACCGTCGAACGCCCGCAGTAGGTGCCCACCTCCAGCAGCGGGAGCCCCAGCGCACCCGCCTCCACGGCGGCCGCGTAGAGGGCCAGGCCCTCGTCCACGGGCATGAATCCCTTGGCGCCCTCGAAGGCGGCCAGGACGTCGGGCTCGGGTGCGGCGGCGGGCATGGGCGGTCCTCGGTGCGGGTCGGCGGCGGTGCCCCACGGCGATGCGGCGCCCGCCGGGCGCCGCACCGTGCGGTCACCGCATCGTACGGGGCCGCCGCCGCGGGAACGCGGGCAGCATGCGGCAGAACCCGGCGCCTTCCCCCCTGCCCGGCGCTGGTCCTAGGACCAGCGGCGGGGGGCCGGATCCTGCGGCGCGCGGATGTACGGGCCACGCAGCGGCTGCGAACATGACCCCCATGGTCCGAGCCCCCTCGCATACGAAGACGCCCGCAGCCCCGCCCGCCACCGCGGCCCCCCGTACCTGGGCGGTGGTCCTGGCCGCCTGTGCGGGGCAGTTCCTCGTCGTTCTCGACGTGTCCGTGGTCAACGTCGCCCTGCCGTCGATGCGCACGGACCTCTCGATGAGCGCGGCGGGACTGCAGTGGGTGCTCAACGCGTACTCGATCGCCTTCGCGGGCTTCATGCTGCTCGGCGGGCGGGCCGCCGACGTCTTCGGGCGCAAGCGCATGTTCCTCCTGGGACTGGGCCTGTTCACCGCCGCCTCCCTGGCGGGCGGAGTGGCGCAGGAGGGCTGGCAGCTGCTGCTCGCACGCGCCGTTCAGGGACTGGGCGCCGCGGTGCTCGCCCCCGCCACCCTCACCCTGATCACCGCCGCCGTCCCGGCCGGTCCCGCGCGCAGCCGGGCCATCGCCACCTGGTCGGCGGTCGGCGCGGCCGGGGGTGCGGCGGGCGGACTCGTCGGCGGTGTGCTCACCGACCTGCTGTCCTGGCGCTGGGTGCTCCTGGTCAACGTGCCCGTGGGAGTGGTGGTGCTGGCCGCCGCGGCGGTGTGGCTGAAGGAGAGCCGCGTGGAGGGGGCCCGCCGGCTCGATCTGCCCGGGGCCGTCCTGGCCACGGGCGGCCTCGCGGCCGTCGCCTACGGCATCGTGCAGACGGAGCAGTCCGGTTGGGCCGACCCCGGCACCCTCCTGCCCTTCCTCGGGGGCCTTGCGCTGCTCGCGGTCTTCGTACTGGTGGAGTCCCGCACCAGGGCCCCGCTGATGCCGCTGAAGCTGTTCCGCTCGCGGGCCGTGTCCGCGGCGAACACCGCCATCCTCGTCATCGGGTCCTCGACCTTCGCGATGTGGTTCTTCATGACGGTCTACGCCCAGAACGTGCTGGGCTACACCCCGACCGAGGCGGGACTGGCCCTGATCCCCAGTTCGCTGAGCGTGGTCGTCGGCTCCAAGTCCGCCCCGCGGCTGATGGCCCGGCTCGGAGCCGGAAACGTCGCCGTGCTCGGCGCCCTCATCGCCGCCACCGGTTTCGGCTGGCAGTCCACGATGGGCACCGGCGGCTCCTACCTGACCTCCATCGCCCTGCCGGGCGTGCTGATGATGGCCGGTGCCGGGCTCGCCATGACGCCGCTCGCCACCCTCGCCACCTCCGGGGCGGCCCCCGAGGACGCGGGGCTGGTGTCCGGGCTGGTCAACACCTCCCGCACCATGGGCGGTGCGCTCGGCCTCGCGGTCCTGTCCACGGTGGCGGCCTCCCGTATCGGCGCCGACGCCTCCCCGGAGTCGCTGACCGCCGGGTACGCGCTGGCGTTCCGGACCGGGACGGGCGTCCTGCTGGCCGCCGCGGTCCTGATGCTGCTGTGGCTGCCCCGGGGGCGCGGCGCCCGCCACCACTGAGCCGGGGGCGGGGCGGCGACCGGGCCCCGGCCCGGCCCGCCCACCGGCGGGGGCGGGCCCGCCCCGCACACGGCGAAGGGGCGGAAGGCGCAGTGCCTTCCGCCCCTTCCGCACGGGCCGTTCACGCCGCCGACGGCCTCCGGTGGCGGCCGTGCGCCTGGGCACCGGCCGCCACCTCCTCCGCCGCGGCCCCGCCCCGGTGCCTGCCGGCCCCGGAGGCTGCGGCCTCCGGTCCGGTCGCCGCCTCGGCCGCGCCGCCGACCGCGTCCGCCGCCTGCTGCTCGGGCGAAAGGTCGGTTCGGGTCTCGGACATGGTGGAACTCACCCCGTTGTGTTCGCTGACGGCCTGTCACGGGCTCCCGGCCGCACGCCGCGGCGCCCGTCACCGTCGGTGCACGGACGGTGCGGATGAGCAGCCCGGCGGCAAAGTCTAACCGTGCATCACCCGCCCCGTGAGCGGTGCCTGCTGGAGCGGGACCGGCCTGCACGCCCCCGCGGCACCCGCCTCCGCGCGCCCCGGTCCGCCTGCCCCGCCCGCGCCGGAGGCCCCCGGGGAGGCACCCGCGGCGCAGGGCGTCGGCGCCGTACCGGCGGAAGCGCCGGAGGCCGCTCCGGCCGCCGCGGCGGGCCCCGCCGTGGCCGGCGCCCCGCCCCGGCCCCCGCCGAGCCCGAAGGTTTCTTCGCGGCTCGCATGCGCCACCCCGCACGGCACCTGGCCGGTGGTGTAGGGAAGGTGCAGACGCCCGTCCCGCCCCCAGCTGCCCGTCCCTGCCAACCAGCCTTCCGGCGGCGCGAGTTGGTGCAGGCGCCGGGCCGCCGGGCTCCAGGCGCCCACCCAGCTCCCGGACGCGCCGTCGATCCGCACGGCCAGGGCGCAGTCCTCCGGGGCCAGCGCCTGGCCGGGCTGGAGGGCGAACGGGGTCACCACCGCGTCCGGCAGCCGCAGGCTCTCGGGGAAGCGGACGGGCTCCAGGCTGCCCAGCACACCCCAGCCGAGGCGGTCCCGCCCCGGTGCGGGGGCGTCGGACCGGACCACGATCAGCCCGCTGTCCGGGTCCGCCAGCAGCAGCCGGTCGTCGCTCGACTCCGCGATCTGCAGGAGCGGGGCCACCTCCCCGCCCCGCGCCAGGTCCACGGAGACCGCCTTGACCGGGCCGCCCTCCGGGAGCCGGCGGTCCAGGGCCAGCATCCGGCCCGCCCGGTCGAGCCAGGCGCCTCCCGAGCAGCGCCCCGGCACCACGGCGACCCGCTGCGGGCCGGGGGCTCCGCCCGCGACCAGCCACACGCCCGTCGCATGCGCGCCGGGGGTCAGCGCATAGGCGCGCACGCCGTCCGGGCAGGGCGGCAGCAGCACGACCGGGCCCGTCACCGCGCCCAGGTGCACCTGGCCGGTCGCCGGCCCGGTCGGGTAGAGCAGGGAGAACAGGGAGCGCCCCGCCGCGCGCCGGACGACCAGCACCCGGCCGTCGGCGAGCGGCTGGACCGCCGTGTGCGCCTCCTCCGGCTGGTCGAGCGGCAGGGGGACCGCGTACGGCTCCGGCCCCCCGAGCGTCCAGCGCTCGACGTAGTGCGCCTCGCCGGTCCCGGCGAGACGGGCGGCGTACGAGCCGTCCGCGGTCAGGGTGAGCGCGCCGGGGGCCGCGCCGTCCGGTCCCGCCGTCGCGGGGCCCCTCCTCGGCTCCTCCGTCGCTTCGCCTTCCGCGGCGGCCTCGGTGGCACAGGCAGTCATCGAAACGTCACCTCCGGCCACCGAAGCTAGGCAGCGCCCTTCCCGCCGGACAACGGGAGACCGGTCACTTCACACATAAGGGTGGCCGTGAATCGATTCGCCTGAGCGGGAGGAGAGGCGTGTGCTGCCGGAACCGCGCAGCGCGCGGGGCCGGAGCCCGGTCCGGCCGGCCCGCTTCCGGGCGCGGTCCCGGCGCGGCCGACCGGGCAGGTAGCCTGTGCTGCGTGCCCCGTCTGTCAGAAGTCATCACCGCCCTCGACGCCCTCTGGCCCCCCGAGCGGGCCGAGCAGTGGGACGCGGTCGGCACGGTCTGCGGTGACCCGGAGGCGCCGGTCTCGCGCGTCCTGTTCGCGGTCGACCCCGTGCAGGAGGTGGCCGACGAGGCCGTCCGGCTGGGCGCCGACCTGCTGGTCACCCATCACCCCCTCTATCTGAGGGGGACGACCACGGTCGCCGCGGGCCACTTCAAGGGCCGCGTGGTGCACACCCTCATCAAGAACGACATCGGCCTGCACGTCGCCCACACCAACGCCGACACCGCCGACCCCGGTGTGTCCGACGCCCTCGCGGGCGCCCTGGGCCTGCGCGTCCTGCGCCCCCTGGTGCCGGACCCGGGCGACCCCGCCGGGCGGCGGGGGCTCGGCCGCGTCTGCGAGCTCGACCGCCCCGAGACGCTCGCCGCCTTCGCCGCGCGCGCCGCGCAGCGGCTGCCCGCCACCGCGCAGGGCGTCCGCGTCGCGGGCGACCCGGACGCGCAGGTGCGCACCGTCGCCGTCAGCGGCGGCTCCGGCGACAGCCTGTTCGACCGGGTGCGCGCCGCGGGGGTGGACGCCTTCCTCACGGCCGACCTGCGCCACCACCCGGCCTCCGAGGCCGTCCAGCAGTCCCCGCTGGGCCTGGTCGACGCCGCCCACTGGGCCACCGAGTGGCCCTGGTGCGAGCTGGCCGCCGCCCAGCTCGACGAGATCTCCGACCGGCACGGCTGGGACCTGCGGGTCCATGTCTCGAACACGGTCACCGACCCCTGGTCCGCCCACCACGATTCCACTGGAGCCCCCAACTGAACGCCGCGCCCGCCGACCAGATCCGACTCCTCGACGTACAGGCCCTGGACGTACGGCTCGCCCAGCTCGCCCACAAGCGGGCCTCCCTGCCCGAGCACGCCGAGCTGGAGTCGCTGAACAAGGACCTCGCGCAGCTGCGCGACCTGCTCGTCGCCGCGCAGACCGAGGAGAGCGACACCGCCCGCGAGCAGACCAAGGCCGAGCAGGACGTCGACCAGGTCCGCCAGCGCGCCGCGCGCGACCAGCAGCGCCTGGACTCCGGCGCGGTCAGCTCGCCGAAGGACCTGGAGAACCTCCAGCGCGAGATCGTCTCCCTCGCCCGGCGCCAGGGAGACCTGGAGGACATCGTCCTGGAGGTCATGGAGCGCCGCGAGGCCGCGCAGGAGCGCGCCGGCGAGCTCACCGGCCGGGTCGGCTCCGTGCAGGCCAAGGTCGACGACGCGACCGCGCGCCGCGACGCCGCGCAGCGCGAGCTGGACGACGAGGCCGCCTCCGCCACCAAGGAGCGCGAGGTCGTCGCCGCCTCCGTGCCCGCCGACCTGATGAAGCTCTACGAGAAGCTGCGCGTCCAGCAGGGCGGGGTCGGCGCCGCCCGGCTGTTCCAGCGGCGCTGCGAGGGCTGCCGCCTGGAGCTGAACATCACCGAACTCAACGAGGTCCGCGCCGCCGCCCCGGACGCGGTGCTGCGCTGCGAGAACTGCCGGCGCATCCTGGTGCGCACCTCCGAGTCGGGCCTGTAGTGCGCGAGTTGGTCGTCGAGGCCGACGGCGGGTCGCGGGGCAACCCGGGGCCCGCCGGCTACGGGGCGGTCGTCCTCGACCCGGCCACCGGCGAAACCCTGGCCGAGACGGCCGAGTTCATCGGCGTGGCGACCAACAACGTCGCCGAGTACAAGGGCCTGGTCGCCGGGCTGCGGGCCGCGCGGGAGCTGGACCCGGACGCCGTGGTGCGGGTGCGGATGGACTCCAAGCTCGTCGTCGAGCAGATGTCCGGCCGCTGGAAGATCAAGCACCCCGGGATGAGGCCGCTGGCCGCCGAGGCGGCCTCCGTCCTCCCGCCCTCCCAGGTCACCTACGAGTGGATCCCGCGCGAGCGCAACAAGCACGCCGACCGGCTCGCCAACGAGGCGATGGACGCGGGCCGCAGGGGCCGCCAGTGGGAGCCCTCCCGTTCCACGGCCGACCTCGCCGGGGACACCGGCGCCGCCCGGGTGGTGGGCGACGCGGCCGCCGGAGCGGCCAGGGCCCGTGCGGCGCTGGCCTCCGCCGCCGCGGCCTCCTCCGGCACCGCGGCCGCCGCCCCCGCATCCGCCGCCGTCCCGGCCTCCGCCGCCCCCGCGGCCGCGTCCGGCACGGGCTGGGGAGCTTCCGCCGACCTCGGCGCGCCCACGACCTTCGTGCTGCTGCGCCACGGCGAGACGGCCCTCACGCCCCAGAAGCGCTTCTCGGGCAGCGGGGGCGGAGACCCCGAGCTGTCCGAGGCGGGCCGCCGCCAGGCCGAGGCGGCCGCCGCCGCGCTGGCCGCCCGCGGCACCGTCCAGGCCGTCGTCAGCTCGCCGCTGCGGCGGTGCCGCGAGACGGCCGGGACCGTCGCAGCGCGCCTGGGACTGCCCGTCGAGGTGGACGAGGGCCTGCGCGAGACGGACTTCGGCGCCTGGGAGGGCCTCACCTTCGCCGAGGTCCGCGAACGCCACCCGCAGGACCTCGACGCCTGGCTGGCCTCCGCCAAGGCCGCACCGACCGGCGGCGGCGAGTCCTTCGCCGCGGTCGCCCGCAGGGTCGCCGCGGCCCGCGACCGGCTGCTCGCCGCCCACCAGGGGCGCACCGTGCTGCTGGTCACCCACGTCACGCCGATCAAGACCCTGGCCCGGCTGGCGCTCGGGGCCCCGCCCGAGTCCCTGTTCCGCATGGAGCTGTCGGCGGCCTCGCTGTCCGCGCTCGCCTACTACGCGGACGGCAACGCCTCGCTGAGGCTGCTGAACGACACCTCGCACCTGCGCTGACCCGCCGTCGGCCCCGGCCCTGCCGTGCCCCGGAGGGCGTCAGGCGCACGCCGCCGACCGCTTCCGGGAGCCCGGCCGCACCCGGTCACGGGCGCCCCGGCCCGCCCAGGGCCGCGGCCCGGCGGGCCAGCGCCTCCACCCGGGCCCAGTCCCCGGCGGCGACCGCGTCCGGGGGCAGCAGCCAGGAGCCGCCCACACAGGGGACGTTGGGCAGGGCCAGATAGCGGGGGGCGGTGGCGGCGGTGACGCCGCCCGTCGCGCAGAACCGCGCCCCGGGCAGCGGCCCGGCGAGGGACGCCAGATAGGGCGCGCCTCCCGCCGCCTCCGCGGGGAAGAACTTCATCTCCCGCACGCCCTGTTCGAGCAGGGCCAGGACCTCCGAGGCCGTCGATGCGCCCGGCAGGAACGGCAGCCCCGAGGCGCGCATGGCCTCCAGCAGCCCCGGTGTGGAGCCGGGACTCACCAGGAACGACGCACCCGCGCCGGCGGCCGTGGCCACGGCCTCCGCACCGACCACCGTCCCCGCGCCCACCACCGCCTCGGGCACCTCCGCGGCGATGGCGCGGATGGCATCCGGCGCGGCCGGGGTGCGCAGGGTCACCTCCACCGCGCGCAGCCCCCCGGCGACCAGTGCCCGGGCCGCGGGCACCGCGTCCGCCGCGTCGTCCAGGACGACGACCGGCAGCACCTGCGCGAGGTCCAGCACGGACACGGGCAGCGAGCGGCTCATGGGCGTCATCCTGCCCCTCGCCGTGCGGCGGGTGCAACGAGGGTTGCACTGTGTGCAACGGACGGCTTCCCGTCAGTGGATCTCGGTCACCACCACGTCCAGCGCCCACGTCCGGCCCGCCCGGGGCGGCTCCGCCTCGACCACGTACCCCAGCCCCCGCAGGGCCTCGACCAGTTCCCCGGGCGAACGCGGCACCGCGCCCGAGGCCAGCAGGCCGCGCACGATCCTCCCCTTGGTCGCCTTGTTGAAGTGGCTGACCACCGAACGCTTCTCCACCCCGTCCACGAGGCGGGAGTGCAGCACCCGCACCGTCGCCGTGCGACCGGCCACCTCCCCCTTCGGCCGCCAGGCCGACGCGTAGGCGGCGGAGCGCAGGTCCAGCACGAGCCCGTCGCCCGCCGCCTCGGGGAGCACCTCGGCCATCGGGCCCCGCCAGAAGGCCCCCAGCCCGCCCAGGCCCGGCAGCTTCACCCCCATCGAGCAGCGGTACGGCGGAATCCGGTCGCCGATCCGCACGGCTCCCCACAGCCCGGAGAACACCAGCAGCGCCCGGTGCGCCCGGCGCCGCGCCTCCGCGTCCAGCGAGGCCAGGTCCAGCGCGTCGTACAGCACCCCGGTGTACAGCTCGCCCGCCGGACGGGTGCCCGCGGTCCGCAGGGCGGCGTTCTTCGCGACCTCGCCCCGCAGCCCGTCACTCAGGCCGAGCACCTCCTGCGCCTTCGCCTCGTCCCCGGCGCACAGGGCGGCCAGTTCCTCCAGCACGGTCGCCCGGGCGTCCCCGAGACCGGGCAGCGACAGCGACTCCGGCTTCAGCGGGGCGCCCCGTCCCGCAGGGGCCTTGCCCTCCGACGGCGGCAGCAGCACGAGCACGGCGGTTCTCCTTCACGGCTTGCGAGGCAGGGGGTGCGGCCCCCGCGCCAGCCTACAAAGCGCCCCGGCCGCCGAGGTGCCGCGGCTCCCGGCCCGCCCTACGCTCGGTGCATGCCCCGCCGCCCCCTGCACCTGACCGGCGCGGCCGAGGCCGCGCTCAGGACCGCGCTGCGCGAGGTGCGCGCCGCTCTCGACGTCCCCGGCGACTTCCCCCGGGAAGCACTCGCCGAGGCGGAGCAGGCGGCCCGCACACCGCGACCGCCCGGCCACGACGCCACCGACCTCCCCTTCTGGACCGTCGACCCGCCCGGGTCCGCCGACCTCGACCAGGCCGTCCACCTGGCCCGCCGCCCCGGGGGCGGCTTCCGTGTGCACCACGCCATCGCCGACGTCGCCGTCTTCGTCGCACCCGGCGGCCGCCTGGACACCGAGGCGCACCGGCGCGTCCAGAGCCTCTACTTCCCCGACGGCACGGTCCCCCTGTACCCCCGGGTGCTCTCCGAGGGTGCCGCCAGCCTGCTGCCCGGCCGCCCCGCGCCCGCCCTGCTGTGGCGGATCGACCTGGACGCCGACGGCCGGGCCGTCACCACCGACGTGCGCCGCGCCCTGGTCCGCAGCCGGGACCGGCTGGACTACGCCGGCGTGCAGCGCCTCCTCGACACGGGCACCGCCGTGGAGCCCGTGGCGCTGCTGGCGGAGATCGGCCGCCTGCGCCAGGACCTGGAGGCGGAGCGCGGCGGCATCTCCCTGGACGTCCCGGAGCAGGAGGTCCACGAGCACGACGGCGCCTTCCTGCTCTCCTACCGCTCCCCGCTGCCCGTGGAGCGCTGGAACGCCCAGCTCTCCCTGCTGACCGGGATGGCGGCCGCCGCTCTGATGACCGCCTCGGGCACCGGCATCCTGCGCACCCTGCCCACCGCCCCCGACGGCGCGGTCACCCGGCTGCGCCGCACCGCAGGGGCCCTCGGCGTCGACTGGCCCCACCATGTCTCCTACGCGGCGCTGGTGCGCTCCCTCGACCCGGGGGAGCCCCGCCACGCGGCCTTCCTCCAGGAGTGCACCAGGCTGCTGCGGGGGGCCGGGTACAGCGCCTTCACCGGCGGCCGCCTGCCCTCGCCCTCCGTCCACGCGGCCGTCGCCGCCGCGTACACCCACTGCACGGCCCCGCTGCGCCGCCTCGTGGACCGCTACGCGGGGGAGCTGTGCCTCGCCGCCGCCGCCGGACGGGAGCCGCCGGACTGGGCGAGTGCCGCACTGGCCGGGCTGCCGGAGGAGATGGCCCGCGGCGCACGGCGCGCGGCCGCCGTCGAGCGGGCCTGCGTCGACCTGGTGGAGGCGGCGGCCCTGCGCGGCCGGGTGGGCGAACTCTTCGACGGCGTGGTGGTCGACGTCCGCGACAGCGAGCCGGACGTCGGCACCGTCCAGCTGGAGCATCCGGCGGTGGTCGCCCGGATCGAGGGCGACGGCGCCCTGCCGCTGGGGGAGCGCCTGCGGGTGCGGCTCACCCGCGCCGACCCGGCGGAGCCGGCCGTGGTGTTCGCCCCGGCGGCGCGTTAGCCGCGGGGGCACGGGTCCGGCGGAACGGCGCCCCGGGGCGAAAGCCGCGACCGCGGCACCCGGGTCACCCCGGGCGGCTCGTGCTCCGGCCGCCCGGTCATCCCGGCGGCTCGTGCTCCGGCCGCACGGTCATCCCGGCGGCTCAGGCGTCCGTCCCGGTCGCTCCGGCGGCTCGTGCTCCGGCCGCCCGGTCATCCCGGCGGCTCAGGCGTCCGTCCCGGTCGCTCCGGCGGCTCAGACGTCCGTCCCGGTGCCCCGTCCCACCGCGGACCCCGGCCCGGTCGGGGCCGCCACACCGGCACCGGGCCCGACCGGCGGTCCCGACGCGCGGAGCGCGGCCACCACGGCCGCCGGGTCGTCCGCGTGGAACCGCACCGAACCCACCGCCTCCGCGCGCCCGCCCAGCGGCCGCAGATACGAAACCGGCCGGGACAGCTCCACCGCGACGGTGGTCTGCCCGCCGACGATCAGCTCCAGGCCGCCGTCCTCCCGCGCGTGCACCAGCCGCCCCTCCGGGAAGCGCCGCTCGATCCGCGCCCCGGCGATCGCCTCCGCCGGTATCCGCAGGTCGAACAGGGCGCCGTAGCGCAGCCGCAGCGAGCGGTCGGCGCCCAGCACATGGGGCCTGGTCACACAGGAGGCGTGCAGGGCCACCAGGAACAGCACACCGTAGACGTCGAGCACCAGGGCCACCGCGTGCACCAGCGGCCACGGGATGAGCACCGCCAGCGCGACCGTCTCCACCACCGAGACGAAGACCATGCCCCACAGCAGGGCGGTCTGCGGACCCGTGTACCCCGCGGCCACCACCTCGCCGCCCCGGACCCCGTGCCTGCGGCGCAGCGCCCACAGCACCAGGCTGTGCAGCGCGCGCAGCTCGTGGGCGGCGAGCCGCGCCGCAACCGGCGGCAGCAGCCCGCGCACCGCCCGGGCCGAGGCCGCCCCCGGGGGCAGCCCGGCCCGGCGGGCGGCCCGGTACAGCCCGAACCAGACGGCCGCCTCCAGTGCCAGCACGGCGAGCACCAGCACCTCCGCGGCGGCCACCACGGCGAACGGCACCTCCACCCCGCCCACCAGGAGCACCAGCACGACCAGCTCGCCGGGCAGCAGCAACCACAGCGCGACCCGCGCGGCCCGCCTCACGACCGCCGCTCCCCGCCCCCGTGCCGCGCGGCCGCCCGCGCCCGGTCCGCCAGCAGCTCCAGCATCCGCCGCACCACGGCCGCCTGCGCGGGGGCGAAGTCGTCGAGGAACGCCTGCCCGAAGGCGCTGTCCGCGCGCGAACCGCCGTCCCCCGCCAGCGCCAGCAGCCCGTCCGGCACACTCCCGGCCAACTCCCGCGCCAGCGGCTCCACCCGCCGGTCGTCCGGGCCGGCGTCCGCGAGGGCGTCCAGCCGCTCGTACAGGCCCTGCACCCGCCCGGCGAACGCCGGGTCCTCGGCGAAGGGGCGCAGGCCCTCGAAGAGCGCGGCACGCTGCCCGGGCGGCACCAGCGAGTCCAGCAGCACCAGGTGCTCGCGGTCCTTCGCCGCCATGGGCGAGTCGCTCGGCGTGATGCTCCCGAGCAGCGCCGCCAGCTCGTCGGAGACCGGCCCCTCGGCGGGCAGCCGCCCGAGCCGCGCCTGCTCCCGCAGCTCGGCGAGGCGGGCCCGGCGCTCCCCGAGCTCCGCCAGCTGGCGCCGGAGGTCGGCGTCCAGCTCCTCCAGCACCTCGGCCAGCTCCCGCCCGGCGTCGTCCGCGAGGACGTCCCGCACCTCGGCCAGGCCGAGGCCCAGCTCGGTCAGCCGCCGGATCCGGGCCAGCGCCACGGCGTGCCGCAGCCCGTAGTCCCGGTACCCGTTGGCGCGCCGCACCGGTTCGGGCAGCAGACCCAGCTGGTGGTAGTGCCGCACGGTGCGCGGGGTCACCCCGGCCAGCGCGGCGAGTTCTCCGATCCTCATGCGGCCAGTAGAAACCGTGACGCTGCGGCAGGGTCAAGCACCCGCCGGGGGCCGGGGAGGCGCGGGGGAGGGAGGGCCCGCGGCAGGCGGGTAGCATGGTCGCCACGGCAGACGAGCCGGGCGGGCGGCCGCGTGGGGGTCCTCGGACCCTCCCGAGGAACGTCCGGGCTCCACAGGGCAGGGTGGTGGCTAACGGCCACCCGGGGTGACCCGCGGGACAGTGCCACAGAAAACAGACCGCCGGGGGCCTCGGCCCTCGGTAAGGGTGAAACGGTGGTGTAAGAGACCACCAGTGCCCAGGGTGACCTGGGCAGCTAGGTAAACCCCACCCGGAGCAAGGTCAAGAGGGAGCGCCCCGGTGCTCCTGCGCGGACGTTCGAGGGCTGCCCGCCCGAGTCCGCGGGTAGACCGCACGAGACCGGCGGCAACGCCGGTCCTAGATGGATGGCCGTCGCCCCGACGACCGCGAGGTCCCGGGGTACAGAACCCGGCGTACAGCCCGACTCGTCTGCCCCTACCTGCGGCTTTGCCTCGGGAAGGGCCTCTGACCTGCGTCGGAGGCCCTTTCCGGTCTTTCGGGGGCTTGCCGCGTTACGCGGCGGAAAGTGCCTCGGAAGTCCTCGGACAGGGCTGAAAGTCCCCCCGGAAAGTCCCGCGGGCGGCGGGGAGGGCGAGGTCTCAGATGGACTATCGGCCGGCGACGCGCCCTGAACGTGACCGGGAGATCCGCCCAGGTCCACACCGCGCGCAAGGGGACGTACGGGGTGCGCCGCGTCCATGCCGAGTTGCGGGGACCGGGGCACACGGTCAACCGCAAGCGCGTCGAGCGGCTGATGCGCCTGAACCGGATCGAGGGCCGTCACCTGCGTCGGCGTAGGCGCACCACGGTCCGGGACCGGCTCGACCCGCCCGCCCCGGACCTCGTCCGCCGTGACTGTCTGACTCTTGCTCATGACTGACCCCATGAGTGTCCTGGCGTTGGTCTGTCGACCGTCCGGCCGGGCGACGCCCGCAACACAGGCGCCGGCGAACGGGAGATGCGGGGGCGCGTCGTCACGCAGGCGGCGGTCACGGGGTGAAGGGGACCCCCGCGCGGCAGAGTACGTTGGCGTAGAAGGTGTCCTCACCCGTACGTACGGCGAACTTGACGTCCCGGACCCTGGCCTTGAACTCGTCGTGGTCGACGAGTTCGGGGTCGAGCCCGAAGGAGCGCAGGCCGGTGTGGACGGTGGGGTTGACCTCGCGGACCTTGTCGGTCACCCAACTGTGCTCGACAACGGTCTCGCGAAGCACGGTCTGGACGACGTCCAGGAACGGGGAGCTGCCGTACCGGTAGCCGAGATCCACGACGGGGGTGTCGGAGGCCAAGGGGAGCCCGGCGTCGCTGATCACGAAGGTGTCGGTGTGGCGGAGACCGGCGATCAGCCCGGCCAGCTCGCGGTGGATGATACCGCTGCGTTGCACGGGTTCAGTCCTCTTCGGCAGGGGGAGTGGTGAGGGTGAGGGCGCGCAGTGTGGCCAGGTCGGCGTGCTGTTGGGGCGCGCCGGAGACCTGTACGGCCAGGGCGCCGGCGGCGATGCCCAGGCGGGCGGCGTCCAGGAGCGAGTCACCGGCGGCGAGCCGGGCGGCAAGCACCCCGGCGAAGGCGTCACCGGCACCCGTGGTGTCCACGACGGTCGCGGGGACGGCCGGGAGCGCGGTGGAGAGGCCGTCGGCGTCGGTGACGAGCGCGCCCGCCTCGCCCAGGGTGGTGACCACGGCCTTGGCACCCCGGGCCCGCAGCGCGTCGTGCGCCTTCCGCGCGGTCGCGGCCCCCGCCGTACCCTCCGTCCCCAACTGCCCTGACACCACCGCCTGTTCGTGCTCGTTCACGATGAGCACGTCACAGCGGGCGATCAGGTCGTCGGGGAGTTCGGCGGCGGGGGCGGCGTTGAGGAGGAACCGGCCCCGGCAGGCGTCCGCCGCGCGTCGTACGATGTCCAGCGGGATCTCCAACTGGGCCAGTACGACGGCTGCTTGAGCCCCGAGGCCCTCGGTGGGGTCGCCCTCGGACGGCCACCGGTGGTTGGCTCCGGCGACCACCACGATGGTGTTGTCCCCGGCCGCCGTGGTGATCCACGCGGTACCGGTCTCGGCGCCGGGCACCGTGGTCACCGCCCCGACGTCCACTCCGCCGGCGACCAGCCGGGCACGGGCCCGGTCCGCCTCGGCGTCCTCGCCCACCCGGGCGATCATCGCCGTACGAACACCTCCGGAGGCCGCCGCAGCCGCCTGGTTGGCACCCTTGCCGCCGAGGGTGACGTACGCGGTACGGCCGAGGAGGGTCTCGCCGGGGGAGGGGAAGGCGTCGGCGACGACGACATGGTCGATGTTCACCGAGCCGATCACCACGACGAGGGGTGACGTACCCGTCAGGGGCTCGGGTACGGGGGCGGATGAGGGGCCGGCCTCAGGCATGCGCGTCCCCGGGCACGGCCCCGGTGATCAGCCCGACCAGCTCGTCACCCGTGGTGGCGGAGACGGCCCGCCGCGCGGCAGTCCGGCCTCGGCGCAGTACGTACGCGGTGTCGGCGACCCGGAGCACCTGTGCCATGTCGTGGCTGATCAGCAGCACGGTCACCGACGCCTCGCGGAGCCGGTCGATGAGCTCCTCCACGGCCGCCGTCTCCCGGACGCCCAGCGCTGCGGTCGGCTCGTCCATGATGACCAGGGTGCGGCCCCAGTTGGCCGCGCGGGCGATGGCGATGCACTGCCGCTGACCGCCCGACATCCGCCGCACGGTGGCCCGGATGTTCGGGACGTTCACGTCCAGCCGGGACAGGATGGCGCGGCTCTGGGCGATCATGGACTTCTTGTCCAGCACCCGGAACGGGCCGAAGCCTCTGGTCAGCTCGTGGTTGAGGTAGAGGTTCTGCCAGACCGGGAGGTCCTCGATGAGGCCGAGGGTCTGGTACACCGTCTCGATGCCCAGCTGCCGCGCGTCGTCGGGGGAGTGGAACCGGATATGCTCGCCCCGGAAGCGGATCTCGCCCGCGTCCGGCGGGTGCACACCGGTCAGACAGCGCACCAGCGTGGACTTGCCCGCGCCGTTGTCGCCGAGCAGCGCGGTGACCTCGCCGGGGGCCAGCTTCAGGTCCACGCCCTGGAGCGCGTGGACCGCGCCGAAGGACTTGCGCAGCCCGGTGATCTCCACGAGCGGGGAGATGACCTGACTGGCCGAAGCGGCGTTCTGGCTGGCCGGGGCGGCGGCGGATACGCCCGTCGCACGGGCCGGAGTGTCCGTCATGGCTGGCTTCTCCTACTTCTGGAACCGGGAGATGAAGGCCGCGCCGAGTACGACGCTGCCGACCGCGACGGGCTGGTAGTACTGCGAGATGCCGACCAGGGTGAAACCGTTGATGAGGCTCTGGAGCAGCAACGCGCCGGTCACCGTGCCGAGTACGGAGGCCTTCCCGCCGAACAGGCTGGACCCGCCGAGGACCACCGCCGCGATGGAGCTGAGCAGCAGGTCGGTCTGGAGGCTGGGGTCGGCGCCGCCCGTGCGGGCCACGAACAGCACGGCCGCCACCCCGCAGGCCAGCCCGGAACTCGCGTACGCGATCAGCCGGATACGGTCGACGTGGATGCCCACACCCCGCGCGGCCTCGATGTTGCCGCCGGTCGACAGCAGATAGGTGCCGGTACGGGTGCGGTAGAGAAGGAAGCCCACCAGCGCGGCCACCACGAAGGCCAGTACCCAGAACCAGCGCAGCGGGCCGATGCCGTCGATCGCCAGACCGCGCAGGAAGTCCGAGTTCACGGGGACGGTGTTGCCGCTGGTCAGCAGCAGGGTGAGACCGCTGACCACGGAGAGCGAGCCGAGGGTGACGATGAAGTCGGTCATGTTCAGCCGGGCCACCAGCAGACCGTTCACCACGCCCACCGCCAGCCCGGCCAGCAGGGCCAGGCCGATGGAGACGGTCAGTCCCCAGCCACTGGCGTAGGCGTACCCGAGGACCGCCGCCGACCAGGGCAGGTTGGAGCCCACCGAGAGGTCGATACCGGCGACGGTGACCACCAGCTGCTGGCCCATGGCGAGGACCAGCAGGATCGAGGCGGACACCAGCAGGTCGCTGATGTTGGACGTGGTGAGGAAGTCGGGCGTGGCGATGAAGAAGGCGAGGAACACCACGCCCAGCCCGATCGGGGCGGCGAACCGTGCCGCCGCCGCGAACGAGAGGTCCAGGCCGAGCCGTCCCGGTGCCTGGGTGTCAGTCATGATCAGCTCACTTCCCGGCCGAGGTGAGCGGGTTGTCGAACGGGACGAACGGCTGCGGGAAGGAGCTGATCGCCTTGTCCACGTTGCTGGAGTCGATCAGGGCGATCGGGGCGACGATCCGGGTGGGCACCTTCTTCTCGGCGACCAGGTCGATGCAGGCCTGCACGGCCAACTGGCCCTCGGCGTACGGGTACTGGGAGATCGTGCCGCTGAGGGTGCCCGCCTTGACCGCCTTCAGCGCGGCGGTGATGCCGTCCACCGAGATGATGGAGACCTTGCCGGTCAGACCGGCGTTGCGGACCGCCTGCGCGGCGCCCAGACCCATGGTGTCGTTGGCGGCGAATATGCCGGTGATCTTCGGGTGGGCCTTGAGGATGGCCTCGGTGACCGTCTGCGCCTTGGCCTGGTCGTAGTCGGCGGGTTGCGTGGCGACGATGTCCAGCTTGCCCGCGACCTTCTCCGAGAAGCCCTTCTGACGGTTGATGCCGTTCTGCTCACCGGCGATGCCCTGGAGGATGGCCACCTCGCCCTTGCCGCCCATGAGCTTCAGCAGGGCCTCGCCCGCCAGCTCGCCCGCCGACAGGTTGTCCGAGCCGATGAACGAGGCGTACGACACCCCGGCCTGCTCGGAGGCCTTCGCGTCGATCTGGGTGTCCAGGTTGAGGATCGGGATCTTCTTCTGGGCGACCGGGACGAGCGGGGTGATCACGTTGGTGGCGTTGACCGGCACGACGCCGAAGCAGTTGTAGTCCTGACCCGCGAGGGTGGAGATCTTGGCGTTCTCGCCCGTGCTGTCGGTCTCCGACGCGCCCGCCTGGACCTCCACCTTGACGCCCTGCTTCTTGCCCTCGGCTATCGCGCCGTCGCGCAGCGCCGCCCAGTAGGGGTTGGTGAAGTTCCGGGTGACGATGGCGATCTTCGCCTCGCCCGACGCGCCGTCGCTGCCGGAGCTGTCTCCGCCCCGGCCGCAACCGGCGACCACCAGCAGCATCGTCGCGGCGGCGGCGACAGCGGTGGCGGAACGGACTCTGCGTGCGGTGCGGTTGGCGTTGGCACCGGAGTTGGCGGTGACGTTGGTGTTCATGGGTGTGCCTTTCGTCGCGTCATTGCGTCACAACGGGGTGGGGTCGGAGCGGGGCGCGGGGGGTGGCCCGGACTCCGAGGCCGGAGGAGGCTGGGTCGGAGTCCGGGAGTCCGGGAGTCCGGGAGTCCGGGAGTCCGTAGGTCCGGGAGTCCGTAAGTCTGGGACCGGGGGCCGAGTTCGAGGACGGGGCCAGGTGCGGGGCCCGTGGTGAGGTCGTAGTCCGCCGTACGGGTCAGGCGGGTCGTACTACGGGTCAGGCGGGTCAAACGGGGTGGATGGGTCGTACGGGGTGTACGCGGCGTACATGTCGGGTATGTCGGTGTGAGCCGGGCGCCACAACCGGTCGCCCGTTCCAACCGCCCGCCCGCCGTCGCTATAAGCGCTGACCGATCGTCGAGTCGCCACCTGCGGGGTCCGGGCAGCCGCAGGAGCCGCGCGCGATCAGGGTGGTGGTGTGGGTGATGCGCTGTACCGGGAGGGCCGGGTCGGCGATCTTGGCCAGGAGCCACTCGACGGCCGAGCGGCCCAGCTCGTCGAAGGGCTGCCGCATGGTGGTGAGCGCGGGCACCGTGTACTCGCTGCCGTCGATACCGTCGAAGGCGCAGACCGCCACGTCGTCGGGGACGCGCAGCCCCAGTTCGGCGGCGGCGCGCAGGACGCCGATGGCCTGCTCGTCACTCGCCACGAAGAGCGCGTCCGGATGCCCGGCGTCCGCGAGCATCAGCCGGCCGGCCCGGTACCCGTCGGCCCGTCCGAACGGCACATGTGTCAGGGGCGCGTTCCCTGGATCCCGCCCGGCCTCGACGAGGGCCCGGCGCCAGCCCGCGACCCGGTCGACCGTCGGGTGCACGCCCTCCAGCCCGGCGATGCACCCGATCCGCTCCCGGCCGTGACCGAGCAGATGGGAGGTGGCCTGGTACGCGCCGCCCTCGTTGTCGGTGAGCACCTGCGTCGCCCCCGGCAGCTCCAGCTCACGGTCGAGCACCAGCCGGGGCACGGTCGTCTGGTCGGACAGCTCCGCGACCCAGCTGTGCGGGCCGTGGATCGGGACCACGATGATCCCGTCCACCTGCCGGTCGAGCAGGGTCCGGATGTACGTCGCCTCACGGGCGTCGTCACCCATCGCGTTGCCCAGCAGCATCGTGTAGCCGGAGGCGAAGCCGACATCCTCGATGACGCGGGCCAGCTCGGCGAAGAAGGGGTTGGAATTGTCGGGCACGACCAGCCCGAAGGTCATGGTCCGCGAGGTCTTCAGGGACCGGGCCACCGCGTTGGGGCGGTAGCCGAGCTCGTCTATCGCCGCGAGGATCCGCTCACGGGTGGCGGGGGCGACCTTGCGGGGGCCGTTGTTGAGGACGTAGCTGACCAGGGCCTCGGAGGTGCCCGCCAGGCGTGCCACGTCGCGGCGAGTTGCCATCAGATCCTCCCTGGGCTCGGGCTGCGTTTGAGGATCAACTCGTGTTGTCAACACGAGTTGATTCGGTTGCGTTGGATGAATATCGACCCCTGACCCGTCGATCCGCAAGAGGTTGTCCGAAATCCCTTGGTAACGAGTTCGAAACCCTGCTTTGCAGGTGGAACTCGGGCGGGACTTGATCATCGCCTCGGTGTGATCGCCTGATCATCGCGTCGGGACGAAAACCGCCGCCCCCGCGTTGACGGCTTCCCGAGAGGGCGTTTCTCCCGTTGTTTCATCCCGGGATGCGGGTTTGCTTTTGTGATGTCGCGGCACGCCGGGTGATGGCGGCTTCGCCGGTGAGGCGGCGGGCCATGAGGCCGGTCATCGCGAGGTGGATCACGGCTTCGGAGCGGGCCGGGAGGGTCTCGCGACCGCGGGCCGGGCGCGGGTGCCCGACGTCAGTGAGACCGAGCACGGGATGGAGGACGACGTACGGGTGTCGAAGATCAAGCACCGGAAGGTGCAAGCGCCGTTCGGCTCCCGGCCGAGCGACTGCCCGGTGCGCGCGCGGCGGGTCTGGAAGGCGGTCGCCGGCCTGGCCGACCCGGACGATTTCGCGTACAAGCCCCTGCACCACAGGTGGCACACCGTCATGCCCGGCGGTCCGGACCCGGAGCGTGGCGCCGTTGAAGCGACGCTTGGCATGTACGGTGCCGGGAGCGTCCGGCGGCATATCACTCTCTGCGCAGGTTCTCGGCCTGGCTTCGCAGGCGCGCTACCGCTGCAGGCTGTTCGGCCAGGATGTTGCGTGTTTCGAGGGGGTCGTCGGACAGGTCGTAGAGCTCTTCTCTGCCGTCGTCGTAGTGGACGAGCTTGTAGCGGCTGTCGCGGATCGCCCATACGTCGGGGGCGGTGGTTCCGGTGCGGCGCTTGGTCTGGCCGAACGCCTCGGTGTAGGCGTATGCGCGGCCGCCGTCGCCGGCGGTGGTCAGCAGCGGCGCGATGCTGACGCTGTCGCCGGTGCCGGTGCCGGTGCCGGTGCCGGTGGCGGTGGCGGTGGCTCCGGCGAGTTCGGACATGGTGGCGTAGAGGTCGGCGCCGTTGACGAGGGCGTCCTCGCGTTCGCCCGTGCGTGGGACCGACGCCCCGGAGACGACGAGGGGCACGTGCACTCCACCTTGATAGACGGTGCCCTTGGCGTGACCGCGCGGGTAGGACTGGACGACCTGCTGGGGGGTGCCGTTGTCACCGACGAAGATCACGGTGGTGTTCTCCCGTTCACCGTCGGGGAGGCCGTCCAGCAGGCGCCCCAACTCGTGGTCCATGGCCTCGGCGGCGGCGAAGTAGTACTCCTTGGGGCGCTTCTCGATGTCCTCCGGGGTACCGGTGAGGTCGTCACGGGAGTGCAGCTCTGCCGGGGGCAGGTGGAAGGGGGTGTGCGGCGCCGTGTAGGCGAGCCAGGTGAACCAGGGCCCGTCCTGCTCTTCGATCCAGTCCAGAGCAAGGTCGGTGAACTTGGTGGTGGCGTACGTCGTCTCCTCGTGTGTCTGCCCGTTGACGGTCAGCGGCCAGCGGCGGTAGTCCTCCATGGCCCCGGAGAGGAAGCCCGCGTAGTAGGGCACACCGAGTCGGCCCGGGTGGTCGGCGACGACCTGGTTGGGCCGCCCGCCCACATGCCACTTGCCGATCACCGCGCTCGCGTAGTCGGTGCGCTCCGCCAGTACCCGCTGGATGGTGGTCTGCGAGGTGGGCAGTTGCGCGTCGACGGAGCCGACGCCGGTGCGGATGCCGTACTGGCCGGTCAGGAACGTGGCCCTGGTGGGGGTGCACGCGGTGTTGACCCACGCCTGGTCGAAGACCAGGCCCGATCCGCACAGCGATTCCAGGGTCGGCATGTCGGGCTTGTCCTCACCGAGGTCGTAGCACGGGCTGGCGTCGACGCCGAAGTCGTCAGCGATGACCATCAGGATGTTCGGTGATGTGCCGGACCCGCCCGGTGGACCGTCGGTCGCCGCGACCACGATGCCCGCGGCGAGCAGACTGGCGGCGACGAGGCCGGCTGCGATGCCGTAGAAGCGCTTCCCGCTGCGAGGCGCCGGCTCCGAGCCCGCGCGCGATGGCTGCTGTGAGTCACTCACGGGCGGCCTCCGGGAGGCGTGCCGGGGAGCTCGACCGGGTCACCGGTGAAGCATCCGAGCGTGTACGGGTACTCCTCGGTGAAGTGGTAGTGGTAGACGGTCTTGGCCCTCCCGTCCACTTCCACGGGCCCGGTGTGGCCGTGGCAGGCGTCGAGGCCGGCGTTGGTGAGTGCGTCCCCGCCGCTGTCCCTGGGGCCGTAGATGCCGAATCCGTCCAGGGCGAAGCCGAACAGGTCGCTGTGCCCGCCGGCGTCGCCCGACGAGTCGTCGATGCAGTCGGTCAGGCTGTGGTAGTGGTACTGCCCGTTCTTCTCGGGATGGCCGTCGCAGGAGTCCTGGATCTCGTGCGCGGCGGCATCCCGTCCCTGGGCGTCCAGTGCGTTGTAGAGGGCCGCACCGGTCAGCGTGAATCCGATCATCCCCCCGGGAACACAGGACGGCTCCGCCGCTGCGGTCGGCGAGGCGGGCAGGCGGAGCAGGACCTGTTGCTCGCTGATGCGGTTGGGGTTCCGGTCGTAGGCGTAGGCGTCGTCGTCCGGCGAGATCGGGAAGCTCCCCGTGGAATGGGAGGGCAGGCCGTTCGCCGTGACGACGCGTTCGGAGCCTTCCACCGCGATGGAGATCTCGGCGTTCGGCCACTCCACCTCGCCGTCCACGGTGGGCTTGCCTTGAGGGTCCCACTGGTCGCCCTGGATCCACTCACCGTCGCGGAACGCTCCCGGCGCGTTCCTGGGGAACCGTGTCTGGCAGGAGAAGACCGACCCGACTTCCGGACGGTCGCTGACCCGTCCGTCCCCCAGCGGCAGCAGGGAGGCGTCGGCGCGAGGCGGGGTGGATTCCGACGAGCCGCATCCGGCGGCCACCATGGCCGCCAGGGTCAGCGGGACGACGAGGGCACGCTGCCGCAGCCATGGAGAGCGGCTGCGCCGGCGGCCCGGCGGTGATGACGGGTGATGCATGCGTGACAAGCCTTTCCTCGGTGCGCGCGGTGAGGGGGGAAGCTGAAGGGCTGCGGGCCGGACGCGGAGCTCGGGAAACTCCGAGCGACTCCCCCCCAGCCGCCTTCACTGACGCCGGACGGCCGTTCCCCGCCGTGCTGCCTGGGGAACGGGGGAAGCCGCGGCCGAGACCGCGGGCGACGAAGCGCCGGGATGATCCGGTTCGAGGTCCTTACAGGCCGCAAGGGCCTTGCCGATCGCAGGCTCGGACGCGTCGAGCTGGTCGACCGGGCCGTTCGGCAGCTCGATACCTTGATCCTTGAGGCACTTGCGGTAGGCGACCTGAGCGGCACGATCCTCTTCGGAGCGCTGCCCCTGTCCGCCGCGCCTACCGCCCTGCTGGCCGGCGCCCTGCTGGCCGGCGCCCTGCGGGCCGGCGTCCTGCGGGCCCGTGCCGCAGCCCTGCTGCCCGCCTTGGCCGCCCCCGGAGACCCGATTCGCGCTTGCGGGAGCCGGCGGGCACGTGGTCGCCGAGGAGGCAGCCGAGTTCTCTGCGGCGTTCCCTGTGTAGCCGGCGTAGGCTACGGCGAGCCCGCCTACCAGGGCGATAGCCATGACAGCAGCGATGGCCATGAACTTGTACCGCGCCCAAGGGGGGCTGCCAGGACGTTTCATGTTCATGTGGCAGAGCTTGGCGGATCTTTCTGGGCCCCACCGCAGCACAACCTCAGCGCCACCTGAGTGTCGGCCAGATCCTTCAGGGTCTCCTCAGGGGGCTCTCAGTTCGCGCTCAGGCGGACCGGTCATCCTGGCGGCCATGACGTCATGGCAGGAACGGAAGACCGACCCCGAGCGGACACGGTTGCTCATCGCCGAAGACGAGCCCAGCATCCGCGAACTGCTCGCGGTCGGCCTGCGCTACGCGGGCTTCGACGTCACCACGGCGGCGGACGGCCGGGAAGCACTGCAGGGTGCCGACCGAGCGCGGCCGGACCTCCTGATCCTCGACGTGGCCATGCCCGACATCGACGGCTTCGAGGTGACGCGTCGCCTGCGGAGCACAGGAAACCAGGCCCCCGTGGTCTTCCTCACCGCACGCGACGCCACGGACGACAAGGTCGCCGGCCTGACCCTCGGCGCGGACGACTACATCACCAAACCGTTCAGTCTGGAAGAGGTCGTCGCCCGCATCCACGCGGTACTGAGGCGCGCGCGCTGCCAGCCGACAGGGACGGCCTGCCTGGAGATCGCCGACCTGAAGATGGACGAGGACAGCCACGCGGTATGGCGGGCGGGCCAGGAAATCCACCTCACCCCCCTGGAATTCCAGCTGCTGCGCTTCCTCCTCGCCAACAGCGGCCGCGTCATGTCGAAGCCCCAGATCCTCGACAACGTCTGGAACTACGCATTCAACGGCGAGGCCGGCATCGTCGAGACCTACATCTCCACCCTGCGCCGCAAGATCGACTTCGCCGAGCCGAAGCTCCTCCACACGCTCCGCGGAGTCGGATACGTGCTGCGAGTCCCCCGCACGTGAGCAGGACGCGCCGCCTGCTCGCCCACATCCCCCTGTCACTGCGCCTGCTCCTGTGCGCGACGGGACTGGTCACCGTCGCACTCCTGGCGACTGGATTCCTCGGTTCCCACCTGCTGCACGGCTACCTCCTGGAACGGCTGGACCGCCAGCTGACCGGAACGGCGACCCGCATCTCGCACGAGATCGACAGTCCCCGCTCCGACCGGCTCGCCTCGCCGCTCCCCGCCGCGTACACAGCCTGGATCGTCGACGAAGCGGGCACCCCGGTCCGCCGCATCCCGCCCAACGAGGACAGCCCGCCGGACTCCCTCGTGACGACTCTCGCCGCACCGTCCGCGAGACCTGCGCACCAGCCCTTCACCACCTCCGGCGCCGACGGCGACTGGCGGGTCGTAGCCCTGCCCCTGTCCGGCGGCAGGACGCTCGTCACCACGACCAGCCTGGCCGAATCCGAGGCGACCGTGGCGCGTCTCGTCACCATCGACCTGCTGGTCGGCGCGGGGGCAGTCATCGCCCTGGCATGCGTGGGACACCTCCTCGTACGCGCTTCCCTGCGTCCCCTGCGGACCATCGAGGCCACCGCCGAATCCATCGTCGCCGGAGATCTCTCCTGCCGCGTCCCCGTGCACCCGGCCTGGACCGAGGCGGGCCGCCTGGGACGGGCCCTCAACGCCATGCTGAACCAGATCGAGTCGGCCGTGAACGCGCAACGAGCCTCGGAAGCGGCCGCACGCGACTCGGAAGAACGCATGCGCACCTTCATCGCCGACGCCGGCCACGAACTGCGCACCCCCCTTACCTCCCTCCGCGGCTACGCCGAACTGGCCCACCGGACTCCCCACGAACCAGCTCGACTCATGTACCTGATGCAGCGCATACAGGACGGTGGGACCCGCATGGCGGCACTCGTCGAGGACCTGCTGATCCTGGCCCGACTCGACCAGCATCGCCCGCGCGCCCACCTCCCGGCCGACGTGTTCGATCTCGCCGTGGCAGCAGTACTCGACGCACGAGCCCGCGACCCCCGCCGCCCCATCGAACTCGTCCGCCTGGACAACCCTCCGGACACCACCACACCGGTGCCCGTCCTGGGCGATGTCGGCCAACTCCGCCAGATTCTCGACAACCTCCTCACGAATGCCCTCACCCATACACCCGAATCTGCGTCCATCGAAGTACGCGTCGGGCTGCAGGAGGCCACCGCCGTCATCGAAGTAGCGGACGAGGGACCGGGCATGACCGCCCATCAGGCAGAGCGCGTGTTCGAACGCTTCTATCGCACCGCAGCAGCGCGTACGCACCCCGGTACCGGTCTGGGCCTCTCCATCGTCGCCGCACTCGCCGCCGCCCATCAGGGCACCGCCCAGCTCGAGACAGCCCCCGAAGCAGGCTGCACCTTCCGAGTGACCCTCCCCAGCGCCGCGTCGAATCGTGAGGGATGAGCCGGCCTGAGCATCGCCTGGCCGACGTCTTCCGGCTGCGGGTCGATCACACGGCCGAGCACACACCCCTTCCTGGGTGCGACCGGATTTCCCGTCAACCGATCGAAGACCGGCAAGAGCCCAACGATCGTGCGTCCCCCAGCCCGGGCCAGCGGCATCGAGGTCAGTGGAGGTCGCACGGGCCGGCTCACCCGCGTGCAGAAGGGGCGGTGCGTGGCGCTCTGCTGGACCGCCCAGATGGTCGAGCGCTTCGAGGAACCCAAGCCCGGATACGTGGCCGACCGGGCCGACCTGCCGACCCGGCAGCAGGAGACGGACGCGGAAACCTCCGAACGCATCGAGCGGGCCGTCTGGCCTCGGGAGCGACGAGGTCCCCGTCCGGGGCCGATCCGAACGGCCCGCGCCCGGCCCCGACCCGGGGGCGGTTCGCCGGTCTCGTGGAGTTCGCCGGGTACCACCCCCGGCCCGGACCGGACCGCCCCGGCCCGCGCCGGGCCGAGGGCGTCAGCCGCGGCCGATGTACGGCATGGCGGTGGCCATCACGGTGGCGAACTGCACGTTCGCCTCCAGCGGCAGCTCCGCCATGTGCCGCACGGTGCGGGCCACGTCGGCCGCGTCCATCACCGGCTCCGGCGCCAGCTCCCCGTTCGCCTGGCGCACCCCCGACTCCATGGCCCGCGTCATCTCGGTGGCCGCGTTGCCGATGTCGATCTGGCCGCAGGCGATCGCGTACGGACGCCCGTCGAGGGAGACCGACTTGGTCAGGCCCGTCAGCGCGTGCTTGGTCGCGGTGTACGGCGCGGAGTCCGGACGGGGGGTGTGGGCGGAGACGGACCCGTTGTTGATGATCCGGCCGCCCTGGGGGCGCTGGTCGCGCATCTGCCGGAAGGCCGCCTGTGCGCACAGGAAGGCGCCGGTGAGGTTGACGTCCACCACTTTCCGCCAGGCCTCGTACGGCAGGTCGGCGAAGCCCACGCCTCCCGGGCCGAAGGTGCCCGCGTTGTTGAACAGCAGGTCCACGCGGCCGTACCGCTCCCGGACCGCGTCGAACAGCGCGGCCACCGCCGCCGGGTCCGTGACGTCGGCCGGGACGCGGAGCGTCTCGGCGTCCGGCCCGGCGAGCGCGGCGGTCTCCTCCAGCGCGGCGGCCCGCCGCCCGGCGAGGGCCACCGCCCACCCGCGGCGGCCCCCCACCTCCCGGGCCAGCTCCAGGGCGACGCTCCGCCCGATACCCGAACCGGCTCCGGTGACCACCGCGATCCGGCGTCCAGGGTGTTCAGCGCTCATGGCGCGCAGGGTACGCGGGGGTGCCGGGGCAGGGCGGCGGCGACCGGCATACGGATACCCGGGCGCCGCCGGGTGTTCGGCTGCCGCGCGTACGGTGCCCGGGTGGTGGCGGGGGCCGTGTGCGGGGGAGGGGAGCCGGGACGGCCCGGCGGCTCCGGGCAGGGGAGGCGGGACTCCGCCCCGGGGTGGATTCGATCAGGCGATCGGGCTGAGAGCATGGGGCGTCGGCCAGGGCGCGTCGACAACGGAACAGGAGGAGCCGATGCCGGAACGCGGTCGAGTCGGACAGGCGAACGCCGGGCCCGCCCCCGAGGGGCAGGGCCCGGTCGCGAGCCCACCCCCTGCGGCCGGTACCGGGCCGGGCGGCTCCGTTCCCGCGGCACGGCGTGCGGGGCTGCTGCTGGTCCTCGTCCTCGGCGGGATGACCGCGATGCCGCCGCTGTCCATGGACATGTACCTGCCCGCGCTGCCCGCGGTCACGGACGCCCTCGGCACTTCCGCCGCGACCGTCCAGCTGACACTCACCGCCTGCCTGGCCGGCATGGCGCTCGGGCAGCTCGTCGTGGGGCCCATGAGCGACCGGTGGGGCCGTCGCCGCCCCCTGCTCGCGGGGATGGTCGTCTACGTGCTGGCCACCCTCGTCTGCGCGCTCGCCCCGACCATCGAGTTCCTGATCGCCTTCCGCCTGGTGCAGGGCCTCGCCGGCGCCGCCGGGATCGTCATCGCCCGGGCCATGGTCCGGGACCTCTACGACGGTGTGGAGATGGCCCGCTTCTTCTCCACGCTGATGCTGGTCTCCGGCGCGGCCCCCGTCATCGCCCCGCTGATAGGCGGCCAGGTGCTGCGGGTGACCGACTGGCGCGGGATCTTCGTCGTGCTCGCGGGCGTGGGGCTGCTGCTGACCCTGGTGGCCGCCCGCTGGCTCGCCGAGACCCTGCCGCCCGAGCGCCGCCACTCCGGTGGCGTCGGGCAGGCGCTGCGGACCATGCGGGCGCTGCTGGCCGACCGGGTGTTCGCCGGCTACATGCTGGCGGGCGGCCTGGCCTTCGCGGTGCTCTTCGCGTACATCGCGGCCTCGCCCTTCGTGGTGCAGGAGATCTACGGGGCGTCCCCGCAGACCTTCAGCCTGCTCTTCGGGCTGAACGCGGTCGGCCTGATCGCCGTCGGCCAGATCAACGGCAAGGTGCTGGTGGGACGGGTGGCGCTGGTCAAGGTGCTGGCCTTCGGCCTCACCGTGATCGCGCTCGCCGCGGCCGCCCTGCTGCTGATGACGGCCGGAGTGTTCGGCCGGGTGGGCCTGTTCCCCGTGGCCGCGGGGCTGTTCGTGCTGATGTCGGCGATGGGCCTCGTGCTGCCGAACACCAACGCCCTGGCCCTGACGCGCACCCCGCACGCGGCGGGCTCGGCCTCGGCCCTGCTCGGCACGGCGTCGTTCCTCGTCGGCGCGGTGGCCTCCCCGCTGGTCGGTGTGGCGGGCGAGCACACGGCGGTGCCGATGGCCGTGGTCCAGCTGGGCTGCGCCCTGGCGGCCGGGGCCTGCTTCCTGCTCCTGTGCCGCCCGTGGCGGGGCGACTCGGAACTCTGAGCAGGCGGTCGCGGGGCGGGGCGGGACCGGGCTGCCGGGTCCCCCGCGGAGAGGCCCGGCGGGGACGCCCGGCCGGTCCGTCGGCGTGCACCCGCCGCGTGCGGCGCGGGTGTGCGCCAGGTCCCCGGAGGACGTGGGCCGGGCGGCTCGGCGGACCTCGGCGCGCCCTTTCCCGGCCGGGCGGAGGACGGCCCCGGGCGTGCCCCCGGGCGACGTAGACTCGCCCGGTGAACGCCACAGCCCCCACCGCCGAGACCCTGCGCACCACCCTCGCGGGGCTGCTGGACGGGCTGCCGCCGACGCGGGCCGCACAGGCCGTCGAGCGGCTGATCGCCAGCTACCGCGGTACCACCCCGACCGACGCCCCCGTCCTGCGCGACCGCTCCGACGTGGCCGCCTACGCCGCGTACCGCATGCCTGCCACCTTCGAGGCCGTGCGCGGCGCGTTGGACGGGCTGCGTGTCGCCGTCCCCGGCTGGGCGCCCGCCACGCACACCGACATCGGCGGCGGCACCGGCGCGGCGACCTGGGCCGTCGCCGAGGCCTTCGCCTCCGCCCCGCCCGCGACGACGGTGCTGGACTGGGCGCGGCCCGCGCTCGACCTGGGGCGCGAACTGGCCCTCGCCTCCGGGGCGCCGGCGCTGCAAGGGGTCGAGTGGCAGTGCTCTCGGATCGGTTCGGCGCTCAGGATCGAGAGCACTGATCTCGTGACGGTGTCCTACGTCCTGAAGGAGCTCACGGAGGCGGACCGCGCCGCCGTGGTCGCCGAGGCGGCCCGGGCGGCGCGCGCGGTCCTCGTGGTGGAGCCCGGCACCCCCGACGGCTACGAGCGGATCCTGCGGGCCCGCGAAGCTCTGGTCGCCGCGGGCCTGACGGTCGCGGCTCCCTGTCCGCACAGCTCCGCCTGCCCGATCGAGCCGGGCGCGGACTGGTGCCACTTCTCGGCCCGTGTCTCACGCTCCTCCCTCCACCGCCGGGTCAAGGGCGGCTCGCTCGCCTACGAGGACGAGAAGTTCAGCTACGTGGCCGCGGTGCGCTTCCCCGTGGAGCCCGCGCCCGCCCGGGTCACCCGCAGGCCCCAGATCCGCAAGGGCATGGTCCTGCTCGACCTGTGCACCGCGGGGGAGGGCCTGCGCCGCGAGACCGTCACCAAGCGCCACGGGCCCCTCTACCGCGCGGCCCGGGACGCCGACTGGGGCGACGCCTGGCCGCCGCCCGCACCGGAGGACGGCGACGCCGGGGGCGACGCCCCGGGCCGCGCCGCGGCGGACTGAGCACGGCGGACTGAGCACGGCGGCCGGAGGCCCCGCCCGGCGCCCCGGTGAGATGCCCTGCCTGGCATTGTTCACGAGGACCGACGGCAGACGTTCACCACCACGGAAGGCACCCGGCACGTCGGGGATTCGAACCGTGCGTTACACACCGTGGCGGTGCACAGTCCCGCGCCGCGGATGAGAAAGCACGTGGAAGGTCCGCCACAGAGCTGCGACGATGCCCCCTGCTTTCTTCGCGGAGGACATGTGTTCGCTTTCGTGTGTGCGGGATGTGGCGCCGAGCTGACCATCCCGCTGTCCCAGGTCGCGCTGCCGGTTCATGCCCATCAGAAGTACGGGAACGGGATCCAGCTCCCGGTGCTCATGGAGTCGGGCACGTTCGCCGTGGAACCGGAGCCCTGGGGGCCACCGTGGCGGCGGTGGGAGGAGATCGACCCGGACGAGGCGGCGGCCCGCGGTATCTACGCTCCGCTCTACGCCTTGTCCGACAGCGCACCCGGCACCGTCGTCATCGCCCCCGGGGATACCCGCGGCACCGTGCTCATCCCGCACGAAGCCGGCGGCTACTGCTGCGGCCTCGACTGGGGTGAAGGCCCCAACATGGGCTGCGAGGCGTGCGGCCTGCCGGTGGCGAGCCGGATCGACGACTGCTCACTCTGGCAGGCAGTCTGGCTCGCGCCGGATGCCGTGCACCGCCTCCCCGTCGACGACACCGACTCCGACTCCGCGATCCTCTCCTGGGAGGAACTACTGGAGGAGGGGGTAGCCACGCCCCCGATGGAGCCGATCAGCAGATGGGGCTCGCTCCGCGGGCTGGACCACTGGTGGTCATGGAGCCCACAGTGGGAAGCGGCAGTTGGTCGGGCCCTGGCCCACCTCCTGGCAGCCTCGGACGGCCGGCCGGTGACGGTCCCGCCCGGACTGATCACGGAAGTGTTCCAACGCGCCCTCGACGCCTTGCTGCCCGCGGACCGGCCAGCGCGACGCGCCGTCCTGTCCGGTCCGGGGTTACCCGCCCCCGGCCCGGACGCCGACATGATCCTCGTGCCGACCCACCCGCAGACGGGGGAACTCTGGACCCCGGCCAGCCCGGACGCATCTACACGCCCGGTGCCACTGCCGTTCGGGATATGGATGTGGATGGCCTTCCCCAAACCACACCTCTACCTCCCCACCTCGGGAACCATGCCCGACGGCGTACTGCGCGACGACCCGCCCCCGCCACGCCCCCACCACCTGTTCCGAGCCGACCCGGGAACCTTCCAGCACGCCCTGGTCCGATTGCCGGCGGTCCGCAGCCCCTTGCTGCGCGAGATCCTCGACAACCTCACGCACCACATGCAAGCCGGTCTCTTCTAGCCCGACTGTCGGACGACGGTGCTCACACTCCGGAGCCGCGCCATCGAACAGCACCATGTAGTGGTGTTTCCCGTGGTGGTGAACGTCTGCTGTCGGTTCTCGTGAACAAGGCCCCCTGCCCCGGCGCCCCGCGCCGGTGAGCCCCCTGCGCCGCTTGGTGTCCGCCCGCCCGGGCCGGCCGGTGCCTCCCGGGCGGCCGCGGGCCGCGGCCGACGGGCGGGGCCCGTGCGGGGGTGCACCGGGAACGCTCCGCTCCGCAGGCGAGACGTCCCGTCTCACTGCTAGGTTGAGCCGATGACCGAGCCGAAGGCCCCCGACCCCTCGCGTCGCAGCGAACGCTCCCGCCGCGCGATCTACGAGGCCGCGCTCGGGCTCGTCGGCGAGGTGGGCTACGGACGGACGACCGTCGAGGCCATCGCCGCCCGCGCGGGGGTCGGCAAGCAGACCATCTACCGCTGGTGGCCGTCGAAGGCCGCGGTGCTGATGGACGCCTTCCTCGACCTGGCCACCCGGGCCGCGGAGGAGGCGGGACCGGGTGGGCCCGTCATCCCCGACACCGGTGACCTCCGGGCCGACCTGCGGCTGGTGCTGCGGGCCACGGTCGACCAGATGAACGACCCCGCCTACGACGCCCCGGCGCGGGCGCTCACGGCGGAGGGGGTGATCGACGCCGCGACCGGCGCCCGGTTCGTGGAGAGGCTGCTCGCCCCGCAGCTCGAGCTCTACACCGTCCGGCTGCGTGCCGCGCAGCAGGCGGGCGCGGTCCGGCCCTCGGTGGACCCCCGGATCGCCCTGGAGCTCTTCGTCGGCCCGCTCCTCCACCGCTGGCTGCTGCGCACCCTCCCGCTGACCCACGCCTACGCGGACGCCGTCGTCGACTACGCGCTCGACGGGCTGGCCCCCCGCCCCTGAGCCGCCTGCCGGACCCCGCGCCCCGGCCGCCCGAACCCGCTCCCCTCCCGGGCGCCGCTCCCGTCGGGCGCCCCCTCCCGGGCACCTTCCCCGGCGGTATCCCGCCGCACCCCGCCCCCGCCGGGGTGCGCGGGCGGCACCCGGCCCCACCGGACGGCGCCGCCTCCGCCCCCGTATCCGTGCCCGCCTGCGCGCCCGCCTGTGCGCCCGGCGCGGAGGTGGCAGCCCGTCCCCCTCCCTGTGCCACCGGTGCGCTCCCCGTGCGCTCCGGGCTGCCGCGGTGCGCCCCTGGGCGCCGGGAACAGACGGGCCCCCCGCCCGGTTGAGGCCTGTGTCCACCCGCCCCGCACGATGGTGGGACCATGGCAGTGACCGAAAGCAGTGACCGAGGGCAGTGACCGCACGGACGCGTGCGGCCGACGCATGAGGTGTGAGGGGATAGATGGGCGACGGTATCGGCCGGATCCGCGGCACGGTGGGCGGCAGGCCCCGGGAGAGCAGGCTGGCGCAGTGGCTGCGCCGCCGGTCCTCGGCAGAGTCCGGGGCCGAGGGCCCGCAGCGCGAGGAGCTGCTCGTCGCCGTCGCCGCCGCCGGGCTGCCCCTGGCACCGGCCGCCCACCCCGTCGGCTTCCGCTGCTCCTGCGAGCGCATCGGCTGCCCCATCCCGGCCACCCACCCGATCTCCTTCGCCTGGCAGACGCAGTCCACCACCGACCGGGGCCAGGTCGAGCGCTGGGCCCGCAACCAGCCCGAGGCGAACTTCATCACCGCGACGGGCATGGTCCACGACGTCCTGGACGTCCCGCTCGACGCGGGCCGCAGCGCCCTCGGGCGCCTGCTGGAGCAGGGCGTCGAGGTCGGGCCCGTTGCCGTGTGCGACGGGGCGGGCGACGAGGGCCGCATGCTCTTCTTCACCGCGACGCGGGGCACGCCCGAGGACGAGGACGAGTGGTGGCCCTGCGAACTGGACTGCCACCCCGAGACCATGGACGAGCACCCCGGGCTGCGCTGGCACTGCCGGGGCAGCTACGTCCTGGTGCCGCCGGCCCGGCTGCCGGGCGACGGTGACCGGGGGGTCTCCTGGGAGCGGGGTGTGGAGCATCCCCTGCCGGACCCGCTGACCCTGCTGGAGACGCTGACCGACGCCTGCGCCCGCTACGCCGACGAGCAGGAGCGGCGGCGAGCCGAGCGGTCCGAGGCGGCCTGGCCGCTGGGCCGCTGACCGGATCCGCACCCGTGCGCCCCCTGCGCGCTCCCCTGCGGACCCGGAGTGCGCTCGGCTTCCGGCGGCGGGGTGCGCGGTCTTTCGGAGTGCGCCGGGGCGGGCCTCAGGAGCCCTTCGCCGCGGTCAGTCCGGTGAGGCGGCTCAGTATGTCCGGCTGACCGCCGCCCGAGCCCACGGGGATGCTCACCAGCTGGCCGGAGACCCGCTCCTTGGTGAGGGTCGACCTCACCTCGCCGGTGAGCAGCGCCCGCACATCCGGGATGACCTTCAGCTCCACGCCCTTCGCCGCGGTCTGCCGCTCGAAGTTCTTCACCGTGAAGAAGACCAGCGCCCCGCCGTCCTGGGTCACCAGCCCGAGGGGGGCGTAGGCGCCCGAGTCGAGCGGCTGGTCCAGGTACTGCGTCGACACGCCGGGCAGGGAGGCGCTCCTGGCCCGTGTCTCGCGCCAGCCCGTGGTGTGCGGGCCGGCCGTGAACGCCTCCGGCCTCCCGTCCTGGAGGTAGGAGGCGTAGTCGCTGCTCAGCTCGGCCGGTGCGACGGCGAGGGCCGCGTCGTCGGGGGTGACCGGCTCCGCGTAGCCGTCCGCGTCCCGCTTGAAGGCGGGGATGTCCTCGGGTGCGAGGATCGCGAGGTAGGCGGCCTTCCAGGTGTCGTCCACCCCGGCGCGGACGAAGGCCAGCAGCCAGCGGCTGTCGCGCTCGCCTCCGTCGTCGGTGTCCCGGTTGGAGTCGGTGTCGGCGAGGAACCAGCGCGGCCAGCCGGCCTTCCGGGGGATGACGAACCGCGCGTCCGCCAGCTCCAGCGGGACGTGCCGGGGGTTGCCGTCGGGGAAGTTGACCTGGCGGGCCTTCAACCCGGCCTGGTTGATGGCGCCGAGGGCACCGGTGACATGGGCGGCGTCGAGTGCCGGATCGTACGCCTTGTCCGCCTTGTTATAGGCAGCGGTGAACCCGGCGAGCGCCGCCGCGGCTTCCTCCTCGGTCACCGAGGGGACGACCTCCCGCTCCCCGTGGACGGTGACGCACGCGCTCGCCGCCAGGGACAACACCACCGTCGCCGCGAGCCCCGCGGCCGCCCGGCCCAGCCTTCTCATGCGCTGCCTTCTGCTCCTCGCCCCGACCTGACCGTCCGAACCCTACCGGTGCCGCGGACGGTCCGGGCGCAGGGCGAGGCGGCCCGGGAGCGCCGCCCTCCGCTTCCTGCCCCGGTCCGCGGCCGGGAGGCGCAGGCCAGGCGCCGGACGCGGTCAACCCGCCCGCACCGCGGTCGTGTTCGGACCTGCCCGCATCTCACCCGTCCGCCGTCACCCGCCCGCCTCCCCGGCCGCCCGCCCGGGAGCGGCGGCGAACCCCGGGCGGCAGCCAGGCATGAATGCTTCAATGCGGGAGTGAACGAACTCGACGTGGTCCAGGTCTTCTGCTCCGGCGACGGCCGGTTCGGGAACCCGGTCGCGGTGGTGCGCGACCCACGGCGCCACCCCGACCGGCGGTCCCGGCAGGCCCTCGCGGCCGAACTCGGCCTCGGCGGTTGTGTGTTCGTCGACGACCCCGAGCGGGGGGAGCTCGATGTGCACACGCCGCCGACGCGTCCCGCCTTCGCCGTCGGCCCGCTGCTCGCGGCGGCCTGGCTGCTGGACCTGGAGGCCGTGCACCCCCCGGGCGGCGAGGTGTGGGCCCGCCACGACGGTGAGTTCGCCTGGGTGACCGTCCGAGCGGAGCCCGCTCCGTGGACGCTGCGCCGCCATGACACCCCGGCCGAGGTGGACGCGCTGCCCCTGCCGCCGCCGGGGCGGGGGCCGCTGTACGCCTGGGCGTGGGAGGACGAGTCCGCGGGCCGGGTGCGGGCCCGCTCCTTCCCGCGCGGCGGGGGCGCCGACGAGGAGGAGGCGACCGGCTCCGCGGCCGTGCTGCTGACCGACCTGCTCGGCCGGGCGCTGAACATCATCCAGGGCCGCGGGTCGCAGATCCTCTCCGCGCCCGGGCCGGACGGCGTCGTGGAGATCGGCGGCCGGGTGCGGCTCGCCTCCCCGGCGGCCGAGCCCGCGAGGACCCGGGGCCCCGCGGCCGCCCTGCGGATCGCCCCGGTGGAGCGAGGCACGCGCTCCCGGCTCCCGCACACGGTGGCCGTACCGGGACCGGTCTCCGCCCCCTGACGCGGTCCCGAGCGCATCGTCCCGCCCGCACGGGGCGTCGGCGGGCACCCGGCGCGCACGCGTGCGCCCGCTGGCCGAGGGGCTCCCGAGGACGTCCGGGCACGGGGCGGTCGCGGCCCGGGCGGCGCCCGCCCGGGGCCGAGCGGGTCAGGCGCTGAGCGGGAACTCCTGGTCCAGCTCCCGGAAGACCGCCCCGTTGAAGGCGAAGGCCCGGCGGCACTCCTCGACGATCCGCTGCCGGACCAGCTCGTCGGCCCGGACCGCGTCGAGCAGTTCGCGGTAGGTCCGCTTGAAGGCCGCGGGGTTGGCGACCTCCTCGAAGACGTAGAAGCGCACCCCGTCACCCTTGCGGGCGAAGCCCCAGGTGCGCTCGGCCCGGTCGCGGATGATCTGGCCGCCGGAGAGGTCGCCCAGGTAGCGCGTGTAGTGGTGGGCTATGTAGCCCGCCGGCCAGGCACGGGCGCACTCCTCGATCCGCGCGGCGTAGGCCGCCGTCGAGGGCAGGGCGGTCAGCCCCTCGCGCCAGCGGACGCCGCGCAGGTGCGCCAGGTCGCGCTCCAGCGCCGCCGTGCGCATCAGCTCGGGCCGGACGAAGGGCCCGGCGACCGGGTCCCCCGCCAGGCGCCCGGCGCCGTCCTCCAGGGCGCGGTAGACGAACCACAGCTGCTCGGTGTACCGGGCGAAGGCCTCGACACCGAGTGAACCGCCGAGCATGCGGGCCATGAAGGGGGACGTCTCCGCCTCGGCGTGCTGCTCCTGCGAGGCGACACGGATCTGCGTCGAGAAGGGCGTGTCCACGTCGGGACCTCCGGTACCGGGAAGGGCGGGCAGGCAGTACGGATCCTTGTACTGAGGTCTACCTGAGTCAACAGGATCCGAACCCGTCCCGCCCCCCCCGTTGCCCGCCCGGCGCCCCCCGCCGGGCCCGGCCCCGCCCCGGCCGCGCGGGACGGCCGGGGCCCGCGAGCCGTCACGGCAGGGTCAGGATCTCCGCCCCCGTCGCGGTGACCACCAGGGTGTGCTCGAACTGCGCCGTGCGCCTGCGGTCCTTGGTGACGACCGTCCAGCCGTCCTCCCACATGTCGTACTCGTGCGTCCCCAGCGTCAGCATCGGCTCGATCGTGAAGGTCATCCCCGGCTCCATGACCGTCGTGGCGTGCGGGGCGTCGTAGTGCGGGATGATCAGGCCGGAGTGGAAGGACGTGTTGATGCCGTGGCCCGTGAAGTCGCGCACCACCCCGTACCCGAACCGCTTGGCGTAGGACTCGATCACCCGCCCGATGACGTTGACCTGCCGGCCCGGCTTCACCGCCTTCACGGCCCGGTTCAGGGACTCCCGCGTCCGCTCCACCAGCAGCCGGGACTCCTCGTCCACGTCGCCGCAGAGGTAGGTCGCGTTGTTGTCCCCGTGCACACCGCCGATGTAGGCCGTCACGTCGAGGTTCACGATGTCCCCGTCGCGCAGCACCGTGGAGTCGGGGATGCCGTGGCAGATCACCTCGTTGACCGAGGCGCACAGCGACTTGGGGAAGCCGCGGTAGCCCAGGGTGGACGGGTAGGCGCCGTGGTCGCACATGAACTCGTGGGCCACGCGGTCGAGTTCGTCGGTGGTCACGCCGGGGGCGATGTGCTTCGCGGCCTCCTCCATCGCCTGGGCGGCGATACGGCCCGCGACACGCATCCGCTCGACGGTGTCGGAGTCCTGGACCTCCGGACCGGAGTACGGGGCCGGCGCGGGCCTCCCCACGTACTCGGGACGCCGGATGGAGCCGGGGACGGAGCGGGCGGGAGAGATCTCCCCTGGTACGAGCAGCGACTGGCCAGACATGCGAGCGAGTCTAACCAGCCGGGGTGGGGCAGCATGGCCTCAGAGGAAGGAGCCCCACATGCCCCTGTTCAAGAAGCGCACGGTCGGCAAGCCCGGCGAGTGGTACTACTGCCTGGAGCACCGCAAGGTCGAGGAGGGACCGGAGTGCCCGGCCAAGGACCGCTTCGGGCCCTACCCGACCCGGAAGGAGGCGGAGCACGCGATGGCCACGGCCCGCGAGCGCAACCTGGAGTGGGAGAACGACCCGCGCTGGCACGACGCCCCGTCCGGGCCCGAAAGGGACGACCGGGAGCCGGGCGACTGAGCGCTCCGGGTCCGCGCCCGCCTCAGCCCTCCGCCGGGGCGGCCGCCTCCTTCTGCGCCTTCCTGCGCAGCGCGTCCTCGTCCGTGCGGGCGTCGTAGGTCAGCAGCTTCGGCAGGGCGGCGGCCAGCAGCCCCACCGACACCACGCAGGCCAGCCCGCCGCTCCAGACGGCCGGACGGGTCCCCGTCCAGCCGGCCATCGCCCCCGCCCGCACCTGGCCCAGCTGCGGACCGACGCTGTACGAGAGCACCTCGATGCCCGCCAGCCTGCCGCGCAGCTCCTCGGGCACCGTCTGGTTCCAGATCGTCGAGCGCCCCAGTCCGCTGAGCATGTCCCCGGCCCCGGCGACCGCCAGGCACAGCAGCACCAGCCACACCTCGTCGAACCGGCCCGCCGCGAAGACGGCGGCACCCCACCCCGCGGCGCCGAGGACCACCAGCAGGCCGTGCCGCCGCACCCGGGAGGTCCAGCCGCTGGTCAGGCCGAGCAGCACCGAACCGACCGAGCCGGCCGCGTACATCAGCCCCAGCGACCACTCGGCGTCCAGCTCGTCGGCGAGGAAGGGGAAGATCGCGTTTGGGAAGGCGAAGAACATGGCCGCGAGGTCCACGGCGTAGGTGCCCAGCAGCACCGGCCTGCTCCACGCGTACCGGGCGCCCTGCGCGATGCCCCGCAGCGAGGGCCGGCCGGCACCCGGCGCCGGCGGGGCGGGGGAGAGCCGCAGGCAGAGCAGCACCGAGACGGCGAAGCCGGCCACGGTCACCGCGTAGGCCGTGCCGTGGCCCGCGTAGGCGACCACCAGCCCCGCCAGCGCGGGCCCGGCGATCGCCCCGAGCTGCCACCGCAGGGCGTTCAGCGCGGCCGCGGCCGTCAGCTGGTCGTGCGGCACGATCCGGGCCAGCAGGGAGTCCAGCGCCGGGCGCTGGAGCCCCGCGAGCGCCGAGACCCCCGCCGCGACCAGGTACAGCGGCCACAGCAGCGGCTGCGGCAGCAGCGCGTTCACCAGCAGCACCAGCGCGAGGAAGCCCAGCCCGGCCTCGGTCCACAGGATCAGCCTGCGCCGGTCGACCGCGTCGGCCAGGGCCCCGCCGTACAGCCCGAAGACCACCAGCGGCACCAGCTCGACGGCCCCCATCGCGCCGACGGCGAGCGGCGACCCGGTCAGTTCCTTGATCTGGAGCGGCAGGGCGACCAGTGCCATGAAGCTGCCGAAGTTGGTGATCAGCCCCTGGACCCAGAGCAGCCGGAAGTCGGGAGAGGAACGCCAGGGGGACACGTCGGGCAGCAGCGAGGAGAGCGTGGAGGGCACGAAGGGCCATGCTCGGCGCCGTGCCGCGGGCGGGCAACCGAATTAGCCCGGGGCCGGGCGGACGGCCCCGGGCCCCCGCCGCCCCTCACCACGGCTCGGGCGGCGGGGCCGTCAGCCGGTCCGCCAGGCGGGACAGACGGTCGCGGAACCGGCGCCGCCCCGCGCCGCCCCCCGGTCCGGGCACCCCGTTCTCCCCGGCCGCCGCGCTCACCAGGTGCTGCACGGTGTCCAGGCCGACCTCCGCCGAGCCGGGAACCGTCAGGGCCTCGTGCGCGAGGCCCCGCACCTCGGGTTCGCCGCCCTCCAGGGCCAGCACCGTCGCCCCCGCCCGCCGGGCCCCGTGCACCCGCTCCAGCACCTCCGCCCCCGGCGCCCCCGGCGCCACCACCAGGAGCGTCTCGCCCCGCCCAGCGGCCTCCAGCCGCCCGAGCCCCACCGCCAGATGCGAGGGGGCACCGGCGCGCACCCGGTGGCGCACCAGCGTCGGGGCGAGCCCGGGACGCCCGGACCAGGCCGCCTCGTCCACCAGATGGGCCGCCAGATGCCACGGCTCGTACGCCTCGGTGCCCACCAGCAGCAGGCCCCCCGGCCGGTCCCCGGCCGCCGTCCGCAGCACCCCGGCGAAGCGCCGGGCGGCCGCGGGCCACTCCGTCCCGGCGAGCACCTCGCGCAGCAGCGCGACCCGTACGGCGTCCATGGCCCGGCATCCTGCACCGCGCCGGCCGGGCCGCGGGCCGGAACGGACCCGCTCTCACCCGTTCGGGAGCCGGGCCCCCGGCGATAGGGTCGGGCCATGACTTCCCACGACGCAACGGGCACCGCCGCCACCCCCGCCAAGGCCCCCGCCAAGGACCCCTGGGACCTCCCGGACGTATCCGGTCTCGTCGTCGGCGTCCTCGGCGGCACCGGCGACCAGGGGCGCGGCCTCGCCTACCGGCTGGCCCGGGCCGGCCAGAAGGTCGTCATCGGCTCGCGGGCCGCCGACCGGGCCGAGGCGGCGGCCGCCGAACTCGGCTTCGGTGTGGAGGGGGCCGACAACGCGGAGTGCGCCCGGCGCAGCGACATCGTCATCGTGGCCGTCCCCTGGGACGGGCACGCCCCCACACTGGAGGCGCTCCGCGAGGAACTGGCCGACAAGATCGTGGTCGACTGCGTCAACCCGCTCGGTTTCGACAAGAAGGGCGCCTACGCCCTGAAGCCGGAGGAGGGCAGCGCCGCGGAGCAGGCGGCCGCGCTCCTGCCCGGCTCCCGGGTGACCGCCGCCTTCCACCACCTGTCCGCCGTCCTCCTCCAGGACGCGTCCGTCGAGGAGATCGACACCGACGTGATGGTCCTCGGCGAGTCCCGTGCCGACACCGACGTCGTGCAGGCGCTCGCCGCCCGCATCCCCGGGATGCGCGGGGTGTTCGCCGGGCGGCTGCGCAACGCCCACCAGGTCGAGTCGCTGGTGGCCAACCTCATCTCGGCCAACCGCCGCTACAAGGCCCACGCCGGACTGCGGGTCACCGACGTCTGAGCGCAGGCCCCGCCGACCGCCCGCCCCCGCAGCGGGGGCGGGCCGCGGGGGCCCGCCGGGCCGCCCCGCGGGCGGCATGGGGGACACTGGAGCGGACGTACCCCGCAGCACCCGGACAGGAGCCGCCCCCCATGCCCCGCCTCGCCCTCTACTCCCTGATCGTCTGCGTGCTCGCCGTGGCCGCGGCGGTCCTCTCCTTCGTGCAGGGCATGTGGATCGGCATCGTCTGGGTGCTGCTGGCCGGGCTCTCCTCCAACATGGCCTGGTACTACCTGCGCCGGGACCGGGCGCGCAGGGCCGCCGCCGAGGTCTGAGCCGCCCGCCCCGCCGCGCCCGCCCGGCGCCTCAGCCGGGCACCGGGGCGAAGCAGAAGTAGCCCTCCCCCTCCCAGAAGCGGAACAGCTCCCGGCCGCAGTAGGCCGCCTCGCGGGGCACGCCCAGGGCGTCCATCACCGCGTAGACCCCGTCGAAGAAGGCCGCGTTCACCCCCGGAATCCACAGCACGGCGAAGACCGCCAGCAGCCCGTACGGGGCGTACGGCGCCAGCCGGCGCCGCAGCCCGGAGGACAGCCAGGGCTCCACCACGCCGTACCCGTCCAGGCCCGGCACCGGGAGCAGGTTCAGCACCGCGGCCGTGACCTGGAGCATCGCCAGGAAGGCCAGCGCGAACAGGAACGTCACCGGCACCCCCGCCAGGGCGCCCGTCCAGAACGGCGCCGTGCACGCGAGGGCGAACACGACGTTCGCCAGCGGTCCCGCGGCGGAGATCATGCTGTGCCGCAGCCGCCCGCGGACGCGGTGCCGCTCGATGTACACGGCTCCGCCCGGCAGACCGAAACCGCCCATGATCACGAACAGCACCGGCAGCACGACGCTCAGCAGGGCGTGGGTGTACTTCAGCGGGTTCAGCGTGAGATAGCCCTTGGCCGCGACGGAGAGGTCCCCGCCGTGCAGTGCCGTGCGGGCGTGCGCGTACTCGTGCAGGCACAGCGAGACGACCCACGCCGACAGCACGAAGGCGAAGACCGCCGGGCCCGGCGCCGCCGGGACACCGCTCCACACCGCCCAGCCCGACACCGCGGCGACGGCGGCGATCCCGAGGAAGACGGGGCTGATCCGGCGGTCGGCGCGGCGCGCGGCGGCGGTGGTCACGGGGCGGCTCCTGGGTGGGGAGGCGGGGCGGGTCACGGCCGGGCCCGGGCCGTACGGCGGACACGGGGGGAACGCCGCCCGGCCACCCGGGGTTCCCCGCGGGGCCCGGCCCGCGCCCGTACCGCGCACCCCGCATCGCGCGCCGCCCCGGACCGTGCCCCCGGGCCGCCCCGCCCGGGCCCCCTGCCCCGGCCGGGGCGGCCCGGGCCCCCTGCCCCGGCCGTCGGGAACAATGGGCGGGTGCGCATCACTCTCCTCGGCACCACGCAGGCCGTCCGCGACGACGGCACCGCCGCCGCGCTCGGCGGTGCCCGGCTGCGGACCCTGCTCGCGGTCCTCGCGCAGCGGCCGGGACGGGCGGTGCCCGCGGCCCGCCTCGTGGAGGAGGTGTGGGACGGGGACCCGCCGCGCGACGCCCACGGGGCCCTCCAGGCCCTGGTCGGCCGCCTGCGCAGGGCCCTGGGCCGGGACGCGGTGGCCTCCGCCGACGGCGGCTACCGGCTCTGCGCCGACCCCGAGGACGTCGACCTCCACCGCTTCGAACGGCTCACCGCCGAGGGGACGCGCGCCCTCGCCGACGGCGATCCGGTCAAGGCGGCAGCCCTGCTCGACGACGCGCTCGCCCTGTGGCGCGGTCCGGCCCTCGCCGACCTCCCCGGCCGCACCGCCGCCGCGGCGCGCTGGGAGGCGCGCAGACTGGACGCCCGCAGGGCCCGGCTGGACGCGGCCCTCGCCCTCGGCCGCGCCGGGGACGCCACCGCGGAGCTGGCCGACCTGTGTGCGGCGCACCCCCTGGACGAACCCCTCCAGGCCCTGCGCATCCGGGCGCTGCGCGACGCCGGCCGCCCCGCCCAGGCCCTCGCCGCCTACGAGGAGGTGCGCCGGAGCCTCGCGGAGCGCCTCGGCACCGACCCGGGGCCCGAACTCACCGCCCTCCACGCCGGACTGCTCGCCCCGCCCGCCCCGCCGCCGGTCCCGGCCGCCGCCCCGGCCCGCGGCAACCTCAGAGCCCGTCTCACCAGCTTCGTCGGCCGCGAGCCCGAACTGCAGGCCCTCGGCGGCGACCTCGCCGCGGCACGGCTGGTGACCCTCCTCGGGCCGGGCGGCGCGGGCAAGACCCGGCTCTCCCAGGAGGCCGCGGAGGCCCTCGGGGACCGCTGGCCCGACGGCGTCTGGATGGCCGAACTCGCCCCCGTCGACGATCCGGCGGCCCTGCCCGAGGCGGTCCTCACCGCCCTCGGCGGCCGGCGGACCGTGCTGCGCGGGGCGGGGGCCCAGGAGCTGCGGGCCGCCGACCGCCACGGTGACGACGCGCTGCACCGGCTGGCCGAGCACTGCTCGGGCCGCCGGATGCTGCTGCTTCTGGACAACTGCGAGCACCTGGTGGAGGCCGCGGCCCTGCTCGCCCAGCGGCTCCTGGAGGACTGCCCGGGGCTCGCCGTCCTCGCCACCAGCCGCGAACCGCTGGGCGTCCCGGGTGAACTGCTGCGCCCCGTGGACCCGTTGCCCGACCCGGTGGCGGTGCGGCTCTTCGCCGACCGCGGGGCCGCGGTCCGGCCGGGCTTCCGCGCCGACGCCGACGAGGCGACCGCCCGGGCCGTCGCCGAGATCTGCCGACGGCTGGACGGCCTGCCCCTGGCCGTCGAACTCGCCGCCGCACGGCTGCGGATGCTCACCCCCCGCCAGATCGCGGACCGGCTCGACGACCGCTTCCGCCTCCTGACGACGGGCAACCGGACCGCGCTGCCCCGCCAGCAGACGCTGCGGGCCGTCGTCGACTGGTCCTGGGACCTGCTGACCGCGGCCGAGCGCGCCGTCCTGCGCCGCCTGTCGGTGTTCGCGGGCGGCTGCGCCCTCGCCGCCGCGGAGGCCGTGTGCGCGGATCCGGCCGGGGACCCCGCGGAGGCCGTCCCCGCGGGTCCCGCCGGGGACCCCGCGGGGACCGGGGCGCCCGCGACCGGGCGGCAGCGGACCGGGGCCGACGCCGCCGCGGCCGGGCCCGTCCCCGCGACCGAGGTCGCCGGCCTCGTCGGGGCACTGGTGGACAAGTCCCTGGTGGTCGCCGAGCCCGACGACGGCGGGGCGATGCGCTACCGGCTGCTGGAGACCGTCGCCGAGTACGCGGCGGACCGGCTCGACGAGGCGGGCGAGCGCGCCGCCGCCGAGCGGCGCCACCTCGTGTACCACCGCGAGCTGGCACGCGCCGCCGACCCGGTCCTGCGGGGCCCGGAGCAGCACCGGGCCCTCGCCCTGTTCCGCCGGGAGTACGAGAACCTGCGCGCCGCGCTGCGCCGGGCCACCGCCCTGCGGGCCGAGCACGAGGTGCTGTGCCTGGTGCTCTCCCTGGCCTGGTACTGGCAGATGCGCGACCTGCGCGGCGAGGCACGCCAGTGGTCGGCCGCCGCGGCCGCCCTGCACGGGGACCCGTTCGGCGAACCCGTCCGCCCGGCGCCGCCGCTCGCCGGCCGGTGCACGGACGGGCCCCCGCCGTTCCCGCCCCCGGTGCTGGCCGAGGCCCGGCGTCAGAACGCGCTGATCCGGATGGCGGCCATGGACCACCACGCGGAGGACTGGACCTCCCCCCGGGCGCAGGAGTGGCTCCGCCGGGTCGTGCGGACCTACGAGCCGCCGTCGCTGCCGCAGCTCGCGCGCTTCCCCGGCTCCCTCGCCTTCTTCGCCGTCCTGCTCACCGGCGACGGCGAGGACGTCCGGCGCTTCCTCGACGCCTCGGTCCGCACCGCCGGGGAGCAGGGAGACGACTGGGCCCTCGCGGCCGTCCTCCAGCAGCGGGCGAACCTCCTGGCCAACCGGGCCCACTGGGCGGGCGACGCCCTGCAGGACGCGGACCGCAGCCTCGCCCTGTTCCGGGACCTCGGGGACGCCTGGGGCATCGCCGAGGCGCTGGCCTCGCGGGCCGAGGCCCACGAGCGGCGGGGCGACTACGCCGAGGCCGCCGCCGGCTTCCGCGCCGCGACCGGGCACGCCGAGCGGCTGGGCGCCGAGAGCCAGGCGGCGCTGCTGCGCACACGGCTGGCCGCCGTGCTGGTGGAGACCGGTGTGTACGGCGAGGCCGAGGCGATCCTGCGGGCCGTGGTCGAGGCCGAGGGCGAGAGCAACGAGGCCCTTCCGGCGGCCCGGCTGGTGATCTCCATGCTCTACGCCCGCACCGGGCGCACCCCCGAGGCGCGCACCCAGCTCGGGCTGCTGGCCGCGGAGATGAGCGGGGACACGCTGGTCCTCTTCCACGGCATGGTCGTCGGCTACCTGGCCTGGCTGGACGTGCTCGACGGCCGCTTCGCCGAGGCGCTGGAAGGAGCACGGGCCGCCCTCGACCCCGCGCTGGACCGGCTGTCGCTGATGGTCGCCCCGCAGCTCCCCGCGCTGCATGTGCTCACCGCCGCCTGCGCCCTCCTGCGGCTGGGCGGCCCGGACCGGACCTCGGCCGGGGCGCGGCTGGTCGGGGCCCGGCCGGGCCTGCTGCCGCCCGGGCATGTGCCCACCGCCGTCGAGCGGGAGCAGCTGGAGTACGCCGAGCGGGCCGGGCGGGCCGCGCTCGGGGACCGCTTCGAGGCGCTGAGGGCCGAAGGCGGGCGCCTGGCACCGGAGGAGGCGGCCGCCCTGGTGCGCGCCGCGGGTGCGGCCGGGGGCTGACCCCGGCCGCACCCCGCCCGGCTTCAGGTCTTGCGCCGGAACCTGCTGATCGCCAGCGGCGCGGTGACCAGAGTGATCGCCGCGGCCCAGGCCAGCGTCATCCCCACCGGGCCGGCGACGGGACCGCCGTTGATCAGGTTGCGGGCGGCATCGGCCAGGTTGGACAGCGGGTTGACGTCGGTGAACGCCTCCAGCCAGCCCGGCATGGACTCCGTCGGTGTGAAGATCGACGAGCCGAACTGGAGCGGCATCAGCACCAGCATGGCCATGCCCTGCACCGACTGGGCCGTCTTCATGGTCAGCCCCAGCAGCATGAAGATCCACATCAGCGAGGTGCCGAAGAGCAGGGACAGCCCGACGGCGCCGAGCAGCCCGAGCACGGAGGTCCCGATCTGGAGACCGAGCGCGAAGCCCACGGCCAGCAGGATGGCGATGGCGATGAGCATCCGCCCGGCCTCCACCACGATCTTGGCGACGAGCACCGAGGACCGGGCGATGGGCAGCGTCCGGAAGCGGTCCATCACGCCCTTGCGGAAGTCGTCGTTGATACCGGTCCCGACGGCCATGGCGATGTTCATGCCCATCATCGCCATCAGCCCGGGCACCAGGTAGTTGACGTACTCCTGCTGGTTGCCCTTGCCGGAGATCGCCCCGCCGAAGACGTAGACGAACAGCAGCGTGAAGACGACGGGCATCAGCAGGACGTCGAACATGGACTCCGGGTCCTGGCGGATCTGGAGCACGTTGCGCCGCACCAGGGCGCCGATGTGCCGCAGGCCGGCCCGCGGGGAGATCCGCCCCTCGGGCGGCGGCGCCAGGCCGGCGGGGACGGCGGGTACGGCGGGGGCGGGACGGGTCGCCGCGCTCATGCGGCCACCTCCTCGGGGACGGGCCCGGCGGCGGCGCCGGCCGCCTCCGGCCGCAGGCCGGTGACGGCGAGGAACACCTCGTCCAGGCTGGGCAGTTCGGTCGAGATGTGGGCGAGGGGGAACCCGCGGTCGCCCAGCAGGCCCACCACGGCGGTCAGCTGGAGGTCGCTCAGCACGGGAACGTGCAGCTCGCCCTCCTCCCGGAGGACGCGCACCCCGGGGGCGGCGTCGAGACCCGCCTGCGCCACCGCGGCGGCCACGGCGTCCAGGTGCGCGGGCTCGGCGGGGCGGACCACGAGCGTGCGGCCGCCGACCCTGGCCTTGAGCTCGTCCACGGCCCCGCCCGCGATGACCCGGCCGCGGTCCACGACCGTCAGCTCGTCGGCCAGCTGCTCGGCCTCCTCCATGTACTGGGTGGTCAGCAGCACCGTCGCCCCCTCGGCGACCAGGTGCCGGACCTCGTCCCACACCTCGTTGCGGGTCCGCGGGTCGAGGCCGGTGGTGGGCTCGTCCAGGTACAGCACCGCGGGGCGGCCGATCATCGAGGCCGCGAGGTCCAGGCGCCGGCGCATCCCGCCGGAGTACTGCAGGGCCGGGCGGTGGGCCGCCTCGGCGAGGGAGAAGCGCTCCAGCAGCTCGTCGGCCCGGCGCCGGGCGTCCCGGCGGGACAGGTCGAGCAGCCGCCCGATCATGTACAGGTTCTCCCGGCCGGAGAGCTTCTCGTCCACCGAGGCGTACTGGCCGGTCAGCCCGATGGCGCGGCGCAGCCGCCGCGGCTCGCGCAGGACGTCGCACCCGGCGACGACGGCGGTCCCGGCGTCCGGGCGGACGAGGGTGGACAGGCAGCGGACGAGGGTGGTCTTGCCGGCGCCGTTCGGCCCGAGGACGCCGAGCACGGTGCCCTCGCGGACCTCCAGGTCGACGCCGTCCAGCGCCTTCGTCTCGCCGTAGTGCTTCACGAGGCCCCTGACCTCGACGGCGATGCGGTCGTTTCGTCTCATGCCCCCACGCTGACGGACGCTGCCGACAGATCCCCGACAGACGACCGACAGCACGCCGACCCGCCCCGGGCGGCAGCGGACCGGCCCGCCGGCGCCGACGCGCCCAGGACGGCGACAGCCCGCCGACGGGGGATGATCGGCGGGCTGTCGGTGGTGCCGCGGTGGTCAGTGGAAGGTGTGCTCCTCGGCGGGGAAGGCCCCGCCGGCGACGTCCTCGGCGAAGGACCGGGCCGCGTCGCCCAGCGACCGCCGCAGGTCCGCGTACTGCTTGGTGAACCGGGGCACCTTGCCGCCGGTCAGGCCTGCCATGTCCGTCCACACCAGGACCTGCGCGTCGGTCTCCGCGCCCGCGCCGATGCCGATGGTCGGGATGTGCAGCGAACGGGTCACCTCGGCCGCCACCTCCGCGGGCACCAGCTCCAGCACGACGGCGAAGGCGCCCGCGTCCTGGGCGGCCTTGGCATCGCGCAGCAGCCGGTGGGCCGCCTCGTCGCCGCGGCCCTGCACCCGGTAGCCCATGGTGTTCACCGACTGCGGCGTCAGCCCCAGGTGGGAGACGACGGGGATGCCCGACTCGACGATGAGCCGCGTCTGCTCCAGCGACCGCTCACCGCCCTCCAGCTTCACCGCGCCCACACCGGCCTCCTTGACCAGCCGGGTCGCGTTGCGCAGGGCCTGCACCGGCCCCTCCTGGTACGAGCCGAACGGCAGGTCGCCGACGACCAGGGCGCGGCGGGTGCCGCGGACCACGGCGGCCGACAGCAGCGTCATCTCGTCCATCGTGACGGGCACCGTCGTGTCGTAGCCGAGGTGGCAGTTGCCCATCGAGTCCCCGACGAGGATCACGGGGATGCCCGCCTCGTCGAAGACCGACGCCGTCATGGCGTCGTAGGCGGTGAGCATCGGCCACTTCTCACCGCGCTCCTTGGCGGCCGTGATGTCGTGGACCGTGATGCGGCGGGACTGCGTGCCTCCGTACAGCGCCTTGCTGCTGTCGGACGGGCGGCCCGCGCCCTGATTCTGCGCAGACTGAAGCGTCATGTCTTTCCGGCTCCTCATGTCATCTCGAGGCGCCCTGACGGCGTCCCCGGATCCCCTCCATGGTGGCACCTCGTGCCGCCGAGGGGGAAGGGGGCGGGCCCCCGGGGCGGCGGAACCCGGCCCCCGTACCCGCCCGCGCCGAACCCCCGCACCCGCCCGCGCCGAATATGAGCGTTCTGTCACAGCCTTCCCACCTGGGCGGACACCAGGAACCCCGCCCCGGTGCCGACCGTCATCGCTCGTGTACGGCCGCTCCCGGACGGTGGGGCGGCGGGGGTTCATCGCCTAGGGTGCGCAGGGTTCGGATCTTCCCGGACCCGGGCGCGGGGGCAGCGGGACCGGTGTGACGGAAAGGCAGTGAGGACACTCCATGGCGCAGGCGGAGACGGCGGAGACGGCCAACGGCGCGGAGGGCCCCCGACCGTCGGGCGGCGCCCGCCTGCGGGCCCTGCTACGCGGCCGGCCGGGAGACCGGGACATCTGGCGGCGCGGGATCCTCCTCGCCGCCGCGGCCGTGCTCCTCGCCCTGGTGATGGTCCTCCACGCCCGGATCCCCAACCGCGTCGGCAACCTGGGCAGCCTGGTGGAGACCTTCCTGCCCTGGTTCGGCCTGCTCGTGCCCCTGATCCTGCTGGGCGCGCTGCTGCGCCGCTCGGCCACCGCCCTGGTGGCGCTGCTGCTGCCGCTGGTCGTCTGGCTGAACCTGTTCGGCGGGCTGCTGACCGGGAAGTCCGCGGCGGACGGCGGTGACCTGACCGTCGCCACCCACAACGTCAACGCCGGCAACCCCGACCCGGCCGGCACCGCCCGCGAGGTGGCCGCCTCCGGCGCCGACGTCCTCGCCCTCCAGGAGCTGCCCGCCGGGCAGGTGGCGGTCTACGAGGAGGCACTGGCCGCCACCTACCCGTACCACGCGGTCGAGGGCACCGTCGGACTGTGGAGCAGGTACCCGCTGTCCGGGCAGGCGCCGGTGGACATCGGGCTCGGCTGGGTGCGCGCCATGCGCGCCACCGTCACCGCCCCGGGCGGAGCGGTCGAGGTGTACGTGGCCCACCTGCCCTCGGTGCGGGTCAAGCTGAACGCCGGCTTCACCGCCGGGCAGCGCGACGCCAGCGCGGACGCCCTGGGCGAGGCGATCGCCCGCGCCCGCCACGACCGGGTGGTGCTGCTCGGCGACCTCAACGGCACCATGAACGACCGCGCGCTCAACGCCGTCACCTCGCAGATGCGCTCCACGCAGGGTGCTGCCGGGGACGGCATGGGCTTCACCTGGCCCGCCGCCTTCCCGATGGCCCGCATCGACCAGATCATGGTCCGCGGGATGGAGCCCGTGGCCTCCTGGTCGCTGCCGCGCACCGACAGCGACCACCTGCCGATCGCGGCCCGGGTCAGCTTCTGAGCGGGCGCCCGCCCGGGGCGGGCGCCCCGGGCGCCGGTCAGCCGCGCGTGGTCTCCCGCCAGCGGTTGGTGATCGGCAGGCGCCGGTCCTTGCCGAAGCCCTTGGCGGAGATCTTGGTGCCCGGCGGGTACTGGCGCCGCTTGTACTCGGCCGTGTCCACCATCCGCAGCGTCCTGGCCACCAGCTCCTCGTCGAAGCCGGCCGCCACGATCGCGTCCTTGCCCTGGTCCCGGTCCACGTACAGCTCCAGGATCCGGTCCAGCACCTCGTAGTGGGGCAGGGAGTCGGTGTCCACCTGGCCCGGGCGCAGCTCCGCGCTCGGCGGCTTGGTGATGGACGCCTCCGGGATCGGCGGGGTCTGCCCGCGCTCCTCGGCGGACCGGTTGCGCCACCGGGCGAGCCGGAAGACGGTCGTCTTGTAGACGTCCTTGATCGGCCCGTAGGCGCCGACCGAGTCCCCGTACAGCGTCGAGTAGCCCACGGCCAGCTCCGACTTGTTGCCCGGCGCGAGGACGATGTGGCCCTCCTGGTTGGAGAGCGCCATCAGCAGGGTGCCGCGCAGCCGGGACTGGAGGTTCTCCTCCGCCAGGCCGCTGAGCCCCAGCGCCCCCATGTACGCGTCGAACATCGGCTCGATCGGTACGGTGCGGAAGTGCAGCCCGGTGCGCCGGGCCAGCTCGGCGGCGTCGCCCTTGGAGTGCTCGGAGCTGTACTTCGACGGCATCGAGACGCCGTACACGTTCTCCGCGCCGAGCGCGTCGCAGGCGATCGCGGCGACGAGCGCGGAGTCGATGCCCCCGGACAGCCCGATCAGCACCGAGCGGAAGCCGTTCTTGGCCACGTAGGCGCGCAGGCCGACCACGAGCGCGGTGTAGACCTCCTCGTCGTCGTCCATCCGCTCCGCGTACCCGCCCGAGGGCTCGGCCTCGTAGGGCTGCAGGGGCTCCTCGGAGAGGACCACCCGCTCGACGCGGAGCCCGTCGTCCACCACCCCGGTCACCGGGTCGGCCGCGGCGGCGGGCAGGTCCAGGTCGAGCACCACGCAGCCCTCGGCGAACTGCGGAGCCCGCGCCACGACCTCGCCGTCCGGGCCGACCACGATCGAGTCGCCGTCGAAGACGAGCTCGTCCTGGCCGCCGGTCATCGCGAGGTAGGCGGTGGTGCACCCGGCCTCCTGGGCCCGCTTGCGCACCAGCTCCAGGCGGGTGTCGTCCTTCTCCCGCTCGTAGGGGGAGGCGTTGACCGACAGCAGCAGACCGGCTCCCGCGCTGCGGGCGGCGGGCACCCGGCCGCCGTCCTGCCAGAGGTCCTCGCAGATGGCGAGCGCCACGTCCACCCCGTGCACCCGCACCACGGGCAGGGTGTCGCCCGGCACGAAGTAGCGGAACTCGTCGAAGACGCCGTAGTTCGGCAGGTGGTGCTTGGCGAAGGTCAGCCGCACCTCGCCGCCGTACAGCACCGCGGCCGCGTTGCGCGGTGCGCCGGCGGGCTGCCCGAACCGGGGCTGCGCCTCCTCCGACCGGTCGAGGTAGCCGACGACCACGGGGAGCCCGCCGAAGCCCTCGTCCGCGAGCCGGACGGCCAGCGCCCGCAGTGCGGAACGGGAGGCGTCGACGAAGGAGGACCGCAGGGCGAGGTCCTCGACGGGGTAGCCGGTCAGCACCATCTCGGGGAACGCGACGAGGTGCGCTCCGCGTTCGGCGGCGTGCCGGGTCCAGTGCAGGACCGACTCGGCGTTGCCGGCGAGGTCGCCGACGGTGGAGTCGATCTGGTTCAGGGCGAGGCGAAGTTGAGGCACGGCCCCAGTGTAATCGTCGTTCTGACGCGATACCCCCCGGAGTGGGGCGGATCACGTGCCGGGCGCCGGTCCGCCGGTGCGGGCCTCCGGTGGGCGCCCCGGCGCCCCCGCCGCTCGGCTCGCACCGGGGCGGGGGCGCCGGGAGGGGTGCCGCGGCGGCCGGTCAGCGCGGCCCGCTGGCCGCGTAGACCCGCTCCGCCCAGGCGGCGATCTCCGGCTCGCTCAGGTGCTGGGCGAGGTCGGCCTCGCTGATCATGCCGACCATCCGCTTGTTCTCGATCACCGGCAGGCGCCGGATCTGGTGGTCCTGCATCTCCCGGAGCACGTCGCCGACGTCGGCGCTCGCCTCGATCCAGCGGGGCGTGCCCTGGGCCATCTCGCCCGCCGTCACCCGGGACGGGTCGTGCCCCATGGCTACGCAGCCGACGACGATGTCCCGGTCGGTGAGGATCCCGCACAGCCGTTCCTGGCTGTCCGCGATGGGCAGTGCGCCCACGTTCAGCTCGCGCATCAGCTGTGCGGCGCGGTCGATGGTCTCGTGCGCGGGGATCCACTGGGCCCCGGGGTGCATGATGTCCTTCGCCGTGGTCATGGGCCGGCCTCCTGGAAGTCGGGTGCCTGGATACGGTCTGCCCCCGAGCCACCCCATATTCTGCGCGCGCCGCGCGGCACCCGCGACCGGGCGCCGCGCCCGCTGGCCTGACGGCCCCCCGCGCCCCGGCCCGGCCCGGCAGGCTTCTGCGCGCCCCCGGCCCGGCCACGGCTCCCGGGCGCCCCGGCCCGCCGCGGAGGGCACCGCGGGCCATCAGTCCCTGAGCCCGCCCGGCGGGGTGCCCGCCGGGCGGGCTCGACGGCGGCCGGGCCGCGCGCTCCCGCCCCGTGCCGCCGCCCGGGCCGGACGGCGGCACGGGGCCGGGGCGCCGGAGCGCGCCGCGGGCTCAGACCAGCGGCTGGGCGCCGCGTGCCCGGAGCATGTCGACCATCAGCTCCACCTCGGAGCGCTGGCCCAGGACCATGGTCCGCGCCAGGTTCCGCTCCACGGTCACCTCGCAGCGCTCCACACACCCCTCGGCCATGGCCACGCCGCCGTTGTGGTGGTTGATCATCAGCTGGAGGAAGCGGACCTCGGCCTCCTTGCCGCTGAGCCCGCCCAGCTCCCGCAGCTCGGCCTTGGTCGCCATGCCGGGCATCAGGCGGCCCTCCTCGGCGGCCGCGCCGTGCCCGCCGTGACCGGAGCCGCCGGCCCCGCGCATCCAGGCCATCGGCTCGGCGCCCGCCTCGATCTTCGGCAGGCCCCACAGGTCCAGCCAGCCCAGCATCATCCCGCGCTGGTTGGCCTGGGTGTTGGCGATGTCGTACGCGAGGCGCCGCACCTCCTCGTCGTCGGTGCGCTCCCGCACGATGAACGACATCTCCACGGCCTGCTGGTGGTGGACGGACATGTCCCGGGCGAACCCGGCCTCGGCCGAGGCCGCGTCGGGCGTGCCCTCCGCGGGTGCCCCGCCGGCGGAGGCCACGGTGGCGGCGCCCGCGAACAGCAGCGCCAGGACGACCGCCGCGACGGCGGCCCAGTGGGTGCGTGTCATGGCCGTCACTTCCCGCTCAGCCCGCCCGTGCAGGCGGCGCCCGGCTCGGGCGTCTGCGGGCCCTGGAGGTACTTGGTGAAGAACTGGTCCACCCGCGGGTCGTCGGCCGAGTCGACCGTCACCTGCTTGCCCCAGGCGCTCAGCATGATCGCGCCCTTCTGGTCCGCGTACGGGCTCATCAGCGAGAAGGGGGTCTTCTCCACCTTCGCGGCGAGCTTCTTCACCTCGCCCGCGCCGGCGGCCTCGGTGTAGGTGACCCACACGGCGCCGTGCTCCAGCGAGTGGACGGCGTTCACCTCGGGGATCTCCTCGGTGTAGACGTCTCCGTCGCAGTTCATCCACACCGGGTTGTGGTCGCCGCCGACCGGGGGCCGCATCTCGTAGGAGACCGGCGTCTGGACGTGGTTGCGGCCGAGTTCCTGTGCGTCCCAGGTCTGCTCGCCCTTCACCGGGGCCTTGGCCGCGGCCTCCTTCTCCTCCTTCTCCTGCGACTCCTTGTTCAGGACGTAGCCGCCGAAGCCCACCAGGGCGGCGACCACGACCGCGCTGATACCGACGGTCAGGAAGCGGTTGCGGCGTTCACGCGCCTGCTCGGCCCGGCGCATCTGCTCTATGCGGGCCCGGCGGTCGTTGCTCGACGTGTGCGAAGACATGGTGGATCGTCCTTCGTGAGTGGGGGTTCTGCGGGGTGGTGGTGCGTGACGCGCGGCGTGCGGGCCGTCTACGCCCGCAGCACCTGAAGGACGTGCAGATCCGGGGCACGGGGCAGGGCCCCGGCCCGCCGCGGCCCGCCGGTGGAGGCGGCCGGGGCGGTGAAGGGGGGCTCGGCGGCCGCCTGGAGCGGGGCGTCGAGCGGCGGGGCGGTCAGCACGGCGGGGTTCATCGCCGGCTTCAGTCCGCAGTCCCCGCGGCCGAAGGGGCAGGTGAAGGTCGCCGTGTGACCGTGGTCCCGATCGGCGGCGGTGGACACGGCGGGCCCTGCGGCCCCCCGGTCGTGCGCCACCGGTGCCGGCCCCGCGGGGCCGAGGCAGAGGAAGAGCGCGCCGAGGAGCGTCACCACGGAGCTCAGCAGAGCCGTGGGACGCGTGCCGCGCCGGACGCGGTGACTCCGCGGACCCCTCATGGCCGAGATCGTAGCCGCGGGTGGGCGGGGCGGGTCCAGACGGGGGAGGGAATCCCGCCGCCCCGCCTCCGGGACAAGCGGCGCGAACCCCCGCAAGGGGGCCGCGCGCCGCGGGGCCGGGGCCCGGCGTCCCGGCAGGGGAGGCCGCCGCCCTTCCGCGGCGGGGCCGGGAGCCCCCTCGGGGTCGTCTCCCGGTGCCCTCTGACACACAATGGGCTCAGCCGCGGTGCGCAACGCGCCTGAAACCCGGGGATGGCATCCTCGGGGGCGGCAGCACGCGGCGGACCGGCAACGATGGGTGGAATTCTCCAATGGACAAGCAGCAGGAGTTCGTGCTCCGCACGCTCGAAGAGCGCGACATCCGCTTCGTGCGCTTGTGGTTCACCGATGTGCTCGGTTTCCTGAAGTCCGTCGCCGTCGCCCCCGCCGAGCTGGAGCAGGCTTTCGACGAGGGCATCGGCTTCGACGGATCGGCGATCGAGGGCTTCGCGCGCGTATACGAGTCGGACATGATCGCCAAGCCCGATCCGGGGACCTTCCAGATCCTGCCGTGGCGTGCCGAGGCCCCGGGTACGGCCAGGATGTTCTGCGACATCCTGATGCCCGACGGCTCCCCGTCCTTCGCCGACCCCCGGTTCGTGCTGAAGCGGGCCCTCGCCAAGACCTCCGACCTGGGCTTCACCTTCTACACCCACCCGGAGATCGAGTTCTTCCTGCTCAAGGACAAGCCGGTGGACGGCAGCCGGCCCACACCCGCCGACAACTCCGGCTACTTCGACCACACCCCCCAGAACGTCGGCATGGACTTCCGCCGCCAGGCGATCACGATGCTGGAGTCCATGGGCATCTCCGTCGAGTTCAGCCACCACGAAGGGGCCCCGGGCCAGCAGGAGATCGACCTCCGCTACGCCGACGCCCTGTCGACGGCCGACAACATCATGACCTTCCGCCTGGTCATGAAGCAGGTGGCGCTGGAGCAGGGCGTGCAGGCCACCTTCATGCCCAAGCCCTTCTCCGACTACCCCGGCTCGGGGATGCACACCCACCTCTCGCTCTTCGAGGGCGACCGCAACGCCTTCTACGAGTCGGGCTCCGAGTACCAGCTCTCCAAGGTCGGCCGTTCCTTCATCGCCGGGCTGCTGCGGCACGCCGCGGAGATCTCGGCGGTGACCAACCAGTGGGTCAACTCCTACAAGCGCATCTGGGGCGGCTCCACGCGCAGTGCCGGGGCGGGCGGCGAGGCCCCCTCCTACATCTGCTGGGGCCACAACAACCGCTCCGCACTGATCCGGGTGCCCATGTACAAGCCGGGCAAGACGGGCTCGGCCCGCATCGAGGTCCGCTCGCTGGACTCCGGCTGCAACCCGTACCTCTCGTACGCGGTCCTGCTCGCCGCCGGCCTCAAGGGCGTCGAGGAGGGCTACGAACTCCCCGCGGGCGCCGACGACGACGTCTGGGCCCTCTCCGACTCCGAGCGCCGCGCCATGGGCATCACCCCGCTCCCGCAGAACCTGGGCGAGGCCATCGACCTCATGGAGCGCAGCGAGCTGGTGGCGGAGACGCTGGGGGAGCACGTCTTCGACTTCTTCCTCCGCAACAAGAAGCAGGAGTGGGAGGAGTACCGCTCCGAGGTCACCGCCTTCGAGCTGCGCAAGTCCCTGCCGGTGCTGTAAGCGCAGGTCAGAGCGCTTCCCGCTGACGCGGCGGACGGGGCCGACGGTCATCGACCGCCGGCCCCGGCCCGTCCCGCTCCCCCCCGTCCCGCTCCCCCCCGTCCCGTCCCGCTCGCCCCGGCCCGACCGCGTCCGGGCCGTCGCGGGGCACGGCCCGGGGCCGGTGGCCGTGCGGGCGGTGCCCGAAGGCCCCCGGGTGGGGCGTCCCGGCTGCAACGGGACGCCCCACCCGGGTCGGCCGCCGCGGTCAGATGGTGGCGGCCAGCCAGCCGACCGTCTCGGTGGTGTGCTTGCCGTCGCTCTTGACGCTGCCGGCGTTGACCTCGTTCAGGCGGATGAGGAACCCCGTGGGGGTGACGTCGTGGACGCGGATGCCCGGCGTCTCCGGTCCGTTGAAGGTCTGGGTCAGCGGCAGCACCACGACCTGGGAGCCCTGCGGGAACGGCGTCGGGAACGTGACCCGCGTGAAGGTCGAGGTGTTCCCGCCCACGGTCTCCACGGCGTCGCCGGAGTTGAGGTCGATCCTGCCGGTCTGGATCAGGCTCATGGCCCGTCCTTCCTGTTCGTTCGAGGTTCTCCGCCCCGTCCGTAGGGGCGGTCGACAGGACTCTGATCACCTCCGGGTCGGTTCATGCCGGGCGACTACCAACGAGTGAACAGATTCCGGACATCTCGTCTCCGGTGGCAGGTCCGCCGGGGGCCTGCCCGGGAGGCACCCGTGCTCCGGGGCGGGCCGCCGCCGCACGCGGCCCCCGGCCCGGCCCCCGGCCGCCGTCCCCGCAGGGCGGCCCCCAGGAGGCCGCGGGAGGAGCTTGGCCGGTTCCGATCGCCCCGAAGCGGGCCCAGGGCCCACAGGGCACTCCGCCGGCCCCGGCCCCGGGCCGCTCCGTCCGCGCCCCCGGGCCCTGGGGATGCGGTCCGGGCGCGGTGCACCGACCCTGGAGAGACGTCGACATCCGCGTCGAGGAGGAACATCCATGTCCATGATGGACAAGCTCAAGAGCATGCTCAAAGGGCACGAGGACCAGGCCGGCCAGGGCGTCGACAGAGCCGGCGACACGGTCGACAAGAAGACCCAGGGCTCGTACGAGGGCCAGGTCGACACGGCCCAGGACCGTATGAAGGACCAGTTCGGCCGCGGGGAGCAGCCGCCGAAGTGACACCCGGCCCGCGGGGCCCGGGCCCGGGAGCCACCCCGGCCCGGGCCCCGCGGCGCGCCGTCCCCGGCGGCGCCTACGTCCGCGCGTCCGGCTCCCACTCCTGTGCGAGCAGTCCGAGCAGCACCTCGTCCAGGAACTCGCCCAGCACCCACGCCGAGGAGCGCAGCACGCCCTCGCGGACGAAGCCGTTGCGCTCCGCGGCGCGCAGCATCGCGAGGTTGTCCGACAGCGTCTCCAACTGCAGCCGCCGCAGGCCGCGCACGACGAAGCCGTAGTGGCACAGCACCGCCACCGCGTCCGAGCCGTAGCCCCTGCCGCGGGAGGCGGGCAGCAGGCTCAGCCCGAGGTGCGCGGACCGGTTGTGGTCGTCGATCCCCCACAGCGTCGCGGTGCCGACCAGGGTGCCGCCCTCCAGCTCCACCACGGAGAAGGGGACGTGCCCTTCCTCCGTGCCGTCCACCGCGAGCCGCGGGTCCTTCGCCCCGGGCGGGACCGGCCGCCACGGTCCGCTCCCGGCACGCGAGGCGGTGACCACGTCGTCGTAGAGTTCGGCCCGCAGGACCGGGATGTCGTCCTCGTGCCGGGCCCTGAGCCCGACCGTGCTGCCCCGTAGCATGCGAGCTTCCTATCCGACCGGAGCGGACGGCGGCAAAGCATTATCGGGCGGCGGCCCGCCCCGGTGCCGCCGAGGCGGGCGGCCTGCGGAACAGCGCCGTCCAGAGGAAGGGGTGGCCGAAGACCGCCGAGTCCTCGGGCTCCTCGCGCATCCGCCGCAGCCCGACCTCCTCCAGGTCCCGGAAGACGTGGCGCAACTCCTCCGCGGTGTAGGCGAGTCCGCCGCCCAGGCCGCCCTCCCGGTACAGCTCCCCGTCCGGCAGCTCGGACCCCATGCCCCCGGAGGCGAAGCAGGTCAGCGAGAAGAGGCCGCCGGGTGCCAGCTGCCGCTCCAGCAGCGCCAGGTAGCCGATGCGGCGGTGCGGAGGCAGATGGTGGAAGCAGCCGGAGTCGTGGATCAGCCGGTAGGGGCCGTCCAACTCCTCGGTGAACACGTCGCCGTGGAGGAAGCGCACCCGCGCGCCCGCCTCCCGGGCCCGCTCCCGGCCCCAGGCGATCGCCGCGGCCGACAGGTCCACCGCGTCCACGACGTACCCGGCCGCCGCCAGGCGGATCGCGTTGCGGCCCGGGCCGCAGCCCAGGTCCAGCGCACGGGAGCCGGGAGGCACGGCCTCCCCGTCGAGCAGGGCGGCCAGGTTCTCGTCCGGCTTGGAGACGAAGAACGGCACGGGCCGGGAGCGGTCGGCGTAGAAGCCGTCCCACCAGTCCGCGCCGTCAGTGCTCCAGCGGTCCGCCCCGGGCGCGAACAGCCCGTCCAGCAGCTCCATCACGTCCTCGACGGTGCGGATGCCGCGGCGCGTCGCGTCCTGCTCCACGGGAGCCTCCCCCTGTTCCCGGGGCCCGTCGGACGCCCGGGTGGCGACCGCTCGGACCGATGCTGCGAACCCTATGCCGAGCGGCGGTGAAAGGGCAGGTCAAGGGGTGTTTGCCGAGGCTCTGCGGGCCGGTGTGGGCGCTTCTCGCGCCCCGGCCGGGGCCCGGACCTCCGGGGGCCGGTCCCCGGCCGCCGCACCCCCCGGCAGGGCCCGGCACGGGCCGTGGGAGCGGTGCGGGGGAGCCGGATGTCCGGTGTGGGGCCGCCGGGCGGGGCCGGAACGTCTCCGGCGGGGGTATCCGCCGGCGACGGGGTTCAGCGCTCGGAGAGCGGGGAGGGCGCCTCCTGGACGCACCAGGAGTTGCCGTCGGGGTCCCTGAAGAACAGGAAGGAGTTCCACTCCTCGCCCGGCCCGTCCTCCCAGCCCCGCGCGCCGACGTGCTGGACCGGTGTGACGGGGACGCCGCGTTCCGCGAGCGCCGCGTGCGCCGCGGCGATGTCGGTCACGCACAGCTGGAGCGCGTGGAGCGACCCGGGTGCCATCGCGGGCTGCTCCGGGTGGTTCGGCATCCCGCTCATCAGGACGACCGAGCACCGCGAACCCGGCGGGGTGAGCTGGACGATCCGCATGCCGGGAGCGACCTCCTGGTCGAGGTCGACACGGAAGCCCACCGCCTCCGCGTAGAAGGTCTTCGCCCGGTCCACGTCCGTCACGGGCACCTGGGCGACTTCGAGGGTCAGGTCCACGGGGATTCCTCTCGGGTGCTGGGGGACGGCCGCCCTTTGCTCGGTGCGGCCGTGCACGGGCCCGGGGCCGCCGGACACCGCGCCCCCGGCTTACCAGCGCGCCGCCGCGGGCGGGGCGGAAACACGCCGGTCCGCCGGACGGGGCTCCCCTGCCGCCCGCTCCCGGGCCCGAGGGACCGCGGCTCAGCCCGCCGGCGTCCAGCCGCCGTCGGGACCCGGCCGCAGCCAGTACAGCCGCCCGTCCTGCCCGAGGGCCCCCATTCCCGTCTCGGCGCCCGCCGGCGCCCCGACGAGCAGCGGACCGTCCGCGGTGGTCCATGTCCCCGCGCCGCCCGCGGACCGCCCTTGCGTGCCCGTCCCTCCGGCGCCCGCCGCGTAGGTGCCCGGCACGCCCGATCCCGAACGGACCGCGAGGACGCCGCCGGAGGGGGCCGCACCGACCGGGCCGAACCCGGCGATGTTCCCGAGTTCGGTCACCGGCGAGGCGACCGGCCCCGAGAAGTGCGCGCTGCGCACCGCGCCGGACGCCGGTTTGCGGAAGAACAGCCGCACCCCGTCCCCGTCCGGCACCGCGTTGAGCGCCAGCGTCGTGGCCGGCAGCCCGGTGGCGGCGGGCCCGGTCAGCGGGGCCCCCGGCGCGGACTGGGTCCAGGCCACGACGGACACCGGCGTTCCGGCGAAGACGTACCGGCGGCCCGCGGCGTCCGAGGCCACCACCGGGTCCCCGTGCAGGTCCGTGCCGCCGAGCTCGCGCCACGGGCTCCAGCCGCCGTCCGCGCGCTGCTCCGCGGAGCTGAGGGTGGAGCCGCTGGTGCGCAGGTAGACCGTCACCCGGCCCTGCGCGTCGACCGCGGCCGCGGGCGCGCTGATGTCGGACAGCCCGGTGGCGTCGTCCCGTTCGGGCGTCCCCAGCGAGCGCCAGTCGCCGAAGGCGCTGTCGTCCGGGGTGCGCTGCACCGCCGTGACCACGTCGCGCCGGTACTCCTCCGGCTTCGCGCCGAGCGTGGTGCGGACGGCGAACACCGCGATCCGGCCGTCCGGGAGCCGCACCGAGCCGACCCCGCTGTCCAGGCCGCCCCCGGGCTGGAGTTCGGGGCCGCGCCAGGTGCCGCCGGGCTCCCGGTGCCAGACGGCGAGGCGGGTGTCGAGCACGGAGAAGGCCCACAGCCCCCCGTCGGGGGCGGGCTGCACCCAGGAGGTCGACTCGCCCCGGGTGTAGCGGACGGACTCCGTCCAGCCGCGGCCGCCGGGCCGCGCGGCCACCTTCCGGTCGCCGCAGCCCGCCTCCGAGCCGCAGTAGTTCTCGGTGTCCATCCACGCGTAGGTGTGCATGGTGTGCAGCTTGGCCTCGGCCGCCTCGGGCGAGAGGGTGGACGGCAGCCCGCTGGTGGAGTAGCCCAGGTAGTTCTGGACGCTGAAGGCCGGGCGGTCCGGCGTGTGCGCGTACCGGGCGATGCCCGCCTGCGCGAACCGCGCGCCGTAGGCGTGGTCCTGGTGGTCGGTGAGATTGCCGGTCTCCGGCGAACGGCCCGGGGTCGGGTCCAGCATGCGCACATGGGTCGGTGCGAACCGCTTCAGCAGCCCGGCCACCGTGTCCACGACCTGCTCCCGGTCGTAGGCGAAGTCCCGCTTCACGGGGGAGTGGGAGGCCAGCTGGGAGGGGAGCCGGGTGGTCCGGTTGTCCCACAGCCCGCGCAGGCTGACCGGGCGGTCGCCCTGGCTCGCACCCGCCTCCCGCAGCTGCACCCACACCAGGGAGATCTCCGGCCGTCCGGCGAGGACGTTCAGCTCGGCCGTCGCGCCGCCGGCCGTGGGTATCGCGGTCCGGCGCCAGGGGCTGGTGCGGTCGCCCGTCGCCATCTCCGCGTACGCGGCCCGTATGCCGTTCTGCCGCGCCTCCGCATAGCGCGCCTTGTCCGCGGAGGGGGCGGTGTCGGGCGCGAAGGGGCCGCTGCTCGCGGCGTTCACCCCGTCGGCCTCGCCCGCGGTGAGGTAGACGGAGGTGAGGCGGGAGCCGGAGGCGAGGGACTGGCGGGTGTCGGGGTTCATGAAGAACAGGTCGTCGTCCGGATGGGAGACGATCTGCACCACCGACACCGTGCCGTCCGCCGCCAGCGGCGTGGGCAGCGAGGTCGCGGGCACCGCCCAGGGCGCCCCGGAGCCGTTCGGCGCGGAGCCGTCGGAGGCCCCGGGCCCGTCGTCCGCACCGGCGGCGAAGAAGCCGCCGACTGCGGCCACCGCCGCCAGCGGGGCGATCAGCAGAGCGGCCAGCCGGCCGCGGCGGTGCGGAGAGGGGCGGCGGTGCGCGGACCTGCGCATGGGGGTGGTGCCTCCGGTGTTCACATGGGTCAGGGCGCGGTCGGCACACTGCACGGCCGGGCCCCGCACCCATGGGTGCGGGGCCCGGCCGTGCAGTGTGCCCCCCACGCGACGGCGCGGCCCCGCCGGGGCCCCCGGGGGGCCCCCCCG